>NZ_AJXW01000039.1 GCF_000264375.1 Rhodanobacter thiooxydans LCS2
CACCTTCGCCGGGTAGTTGCGGTTGACCGGCGGCGGTACGTGCGGCGGGCTGGTCAGCACCGCATGGATCGGCTTGCCCTGCGGGGGACCGAAGTCGCCATGGGTGGCGGCGATCGCAGCGGGGCTGGCGTCAGCCTCCCCCACCGGCGATACCGCGGACGGCTTGCCGGAGCAGCCGGCAAGCGCCAACGCGCTCGCCGTGGCAAGAACAAGGAACAACGAACGTGACATGGGTGTCTCCCTGTGGTTTCTGCGCGCAGAGCCTAGGGAGACGTTGCGAATCGCGCTTGACGTATGTCATCTCTGCCGATGGAAAACGGCTGCTGCGTCAAGCCGCCACAGCTGCCGCGGAGACGCTCACTGCGGCAGCAGGTTCTTGCCGATCGCGCGCAGCCTTTCGGGATCACGCAATACCATTTCGCGCCCCTCCAGTTCGATCAGGCCCTGCTGGCGGAACCGGCTGAGCACGCGGCTCACCGTTTCGGCAGCCAGCCGCAGGTAGTTGGCGATGTCGCCGCGCGACATGCTGAGATGGAAGCGCGTGCCGGAAAAGCCGCGCTCCTCGTAACGCGCGGCGAGGTCGGTGAGGAAAGCAGCCATGCGCACGTCGGCGTTGTGGTCGCCGGCCAGCAGGGTGGCCATGCCAAGCTCCTTGCTGATCAGCCGGAACAGGCGCTGCTGCACCGCCGGCATGCGCGTGGCCAGCGCGCTCATCGCCGGGAACGAGAAACGGCAGAAATACGCCGTATCCAGTGCCACCGCATCGCACGGGAACTGGTCCGGGTAGATCGCGTTGAGCCCAATCACCTCGCCGGGCAGGTAGAAGCCAAGCACCTGCTCGCGCCCGGCGGGGTCGACCATGCTGGTCTTCACCGTGCCGGCGCGCACCGCGAAGATCGAGCGAAACGGGTCGCCAGTGCGGAAGATGTGCTCGCCCGCGTGGAACGGCCCGACATGCTCGACCAGGCAGTGCAGCTCGACCAGCTCCGGCTTGCCATAACCCTCCGCAATGCACGCTCCGGAGAACGCACAGGTGCGGCAAAAGTGCGTCTCGTCGCCGTCGTCGGCGATCGGGCTGGGCGGTTCGGGCAGGCGGCCTGCCGGATGGTTGCGGCGCATGGGGAACCTGTGGGGATCGCGCGTGGGGGCTCGGGCGTGATGGCGTCAGGTTGCAGCCATCACGTCAACATGAGGCGGAATATATCGCGATGATACGCAACGACGGCGATTGCGGTGGCAAATGCCACGGGGCATGACGTCGCAGCAACGTCTACGCCGGTTTTGCCGGCCCCGGAAAGAACAAGGGCCGGCATCACTGCCGGCCCTTGGCTTGCATCTGGCGCCCGAAGTTGGACTCGAACCAACGACCCCCTGATTAACAGTCAAGTGCTCTAACCAGCTGAGCTATTCGGGCGGGAGCTGCGTAGTTTGCTAAGCACCTGGCGAACTGTCAAGCCACGCCGGGCCGCCGCCGCGCCTCGTCAGGCGCTCAGCACCCGGTAGCACGGCACGTACGCGGTACCGCCGGGAAGCTTCATGCGGTGCTGGTCGACAAAGGCCTGCAGCAGCTTGTCCAGCGCGCGCATGATGTCCGCGTCGCCGTCGATGGCGAACGGGCCGTGCTGCTCGATCGCCTGTATGCCCTCTTCCTTCACGTTGCCGGCGACGATGCCGGAAAACGCCCGGCGCAGGTCGGCCGCCAGCTCGTGCCGGGGACGCTCATGGTAAATCTGCAGTGCGCGCATCGCCTCGTGGGTAGGGCGAAACGGCTGCTGGAACTCCAGCGGAATCTGCAGCGCCCAGTTGAAGAAGAATGCATCCTTGGTGTCGAGCCGGTTGTGACGCACTTTCTCCAGGCCCTTGATCATCATGCGCGCCACCGTTTCCGGGTTGTCCACGACGATCTGGTAATGCCGGGCCACCTCGTCGCCCAGGCTGAGCCGCAGAAAGCGGTCGATCTGCTCGAAATAGGCCGCCGACTGGCGCGGACCGGTGAAGATCAGCGGGAACGGCGTGCTGGCGTTGTCCGGGTGCAGCAGGATACCAAGCAGGTAGAGGATCTCCTCGGCCGTGCCGACGCCGCCGGGGAACACGATGATGCCGTGGCCCAGGCGCACAAACGCCTCCAGCCGCTTCTCGATGTCCGGCATGATCACCAGGTGGTTGACGATAGGGTTCGGCGACTCGGCCGCGATGATGCCCGGCTCGGTGATGCCGATGTAGCGGTTGTGCCGCCGCCGCTGCTTGGCGTGCGAGATGGTCGCGCCCTTCATCGGTCCCTTCATCGCGCCCGGACCGCAGCCGGTGCAGATGTCCAGCCCGCGCAGGCCGAGCTGGTAGCCGACCAGCTTGGTGTAGTCGTACTCCTCGCGCGAGATCGAATGGCCGCCCCAGCACACCACCAGGTTCGGGTCGACCTGCGGCTTGAGGATGCGTGCGTTGCGCAGGATCTCGAACACGCTCTGGGTCAGCGCGGCGGACGCGTCCAGATCGAAACCAATCTGCTCCAGCTGGGTCGACACGTAGACGATGTCGCGCACCACCGCCACCAGCAGCTCGTTGATGCCGCGTATGATCTGGCCGTCCACGAACGCCTGCGCCGGCGCGTTCGACAGTTCGATCTTCATGCCGCGATCCTGCTGCAGCACCTGGATGTCGAAATCCGGGTACTGCTCCAGGATCGCCCGCGGATCATCGCTGATGTTGCCGGAAGTCAGCACCGCCAGCGCACAGCGGCGCAGCAGCGCATGCAGGCCCGAACCGCTGGCGCCGCGCAGGCGCGCCACCTCGTTGCGGGAAAGGACGTCCAGGCCGCCGATCGGCGAGATGCGGGCGCTGACGGTCTTGGCCGTGACAGAAGGATCGGCATAAGGGGCGTTCATCGAGTCTCCATGTTCTTGGGTGCGTCGGCCTTGGCTCAAGACTAGCCGCGTAGCTTCGTGCCATACGCCGGACAGGGTCAAGTATCGGCCTGCGCGTGCATCGGCCAGAAAAAAGCCGGCGCCCTCACGGGCCACCGGCTTTTCCCGCCAGACGGCGCGATGCGCTTAGAACGTGTAGCGCAGCGTGATCATCGCCGACCAGCGCGACACCACGTTGGTCTTGGTGTTGCGGCCGGCGTCGTAGGTGATCTTCGGGGCCGGCTGGTAGTTGCCGCTCTTGTCGGTGGGCAGCGAGTAGATGTATTTCCCGTCCGCACCCACGCCTTCGTAGCTGGCAAGCGTGCGCGTGTACGGGAAGGGCACGTAGCTCTGCTGGCCCCAGTCGCTGTTCAGGAGGTTCATGAAGTTATAGATGTCCAGACGCAGCTCGCCCTTGTTGCCTTTGAAGATGCCGGGCACTTCCTGACGGAAGCTGAGGTCTACCTGGTTCACCCAGGCCGAAGCGGCACGGTTGCGGCCAGCGATGGCACCTTGATGATCCTTCAGGTAGGAATCGTTCTGGATGAAGTTGAAGAACTGATCGATCGCGGCCTGGCTGGTGCCCGCCTTGAAGCTCACATCGCCCTTGTTCGGGATGTAGATCAGGTCGGTCTTGTACGAATCGCCGTTGGCGTCGTTGCCGAAGACCCAGCTGTACGGCTGTCCGCTGTGGCCGTCGTAGAACGCGCTGACGCTGGTCACATAATCACCGAAGAAACGATGCTGCCAGGTCAGCGAAGCATTCAGGCGCTGCTTGATCGCATAATTCGACGTGGATGCCACGTCGTCGTTCGGATTCACCCAGGCATTGTTGGAGTAGTTCGAGCTGGCCTGGCTGGACGTGCCCGGATTCACCTCGGTGGCATTGCCGAACGTCACGCCCAGGCTGCCGAACCAGTTCTCCGAGAACGGCTTCTTCAGCGACAGGGTCAGCGCCTCGGAGCGGCCCTTGTGGGTGTTGGTCAGCAGGGTCGACGTGCCGGAAAAACGCTTGTCCTGGTTGGCCCGCGCGTCGCTGGAGACGCTGGCCTCGCCCGGGGTCTTCCAGTACTGGTTGCGGCCGTCTGGCAGCACGCCGGTCGGCGCACCGATATTGATGTTCTTGTAGAAGATGCCGTTGCGGGTGATGATCCGCTGGTATTCGGCCGAGAAGATCGTGCCCAGCCACGGCAGCTCGCGGTCGAACGCCAGGCTCATCTTCCACACCGACGGCAACTGGAAGTTCGGGTCGACCGTGTCGACGTTCATCTGCGCGTTGCCCGGAGGCAGGTTCTGCGCAAACGGGTCCGCACTGAACACCGGCAGCGTGTTGCCGACGCCGGGCTGCAGGCCCTGGTTGTTGAACACCGAGTAGGTGGCCACAGTCATGCCATTGTTCTGGTACGGGTTGGTCATCCACACCGTCGGCGGATTGGACTGGAACAGGCCCACGCCGCCGCGCAGCTGCATCATCCGCTCGCTGTCAAAGCTGTAATTGAACGACAGACGCGGCTCGACCAGCTTCATGCCGTCGATGGTGTTGTCGTTGCGATACCCGAACGCGGTCGTGAAGGTCGGGTTGTAGATCGGCGAATCACCCGTCTTGTTGAGGTTCACGCGCACGCCGTACTGCACCGACAGGTTGCCGGTGGGCTGCCAGGTATCCTGCAGGAAGAAGCCGTACTGGCGCAGGGTCCAGGCGGCCGCTACGTCGGCCATCGTGTAGCCGGCGGCCGGCTGATAGAGGTTGTAGGAGCCGTAGATGCCCTTCTCGAAGTTGTCGATGCCATAGAACTCGTACGCGCCGAACTGGGTGCGGCCGAACAGGTTGTAGATCTTGTTCTGCTGGAAATCGACGCCGCCCTTGATGGTGTGCTCGTCCAGATACAGCGTACCGGCGAACAACCCCTTCCAGGTCTTGATGTCCAGCACGTTGTAATGGCTGTACTGATCCTCGCCCAGGTCGACGTACGGCGCCTTGCCCTGCTGCTTGCCCTTCTTGTCGAGGGTGCGGGTGATGTCCACCCAAACCTGCGGCTGCTGCGTATCGACCGTGCGCACCTGCGAGAACTGCGAGTAGCCGATCTTGGCCTCGGTGGAGAAGTTGCCGGTCCAGTCGTCGAACACCTGCAGCACGGTGTTCTTGGTGTCGCTGTTCTTGGTGTACCAGTAGCTGGTCAAGCCGATGGAGCTGGAGGAGTTGCCCTGCACGATAGGCTGGGTTTCCTTGGTGCGCTGGTAGGACAGGCTCGCGCGATGGTTGTCGGCGATGTTCCAGTCCAGCTTCAGCAGGTAGCGCTTGTCCTCCAGGTCGGAGGTGCCGCCGCTGAAGGAGCCCGGCTTCAGGCCCAGGGCATTTGCGGCATCAATGACGCGCTGCAGGTCCGCCGGCGAGACCTTGTTGGAGGTCGATGCGCCAGTCAGCGACGGATCCAGGCCATTGGCCGAGTCGGCGCCCAGGCCAACGGTTTTTTCCTTCTCGAAATTCGCGAAGAAGAACAGCTTGTCCTTGATGATCGGGCCGCCCAGCGTGGCGCCCGCCGTCCAGTCGTTCTTGTAACCCTTGTACTCGCGATCCTTGTCGAGCCAGCCCGCGTTGCCAACCAGCTTGTCGGCGTTGCGATAGGCGTAGTACACCGAACCGTGGAACTCATTCGTGCCGCTCTTGGTCACCGCGTTGATGTTGGCACCGACCGTGTCGGAGGCCACGTCGAAGTTCGCAGTCGAAATGTTGTATTCCTCGATGGTGTCGGTGGACACCGGCGAGCCGATGTACGGCATGCCATTCGAGTTCAGGCCGAACGGGTCACCGACGGAGACACCGTCCACGCTGATGTTGTTGTAGCGGCTGTTCTGGCCCATCGCCGACATCGAGCCGTCACCGCGATCCGTGATGACGATACGCGGGTCTAGCCGGGCGATGTCCTGGATCGAGCGACCCGGCGTCGGCGTCGCCTGCAGTTCGCGCTGCGAAACGTTGGTCGAAAGCCCCTTGTTGTCCGGCGTGAAGGTCTGCGCCAGGGCATTGGCCGAAACGGTCACGCCTTCCAGGTTCTTCGCTTCCACTGCACCCATGGTCAGGTTCACCGCCGTGCTTTGCGACAACTGCAAGTAGACGTTGTTCTGCTCGACCTGGCTCAGGCCAGCCTTGGAAGCCGTCACGTCGAACGGGCCGCCAACACGCAGGCCTTGCGCCGAATAGCGACCATCCGCGTCGGTGGTGGTGATCTTGGTGGTTCCCGACGGCTCGTGCACGATCTGCACGGTGGCGCCGGCCACCGGCTGGCCGTTCGCGTCGAGCACGCGGCCGCTGATCGAGGAGGAGGTGTCCTGCGCAATGACAGGCACTGACGCCGCCAGCAACGAGGCAATGGCAAACGGCAGGAGTTTGGCGCGAATTCGATTGTTCATTACTTGGGTCGTCCCTCAGGCTCGCAACGAAAAAAGACTCATGATTGGGGTCAAAAACGCCGCCACGCCCGGCAGGTGCCAGGCGTGAACAGACGCGATGCATAACCCCGGTTTTGGTATTGCTGCGGCCCCATGGAGCATGGACCTGCAAAAATTTCCGCTCGCTGGACCTTCCCGCCCGCGCGCTTGTTAAGCGATTTTAACGGCATTGTGTGACTTTTTTGTAACGGTCACACGACAACGGTAGTCATCGAATCTCCCTTGGTCGCAACACGAATCCTTCCTGATCAATGAGATAGAGCCAAGCTGGCGCCTTCATTGCGGCCAAGCCTGCTCCGTCGCCTATATCGGATCATTCCCTTTTGTCGAGATAGCGCGCACGTTTGGCCGGTTTCAGGTTGGCCAGGTCAAGCATCACCAGGCCGTCCACGCAGCCGGAGAAACCCGGGTCCTCGCCGAAGTCGAAGAACTGCACGCCGGCGGGCTCGACCAGGTCGACATACTGGCGATACAGCACCGGCATGCTCACGCCCAGCGCGTCCAGGTGGTGTTTCAGCCTGCCCAGGCCGGCAACAGCGTCCAGCCCCTCCAGCGCCGTGCGCACTCCCTGCACCACTTCGGCCGAGACCACGAAGGGTTGGCGCGCCGCGGCGAGACCCGGCGCGCCGAAATAATGCTGATGCGCCGCGACGATCCATTCGCGCGCCTCGCGCGGCAGGCTCATCGACATGCTCACCGGGCCGAACAGGTAGCGCAGCTCCGGGTGCCGCTGCAGATACAGGCCGATGCCCTGCCACAACTGATCCAGCGCGCGCGAGCGCCAGTACGCCGGCGCAATGAAGCTGCGCCCCAGTTCCAGCCCCTGCGCCAGGCGCGATTCCAGCGCCGGCGAATAGTCGAACAGGCTGGAGGTATACAGGCCGCCCATGCCGCGCTCGGCGATCAGCCGGCCGCCGTGGCCGAAGCGGTAGGCGCCGACGATGCGCAGCGCCTGCGGGTCCCATAGCACCAGATGCTCGTAGTGCGCATCGTAGGCATCCAGGTCGCGCCGGGCGCCGGTACCTTCGCCGACCTTGCGAAAGGTCAGTTCGCGCAGGCGGCCGATCTCGCGCATCACCGCGCTGTCGGGCATCCCCATGAACAGCCACGCCTGCTTGCCATCACCCAGGTCGGCCAGTTTCTCGCAGCGCAAAAGCTCCGCCGCGACCTCCGCAGCCGGCTCGGGCAAGGCCAGCGGCGCCTGACCGCCGAACACCAGGCCGCGGTGCTGGCCGACCCGGTAGACGTGCCGGCGCATCAGCCTGGCGGCCTGCTTCGGCGAGCCGCCGCTGCGCTGCGCAAGCTCCTCGGGGCTGACCAGCGCGCCGATGCTGAAACCGATCCGCCGCTTGCCGGGCGCCACCGCCTCGCGCGGCAGCATCGCTGTGCTCAGTGGCTTGGCCAGCATCGACAGGCCATAGAACATGGCCGAATTGCGCGCCGACACGTGTACCGGCAGCACCGGCGTCTTGCTGCGCAAGGACAACCGCGCAAAGCCGTCCGACCAGTGGCCGTCGCGCACGCCGCCGGGGCGCATGCGCGAGACCTCGCCGGCGGGGAACACGATCAGCGCCTCGCCACGCTCCAGCGCTCGATAGATGCCGCGCAGGCGCGAGGCGGCTCCCTTGCCGAACACGTCCACCGGCAGCAGCAACTGGCCCAGCTGCGGCACTGTCGCCAGCCAGTCGTTGCCGAGGATGCGCACGTCGCGGCGCACCGAGCCGATCAGCTGCAGCAGCGCCAGCGCGTCCTGCATGCCCAGCGGATGGTTGGCCACCGCCAGCAGCGGGCCCTCGACGGGAATGTTCTCGAGGTCGCCGGGGTTGACGTGGTGGCTGGTGCCGAGCACGTCCAGCACGCGATCGACGAAGTCGAAGCCTTCGGCACCACCGACCCGGGCCAGCACGCGGTTGAAGCCGTCTTCGTCGGCCAGCCGCCCGAGCATGCCCGCCATCGGCCGGCGCAGACGCGGATATTGCGCCAACCAGGGCACTCGATCGACAAGGGACTGTTCGATGCTCAGCATGTCTGCCTCCTCGGGTTCCCCCCATCCTGCCGGCCGATTATGACAGCCGCACGATCATGCGAGCCTTGCTCTGCGACAACCGGGCCAAGGTCATCGTTTCAAACGTTCTCGTGAAGGAAGGCAGCCACGCCGGCCATGAACATCTGCACCGACAGTGCGATCAGCAACATGCCCATCACGCGCTCCAGCGCGGTGAGCACGCTCTCGCCCAGCCAGCGGAACAGGTAGGTGGCACTGAGCAGGATCACCGAGCTGGCCAGCCACGCCAGCAGCAGCGCAATGGTCCAGTCGGCGGTGCGGCCGGGCTGGGTGTTGGTCAGCAGCAGCAGCGCCGCCATCGCCGAGGGGCCGGCCACGCCGGGAATCGCCATCGGCACGATGAACGGCTCGCCGCCGCCGGCCTTGCCGAAGATGCCGCTGCCATCGGCCGGCGGAAACACCATGCGGATGCCGATCAGGAACAGCACGATGCCGCCGGCGATGCTGATCGACTCCTGCTTCAGCTGCAGCAGCTTGAGGATGTACTGGCCACCGAACAGGAACACCAGCAGCACGCCCAGCGCGATCAGCAGTTCACGCACCATCACGCGGCGCCGGCGCTTCGGCGGTACTTCCTTCAGCAGGCTGAGGAACAACGGGATGTTGCCCAGCGGGTCCATGATCAGGAACAGCAGGATGCCCGCCGACAATGTAGTCATCTGCGATTCCATCTCGACTCCCTTCTAGTGGCGCGACACGCAACGGTGCCGCCGGGTGACTACCGGTCAGGCGTCTCGCAGGTCCAGCAACGTGCCGCGCGCCGCGGCACCCTGCGCGCCGAGCAGGTACACCGCAGCGGCGGCGGCGGCGTCCGGCAACGGCCGCTGCAGAATGTCCTCGCCGAAATACGCCAGCTGCCGCAGCGCGGTGCGCATCGGCGCCGGCAGCATCGCATGGGTGCGCAGCGGACCGCTATCGGTCTCCTCGTGCAGGATCGCCACGAACCGTTCCAGCGCCGCCTTCGATGCACCGTAGCCGCCCCAGTGCGCGCGCTGCAGCAGCGCGGGATCATCCAGCACGAACACCACCGCGCTGTCGGCAGCCTGGGTCAGCAGCGGCAGGCAGGCCTGGGTCAGGGCGAAGGGCGCGTTCACGTTGACGTGCATCGCGCGCAACCAGGCATCGGGCTTGTGCATGCTGATCGGGGTCAGTCCGCCGAAGCTGACCGCCGCGTGCACGATGCCGTCGAGCCGGCCGAAATCGCGCTCCAGCCCTTCGGCCAGCGCGACGTAATCGCGCGGCGTGGCCAGTTCCATGTCCAGCGGATGGATCACTGGTTCGGCCAGGCCCTCGGCCAGCATCGCGTCGTACAGCTGTTCCAGCTGGCGCTGGCGCTTGCCGGTGATCACCACCATGGCGCCGGCACGCGACGCCGCTCGCGCCACCGCGCCGCCGAGCCCGCCGTAGGCGCCGGTGACCAGCACCACGCGATCGGCCAGGGTGTCGGCGGCGGGCTGCCAGCCCGTGGGCAGGCGCGACGCGCGCAACGTCGTCAAGGCGCCACCCCGGCCACGTCGCAAGCCATGCGGGACAGCTCGCCGGAAGACTTCAGGTCCTCGATGATGTCGCAACCGCCGATCAGTTCGCCCTGGATGAACAATTGCGGGAACGTCGGCCAGTTCGAGAAGTGCGGCAGCGCCGCGCGAACCTGCGGATCGGCCAGCACATTCACTGCATGGAACACGGCGCCGGCGTCAGCCAGCGCCCTGGCCGCGCGGCTGGAGAAGCCGCACATCGGAAACTCGGGCGTGCCCTTCATGAAAAGCACGATGGGATGCTCGGCCAGTACCGCCCTGATTTGCTCGTTGATGTCCATGGCTCGGTGTTTCATCTTTACAATGCAGGCAAGCCGGTATTGTATCAGTCACCCGTCGGCTGCCGTCCGCTACGCCGACCTTTCCTCCCCCCCAGCCACCTTCAAGGAGCCCCATCATGGCGATCGAACTTCCTCCGCTGCCGTACGAAAAGAACGCACTGGAGCCGCACATCTCCGCCGAAACGCTGGAATACCACTACGGCAAGCATCACCAGGCCTACGTGACCAACCTCAACAAGCTGATCGAGGGCACCGAGTTTGCCAGCGCCCCGCTCGAGGAGATCATCCGGAAATCCTCCGGCGGCATGTTCAACAACGCCGCACAGGTCTGGAACCACACCTTCTACTGGAATTCGATGAGCCCGAAGGGCGGTGGCGCACCGAGCGGCAAGCTGGCCGACGCGATCAACAAGGCGTTCGGCTCGTTCGAGAAGTTCAAGGAGGAGTTCAGCAAGTCCGCCGCCGGCAATTTCGGCTCCGGCTGGACCTGGCTGGTGCAGCGTCCGGACGGCTCGCTCGGCATCGTCAACACTTCCAACGCGGCCACCCCGATCACCGGCAGCGACAAGCCGCTGTTCACCACCGACGTGTGGGAGCATGCCTACTACATCGACTACCGCAACGCCCGCCCGAAGTACGTCGAGGCGTTCTGGAACCTGGTGAACTGGGAATTCGCGGCCGGCAACCTGGCCTGATTCTCCCCCGGTACAGACAAAAAAACGGAGCCTGGCGGCTCCGTTTTTTTGTGCCCGCGCCGGCCCCGCTCAACCGAGCGCAGACAACACCGGCGCCACCTGCGCCTCGCGCCCGAGCGCCGCGGCAATCGCGCCCAGGCGTGTGGCCAGTTGCCGGGCGTCCGGCGCGCACACCGTGGCATGGCCCACCTTGCGGCCAGGGCGGGCCTGCTTGCCGTAGTCGTGCCAGTGCGCGTCGACGGTCCGCAGCAGCGCGGACGCGTCGGGCAGCTCGCCGATCCAGTTGAACATGGCCGACGGGCTGCGCGCGCCGGTGTCGCCCAGCGGCAGGCCGAGCACCGCACGCACGTGGTTCTCGAACTGGCTGGCGTACGCGCCCTCGATGGTCCAATGGCCTGAGTTGTGCACGCGCGGCGCCATCTCGTTGCCGAGCAAGTCGCCATTCTTGACGAACAACTCCAGCGCGAATACGCCGACGTAGCCCAGCCGCTCGGCCAGCGTGCGTGCCAGCGCGGTGGCGCGCTGTTGCAGCTGCCCGATGTCCGGCGCCGGCGCCAGGCTCATCGACAGCACGCCGTCGACATGCCAGTTGCGAGTCAGCGGCCAGGTGCGGAAATCGCCGTCACGGCCGCGCACGGCAATCACCGACAACTCGCGCTCGAACGGCACGAACGCTTCCAGGATCAGGCCATGCTTCGCCGCCTGGGCACCCAGCGCGGCCCAGGCCGCCTCCGCATCCGCCAGCACGTGCAGGCGGAACTGGCCCTTGCCGTCGTAGCCGAGCCGGCGCGTCTTGAGGATCGCCGGCACGCCGATCGCGGCCAGCGCCTGATCCAGTTGCTCGCGCGTATCCACCGTCATGAAGTCGGGCGTGTGCAGGCCGCACTCGCGGAACAGGGTCTTCTCGGCCAGCCGGTCCTGCGCCACCGCCAGCGCCTGTGGCGCCGGCGACACTGCCACCCGTTCGGCCAGCCAGCGCGCCGTCTCGGCCGGCACGTTCTCGAAATCGAAGGTGACCACGTCGACCTGCGCGGCGAAAGCCTCCAGCGCGTCGTAGTCGGCCCAGTCGGCCACCACCAGCGGCGCAACCTGCCCTGCACAGGCGTCGGCCACGTTGTCCACCACCAGCGTCTTCACGCCCAGTGGCGCCGCCGCCAGCGCCAGCATGCGCGCCAGCTGGCCGCCGCCGAGTACGCCCAGCACGGGTTGCCGCCGATCGCTCATCGGCTCGGGTCCGGCTGTTCGAGCACGGCCTCGGTCTGGCGTGCGCGCCAATGCTCCAGCGACGTGGCCAGCGCCGGATCGTGCAGCGCCAGCACCGCGGCCGCCAGCAGACCGGCGTTCACCGCGCCGGCCCGACCGATCGCCAGGGTGCCGACCGGGACGCCGGCCGGCATCTGCACGATCGACAGCAGCGAATCCATCCCGTTCAGCGCCTTCGACTGCACCGGCACACCGAACACCGGCAGGCGGGTCTTCGCCGCCAGCATGCCCGGCAGGTGGGCTGCGCCGCCGGCGCCGGCGATGATCACCTGCACCCCGCGTGCCGGCGCCTGTTCGGCGTAGCTGAACAGCAGGTCCGGCGTGCGGTGGGCGGAAACCACCCGCACCTCGTGCGCCACGCCCAGCTCGGTCAGCACGTTCGCCGCGTGCTGCATGGTTTCCCAGTCCGAACGCGAGCCCATCACTACGCCGACACGCGGCGCCCTGCTTGTTCCTGTCATGGCCGGGCCGTCCAAAAACGGCTATTGTAAGGGCTTTCCCCACCCTGCACATCCAAGCATGGACAAGCGTCTGCTCGATATTCTGTGCTGCCCGGTCAGCAAAATGCCCCTGCGTCCGCTGGGCAAGCGCGAGCTCGACGCGCTGAACGACGCCATCGGCGCAGGCAAGGTCGACACCGTCGCCGGCGCCACCGTGCGCGAGCGGATCGGCGAAGGCCTGATCACCACCGACCACAAGGTGATCTACCGGGTCGAGGACGGCATTCCGGTGATGCTGCCCGAGGAAGGCATCGGCACCGCCCAGCTGAACGGATTCCCCGCCAGTTGAGGCCGCGCAGCGCTTCCCGACAGGCGCCCGACGCATGACACGGCCCCCCGCTTTGCCTTATCGTCAACGCTTGCGCGGCGCCTTCCCGGGTCGGATCGCGTACCAACGTTTCAGGGGTTGGCGATGAACGAAGCCAGTGATCCATCCCGAGTCATCCATCTCAGCCAGCGCCTGGACCCGGCCAGCGAACGCGTCGGCGAACTGCTCGCCTCCGTGCGCAACATCGCCGGCAAGCGCTTGCAGCAATGGGTCGGCAACGCCTTCGAGCACGTCGACGACGCCCTGTTCGACCTGGCCGAGAAGGCCGAGAACAACGCCGCGCAGATGCATTACTTCGACGGCATGCGCGAAGTGCGCAAGCGCCGGCCCACGGTGGAGCGCAGCTTCCTCGGCGCGATCAACCGCCAGATCGGCGAGCTGATCCATCCGCAGCCCGCGGGCAACCCGGCCTCGCCGTTCGGCACCCCCGAGCTGACGCTGGTGGCCGACAACGAGCTGGAGGAATCGCTGGCCATCACCAGCATGATCAGCAAGAACGACGCGCGCCTCGCGCGCGACCTGTTCGCGGTCAACCAGCGCCTGTCGGTGATCTGCGGCGGCCGCAAGATCGAGGATTCCAGCAATCCGGTGGCGCCGGCGATCCTGGCCCAGTCATTCCGCCAGGCGCTGCATGAGCTCAGCGCCGACATGCGCGTCAAGCTGATCATCTACAAGCTGTTCGATCGCTACGTGCTGTCCTCGCTGGAAGAGCTCTATCAGGAAATCAATACCGAGCTGGTCCGCGCCGGCGTGCTGCCGCAGCTGCGCCACGAAGCGCTGCGCGGCGACGCGACCGGCGCCGCGCAGGCGGCTGCCGAGGTGGCCGGCGAGGCGACCGGCGAGATTCCCGGCGACCTGCTGCAGACCCTGCATGCGCTGTTCAGCGCGCGCCGCGGCCCGGCCGCCGGCGGCAACGCCATGCATGCGATGCCGGGCGGACCGCTGCCGTCGGCGAAC
Source organism: Rhodanobacter thiooxydans LCS2 (assembly GCF_000264375.1). Lineage (GTDB taxonomy): Bacteria > Pseudomonadota > Gammaproteobacteria > Xanthomonadales > Rhodanobacteraceae > Rhodanobacter > Rhodanobacter thiooxydans. The sequence goes on from NZ_AJXW01000039.1 coordinate 13,975, forward strand.
GAGCTGCTGGGCGCACTCAGCGTGCTGCAGAGCCAGATCGCCAGCGCCGGGCCACTGCCGTACGCGCAACCGGGCGATGCCGCCGCATTGAGCCGCGAGGTACTCCAGCTCAAGGGCCAACTGCTGACCCAGCTGGGTGCGCTGCGCGGCGAGAAGCCCAGCCACGTCGCCAACATCGATGAAGATACCATCGACCTGGTCGGCATGTTGTTCGAATTCATCCTGGAGGACCGCAACCTGCCGGCCACGATGCAGGTGATGCTGGCGCGGCTGCAGATCCCGTATCTAAAGGCGGCGATTCTGGACCGCAAGCTGTTCGCGCACCGCCAGCATCCGGCGCGACGACTGCTGGATTGCCTGGCCGAGCAGGCCAAGGGCTGGTCCGAGGAATCCGACCGCGACCGCCGCCTGCACGACAAGGTGAAGTCGATCGTCGACCAGTTGCTGCACGACTTCGACGACGACATGGGCATCTTCGAACGCCTGCTGCTCGACCTGCAGCAGTTCCAGGATCTCAACAAGCGCCGTTCCGAACTGGCCGAGCAGCGCGTGGCCGAATCCACCCGCGGTCGCGAGAAGCTCGAGCAGGCGCGCCGTCGCGCCGCGCGCGAAATCCTCGACCGCGTCGGCGAGTACAGGCTGCCGCCACTGGTGCACGGCGTGCTCGCCCGCGCCTGGGCCAACCATCTGGTGCTGACCCTGTTGCGCCAGGGCGAAAGCTCACCCGAGTTCAAGAGCGCGCTGCGCTTCGTCGACGACTTCATCGCCAGCACCAAGCCGGCTACCACGGCGGAAAGCCGGCAGGCATTGCGCCAGATGCTGCCCGGCATCGAGCGCGCGCTGCGCCAGGGCCTGGCGAACGTGGCGTTCCAGGAACAGGATATCGAGCGCCTGCTGGGCCAGTTGCACACTTATTACCGGCAGCGGCTCGGCGAAACCGTGGGCGCCACCGAGGCCGTGGCGGTCGAGGAGGATGCCGCGATGCTGGCAATCCCCGACAGCATCCAGCCGGTCATCGACCAGGCCACCACGCCGCCGGACAGCGTCGAGGAAGATCTCGCCGAAGCACCGCTGGACAGTCCGGAGTGGCACCAGGTACAGGCGCTGCAACCGGGCACCTGGCTGGAGTTCTGCCTGCCCGACGAGGCGATGACCCGTGCCAAGTTGTCGTGGATCAGCCCGATGAGCGGCCGCTACCTGTTCGTCAACCGGCGCGGCCTGAAGGTGGCTGATTATTCGCCGCAGGAACTGACCGTGCTGATCACCGATGGCCGTGCCCGCCTGCTTGCCGCCAACGCGCTGTTCGATCGTGCGATGAGCGCGATCGTCAACAAGCTGAGCCAGCAGGATGCCCCCACGCCGCCGGCGGACGCGGCCGCCGGATGATCGAAGCCGCACCGTTCGCGGCTCCGGATGCCGCGCAGATCGCCGCCGACATCGACCGCGCCTTTGCCGAGGATCTCGGCCCGGGCGATGCCACCGCGGGGCTGCTGCCGGCCGCGGCCGGCGCCCATGCCGAACTGACCTGCCGCGACGCGGCGGTGATCGCCGGCACGCCATGGTTCGACGCCTGCTTCCGCCGCCTCGACCCCGCCGTGCGGATCGACTGGCAGGTGCGTGATGGCGAGCGGGTCGCCCCCGGCGCGGTGATCTGCCGCCTGTCCGGGCATGCCCGCTCGCTGGTCACCGCCGAGCGCCCGGCGCTGAACTTCCTGCAGCTGCTGTCAGCCACCGCCACGGTGACCGCTGCGTACGTCGCCGCCGTCGCCGGCACCCCGGTGCGCGTGCTGGACACGCGCAAGACCATTCCCGGCCTGCGCGTCGCGCAGAAGTACGCAGTGCGCTGCGGTGGGGGCCACAACCAGCGCATGGGGCTGTACGACGCAGTGCTGGTCAAGGAAAACCACATCATCGCCGCCGGCGGCATCGCCGCTGCGGTACGGGCGGCACGTCGCCTGCACCCGGACCTGCTGCTCGAAGTCGAGGTGGAGAACCTCGACGAACTGGAGCAGGCGCTGCAGGCCGGCGTGGACCGCATCATGCTGGACAATTTCGAGCCGGCGCAGATGCACGAGGCGGTGCGGCGCACCGCCGGCCGCGTGCCGCTGGAAGCCTCCGGCAACGTCGATCTGGACACGATTGGCGAATACGCCCGCACCGGCGTGGACTTCATCTCGGTCGGTGCGCTGACCAAGCATGTGCACGCCGTCGACCTGTCGCTGCGCCTGCAACTGGACTGAGAGGTTGTGATTTTTTCAACCTCTCAGGCCGGCCACGGCGAGGGCATGGCGAGGGCATGGCGAGGGCATGGATGCCCGAGTTGAGGCAACGCAGGAGCAGTTGCCCGATGCCCGAGTTGAGGCAGCGCAGGAGCGGCTGCCCGAGGGCCGAGCATGAAACAGTCACGCAAGTGACTGTTTCATGTGAGCGAGTCCGGGCGTGTAGCGGACTCGCGACTGAAGAAAACCACAGGAAGTGGTTTTCTTCACAAGCTCTGAGGCCTACGACTTCATGAAACTCTGCTCCGGCGCATACGCTGGCAGCGGATGCGGGAAACGGATGCGCGCGATGTTTTCCTGGCCCTGACCCGTCTGCAATTCCAGCGACCACGCAAAGCGGTCGCTGATCCGCTGGGCAATAGCCAGTTCGAAACCGTGCCGGTCGGCACCGCGGGCGCGTGCCGGGTAGCCGTTGCCGGGCGTCTGCGAGGTAATCCGGTTGCGCACGCTGATCGCGCCGGGCAGCACGCTGACCACTACGCTGCCCTGCTCGGTCTGCTGGCAGGCATTGCGGATCAACTGCCAGCACAGCACTGAGAACGCCCGCGGCGAGCCCTGCAACGCGAAGCGGGCGGGCTCTTCCAGCAGCAGCTCGATCGGCCGACCGGCCAGCAACTCGCGGGCGAAATCCAGTTCCTTGCGCAGCGCATCGTTGACGACGAAATACTGGTCGTCGGCAGGGCTGTCCGTCTCGCGCGCCAGGATCAGCAGCGCATCCACCAGCACTTCCATCTCGCGGGTGGCGCGCTTGATCCGGAGCACCGAGCGCACGCCGAAGTCGCTGAGGCCGTCCTCCTCGGCCAGCATGTCCGCCGACATCTTGATCACGGTGAGCGGGCTGCGCAGCTCGTGGCTGGCGTCGCGGGTGAAGTTGCGCTCGCGCTGGTTGTAGCTGGCCAGGCGCGTGGCGAAGCCGTGCAGGCCCCGCGCCAGCGAGGCCACGTCGGCGTCGGCATGGGTGGACAACTGCTCCAGGCGCAGTGATGCCGGATCCAGCAGCTCGCCGTCCCAGCGATTCACCAGCCGCGCCAGCGCGCGCACCGGCCGCCACTCGCGCCGCAAGGCGAGCCAGGCGAGCGCGGTGGTGAGCACGATCACCATGATCACCACCGCAGTGTGCGCGACGTTGTAGATGCCCAGCATGCAGACCACCACCACGATCACGAACTGCAGGGTGAACACCCACGCGACGCGCCGACGGAAGGCACCCACACGAGACGTAACTGCGTTGGCCCTGCTGTCCATTACCTGTGTGCGCCTACCTCTGATGCACGGTGATTGATGTCAGGCCGTCTGGGGCGAAGAAGCCACTTCCGATTCGAGATCCGCCAGCCTGTAGCCCGCGGAGTGGATGGTGTGTAGCAGCGGTCGCGCGAAAGGTTTGTCGATGACCCGACGCAGGTTGTAAAGGTGCGAGCGCAGGGTATCGGAATCGGGCAGCGTATCACCCCATATCTCTCGTTCAATGTCGCGTCGACTGACCACCCGCGGCGACTCGCGCATGAGGATCGCCAGCAGCTTCAGGCCGATCGGCGATACGGTCAGTTCCTGGCCGTCGCGGGTCAGCCGCAGCGTGGCGGTGTCCAGAGTCATGTCGCCGACGCTGAGCACCTCGGTGGACACCTGGCGGCGGTCGCGGCGAATCAGCGCGCGCAGCCGCGCCTCCAGCTCACGCACCTCGAACGGCTTCACCAGGTAATCGTCGGCGCCGGCCTCGAGCCCGGCCAGCTTGTCCTCCAGCGTGTCGCGGGCGGTCAGCATCAGCACCGGGGTGGCCTTCTTGGCTTCCCGGCGCAGCTTGCGGCAGACCTCCAGCCCGTCCAGGCCCGGCAGCATCAGGTCCAGCACCAACACGTCGTAGCTGTTGGACACCGCCAGGTGCAACCCACTCACGCCGTCGGCGGCGTAATCCACCGAATAGCCACGCCGCTCCAGGAATTCGCCGATCATCTCGGCAATCTGGCGGTTGTCCTCGACCAGCAGGATCAAGCCCGCCTGTTCGTCATGTACGGTCATCGTCCATACCTCCCGTGGCTTCACATATGTGAAGAGATAACCGGCGCGCAAGTGACGGCTGCGTGAAAGCGTGGCACGGTGGTTCAGATCCGGTTCGGTTTCAGTGCAGCAGCGGCTGCAGCACCGTCCATACCGTCTGCAGCACCCGCGGCTCGGCGGCAGCCACCGGATGCAGGCCATCGGCCTGCATCAACGCGGGGTCGAGCGCGACGCCTTCGAGCAGGAACGGCACCAGCGCCACCTGCCGGCTGCGCGCCAGTTCCCCATAGACCGCGCGCAACCCGTCGCGGTAGCGCGGGCCGTAGTTCACCGGCAGCTCGATGCCGACCAGCAGCACGCGCACCTTCGCCTGCTGCGCGGCACGGATCATCACATCGAGGTTGTCGCGCAGCGCCGGCAACGGCAGGCCACGCAGGCCGTCGTTGGCGCCCAGTTCCAGCACCAGCACGGTCGGCCGGTACTTCGCCAGCAGTGCGGGCAGGCGGTTGCGCCCGCTCAGCGAGGTCTCGCCGCTGATGCTGGCATTGATCGCGCGCCACTTCGGCACCATCTGGTCCAGACGCGTATCCAGCAGTTGCACCCAGCCGGACTCGACCGGGATGTTGTGCGCGGCGGACAACGAATCACCCAGCACCAGCACGGTTTTCGGCGCCGCCGCCTGGGCGCTGCCGATACCGCACAGAAAAACCAGCCACCACAGGCGTCGACGCATGAGCGATTCTTCCCGGCCTCTTCTTGAAGCCTGCGATGTTAGCAAGTCGGTCAACGGCCCCGAGGGGAGACTGGAGATCCTCAGCCAGGTCAGCCTGCAGGTGCAGCCGGGCGAGAGCTTCGCCATCGTCGGCGCCTCCGGCTCCGGCAAGACCACCCTGCTCGGCCTGCTGGCCGGGCTGGACACGCCTGACAGCGGCCACATCGCGCTGGACGGCCATGCGCTGCAGCAGCTGGACGAGGAGGCCCGCGCCGACCTGCGCCGGCGCCTGGTCGGCTTCGTGTTCCAGTCGTTCCACCTGCTCCCCGCGCTCACCGCCGAGGAGAACGTGATGCTGCCGCTGGAGCTGGAAGGCAGCAGCGCGGCGCGATCGCGAGCACGCGATGCGCTCGGAGCGGTGGGCCTGGGCGCGCGGCGGCGGCACTATCCGGCCCAGCTGTCCGGCGGCGAACAGCAGCGCGTGGCGATCGCCCGCGCGTTCGTGCACGGCCCGCGCGTGCTGTTCGCCGACGAACCCACCGGCAACCTCGACCAGCGCACCGGCCACCACATCAGCGACCTGCTGTTCGCGCTGAACCGCGACCACCGCACCACCCTGGTGCTGGTCACCCACGACACGACCCTGGCCGCGCGTTGCGATCGCCGGATCGAGCTGGAAGAGGGCCGCGTGCTGGCCGCGTCCGGGGATCCCGCATGAACACCTCAGCTCCACGCACCGCCTTTGCTCCCTCCCCTGCCTGCCCCAAAGAGACTTCCTTCGATCGCTGGGGATCAGGGTGGGGTGCTTTTGATCTGCCCGCCAGCCCGAGCTTCCCCCTCCCAGCCTCCTCCTGCTGCGCAGCGGGAGGAGCAAAGCGATGAACCTGCTTCGCCTGTCCCTGCGCAGCCTGCGCCGCGAGTGGCACCTGCCGGAACTGCGCACGCTGGCCGCCTCGCTGGTGCTGGCGGTGGTGGCGCTGGGCGTGGTCGCCACGCTGGCGGCGCGGATCGAACGCGGCATGCTGGCCAGCGCCGCCGAGCTGATCGGCGGCGACGTCGGCGTGTCCTCGCCGCAAGCCTTGCCGGAGGCCTTCGCCGAGCGCGCGCGTCGCGACGGCCTGCAGCTCGCCCGCGCCGCCAGCTTTCCCAGCGTGGCGTTTGCCCATGAACAGACCCAACTGCTCGACGTGCAGGCCGTCGATGCGCACTATCCGCTGCGCGGCAAACTGGAACTGCGTGATGCCGCCGGCGGCACGCGCAACGGCCAGCCCCCCGCCGCGGGCGAGGTCTACCTCGACCATCGCGCGCTGGTGGCGCTGGGCCTCCAGGTCGGCCAGCCGCTGCAACTGGGCGGGCGTGAGCTGACCATCGCCGCCGAACTGCTGCGCCAGCCCGACGGCGGCGAGTTGCTGGCGCTGGCGCCGCGCGCGCTGATGAGCCTGGCCGACGCCGAACAGGCTGGTCTGCTTGGCACTGGCAGCCGCGGCCGCCACCGCCTGTTGCTGGCCGGTGCGCCGGCCGCGGTGCAAGCGTGGCGCGACTGGGCGCAGGCGACCGCACTGCCGCAAGGCGCCGAGCTGATCACCCCGGAACAGACCCAGGAACGTATGCGCACCTCGTTCGACCGCGCCGGTGCGTTCCTGCGCCTCACTGCCCTGCTGTCGGCCCTGCTGGCCGGCATCGCGATCGCGCTGTCCGCGCAGCGCTACGCGCGACGCAAGACCGCCGAAGTGGCGCTGCTGCGTGCGCTGGGCACGCCGCGACGGCGCGTGCTCGGCCTGTTGCTGGGCACGCTGGGTGCGCTCGCTGTGCCGGCCGCCGCGTTCGGCATGTTGCTCGCGCTGGGCCTGGCACAACTGGCGTGGCTGCTGGCCAGCCAGCTGTTCGGCAACGTGCCGACGGCGTTGCCGCTGGCGCCGTCATTCGCCGCCGCCGCGATGGGTATCGCGGTGCTGGTCGGCTTCGCGCTGCCGCCGCTGGCACGGCTGGCCGAAGTGCCACCGGTGTCGGTGTTCCGCCAGAGCATGCAGCGACGGGTCCGTCGCTTCGATGCGCTGTACCTGGTCCCGGCGCTGGTGGCGCTGGGCCTGATCTGGAGCCAGAGCAGTTCACTCACCCTGGCCGGTATCCTCGCCGCGAGCCTGCTCGGCGTGGCGCTGATTGCGGCGCTGCTGGCCGGTGCGCTGCTGTGGCTGGCCAGGCGCATCGCGCCGGGCGCCCACCCCGCGCTGCGGCTGGGCCTCGCCGCGCTGGCGCGGCGGCCGGCGCTGAGCGTGATCCAGGCCACCGCGCTCAGCCTGGGCCTGTGTGCGCTGCTGTTGTTGGCGGCGGTGGCGCCGGCGCTGCTGCAGGGGTGGCGCCAGGAATTGCCGGCGGACACGCCGAACTGGTTCGCGCTGAACCTGCAGGACGACCAGCGCGCCGGCTTCACGCGGGCGCTGGCGGTCGTCGGCGGCAACCAACTCAACATGCTGCCGCTGGCAGTGGGCAAGCTCACCGCGATCAACGGCCAGCCGGTCGACCGGCTGCACTTCGACGACGAACGCGCGAAGGACTGGGCCGACCGCCAGCTGCGGCTGTCCTGGTCGGACGCGCTGCCGCAGGCGAACGAGGTGGTTGCCGGCCGCTGGCCCGGCGCGCGGCCGGCCGCCGCCGAGGTGTCGATCGACACCATGTGGCGCGACATGTTCTCGCTGAAAATCGGCGACACGATGCGCTTCGATGTCGGCGAAGGCAGCATCGAGGCAAAAGTCGGCAGCATCCGCAAGGTTGACTGGAGCTCGTTCCGGGTCAACTTCTTCCTGCTGCTCGACCCAGCCCACGCCAGCGGCCTGCCGCACACCTGGCTGGCCAGTTTCCACCTGCCGCGCGGTCACGCCGCGGAGCTGGCGCAGCTGTCGCGCGACTACGCCAACCTCAGCCTGGTCGATGTCGATTCGCTGCTCGACCGCGTGCGCGAGATCGTCGACCGCGTGAGCCATGCGGTGCGCTGGATCCTCGGCTTCAGCTTGCTTGCCGGCGCACTGGTGCTGGCCGCCGCACTCGCCGCCAGCGCGGCCGAGCGCCGCCACGAAGCCGCACTGCTGCGCACGCTGGGCGCACGGCGCGCACAGCTGCGCGTGGCCGCCGCCTGCGAGTTCGCCCTGCTGGGCCTGGTCGCCGGCCTCACCGCCGCACTGGGCGCCGCTGGCGCCGGGCTGTGGCTGGGCCAGGCGGTGTTCCACATCGAGCACTTCGTGCCGCCGCTATGGTCGCTGCTCGGTGGCGCCGTCGGCGCCGCGCTGGTGGTGATGCTGCTGGGCCTGACCGGTACCCGCAAGGTCAGCCGCACGCCGCCGATGCGGCTGTTGCGCGAAGGCTGAGAGGTCGTGATTTTTTCAACCTCTCAGACCGGCCACGGCGAGGGCATGCAAGGGCATGGCGAGGGCATGGATGCCCGAGTTGAGGCAACGCAGGGAGCGGTTGCCCGATGGCCTGACATGAAACAGTCGCACAAGTGACTGTTTCATGTGAGCGAGTCGGGGCGTCTACCGGACTCGCGATCGAAGAAAACCACAGGATGTGGTTTTCTTCACAAGCTCTGAGCGGCTGCCGGAGATCCGGCTGATAAAGTGCGCGGCACCCTCCTCCGGATGTCCCGATGACAGCGAACCGCCCGCGACAGCGCCTCAGGGAAGAATGGCTGCTGTGGCTGTTCGCGGCGTTGGCGCTCGCGCTGGCCCTGCTCGATCCGCAGCCGCTGGCGAACTACCGGCGCTGGCTGCAGTTGCCGACGCTGGCAGGCTTGGCGGGCCTGCTGATCGCGATCCAGGGTATCCGCGACAGCGGGCTGGTGCAGCACGCGGCGGCGGCCGTGGTGGCGCGTGCGCATTCGCTGCGCAGCCTGGGCCTGCTGCTGGTGGCGGCGACGGCGCTGCTGTCGATGGTGCTGACCAACGACGTGAGCCTGTTCCTGATCGTGCCGCTGACCCTGGCGATCGGCGCCATCTCGAACCTGCCAGTGTTGCGCATGGCGGTGCTGGAGGCGCTGGCGGTGAACGCGGGCTCCACCCTGAGCCCAATCGGCAACCCGCAGAACCTGCTGCTGTGGCAGCACTCGCAACTGCCATTCCTGCATTTCGCCGCAGCGATGCTGCCGGTCGCCGCGGTCATGCTGGTGCTGGTGGCGACGTTCACGCTGCTGTGGCTGCCGTGCGAGCGGGTGGCCCTGGCGCCGGAGCGGATCGACGGCCGGATAGTGTCCGCACGGCTCGGCGCGTGGTCGATGGCCGCGCTGGCGGGCATGGTGCTGCTGATGGAATACGGCCATGCACCACTGGGCGCCACCCTGCTGCTGGCACTGTTTGCGCTGCTAGCGCGATCGAGCCTGGCACGGATCGACTGGCTGCTGTTGCTCACCTTCGCCGCGATCTTCCTGGGCCTCGGCCACTTCGCCGAGCTGCCGCTGGTGCAGCGGATGCTGGACCGGCGCGATTTCGGCCAGCCACTGACCCTGTACGCCAGCGGCATCGTCGCCTCGCAGCTGATCAGCAACGTGCCTGCGACCGTGCTGCTGCTGGAACGCACGCCCGACGCGACCGCGCTGGCGGTGGCGGTGAACGTGGGCGGCTTCGGCGTGGCGACCGGCTCGCTGGCGAACCTGATCGCGCTGCGCCTGGCGAAGCAGCCGCATGGCTTGCGGCTGCTGCACCTGGTGTCGATGCCGTTCCTGCTGGTATGCGCGCCGCTGGTGTACCTCGCCTGGCGCTGGTGCGGGTAGCGGGGATTCAGGATACGCAAAAGCAGGCGCATCGCCGCGAGCGGGCTACTACCTACTACCTACTACCTACTACCTACTCCCTATTCCCTACTCCCTATTCCCTATTCCCTATTCCCAGCCCTCAGTCGTTGTCGTGCGGCACGCTGACCTTGCCCTTCACGCCAGAGTGATTGACGTCGCCGCTGCCCTTGGCGCCGAGGCTGAGGTCGCCGCCGACGTCGTTCACGCTCAGGTCGCCGGAGCCCAGCGTGTCGGCATGCACGCTGCCGCCGACGTTGCGCAGCGTGACGTCGCCCGAGCCGATGCTGCCGATGCGGGCGTCGCCCTTGATGCCGTCGGCCTTGAAGTCGCCCGAGCCCACCGAACCCAGTTCCAGGCTGCCGACGTCGCTGGCGTCGACGTCGCCGGAGCCCACGCTGGTGGCGAACTTGCCGGCCACCTGGCGCACGTGCAGGTCGCCCGACCCCACGCTGGCCTGCAACTGCTGCACGCCGCCGACGTCGGCATCGCCGGAACCCACGCGAACGGTGACCGGCAGGTTCGCCGGCATCTGCACGGTGGCTTCCAGACTCGCGTAGGAGCTGCCGCCGAACAGGCTGAAGTTGAAGCCGCCACTGTTGCCGATGTCGATCAGCAGCTGGTCGCCCTCGCGGTGCTGGGTGATCTGCAGCTTGTCCAGCGCCGCCTGTTCGGAGGCGCAGGCGCGGCCGCGAACGCTCAGACCCTTGGCGTCGGCGCTGCCGGTCAGGTGCAGGTCGTGGCTGTGCACGTCGACCTGCACGCTGCGCACGCCGGCCAGGTCAAGCTGCAGGTTGCGTGCCGCCTCGTACTTGCACGGGGTGGCGGCGAAAGCGGCCAGCGGGGACAGCAGCAGGGCGGCGGTGAGAAGACGGCGCATGGGTTTCTCCTTGGATGGACGACCCGACTGGGATGCAGCTGGCGGCCGAAAGGTTGCAAGCATGGACGGCCCGGTCAACGTGCCCGGGCCGGTCGCGTTTCCTGACCTACCTACCGAGGAGACACACCATGCCCCACAAAACCCTGCTTGCTTCCGCGCTGGCCGTGCTCATCGCCGGATCGGCTTCATTCGTGATGGCCCAGAATACGCCGCCTCCGCCGTCGGCGACTCCGTCCGCGATGGCCGGCAAGGACATGCGCGCGCATCACGGCGACCGTGACCACAGCATGCGCATGCACGGCTTCGACCACCAGCGCAGCGGCGTGATCGGCGACCTGCAGGAGCTGGAGCGTTTGTATATGCATGCCGGCCGCAGCAAGGAGATGGCGGCGGTCTACAACGACGTGCTGGCCAAGTCGCAGGATCCGCATGTGCGCGACTACGCCTACCAGCAGCTGGCCCACCTGCAGGCGCAGCCGGCCAACATCGACCAGGCCATCGCCACGCTGCGCAAGGGGCTGGACGAGAACCTGGCCAACGAGGCGAAGATGCGCGCCGAGCACGAGAAGATGCGCGCCGCCTGGATGCAGCATGCCGACAAGGCGGCACCGGCGGCAAAGTAACTTCCGCAAACGACCGCCGCGACGGCCCGCTGCCGTCGCGTCGGTGCTAAGGCTGGCGCTCCTGCTGCTTGGCGCGCCGCCACAGCTGCTCCTGCTCGTCCAGTGTGCGCTCGGCGAACGCCGTGCCGTCGGCCGCCGCCAGCTGTTCCATCTGCCGGAAGCGCCGCTCGAACTTGGCATTGGCGTGGCGCAACGCCTGCGAAAAATCCACGCCGGCGTGGCGCGCCAGGTTCACCAGCACGAACAGCACATCGCCGATCTCGTCCTGCAGGCGGGCCGGGTCGGCGCCGTTGGCGAACTCGGCGCGCACCTCGTCCACCTCCTCGGCCAGCTTGGCCAGCACCGGCGCGGGGCCGGGCCAGGCGAAACCCACGGCGGCCGCACGCTGCTGCAGTTTCTGCGCGCGCTTCCACTCCGGCAGGCCGCTGGAGATGCCGGCCAGCGTGCTGGTGTCGACCGGCGCGCCCTTGTCCGCGCGCTCGGCCGCCTTGATCGCTTCCCACGCCTGCATCTGCTCGTCGAGATCGGCGTAGCGCGTGTCGCCGAACACGTGCGGGTGGCGCCGCAGCATCTTGGCGCTGATCGCGTGGGCGACGTCGGCGAAATCGAACAGGCCCTGCTCCGCCGCCATCTGCGCGTGGAACGCCACCTGCAGCAGCAGGTCACCCAGCTCGTCGCGCAGGTCGTGCCAGTCGCGGCGGTCGATCGCGTCGGCGACCTCGTAGGCTTCCTCGATGGTGTACGCCGCGATCGAGGCGAAATCCTGCTTCACGTCCCATGGGCAACCGCGCTCGGGATCGCGCAGGCGCGCCATGATGGCGAGCAGATCGTCGAGGCTATGCCGGGGCGAGTCGCTCATGGCGTCTGCAGCCGTGCGATCCAGTCGATCGAGAGGTCGCCGACGGCGACGAACTCGGGGTTCAGCAGCGACTCGCCGCGGTTGTAGCGGAACGGCTGGCCGGCCAGGTCGAGCACCGCCCCGCCGGCCTCCTCCAGCACGCACTGCGCCGCGGCGGTGTCCCACTCGCTGGTGAGGCCCAGGCGCAGGTAGAGGTCCGCCGCGCCGCGCGCGATCAGGCAGAACTTCAGCGACGAACCCAGCGGCACCAGCTGGTACTCGCTACCGACCAGCTGCTGCAGCATGCCGCCCTGCACACCGCCGTGCGAACGGCTGCCGGCCACCAGCGGCGGCTGCCCCAGCGGACGCGTGTGGATGCGTTGCCAGGGGCCGTCGGCCTGCGCCTGCAGCCAGGCGCCATGGTCCCGGGCGGCCACATACAGCTCGCCGCTGACTGGCGCCAGCACCACGCCGAGCACACTGCGGTGGTCGTCGATCAGCGCGATGTTGACGGTGAATTCGCCGTTGCGCTTGATGAATTCGCGGGTACCGTCGAGCGGGTCGACCAGCCAGTAACGCGACCAGTGCCGGCGCTCTGACCATGGCAGGGCCTTCGCTTCTTCCGATAGCACCGGCAGTGCCGGCTCCAGCGCGGCCAGGCCGGCCATGATGACCTGTTGGGCGGCCAGGTCGGCGGCGGTCAAGGGCGAGGCGTCGGCCTTGGTCTGCACCGCGAAATCGCTGTGGTAGACGTCGAGGATGGCCGTGCCGGCGGCGCGGGCGATCGCGCCAACCTGTCGGGCCAGCCCGGACGGAATATTTCCTGGCGGCGTGCTCATGTGCGCCGGAAGCGCCCGGCGAGGTACTCGCGGGCCATGAACAGCGCGGCGATCGAGCGCCCCTCGGTGACGTCGTCGCGGCCCAGCAGGGCGTGCAGCTCGGCCATCTTCCACGGCACCACCTCGAGTTCCTCCGGCTCGTCGCCGACCAGCTTCTCGGGGTAGAGGTCCTGTGCCAGCACCACATGCGCCATGTGCGTCATGTACGACGGCGACAACGACAGGTTGTGCAGGATCTTCAGCTTGCGCGCGCCGTAGCCAACCTCCTCCTTCAGCTCGCGCTCGGCGCCCTGCTCGGCGGTTTCGTCCTGATCCAGCCGACCCTTCGGCAGGCCCAGCTCGTAGCGGCCGAGCCCACCGGCGTACTCGCGCACCAGCAACACGGTGTCGTCGTCCAGCATCGGTACGATGATCACCGCGCCCAGGCCGCTGCCCTTCAGTCGCTCGTAGGTGCGACGCACGCCGTTGGAGAATTCCAGATCGAGCTGCTCGACGTGCAGGAAGTGGCTGTCGGTAACGTCGCGCGTGGCGTGGACGGTCGGTAGTTTGCGCATCGGGCGATTCTAACCCGCGCCGCTCAACGCCGCAGGCGCTGCAGGGCCTGCGCGTGGATCGCCGGCGTGCCGGCCAGCACGCTGCGCGTGTCCAGCGTCGGCGGCGCACCATCCAGGTCGGTGAACACGCCACCGGCCTCGCGCACGATCACCGCCAGCGCGGCGATGTCGAGGATGTTCACGTCCGACTCGATCACCAGGTCCAGGCTGCCACGCGAGAGCAGGTGGTAGTGGCAGAAATCGCCGTAGCCGCGAATCCGGTTGCTGTCGCGGATCAGCGCGCCCAGCGCTTCCCAGCGCGCGTCGGCGGTGAGCGTCTTCACGTTGCCGATGGAGATCGAGGCCTGCGCCATCTGTGCCGTGTCCGCCACGCCCACGCGCACGCCATCGAGCCACGCGCCGTGGCCCACGCTGGCCCACATCGTCTCGCCGTAGACCGGCGCGCTGGATACGCCGAGCACCAGTTCATCGCCGTCCAGCAGCGCGATCTGGGTGGAGAAGAACGGCGTGCGGCGCACGAAACTCTTGGTGCCGTCGAGCGGGTCGACCAGCCACAGCAGGTCACCGCGTTCGCCGTCCAGGCCGAACTCCTCACCATAGATCGACGCCTGCGGCAGGGCCGCCTGCAGCACCTTCCGGATTGCCTGCTCGGCCTCGCGGTCGGCGATCGTCACCGGCGTGGCATCGGGCTTCAGCTCCACCTCGACGCCACGCCGCCAGTAATGCCTGATCACCTCGGCCGCGGCGGCGGCGGCCTCACGTGCGGCCGCCAGGGCGGTTGCGGCGATATCCGGGCTCATGCTGTCTCGCGTCCTTCAGTTCGTGGGTTGGGCCGGCACACTGCCACTGCCGGCCAGGCCGCCGCCGCGCTCGATGCGCACGCTGCCGTCGGCCGCCGGCGGCCCCAGCCTGGCCAGCCAGCGGCGCAGGGCCGGGTCAGTCTGTCGGGCGCGTAGCGTCGCGTCCAGTCGCCAGCCCAGCGGGCTCAGCTGGAGCTTGCCATCGGCGTGCAGCGGGCCGTGCCCATCGTCGTGCAGCTGGGCCTGGATCACGCCGCCCTGCGCGCTCGCCTGCGCCAGCAGCGTGCCCAGCGCCACGTCGCCGTCGCGCGTGTGCATGACCGCCCGCGGCCATCGTGCCTGCGCCGCCAGCTGCAGCGGCCAGCCGCCTTGCAGCAGGGCATGGTCGATGTCCAGCTGCAGTTCGCCGCGCGGCTGTCCCAGTGGCGACGCCGCGTAACGATCCAGTGCGGCCAGCTGCACGCGCACGTTCGCCTGGCGTGCTTCGACCCGGCCATCAGCCAAGCGCCCGACCCTGCCTGAAAACGCCAGTTGCGGCCCCTCGAATTGCAGCTGCAGCCGCCGCTGCCCGAGCAGGGCGCGCCGAGACAACTGCCACTGCAGTCGCCCCAGGGCCTTTCCGTCGGCGGTCGTCACCGCGCCAGCCCGGCCATCCCACACGCTGCCCTGCACCTGCTGCAGCTGCAGTCCGTGCAGCCGCGGCACCAGCCACGGCAGCGCCCAGCGCGCCGGCAGGAACCACAGCAGCGTGGCCGCGGCCAGCACTACGCCGAGGCCGATCAGGTATGTCCGCAGTGACTTCAAGCGTGGTTTCCGCAGTGACGCCGCGTGGACTTGAGTGTCCGCCGCCCAGCGCCGATCATAGCCGGATGAACCATCCCGCAAGCGGCAACGCCGCGCTCGCCGCACGCGACCTGCGACATGTCTGGCATCCCTGCACGCAGATGCACGACCACGAGACGATACCGATGCTGCCGATCGTGCGCGGCGAAGACGCGTGGCTGGTCGATGCCGACGGCCGGCGCTACCTGGACGGCATCAGCTCGTGGTGGACCAACCTGTTCGGCCACGCCAACCCGCGCCTCGCCGCCGCCCTTGCCGACCAGGCACAGCGGCTGGAGCACGTGATCTTCGCCGGCTTCACCCACACGCCAGCGATCGAACTGGCGGAGGAGCTGGTGCGGATCACCCCACCGGGACTGGACAAGGTGTTCTACGCCGACAACGGTTCAGCGGCGATCGAGGTGGCGCTGAAGATGAGCTTCCACTACTGGCTCAACCAGGGCCATGGCGAGAAGACCCGCTTCATCGCGCTGACCGGCAGCTACCACGGCGAGACGCTGGGTGCGCTGTCGGTGAGCGACGTGGCGCTGTACCGCAAGACCTATGCGCCGCTCCTGCTGACACCGTTCCTGGCGCCATCGCCGGATGCGTACGAAGGCGAACCCGGCGAGTCCGCCGAGCAGACGGCCAAACGCCGCCTCGACGAGTTGCGCGCGCTGCTGGAACGCCACGCCCACGAGACCTGCGCGGTGATCGTCGAGCCGCTGGTGCAATGCGCCGGCGGCATGCGCATGTACCACCCGACCTACCTCGCCGGCCTGCGCGCGCTGTGCGACGAGTTCGCGGTGCACTTCATCGCCGACGAGATCGCAGTGGGCTTCGGTCGCACCGGCACGCTGTTCGCCTGCGAGCAGGCATCGGTGTCGCCCGACTTCATGTGCCTGTCGAAGGGGCTCACCGGCGGTACGCTGCCACTGTCGGCGGTGCTGACCCGCGAGCGGGTCTACCAGGCGTTCTACGCCGAGTACAACGCCGGCAAGGCGTTCCTGCACTCGCACAGCTACACCGGCAACCCGCTGGCCTGCCGGGTCGCGCTGGAGACGCTGGCGATCTTCCGCGACGAGCCGGTGCTGGCGCGCAACCGCGCACTGGCCGCGCACCTGGCGCGGCGGCTGGCACCGCTGCGCGATCATCCTCATGTGGCCGACGTGCGCCAGACCGGCATGATCGCCGCCGTCGAGCTGGTCGCCGACAAGGCCGACCGGCGGCCATATCCCGCAGCGGAGCGGCGCGGCCTGCGCGTCTACCTGCATGGCCTGCGGCACGGTGCGCTGCTGCGCCCGCTGGGCAACGTGGTGTACTTCATGCCGCCCTACGTGGTCAGTACGACCGACATCGACCTGCTGGTCGACACCGCCATCGCCGGCATCGAACACGCCGTGGCGGACTGAACCCGTTTTGCTCAGTGCCCGCGGACGGTGATGCGCGGGTCGAGTTTCTGCAGCGCCCGGCCCAGCTCGGGCTCGCCTGTGCGCTGCAGCTCCTGCAGGGTGTAGCTGCGCCCGTTCACCGGCAGGCAGCGCCCTTGCCTGGCCGGGATATGGCTGCCGGTTTCACGGATGCAGTTGTACTCGTCGGGCCGGGCGGCGGAGGGCGCCGACGGCTGACTGGACGAGCCGGCCGGCCGCGTCGCAGTGGCGGCATCCTGTGCCAGCAATGCGGCGCTTGTGCCGCAGCCGGCCAGCAATATGGCGGAAATCAGAACGAACCTAGACATGGCACCTCCGGCTCGCGGACAGGATGCGGCGAGCGCGCATGGGGAGTGCAGTCCATGCTGATACGACCCGACAGCAGGGGCAAGCGGCGGCGTCAGGCCGTCTCGCGTGCGTTCATCCGCGGGCGTGGCGGTGGTGCGCCGCGCTATGCTGGGCGGCCCTTCCCGCCCAACCCGTTCCGATGCGCACGATCCGTATCCACCTCGACCAGCCGCTCGCCGTCGCCGCCGAACTGAACCTGCCGGCACAGGCCGCCGAACACGTCGCACGCGTGCTGCGCATGAACCCCGGCGACCCGCTCACCGTGTTCAACGGCGACGGCCACGACTACGCCGCGATCATCCTCGCCATGGGCAAGCGCGAGCTGAGTGTGCGGATCGAATCGAAGCAGCTCGTACGCAACGAATCGCCACTGCCGCTGACCCTGGCCCAGGGTGTGGCGCGCGGCGAGAAGATGGACCTGATCGTGCAGAAGGCAACCGAGCTGGGCGTGGCGCGCATCGTGCCGCTGCTGACCGAGCGCTCGGAAGTGAAGCTGGACGCCGCCCGCGCGGAAAGGCGGCTGGCGCACTGGCGCGCGGTGGTGGCCAGTGCCTGCGAGCAGAGCGGCCGCGCGCACCTGCCGGAGGTCGCCCCGGCACTGCCGCTGGCGGCCTGGCTGCACGACCTGGCCGACGACGGCGCGCTGCGTCTGGCGCTGCTGCCGGAAGCGGGCCGGGCGTCGCGCGAATTGCGCTTCACCGCGGCTGGCGGCCTGCTGGTGGTGGGGCCGGAAGGCGGTCTGGGCGAGCGCGATGTCGAAGCACTCGGCGCCGCCGGTTTCGAGGGTCTGCGGCTGGGGCCGCGCATCCTGCGCACGGAAACCGCCGGCCTGGCCGCGCTGGCGGCACTGCAGGCGCTGCACGGCGACGGCTGAGTCCGCCGCCCACCGAAGCGGTTCAGTCGTCCGAGACCGACGACGCCATCGACTCTGCCGGCTCGGCGGCATCGAGCAGGTCCAGCAGGCTGGCCTCGATCCATTCCAGGTCGGGGATCATCGCCACGTCGTCACGCACCAGCACATGCGCGCGCACGCCCGGCGGCAGCGGCTTGCCGTCGTGGGTAGGAATGATCAGCTCCGCATTCAGCGTGGTCAGGCGCGGGAAGCCCTGGGTGAGCACGGCGATGAACGGCAGTTTCGGGTTACCGCCGAGTGCCTTCAGCACGGCCACGCGCTCGATCAGTTCGGCGTCGCCCTCCTCGGTGCCGGCCAGTTGGGTGAACGACACCAGCGGCACCCGCCAGCCGCGCCACGCGATCCGGCCGAGCAGCCAGGCAGGCGCACCGGCCAGCGGTTCGGGCGTGCTGTGGGTGACCACCTCGGCGATGGTGGCATTGGGCAGCAGCAGGCGCAGGTTGCCCACCGGCACCAGGACGCAACGGATTTCACGCGGCAGCGGATCACTCATGGAAACACCTCGATCAGGTGCGCCGCCAGTTCGGGCGGCGTACCGGAGAAACTGACCAGTCGTTCGGCAAGGATGCCGCTGACCATGTCGGCGAAATGCTCGCCGGACGACGACTCCACCCAGACCTGCCCACCGCGATCATGGATCGCCTGCGCGCCGGCCACGGCATCGTTGCCGCGCCCGGCGAACACGATTGCCAGCGCATCGCGCCCGAACGCATTCGCCGCCATGGTCAGGCTGGCGTCGATCGACGGCTCCGGCGGCGCATCGGCGCCGTTCGCCTGCAGTTCGACGATGCCATCGCGGCGCAGGCGTACCTGCTGCCCGGCCGGCACCAGCAATACCTCGCCCGGCCTGGTGCGGCCGCCCTTGGCCAGCCGCACCGGCAACGCGCAGTTGGCGGAAAACTCCGCCACCAGCGACGCATCGGACTGCCGACCCAGGTGCTGGGTGAGCAGGAAAGTCTGCCCGGTCGACGCCGGCAACGCGGCCAGGAAGGCGCACACCGCGTCGATGCCGTCGATGGCGGCACCGAGCAGCACCACCCGGCTCAGCGCACCGTCGAGATCGTCGAGCACCATCTCATGCTCATGCACGTACGCCTGCGGTGCGATGGCTTCCTCCATCGACACCAGCTCGAGGCTCATACGTGGCTCGACGTCGGCGGCGACCATCTCGACATCGGGCGCGAGAAAGTCGGCAGCGCTCAGCTTCTGGATCCCGAACACCTGGGCATCCGGGCTTTCGGGGGCTTCCGGCGCGGCCTGGGGCGCCTCGTCGTCGACCAGCGTCCAGCCCGCGGGGGCACGCACCGGCGATGCCGCCGCCGGTGATGCCGGCGCGGTGGCGAGCGCGACGTCGGTCAGCGACGACGATGGCAAGGAATCCAGTTGGAACGCCGAGGGCGTCAGACCGGACAGTACCGGCGCCTCTGCCGTCGGCACCGCCGCCGGACTCCCCGCCGGCGCACCAAAGTTCCCGTCGTGCAGCGACGGCGGCTCTTCGTCATCGACAAAACGCAAGCCCGGACCGGCTGACATGTCGTCATCGGGCGGCAGTTCGCCGGAGGCCAGCAGAGCTTCGAGCTCCGCCGCCAGGCTTTCCGATTCCACCGATGCGACCTGACCATGCCGACCGTCGGCGCCATCGTGCGCCGGGACCCCGGCCACCGGTTCGGCGTCGACCGCCACGACGGGTTCGACCACCGGCTGCGCCGCAGGAGCGGTCATCACCGGAGCGGCCATCGCGACGACCTCGGCCGCAGGCGCTGGCGGCTGCGCCGTCGCGGCCACCTCGATGCCGGGCGCGTCGCCCGGTCGCGGCGGGTCGATGTCGCCCTCGGCCAGCACCTTGACCGCCAGATGGCGCGCCCAGCGGGCGCGGTCCCAGCCGGCCAGCGCGCGGCTGGCCTGGGCGTCGTTGAACACCACCCGCGGACAGTCGTCGTCGATCACCTCGTAGAGACGGTCGAGTGCGTCGTCGGCGCTGTCGTCCAGGTTGACCACCAGCACGTCGGCACCGACCTGCTGCAGCAACTCGCGGCTGAGGCTGGCGACGCCGCCTTCGTGCACGATCCGGGCGCCGCGCTCGTGCAGCGCCTCACGCAGTTGGCTACCCAGCTCGGTGTCGTCGAACAGCAAGGCGACCGCGGGAGCCGTATCAGTCATGAACCGGCTCCACCGCACGCTGCTCCAGCACCTCTCCGATCTGCACCAGCAACTCGGCTTCCTGATACGGCTTGCCGAGGTAGCGGTCCACCCCGATGTCGAACGCGCGCTGGCGGTGTTTGTCGCCGCTGCGCGAGGTGATCATGATGATCGGCACGTCGCGCAGCCGCGGGTCGGCCTTCATGTGGGTGGCCAGCTCGTAGCCGTCCATGCGCGGCATCTCGATGTCCAGCAGCATCAGGTCCGGCACGCGCTCGTGCAGTTTCTCCAGCGCGTCCACGCCGTCCTTCGCGGTGCTGACCTCGTACTCGTGGCGCTCCAGCACGCGGCTGGTGACCTTGCGCATGGTGATCGAGTCGTCCACCACCATCACCAGTGGCTTGGTCTGCACTTCCTCGACCACCGGCGCCTGGACCGCGCTGAGGCCTTCGGCCAGGCGCTGTTCGCGCCGGATCATGCCGTGGCGGACCAGCGGCGCCAGGTCGAGAATGATCAGCACCGAACCGTCACCCATGATGGTCGCACCGAGCAGGCCGGGGACCGAACTGATCTGCGGGCCGACCGACTTGACCACGATCTCGCGCGAGCCGAGCACCGCGTCGATGCGGATCGCCGCGCGCAGGTCGCCGGCGCGGGTCAGCAGCAACGGCTGCTGCTCGTCCTCGGTCGGCAGGCCCGGCGGCAGACCCAGCAGTTCGGCCAGGTCGTGGATGCCGTAATCCTCGAGGCCATACTGGAACGAGGGTTCGGCCTCGGCCATCAGCGCGGTCAGCTCGTCCGGGTTGACCCGCGCCACGCCCTGCACCGAGGTCATCGGAATCGCGAACGTGGCCTCGCCGATGCGCACCAGGATGGCCTGGGTCACTGCCAGGGTGAACGGCAGGCGCAGGATGAAGGTGGTGCCCTTGCCTTCCTCCGACTCGATCGACAGCGAGCCGCCGAGCTGCTTGATCTCGTTCGCCACCACGTCCATGCCGACGCCGCGGCCGGCCAGCTGGGTGACCTGGCTGGCGGTGGAGAAGCCGGTCTGGGTGATCAGCGAGAGCAGCTGGTTGTCGGTCGGCCGGGTCTCGGGGCGCAGCAGCCCGCGCTCGATGCCGCGCTTGCGGATCGCCTCGCGGTTCAGGCCGCGACCGTCGTCGCTGACCCGGATCACCACTTCGGTGGCTTCGCGCGCGACCGTGATGTTCACCACGCCCTCGACCGGCTTGCCGGCCTTGCGACGCTCGGCCGGAGTCTCGATGCCGTGCGCGATCGCGTTGCGCAGCATGTGCTCGAACGGCGCCTTGATGCGGTCGAGCAGGTTGCGGTCCATTTCGCCGTGGGCACCGTCCACGTGCAGCTGCGCGTGCTTGTCCTGCTCCTGCGCTGCCTGGCGCAGCGTGCGGCGCAGGTTCGGCACCATCGTGTCGAACGGCAGCATGCGCGTGCGCAGCAGGCCGTCCTGCAGCTCGGTGCTGACCCGCGACTGCTGGATCAGCAGTGTCTCGGCCTGGCGGGTCAGCTCGTCCAGCATGCTCTGGATCGACACCAGGTCGGATACCGACTCGGCCAGTGCACGCGAGTACTGCTGCAGCTGCGAGTAGCGGTCGAGCTCGAGCGGATCGAACGCCGCCATGCCCGCCTCGCGATGCTCGCGCTGGAAGCGCGCGATGATCTGCGCCTCGGTCTCGATTTCCAGCATGCGCAACTGGCTGCGCAGACGCGCGACGGTCTGTTCCAGCTCGACCAGGTTGAAACGGTAGCCGGCAACCTGCTGCTCCAGCCGCGAGCGGTAGATCGCCACTTCGCCGGCATGGTTGACCAGGTTGTCGAGCAGGTCGGCGCGAACGCGGATCTGCTCCTGCGGGGAGCGCACTTCCTCCTCTGCTTCCGGCATCAGCTCGGGCAGCCCTGGTTCGCCCGCCGCGGAAACGACCGGCGACGATGCGGCCGGAACCGGCACAGGCGCCGGCATCGCGGCGGTCGCGTCGTCGGCCAGCACGGTTTCGCCGGCCAGCTCCAGCAGGTGGTCGATCATCGCCCGCGGGTAGTCGGTCGCCTGGCCCTGCGCCACCCGTTGCACCAGCGCGTGCAACTGGTCGAAGCTGGCCTCCAGTGCGGCAATCAGTGGCCCGGTCCTGGACACATCGCGGATCGGCTCCTCCAGCAGGGTCTCGATCGCATGGCTGAGGTCGCCCACCGCCGTCAGCCCGGCGATGCGTGCGCCACCCTTGAGCGTGTGCAGGTCGCGCTGCAGTTCCGGCACGTGCGCCAGTTCGGCGGGTTCGGCATGCCACTGGGCCAGCACGTCGTCGGCGTGGTCGAGGATCTCGCGCGCCTCGTCGATGAAGACTTCCAGCAGGTCGGCGTCGATATGGCCGGACCCGGCCAGGGCATACGCGGGCTCCGGCGTCGCAGTGCCAGTCGCTTCTTCGTTCGCCCGGTCCGCTGCCGCCTGTTTGGCCGCCTGCTTCTCTGCGGCAGCCTGCGCTGCCGCAGCCTGCTCGACCGCCAGTCTCTCTGCGGCAGCCTGCGCTGCCGCAGCCTGCTCGACCGCCAGCTTCTCTGCTGCCGCCTGCGCTGCCGCGGCCTGTTCGGCCGCCAGCTTCTCTGCTGCCGCCTGCGCTGCCGCGGCCTGTTCGGCCGCCAGTTTCTCTGCTTCCGCCTGCGCCGCCGCGGCCTGCTCGGCCGCCAGCTTTTCGGCAGCCGCCCGCTCGGCGTCGGCCCGCTCGGGCTCAAAGGCGCCCAGCGCCGCCACCAGCTCGGCGGTCAGCTCGGTGTGTTGCGCATCTTCCAGATGGATCTCCGGGATCTCGCCGGCATTGGCTGGTGCGTCGGCGGGCGCCGTCCCGGCCCGTGCCGTCGCGGCGTCGGCCATGCTGGCCTCCAGCGAGTCGGCGATGATCGCCTGGTAGGCATCGGCCTCGTCGGTCATGCCGGCGATTTCCGCCGACTCGGCCTCTTCGGCCTGCGGCTCGAACACGACGTGCGCCACCTTCGACTCGGGGTAGCGGTCGCGCAGGTTGGTGATCTGCGCGGTGAGCGCGTCGGCGTCCGGCAGTTGCGGCTCGACCGCGTCGAACTGGCCCATCACGCGATCGACCACGTCGACCGCCTGGCCCAGCAGGCGAAGGCCCTCGGACGACAGCGGCAGGTTGGCGGCACGCAGGCGCTTGAACAGGCCTTCCAGCGGCGACAGCAACTGCGTCAGCAGCGGAATGTCGACCATCGCGATCGCCCCGTGCAGCGTGTGCACGGCGCGCAGCAGTTCCTCGCCGATCGGCAACTCGTCGCCGCTGCGCTGGATCGCGGCGCGGATGGTCTGCAGGTACTGCGCCACCTCGCTGCGCAGGATCTCCAGCAGCACCGGGTCCACCGGCGGCATCACCGGCATCTCCACGGCGTGCTCGGGTTCGACCGGCTCCGGGGCGGCGCCCACTCCGGCCAGGCCCGCCGCGGGTATGGCCTCAGCCGCCGTGGCGAGACGCGGCACGCGCCGGCGCACGATGCGCCGCACCGTCTCCATCGCGCGTGGTGCGTGATCCTCCACCCGCGCCGGGTTGCCGGCCGCGAGCTGTTCGGCGGTATGCATGATCGCGCCGAGCGGTGCGCGTGGCATGCCTTCGTCCTTGAGTGCGGCCAGCAGCTGCGGCAGCGCATCGATCGCATGGCGCACCAGCGCCTGCACGTTCTCGTCCGGCTGGATGGTGCCGTCCAGCACACGGTTGAGCATGTCCTCCACTTTCCACGCAAACTCGCCCAGCACCCCGGCACCGACCAGCCGGCCCGAGCCCTTCAGCGTGTGGAACGAGCGGCGGATACCGACCAGCGCCGCATTCTGCGCAGGGTCGGCCAGCCAAAGCTGCTCGGCGCTGCGCAGGTTGTCGATTTCCTCCTGCATCTCCTCGAGGAAGATCTCGCGGATATCGTCGTCGATGCCTTCGGCATTGACGTTGAAGTTGGTGTTGTCTGCCAGTGCGTCGCGCACCGGGACCCGCTCGACCACCTCTTCCTCGATCTCGATCCAGTCCTCGCCCGCCTCGTCCGCCGCGGCGCGATCCGCGCCGACCGGGGCGGCGGTTTCGGTCTGCGCCAGGCGCAGCCCGTCCAGGTCGTGGACGGCGGCGGCAAGCGGCTGGCTGTCACCAACGAAGAGCTGCCTCAGGTCCTCGCCCGGCAGCAGGCTGACCGACTCGGTCAGTTCCAGATGTTCCTCGTCCGCAGCCGCGGATTCGACCGACGCCGCCTCGGATGCCAGCGGCGCGGCGGATGCCGCGCGGGCCGACGGCAGCGGCCAGTAGCCGAGCAGGCTCAGGCTGTGCTCGGCCACGTCGAGTATGTGTTCCAGGCCGCCGCGATGCTCGCGCGCCGCCTCCAGGTAATACTCCAGCGCCGCCAATGCGTCGGCCAGCTGGTCCATCTGCACCCCGCTCGGTACGCGCCGGTCATCCAGCAGTTCGTTGCCGATGAAGCGGCCCACGCCCCGGGCCAGCTCGGCCGGGCGCGGCGACGACAGCATGTGCATGGCACCGGCGACTTCGTCCATCAGCGCCGGCGCACCGGCCAGGCGGCCGTGTTCCCAGCCGGATTCGACGAACGCGACGATCGCGTCCTTGACCTTGCCGGTGTTGGCGATCGCCTCCTGCATCAGCGTGGTTACCACGCCCAGTGCTTCGCTGCGCGGCAGGCTGGGCATGACCTGGCTCGTGTCCGCTTCGTCCTCGGAGCCCAGGCTTTCGATGTGGTCGTCCAGCGACGCTTCGACGTACAGCAGTGCGCCGGCCACGTCGAGCAGGGTTTCCTCGTCGGCCTGGCGCATGCGGTTGGCGATCTCGTCGAGCACCCGGCGCTGCTCGGCGACCACCCGGCGCGGCACCGACAGCGCCAGCATGCCGAGCGTGTCGCCCACGCGTTCGAGCACCTCGCCCTGTGCCGCCAACTGGGCCGGGTCGCCGTTCTGCTGGCGCAGGAACAGGTCCAGCGCCTCCTTGACGCGCAGCAGGTCGTCCTTCAGTGCGCGCGAGACGGAATCGAGCAGGGCGCGGTTGTGCCCGGCCATCGAGCCGCGCGCGTGCTCCAGTTCGCCGGCATCGGGCAGCAGCGTGTCCAGCGCGTAGGTATCGCGCAACTGCTCCATCTGCGGGCTGCGTTGCTTGGCCTGCGCCACGATGTAGAGCAGCTTGCGGGCCACGTCGTCCGCATCGCCGCCGCGCAGGCTGGCTTCACCCTGTTCGATCAGCAGCCGGATGTTGCGGTCGACCTTGCCGATCAGCTGGCGGATTTCGCCGGCCTGCCCCTTCAGCACGCCCTGTTCCAGGCCTTCCAGCACCCCGGCGGCGATCCACCACAGGCGCCGGCCATGCACCTGATGGCAGCGCGCGGTGATCGCCAGCAGGGTCTTGCGCATGTTGACCAATTGCTGCGCGGCGTTCTGCCCGCGGAACCAGCCCAGCAGCTGCTGCTGGAAGCGCAGGCGCAGCTCCGCCAGTTCGCCGCGATGCGCGTCGGCGTAGGTTTCGCTCATCGCCGCGGGCGCCTGCTCCGGCAGGAACGCATCCAGGTTGGGGTGGAACATCGCCGATTCGGGCAGCGGTTCCAGTTCGCGGCTGGCACGCAGGTCGTTGAGCAGCGGCAGCAGCACCACCGGCACGTCGCGGTGCCCGCTGGAAAGCCGCTCCAGGTAGTCGGGCAGTTGCATCAAACCACGCATCAACGCGGCATAGGCTTCTTCGCGATAGGTGACCTTCTCCCCCAGCAGGGCCAGGGCAAGCGCCTCCATTTCCGCCGTCACCATCGCCGCGCCATACAGCTCGACCATCTGCAGGGTGCCTTGCACCTGGTGCAGGTGATCCACGCAGGTGCGCATGTAGTCGCGCTTGCCCGGGTTGTCGACGTACGACTCCAGCGCCTCGCGGGCGATCGACAAGGTGTCGTCAAGTTCCGGCTTGACCCACTGCAGCGTGGTGAAATCGATGTGGTCTTGAAGTCTCATGCGCCTCTCTCAACGGTTGCACAACGCAAGCATCCTGCAACCAGCGAGACTGCCCCCTGTCTTGTGCTTTGCTCAATCGGGCCGGCAACCGGCCCGGCCGATGTCAACCCGGCAGCTTGAAGTGCGCCACCGAGCGCCGCAGGTCGCTCGCCAGTTGCGCCAGCGTACCGATCGAGTCGGCCGTCTGGCTTGCGCCCTGCGAAGTCTGCGAGGTGATCTCCTGGATTGCGTTCATCGACACCGAGATATCGGTCGCCGCCGCGGACTGCTCGCGCGCCGCGGTGGAGATGTTCTGAATCAGCGCGGACAGGTCGTGCGACACGCGCTCGATGTCGCCCAGCGCGCTGCCGGCGTCTTCCGCCAGACGTGCACCGGCGACCACCTCGGCGGTGGTCTGCTCCATCGAGTTCACCGCTTCGTTGGTATCGGACTGAATGGTCTGCACCAGGGTCTCGATGCGCTTGGTCGCGCTGGTGGAGCGTTCGGCCAGTCGCTGCACTTCGTCCGCCACCACCGCGAAACCGCGGCCCGCCTCGCCGGCCGAGGCCGCCTGGATCGCCGCGTTCAAGGCCAGGATGTTGGTCTGCTCGGCGATGTCGTTGATCAGTTCCACGATCGAGCCGATCTCCTGCGAGGATTCACCCAGGCGCTTGATGCGCTTCGACGTTTCCTGGATCTGGTCGCGGATCGAGTCCATGCCTGAGATCGTCTCGCGCACCACCTCGGCGCCGTGCGAGGCGATCTTCACCGAGCGCTCGGCCACGTCGGCCGACTCGGCGGAGTTCTTCGACACGTCATCCATCGAGCTGGCGATCTGGTTGATCGCCGAGGTCGCGGTGCTGATCTGCTGCGCCTGCTGCTCGGCCGCGTTGGCCAGATGGCGGGCGGTGGTCTGGGTTTCCTGCGCCGAGGACGACACCTGCTCGGAGGTCTCGTTGATGGTGGTCACCAGCGATCGCAACTCGTCGATGGCGTAGTTCACCGAGTCGGCGATGGCGCCGGTGATGTCCTCCGACACCGTGGTCTTCACGGTCAGGTCGCCTTCGGCGAGCGAGCCCATCTCGTCCAGCAGACGCATGATCGCCTCCTGGTTGCGCTGGTTCAGCTCGGTACTCTGGGCGAACCGGCGGCGCTGGTCGCGCACCAGGGTGATGACCAGCAACAGCGCGAACGCCACCGCGGCGATCGCGCCGAGCAGGCCCCACCACACGTTCGGGAACAGCCGCCGCAGCGGCAGCTTGCCGATCTGCTCGGACAGGTCATTCGCGCGCAGCAGCACGGTCTGCGAATCCAGCGAGGCCTGGTTGCCCGCGCGCTTCACGTCGGCGATGTTGCCGGCGGCGGCGACCAGCTTGGCCACCGGGTCGGCCAGTTGGGCCCAGCTGGCATCCATGTCGGTGAGGATCTTGCGCGCGTTGGCGTCGTTGATCGGGCGCACGCCGCTGTCCGGGTTGCCCTCGATCAGGCCCTTCAGCACGTTGCCGTACAGCTGCGCGTCGCGCGACAGGCCGTCGGCCGCCGACTGGGCGCTGTCGCCGCCCTGCAGCACTTCCTGCACGCGGCGGATGATACGGTCGGCGGACAGCATCTGGCGCGAGGTGCCGAGCATCTGCTCGGAGCTGCCGTTGCGCTGCTGCAGGATGTTGACCACCTGTTCCATGCTCGAATTGAGCAGCGGCATCTGCTGCGCCAGCGTTCGCGCGCGCTGACCGGAGTCGAGCACGACGGCCTTGTTGGAGAGGATCTTGCTGATGTCGGCGTCGAGCTGTTTCCACGACGCATCCAGCGCGCTCACCGCGCGGCCGGCGGGCGTGGCGTTGTTGTCCGAGTACGGCTGCATGCCGCTCTTGGGGTCGCCCTTGCCCAGCCGCTGCACGGCGGAGTCGATCGCGTTGCGGGTGGATTCGAGCTCCTTGAAGGAGTCGGTGTTGCCGTCCGCCGATTCCAGCGCGAACTTCGCCGTCTGCTGCGACAGCACCTGGATCTGCGTGGTCAGCGCGATCGCCTGGCGATCCTCGCCGTTCTTCTGGTTGAGCAGGAAGAAGTCCAGCGCCGCGAAACCGATCGCAATCAGCAGCAGGACAATGAGTGCGGTATACCCGCGTTCCCTGCTGACGCCCCCTGTAGTGCTCATGTTCACCTCATCCGTCTAACTGATTACGCTGCCGGCCCCGCACAGCGGGTACCGGCCAGGGAATGCTTGCCCCAAGTTTCCGGCCCGCGCGGGCGCCGAACCTACATGCCACCGCAGCCCTGCCCCGGGGTCAGGCCGCGGCCTGCCGGAAATCCGGTGCGCGTACCAGCCGGTTCATGCTGAAAACGGCCAACTGCTGCTCACCCACCCGGCTGTCGACGAAACGGGCCAGTCGCGGATCTTCCTCGCGCCCCGCCTCGCGTCGCTGCTCCTCGTCCACCGTGCGCTGGCCGAACACCTCGTCCACCAGCAGCGCCACGTTGCCGCCGCCCTGGCGCACTACCAGCAGGCGGCTGCGGTCGGTGTGCTGGGTGCGGTCGCCGAACAGGAAACGGCCGAAGTCGATCACCGGCACCAGGTTGCCGCGCACGTTGGCCACGCCGAGCAGCCACGGCTGGGTGCCCGGCACCGGGGTGAGCAGGGGAACCGCCAGCAGTTCGTTGATCTCGTCGATGCCGCTGACCAGCAGGCGCGAACCGACCCGGAAACCGATGCCGCGCCACAACCCGGGCGCTTCCAGCTTGTCCTGCGTATCCGATGCATGCGCCAGCGACAGTCGCTCGTAACGGGCCAGGATCTCGAACGGAGTGCGGTTGACGGACGGGTTCATTTCTCGCTCGGCAGCAATTCGTTGATGCACGCCAGCAGCTCTTTCTCGTTCACCGGCTTGGTGATGAACGCACGAGCGCCCTGGCGCAAGCCCCACACGCGATCGGTCTCCATCGACTTGGTGGTGATCATCACGATCGGCACGTTCTGGGTTTTCGGGTCGCGCGTGAGCGTACGCGTGGCCTGGAACCCGTTCATGCCGGGCATGATCACGTCCATGATGACCAGGTCGGGCATATCGGCGCGCACGCACTCGATACCCTCCTCGGCAGTGCTGACGGCAACGACCTGATGCCCGGCCCGCTCAAGCAGCGTGGTGAACACGCGCACGTCGGTCGGCGAGTCGTCGATGATGAGAATGGTGGCCACTGGTCCCCCTCGGAAGCTGCAGTCAGTGGCTCGATACCGTGCTGACGTGACGATGGATGGCACCAAGCAACTCGTCCCGGGTGAACGGCTTGGTCAGGTATTGCTCGGCGCCGACGATGCGGCCGCGCGCCTTGTCGAACAGGCCATCCTTGGAGGAAAGCATGATCACCGGCGTGGCGCGAAACTGCGGGTTGTTCTTGATCAGTGCGCAGGTCTGGTAGCCGTCCAGCCGCGGCATCATGATGTCGACGAAGATGATGGCGGGCTTCTGGTCGGAAATCTTGGCGAGCGCCTCGAAACCGTCGACCGCGGTCAGCACCTCGCAGCCCTCTTTTTTCAGCAGGGTTTCCGCCGTGCGGCGGATGGTCTTCGAGTCATCGATCACCATGACTTTCAGACCGTCCAACTCGTTAGCGCTCATGTTCAAATTCACTACTCCCCCTGCGGCCCGCCCCGAGCTCAGGATAGTCATCAAGACATGCAACGGCCATGCCGGATGGTGCGCATGCAAAAAAATGTCGAAACAACCAACAACAACCGCGCTAAGACGGTGAATCCAGTGGCTTTGCTGTTTACCGCCTGCCCGCCAAGACTGTCAAGCAATAATCAACGCAGCGCGGGCCGCCGTTGCCGGGTGCCCCATAGTGGCACCATCTGGCCACTGACGACAGCGCGGGTCTGCCGGCCTCGTCGCAATTCGGCGCCCCGACCGGCGCCGCCTTAGTATATCGGCCGGACATAACCGCCTTGCGACACCTGCCGGCCCACGGCGAGCCACTCTCGGAGAACCATGATGACCCTTTCGGTCGGCATGCTGATGGACCCCATCGGCGCGATCAAGACAGCCAAGGACACCAGCTTCGCGATGCTGCTGGAAGCGCGCCGCCGCGGCCATTCGCTGCACTACTTCGAGCAGGGCGACCTGGCGCTGCG
This sequence comes from Rhodanobacter thiooxydans LCS2, assembly GCF_000264375.1. GTDB lineage: Bacteria > Pseudomonadota > Gammaproteobacteria > Xanthomonadales > Rhodanobacteraceae > Rhodanobacter > Rhodanobacter thiooxydans. The sequence continues at coordinate 44,024 of NZ_AJXW01000039.1, forward strand.
CGACGGCGAGCCATGGGCGCGGATCGCCCCGCTGGAAGTGCGCGAGGATCCGCAGCGCTGGTTCACGCTGGGCCCGGCGCAGTGGCGCGACCTACGCGAGCTGGACGTGGTGCTGATGCGCAAGGACCCCCCGGTCGACGCGCAGTTCATCTACGACACGATGGTGCTGGAGGCGGCCCAGCGCGGCGGCGTGGCGGTAGTCAACGACCCGCGCGCGCTGCGTGACTGCAACGAGAAGCTGTTCGCGCTGGCCTTCCCGCAGTGCATCGCGCCGACCCTGGTGTCGCGCGACGCAGGCGAACTGCGCCGGTTCACGGCCGAACACGGCGAAGTGGTGCTGAAACCGCTGGACGGCATGGGCGGGCGCGGCATCTTCCGGGCCCGGACCGGCGACGGCAACCTCAATTCCATGCTGGAAACCCTGCTCGGCGGCGGCCCGCACGGTGAGGGGCGGCAATTCACCATCGCGCAGAAGTTCATCCCGGCGATCAGCGCCGGCGACAAGCGCGTGCTGGTGGTCGATGGCGAGCCGGTGCCTTACGCGCTGGCGCGCATCCCGCAAGGCGACGAGTTCCGCGGCAACCTGGCCGCCGGCGGGCGCGGCGTCGGCGTGCCGCTGTCCGAGCGCGACCGCTGGATCGTCAGCCAGGTGGCGCCTGAGCTGCACCGGCGCGGCCTGCTGTTCGTCGGGCTGGACGTGATCGGCGACTATCTGACCGAGATCAACGTCACATCCCCGACCTGCGTGCGCGAACTGGATGCGCAGTTCGGGCTTAACATTGCCGGCCAGCTGTTCGACGTCATCGAACGGCACGTCACCGGAAACCGCAACGCGTGAGCGCCACTGCAACCGCCCCTTCGCCGCCCGATCCGATCGGCGCCACCTTGCTGTTCTCGCTGCTGCTGCACGGCGTGCTGCTGCTGGGCATCACCTTCCATTTCGTGAAGCCCTCGCCCAGCCTGCCCACGCTGGACGTGACCCTGGTCAACGTGGCCAACCAGCAGGCGCCGGACAAGGCGGATTTCCTGGCCCAGGCCAACAACACCGGCGGCGGCCGCAGCGACCGCGCGGCGCGACCGTCGGACCTGTTCTCCGGCGCGATCCCCAGACCCGACCCCGGCATCGCCGCGCAGCCGGTCGAAGCCACCACCCCGCAGCCGCGCGAAGCCACCCCGACGCGCATGGTCACCACCCGCGGCGCCAGCGATTTCCGCGTGACCAGCGATACGGCGCAAAGCGCGGTCGACCCGCACGAGCAGGCGCCCACCGCCGCCGAGCTGGAGCGCCAGCAGGCGATCGCCCAGCTGGCCGCCGAGCTGCGCCAGAAGAAGGTGGACTACGCCAAGCGGCCGAAGGTGAAGTACCTCACCGCCAGTACGCGCGAATACGCCTACGCCGCCTACATGCGCGGCTGGTCCGACCGGGTCGAGCGGGTCGGCAACCTCAACTACCCGGAGGAGGCCCGCCGCCGCGGGCTGCACGGCGACGTGCTGCTCACCGTGGTGCTCAACCTCGACGGCAGCATCAAGAGCATCGAGGTGATCCAGAGCTCCGGCCAGAAGATCCTGGACGCCGCCGCCGAGCGCATCGTGCGCCTGGCCGCGCCGTTTCCGCCGGCGCCCAGGAGCGCCGAACGCATCGACGAGCTCAACATCACCCGCACCTGGCGCTTCCAGCCGAACAACGTGCTGCAGACACGCTGAACGAAGGCAGTCGATGTCTGCGCCAGGCACGCGCTGCGCTTACAATGTACGCATGACCGCCGTGCAGCCCTCGACCCTGACCGGACACTTCCTGATCGCCATGCCGAACCTGGCCGATCCGCCGTTCTCGCGCGGCGTGGCGCTGCTGTGCCAGCACGACGAGGCCGGCGCGGTGGGCCTGCTGGTGAACCAGTTGTCCGAGTACCGCTTCGGCGACGTGCTGGCGCAGATGAAACTGGAATGCCAGGACAGCGAGCTGGCCGACGCGCCGGTGCTGATCGGCGGCCCGGTGCAGCAGGAGCGCGGCTTCGTGCTGCATCACGAACCGGGCGATTGGGATTCAAGCTACCGCATCAACGACCACTGGTCGGTCACCACCTCGCGCGACATCCTGGTGGCCATGGCCGCCGGCGAGGGCCCACGCCAGGCGATCATGGTGCTCGGCTACGCCGGCTGGGACGCCGGCCAGCTGGAACAGGAGCTGATGGCCAACGCCTGGCTCACCGCCGAGGCCTGCGGCCGCGTGGTGTTCGACACCCCGCTGGAGGAACGCTGGAGCGCCGCTGCCGGCCTGGTCGGGGTCGACCCGCGCCAGCTGTCCGGCTACGCGGGCCACGCATGAGCTGCGTGTTCGGCTTCGACGTCGGCAGCCGGATCACCGGCGTGGCGATCGGCAGCACCTACACCGCCAGCGCCCGCGCGCTGGCCACCCTCGCGGTCCGCGACGACAGTCCGGACTGGCCGCGCCTCGACTCGCTGCACCAGCAGTGGCAGCCCGACACCCTGGTGGTCGGCCTGCCGCTGGCGCTGGACGGCGCCGAGCAGCCCGCCAGCCGCCGCGCCCGCCGATTCGCCGCGCAGCTGCAGCAGCGCTATGGCCTGCCGGTGGTGCTGGTCGACGAACGGCACAGCTCGCAGGAAGCGGCGCAACGTTTCGCCACCGCGCGCGCCGCCGGGCTCAGGCGCCGCCGCGACGCCGCCGACATCGACGCCGAAGCCGCCGCGGTCATCCTCGAACGCTGGCTCGCCGGCGCCGACGCGCCAGCGGCCGACAACGCCAGCCCCTGAACGCACACCTCCCCTTCCACCCCAGACCCGCCGCCATGAGCCCTCGCCTGCGCCATCTGACTTCCCTGGAAAACCTGCCGCGCGAGACCATCGAGCGCCTGCTCGACCGCGCCGAGGCGCTGCGCGACGCCTGCGCGCACGGCACCCGCAAGCTCGACGTGCTGGCCGGGCGCACCGTGCTCAACCTGTTCTTCGAGCCGTCCACGCGCACCCGCACCTCATTCGAGCTGGCCGCGCGCCGGCTGGGCGCCGACGTGGTCAACTTCGACATCGGGCTGTCCTCCACCAGCAAGGGCGAGGAACTGTTCGACACCCTGCACACGCTCGAGGCGATGCACCTGGACGCCATCGTGGTGCGCCACAAGCAGTCGGGCACGCCAGACATGCTGGTGCGCCATGCGATGAGCGGGGTCTCGGTGATCAACGCCGGCGACGGCAACCACGCGCACCCCACTCAGGGCCTGCTGGATACGCTGACCATCCGCCAGCACCGGCCCGACTTCGGCAACCTGACCGTGCTGATCTGCGGCGACATCAAGCATTCGCGGGTGGCCCGCTCGGACATCAACGCGTTCACCGCGCTGGGGGTCAAGGAAATCCGCCTGTGCGGGCCGACGGAGCTGATGCTGCCGGCGGACGAGGCGCCGCAGGTGCGCCGCTACGGCAACTTCGACGAGGCCATCGAGGGCGTCGACGCGGTGATCATGCTGCGCCTGCAGAAGGAGCGCATGGCCAGCATCGAACTGCCGGACGAGGCGGCGTATTTCGCCCACTACGGGCTGGACCGGCGCCGGCTGGGCCTGGCCGCGCCGGGCTGCCTGGTGATGCACCCGGGCCCGATCAACCGCGGCATCGAGATCGCCTCGGAGGTGGCCGACGGCGCGCAGTCGCGCATCCTCGAACAGGTCGGCAACGGCGTGTTCGTGCGCATGGCCGTGCTCGACGAAGTGCTGGCCCGCTGAGCCGCCCACCGGCCGGCGGGCGCCCGCTGCCCGCCACGGCACTGCCACGGGCAAGCGGGCATAATCACTGGCGCAGCATTCACCACATTGGGGATCAACATGCGATCGACGACGCGATACATCGCGCTGGGTTTCGCCGGCGTCATGCTGGCGGCCTGCGGGCACAAGGACAAGGACGCGCCGCTGGCTTTCGTGCCGGCGGACACGCCGTACGTGGTGGCCAACCTCGACATCATGGACGACGCCACCCGCGGCGCCCTGCTCGCCCAGGCCGACGCGCAGCTGCCGTCCCAGCTCGCCCAGCTCGACGCCAGCGCCGAGCGGCTGAGCAGAAAGGACCCCGATGGGGCGCGCCTGCTGCGCGCGCTGCGCGCCGAATTCAACGGCAAGACCATCGAGAGCTTCGCCCAGGGCGCCGGCCTGAACCTCAAGGGCTACTCCGCCTTCTACGGCCTCGGCCTGGCCCCGGTGCTGCGCTCCCAGCTGAGCGACCCGGGCGCGTTCGAGGGTTTCGTCGGCAGGCTGGAAACCGCCTACGGCAAGAAGCTCGATGTCGCCAGCGTGGGCAAGCAGAGCTACCGCAAGTACGCCTTTCCCGCCTCCGGCACCGAGCTGGTGCTGGCCACGGTGAACAAGCAGGCGGTGGCCGCGCTGCTGCCGGCTGATGTCTCGCCGGCGCTGCTGCGCCAGGCGCTGGGCCTGGATCGGCCGCAGAAGAGCCTGCAGGACGATGGCCGGCTGAAGACGCTGGCCAAGGCCAAGGGTTACCAGAAGTGGCTGCTCGGCGAACTGGATCTGACTCGCGCGCTGCCGCTGGCGATCGGCGGCAAGGATCCGCTGGTCGGCGCGATCCAGAAGGCCCATGCCGAAGCCATCGCAGCGAAGACCGGTGAGCCGGTCGCCACCCAGCTGCAGAGCTCGCCCAGCTGCGGCACCGACGCCGCGCGCATCGCCGCACGCGTGCCGGCCATGAGCTTCGGCTACACCAGGCTTGACGCGAAGCACCAGGACGTGCGTTTCGACGTGGCGCTGGCCGGCGACATTAGCCAGGCCTTCGCCGGGCTCAAGGTCGCGCTGCCCGGCCTGGGCGGCGCCGGCACCGCACCGTTCGACCTGAGCGTGGCCCTGCCGGTCGCCGAGGCCCGCACGTTCTGGCTGGCCCAGGCCGAGGCGGTGGCCGCCAAGCCGTTCAGCTGCCCCTCGCTGACCGACCTCAACGACAGCTTCGCCAAGCTCGGCCCCGCCATGCAGAAGGCGGCGATCCCGCCGTTCGGCGACATGCTCGGCCTGCGCATTGCGCTGGACTCGCTGGCGGCGGGCAAGGAGAGCGCCCTGCCCACCTTCAGTGGGCGCGTGCTGGTCGGCACCAACAACCCCGACGGCCTGTTCGCGATGGGCCAGATGATGGTGCCCGCGCTGGCCGCGCTGAAACCGAGCCATGACGGCAAGCCGCTGCCGCTGCCGAAGGACGTGGTGGGCATGCTGGGCCAGCCGGCCTGGCTGGCCATGGGCGAGAAGGCGCTCGCCTTCGGTATCGGCGCAGGCGAGGACACCCGCCTGAGCGATGCCCTGAAGGACCCGACCGGCGACACCGGCCGGATGGGCCGCATGCACATCAGCGGCGCGATGTACCTGAGCTGGCTGCAGCTGATGGAGCAGAAGATCGACAGCGTGGCCGCCGCCACTGCAGCGATCGGCAAGAGCGACGAGCCGTCGATCGACGACTCGGGCGACAGTGCGGCCGAGGCCGCCGCCGAGCTGGCCCGCACCAAGGCCCAGTTCGCCGCCATGAAATCGCAGGCCGAGCGCGTCGACAGCATCGATGCCCAGATGCACGTGGACCAGGGTGGCATGGTGATCACCAGCCAGACCGCGCTGAAGTAGACATTGGCACCGAGGGAAAGCCGGGGCGCAGCGACGCCCCGGCTTTTTTTCATGCGCGGCTCGCGGCATTCAACGCGAAGACAACATCGCCATGACCTGCCTTTCGCGTCCGTAATCCCGCGCTGAACCGGTGCCCGCTGAAGCCACGCGGCGTTCACGGCCCGGCTGTTGCCATGGCGACGGCAGCATCCCGCCTGTCGCTCCGGCAGGCAGGCATCGTCATCCCACCAAGGAGATCGCCATGCGCACTTCCACGATCCGCCACAGCTTGTATGCCACCACCCTCGTGCTCGCCTTCGCGGCCATCCCGTTCGGCCAGGTCGCAGCCCAGGACGCCGGCGCGCGCATGCAGCAGTCTTCCGAGAACCAGACCGTGCCGGACAAGGCGGCCGATGCCTGGATCACCACCAAGGTGAAATCGGAGTTCGGCACCACCAAGGGCATCCCGGCCACCGACATTTCGGTCTCGACCCACGATGGCGTGGTCACGCTCAGCGGCACGGTTGCCTCGCAGTCCCAAAAGGACCACGCCGAACGCGTCGCCCAGCTCGTCAAGGGCGTGAAGAGCGTGGACGCCAGCGGCCTGACCGTCGGCGGCACGCCGCCCGGGGAGAAGTAGGCGCACTGAGTACCGCGAGCCGACAGGAAAGGCGCCCGAAAAAAAAGCCGCCGGAAAATCCGGCGGCCCAAGGGGTGGTGCTTCGGCATTTGGCACATCAGGCCAAACCCGCGTTATCCGCTATGTTCAGATGTCGTAGCGCACAGTGAAACGCACCGTCCGCGGGTCGGTATAGTTCAACACCCGGCCATAGAGCGGGTTCACCGTGGTGCGGTTGCTCCCGTAGCGCATGTGGTAGTACTGCGGCGTCTGGCGGTTCAGCACGTTGAGCACGTCGACCTGCAGCGTCAACTTGTTGTCCGCCCAGCCCGGCGTGTACGCCGCATTGAGGTCCAGACGGTAGGTCCACGGCGTGGTGCCGCTGGTGCCGCGCGGGGCGAACACGACCTGCGAGCCCGGGATGTTCAGGCCGCAGTAGTGGTAGCTCGACGAGTTGTAGATACCCTTGGTGGTCGTGTCAGGCCAGAAACTGAGGCAGCTCTTGGGACGGCCGGACGCCACCTGCACGGTGGATCCGACGCGCCACTCCTTGCTGAACTGGTAGTAGCCGAACGCGCGGATCTGGTGCCTGCGGTCGTTCGGCAGCGAGCCGTTGGAGCCCACCATCAGCTGCGGCTTGTCCCAGTCCTGGGTTACCGACACGTCGGCCTGGCCACCGGCACCGGTATCCAGGTCGGAGAGCAGCTGGCCTTCGGTGTTGCCGTAGTTGTGCGAGAGGGTGTAGCCGATCTTGCCGTACCAGTTGTCGGCGAACGGATGCTCCACGAACAGGTCCAGCGCGGCGTACTTGCGCTTCAACTTGGGGAAACCGAGCTGCTCGTTGGTGTAGTGCACCTCGGTGAAGCTGCCATCGGGCTGTTCCAGCAGGAAGGTGTTGGCCTGGCCCGGGTTGAACAGGAAGCAGCGGCCGCCCAGCGTCTGGGTGCAGGTGTCGTCGATCGCGCTGCGCAGCTTGCGCAGGGTGACCTTGGCGCCCGTCACGAAGGTCGGGCTGACCTGGTATTCCGCACCGAGGATGTACTCGTCCTGGAAGTGCGACTTCATGCCTTTGGACGCCACCGTGCGCGGGTCGGGCGCCTGGCCACACTCGAGGTTGGTCGAGACCAGGTTGGTGTTGCCGCAGGTATAGCCCTTGCTGTGGTCCACGGCGATCGGGCTGAGGCCGGTCGGCGCACCGGTGCGCGGATCGACGCCGGTGTAGGTGAAGTACTCGCTGGTGATCAGCGAGCCGGAGGCGCCGCGCACGGCCACGTTGTTCGGCATCGCCAGGTGGTAGCGGCCGGCGTTGGCGAACACCTTGAGGCTGGAGTCGCCGAACACGTCCCACGAGGCGCCCAGCCGCGGCGCCAGCTGGTGGCGCTGGCGCGCGAACGGCTGGTTGCTGCTGTTGTAGTTGGTGAACTGCTCGTTGCGCAGGCCGAGCGAGAGCAGCAGGTTGTTGTTCACCTGCCAGCGATCCTCGATGTACTGCGCCTCCTGCTCGGTCTTCACCTTGGCCAGCTGGGTACGGTAGTAGCGGTAGACGTAGTAGCCCTGCGTGCCCAGGCCACCAGCCGAGACCGGCGAGCCCACGCCGTTGCCGGTGTCGATCGCCCCGGCGGGGTTCGACTGCCAGCCGTAGATCCAGCCGTAACCACCGGGGTAGCTCTTGCCGGTCAGCGAATCGGCGATCTGCTTGTCGAAGCCCACGCGGATGTCGTGGTCGCCGATGCGGTACTCGATGTCCAGGCGGCCGCCACGGGTCTTGTCCTTGGCACCCGGTACCAGGAGGAGCGCGGTGGTCTTCTGGCAGGTGTTGTAGGTTTGCCCGGGGGCCGCGGTCTGGGAATTCACCGAGATGTACGGGCAGGCCGGATCGTAGCCCCAGGGCGTGCTGACATGGTCGATCTTCTGCGTGCCGTACAGCGCGGACAGGGTCAGGTCATCGGTCAGGTAGCTGGTGTACTTGCCGATGTAGAGCTCGCCGCCGTCCTTGGTGTAGATGCCGCCGGTCTGCGTGTCGGTATGGGTGTCGTTGGCGTAGCTGTACGGCGAGTACTTGGCGTCGTACAGGGTCTTGTCGGAGATGCCGGTCAGCTCGACGATGTTGCTGTCGTTGATATTCCAGTCGATCTTGGCCGTCCAGCGCGGCTTCTTGTAGGAGTAGTCGTTCCACGCCTGCTTGAGGTTCGCCGCGGATGAGTTGGTGTAGTAGCGGACGCTGTTGCCTTCCTGCCGCTCCACCTCGGCATTCACGTAGAAGAACAGCTTGTCCCGGATCAGCGGGCCGCCGACGTAGGCGCCCACGGTGGAGGTCCAGTACTGCGAGCGATTGCGGTTCAGGTACAGGGTGCCGTCGGTCGGCGTCCGGTTGCCCGAGCCGTAGAACCCGGTGTTGGCGAAGTAGATGTTGCGCGGGTCGGAACGCAGCGCCTGCGGTGCCCATATGCTGTAGACGCCGGCCTTCCATTCGTTGCTGCCGCGCTTGGTCACGATGTTGATCACGCCGCCGGTGGAGCGCCCGAATTCGGCGCCGTAGCCGCCGGTCAGCACCTGCTCCTGGTCGATGGCGTCGAACGGCAGGGTCGAGAGACCGATCGAGGTCAGCGGGTTGGTGACCGCGTAGCCGTTGATGTAATAGGCGTTCTCGGAAGCCGCCGAACCGCCGAAGCTCGGGGCGTTGTAGCTCGAGCCCTGGATGACGCCGGGAGCCAGCAGGGCCGCCGCCAGCACGTCACGCGACAGCGGCAGCTTCTGCAGCTGGTCGGCCGTCAGCACGGTGCGGGTGTCCACCGACGAAACGTCGATCGCCGGCAGCGAGGAGGCCGTGACTGAAACCGCTCCCAGTTCGGTGGTCCGTTCCGGCGAGGCGAACGACACTTCCGATCCGCCCGAGATCACCACCGTGATGTTGTCACGACTGCTGACCGTGGCCCCGTGGTTCTGCAGCGTGACCTTGTAGTTGCCGACCGGCAAGGACGAAAAACGGTAGCGACCGCTGGCGTCCACCGTGGTCGAGCGGGTAAAGCCGGTGTCCGTGTTCTGGATCAGCACCGTATCGCCCTGCTTCGCGCCGACCTGGCCGAAGATCGAGCCGGTGATGTTGGACTGCGCCAGCGCGGTGCCGGCCAGGGACATGCCCAGCGCTACCGACAGCGCGGAAAGGCGCAGCAGAGGCCGCGCGTTACTCGTAAACTTGTTCATCGTTTTCCCCTGAAGAATTGCGAACGGCGATCGATAGCACGCAAAATTTTGCGAATTGCAGACAACGAGGATTCCTACCGGACGCGGCGAACTTGCAGACGAAGCCCGGGAACGATCCGCTGATTCCCCAATCAGCTGGACCGGCAAAGCAAATCCTCTCCGGGATCAATTTCTTGACCCTGGGATTTGATAACAAGAAAATACGAAAACGTCAACGATTCCGTAACAATTGGCGCACCCATATCCCCGAAAGGTCGAGGTGACTTCGGCGCACCACCTTTCCGGCCACACCCAAACGAAAAGGCGCCCGAAGGCGCCTCTTCGCAGTGCCGCGGTTACGGCGTTAGCGGTTGAGGAAATTGCTGCTGAAGTTCTGCGAGTCGCGGTTTTCTTCCAGCTCGACGCCTTCCAGGCCCTGTGACAGGGTATGCGCGTCGCCGCCTTGCGCCAGCTTGATGCGCAGGCGCACCTCGTTGGAACTGTCGGCGTAGCGCAGGGCATCCTCGTAGCTGATCTCGCCGGCGTGGTACAGCTCGACCAGGCTCTGGTCGAAGGTCTTCATGCCGAGCAGGGTGGACTCCTTCATCACTTCCTTCAGCTTGTGGATCTCGCCCTGGCGGATGTAGTCCTGCACCAGCGGCGTGCCCAGCAGAATCTCCACCGCGACCCGGCGGGCCTTGCCGTCGGGCGTGGGGATAAGCTGCTGCGCCACGATGCCCTTCAGGTTCAGCGACAGGTCCATCAGCAGCTGCTGGCGGCGATCCTCCGGGAAGAAGTGCAGGATGCGGTCCATCGCCTGGTTGGCATTGTTCGCGTGCAGCGTGCACAGCACCAGGTGGCCGGTTTCGGCGAAGGCGATCGCGTGGTCCATGCCCTCGCGGGTGCGGACTTCGCCGATCATGATCACGTCCGGCGCCTGGCGCAGGGTGTTCTTCAGCGCGTTGTCCCAGCTGTCGGTGTCGATACCGACCTCGCGCTGGGTGATGATGCAGCCCTCGTGCTTGTGCACGTATTCGATCGGGTCCTCGATGGTGATGATGTGCCCGGTCGAGTTCTGGTTGCGGTAGCCGATCATCGCCGCCAGCGAGGTCGATTTGCCCGACCCGGTGGCGCCGACGAACACGATGATGCCGCGCTTGGTCATCGCCAGCTGCTTGATCACCGGCGGCAACGTCAGCTCCTCGATGGTGGGGATCTTCGACTCGATCCGGCGCAGCACCATGCCCACGCAGTTGCGCTGGTAGAAGCACGACACGCGGAAGCGGCCCACGCCCTGCGCGGAAATCGCGAACTGGCACTCGTGGGTTTTCTCGAACTCCTCGCGCTGGCCCGGCGTCATCACGTTGAGCACCATGTCGCGCGCCTGCTGGATGGACAGCGGGCTCTGCGTGATCGGCACGATCCGGCCCTGCACCTTCATCGAAGGAGCGACGCCCGCGGTGATGAACAAGTCGGAGGCCTTCTTGTGCACCATCAGTTTCAGGAACGAGGTGAAATCGAAGTCACTCATGGCTTTAGCCCCGGGAATAGGGAATAGGGAAATAGGGAATTGGAGTCGAGGCACACCGCAAACCGGCGGCAGAAATCGAGAGGTTCGAGCAGGCGCGGTGCTCCACGCTTCTCAACGATTCCCGATTCCCGATTCCCTATTCCCGGCTTCATTTGAAATTGTCCTTGTTCTTGGCGTAGGCCTGCGCCTGCTGGCGCGTCACCAGGCCGCGTTTGACCAGATCCTGCAGGCACTGGTCCAGCGTCTGCATGCCGAACTGCTGGCCGGTCTGGATCGACGAATACATCTGCGCCACCTTGTCCTCGCGGATCAGGTTGCGGATGGCCGGTATGCCGACCATGATCTCGTGCGCCGCGATGCGGCCGCCGCCAACCTTCTTCAGCAGCGACTGCGAGATCACCGCGCGCAGGCTTTCGGACAGCATCGAGCGCACCATCGGCTTCTCGCCGGCGGGGAATACGTCGATGATGCGGTCGATGGTCTTCGCCGCCGAGCTGGTATGCACGGTGGCGAACACCAGGTGGCCGGTCTCCGCCGCGGTCAGCGCCAGGCGGATGGTTTCCAGGTCACGCAACTCGCCGACCAGGATGTAGTCCGGGTCTTCGCGCAGCGCCGAACGCAGCGCTTCATTGAAGCCCAGCGTGTCGCGGTGGATCTCGCGCTGGTTGACCAGGCACTTCTGCGAGGTGTGCACGAACTCGATCGGGTCCTCGATCGTGAGCATGTGCCCGTATTCGTTCTTGTTGATGTGGTCGACCATCGCCGCCAGCGTGGTCGACTTGCCCGAGCCGGTCGGGCCGGTCACCAGGATCAGTCCCTGCGGCTGCTCGATCAGCTCCTTGAAGATGTGCGGCGCACCGAGGTCCTCCAACGTCAGCACCTCGGACGGAATGGTGCGGAACACCGCGCCGGCGCCGCGGTTCTGGTTGAACGCGTTGACGCGGAAACGTGCCAGCCCGGGAATCTCGAACGAGAAGTCGGTTTCGTAGAATTCCTCGTAGTCGCGCCGCTGCTTGTCCGACATGATGTCGTAGATCAGCGAGTGCACCTGCTTGTGTTCGAGCGCGGGGATGTTGATCCGGCGAACGTCGCCATCGACGCGGATCATCGGTGGCAGCCCGGCGGACAAGTGCAGGTCCGAGGCCTTGTTCTTCACCGAGAAGGCAAGCAGTTCGGCAATGTCCATGAAGTCGTTTCCCCTCAACCGATCGTCTGGGTGGCATGGATTCGTCTGCCACATCCGGGGCCGCATGACATCCGCGGGCGTGGTGCGCCGCAGCGCATGGCAACCGGCATCACGACACCACCTGGACGAGCTTTACGCACCCCTGTAGCCGCGCCGATACTACTCGGGCAAGCGGCTGTGCGGCCAGTCTTTCCGCCCTCCATACGCAAACTGCCAACGCGGTTTGCGCACCCGGTCGAAAAAATCGCCAGCCGGCCTCGACGACGCCCTTTCGCGCAGCCTTCCGCCGGCAAACCCGTCGCTCGCGCGCCGGCTCCAGTAAGGTACGTGCTCTGGACGGACGAGGAGCCCTGCATGACACGACTTGCCTTCATCGGCGGCGGCAACATGGCGCGCAGCCTGATCGGCGGCTTGCTGAAAACCGGCGTGGCGCCGGCCACCCTCAGCGTGGCCGAACCGCTGGCCGAGGCGCGCCAGGCGCTGGGCCGCGACTTCGGCATCGCCTGCTATGCCGAAAACCGGCTGGCCGCGGCGGATGCCGAGGTGATCCTGCTGGCGGTGAAGCCGCAAGTGATGCCGGCGATCCACGCCGATCTGCGCGACCTCCTGCAGCGCAACCGGCCGCTGCTGATCTCGATCGCCGCCGGCGTGCGGCTGGACCAGTTGGAGCGCTGGTTCGGCAGCGGGCTGCCGATCGTGCGCTGCATGCCCAACACGCCGGCGCTGATCGGCGCCGGCGCCACCGGTCTGTGCGCCAACCACCGGGTCAGCCCGGCGCAGAAGGCGCAGGCACAACACATCCTCGACGCCGCCGGGATCACCCGCTGGATCGACGACGAGGCGCTGATGGATACCGTCACCGCACTGTCCGGTTCCGGTCCGGCGTATTTCTTCGCGCTGGTCGAAGCACTGGAAGCCACCGCGGTGGCGCAGGGCCTGCCACGCGACACCGCGCGGGCGCTCGCCGCGCAAACCTGCCTGGGCGCCGGCCGCATGCTGGTGGAGGGCGGCGAAGACCCGGCCGTACTGCGCCAGCGCGTCACCTCGCCGCATGGCACCACCCAGGCCGCACTGGAAAGCTTCGCCGCCGACGGCCTGTCGCACATCGTCGCCCGCGCCGTCGCCGCCGCCACCCGGCGCGGTGTGGAACTCGCCGCCGAACTGGACCAATTGCCGTGAGCTACCTGCTGAATGCGCTCTCCCTGCTGCTCGACCTGGCGTTCGACGCAGTGGTCGTGCTGTTGCTGCTGCGCGTGGCTGCCGAAGCCTGCCGCGCCGATTTCCACAACCCGCTGAGCCAGTTCGTCTACCGCACCACCAACCCGGTGCTGGCGCCGATCCGCCGCGTGTTGCCGAACTGGCGCCGGATCAACCTGGCCGCCCTGCTGCTGGCATGGCTGGTGATGTTGCTCAAGCGGCTGCTGCTGTTCGCCCTGCTCGGGGTGCTGCCGCAACCGCTCGGCCTGATCGTGCTGTCGCTGGCCGAGCTGCTCGACTTCGTGCTGCTGTGCTACCTGGTACTGATCTTCGGCTGGTCGCTGCTGAGCATGTTCGCGGTGGACCGCCGCCACCCCATGCTGCAACTGGCCGGCAGTATCGTCGCCCCGCTGCTGCGCCCGCTGCACGGCCGGCTGATCGTCGGCCAGATCGACTTCGCACCGATGGCGGTGATGATCGCGCTGCTGCTGGTGCGGCTGCTGGTCGCGGCGCCGTTGCTGGATCTGGGGGCGCAGTTGGCGTTGGGCACCTGAGTTTTCCCTTGTGGGCGGCGGCTTCAGCTGCCGTTTCTTTTTGAAGCAAGGGCTCAAGAGCTTTCGTCCTCCTTCGGAGGGCGAGTTACTTTCTCTCGCTTGCCCGAGAGAAAGTAACCAAAGAGAGGGCACCCCGCTCGGCGCTTGCCGGGCTCCTGCCCGGCAAGTCCGCGAGTCGGGGCCGGGCTTTTCGACCGGACTCCTGTCCGGGCGAAAAGGCGTTGCCATCCCTGGCAACGCCCGCTGCGCGGCCTGTCGATCCCGACTCGCCGCCGCGCAAGGGACCCCGGTAGAGCAGCGGGCCATCCTGGCCCGCACTCGGTGATAGAGCTGAAAAGCAGGAGCCGCAGCAGAGCATCGCTCTGCTGTGGCTTTGCTCTGGCTCTTCTGAAGAGTGCGCGCTGGGAGCGCGCTGCTTTACCCGGGGCCCCTATGGCGC
>NZ_AJXW01000040.1 GCF_000264375.1 Rhodanobacter thiooxydans LCS2
GCCATTTCTCTTTGGTTCCTTTCTCTTTGGGCACGCAAAGAGAAAGGAACTCGGGCGCCGCAGGCGCACGAAAGCTCTTGCTTTGAAAGCTCTTGCTTGAACACTCTTCACTAGAAGGCAGAGACAAGCCGGAGCATCGCCCGCGAGCGGGCTCCTACAGCAACCGGAAAGCGGGAAGGCTCAGCGCAGCGCCCACGCGGCGATGATCCGATGGATCTCGTCCAACCCGTCGAACAGCGCCGCCGGCCCCGGCTGCAGGATGATCGGTGATTTGACCTCGTGCAGTTCGCCATCGCGCACCGCGGGGATCGTGTCCCAGCCCGGTCGAGCGGCCACGCGTTCGGGACGGAGGCGCTTGCCGCACCAGGAGCCGAGGATGATGTCCGGCGCGCGCCGCACCACCTCGTCGCCGTTCGGCAGGATGCGCTGCTTCGCCAGCGGCTCGCGGGTCAGCTCGGGGAAGCAGTCGTCGCCGCCGGCAATGTTTATGATCTCGGCGACCCAGCGGATGCCGGTGATGATCGGTTCGTCCCATTCCTCGAAGTACACCTTCGGCCGCTGCGGCAGCTCCGCGGCCGCGGCGTGGATCTCGGCGATATGCCGTTCGGCGCGCTGCGCATACGCCTCGGCCTTCTCATGCGCGCCGACCATCGCGCCGAGCCGGCGGATGTAGGCGAGGATGCCGTCGACGCTGCGGTGGTTGCTGATCCACACCTCGACGCCGGCCTTGACCAGCTCGCGCGCGATGTCGGCCTGGATGTCGGAGAAGCCGATCGCCAGGTCGGGCTCCAGTTTCAGGATCTCGCCGATCTTCGCGCTGGTGAAGGCGGACACTTTCGGCTTCTCCCTGCGTGCGCGCGGCGGCCGCACGGTGAAGCCGGAGATGCCGACGATGCGCCGCTCCTCGCCGAGCGCGTACAGAACCTCGGTCGGCTCCTCGGTGAGGCAGACGATGCGTTGCGGGAAGTGGTCGGGCCAACCGGCAGCGGGGGCAGCGTGATCCATGCGTTCAGTTCCCCAGCACGGTGACCACCACCTTGCGCTGGTGCGGGTCGAGGCGGTGTTCCCACAGATAGATGCCTTGCCAGGCGCCAAGCATCAGCTTGCCGCCATGCACCGGCACGCCGAGGCTGACCCCGGTGAGGATCGAGCGCACATGCGCGGGCATGTCGTCCGGACCTTCCGCCTCGTGCCGGAAGATCGCATCGCCATCGGGCACCGCGCGCGCGAACCAGCGCTCCAGGTCGTCGCGCACCGTGGGGTCGGCATTCTCGCTGATCAGCAACGAGCAGCTGGTGTGCGCGGTGAACACCTGCGCGATACCGGTCTGGACGTGGCTGGCAGCCACCGCGTCGCCGACCTGCGTGGTGATTTCGCTGAAACCGCGCCCGCGCGTATGCACGGTGAAGCTGCCCTGTGCCACATGCTCGGCGGGCAGCGTGCGGCTCACGGGTAGAGCAGCCGGCTGGTCCAAGTCTGGCCGTGGCGATCCCAGCGCACCCGCTCGTGCAGGCGGAACTCGGCGCCGTACCAGAACTCGAGCATGTCCGGCTCCACCACGAAGCCGCCCCAGTGCGGCGGGCGGGTCACCTCCCGGCCGTCGAACTGCTGCTCGTAGCGCGCCACCCGCTGCTCGAACGTGTCGCGGTCAGGCAGGGTCTGCGACTGCAGCGAAGCCCACGCGCCGATCTGGCTGCCGCGCGCGCGGCTGGCGAAGTAGGCGTCCGACTCCTCCGCCAGCAGCTTGCGCGCCACGCCTTCCACGCGCACCTGCACGCCCTCGCGCAGCTGCTTCCAGTGGAAGCACAGGGCCACCTGCGGGTGCGCCTCGAGCTGGCCGCCCTTGTCGCTGTCGTAGTTGGTGTAGAAGCGAAAGCCGCGCTCGTCGGCGCCCTTGAGCAACACGATGCGCGAGGCGACCCGGCCGGCGGCGTCCACGGTGGCCAGGTTCATCGCGGTCGGTTCGCGCTCGCCACTGGCCGTGGCTTCTTCCAGCAGGCGCCGGAAGGTGTCTAGAATTTCGGATTTGAGCATGGTGTCTGAAAACTTTCCTTTTGCATCGTGGCCGACACGCGCCATCATGGTGCGGATGAATCCGACCGATAATAATGCAATGCACCATCCCTCCAGTATCCGGCCGACCTGGAAGGCGGCGCCATCTTCCGCCACGACATGTGAAGGACGCAGCGACATGGCCGCTGGCGCCATGTTCGTCCGGCGCCGCCTGCCGGTGGCGGAAATCCCTCCCGGAAGCACGGTGTGCCGCGGATGACGCCCCACGCCGACCTGCAGAACGAGGCCCTCGCCGGCCACCTGCTCGACCAGTACGCCGGGCGCATCGCCCGCTCGCGACGCCCATACATCCTCGGCCTGTCCGGCCTGCAGGGCAGCGGCAAGAGCACCCTGGCGCGGGTGATGAAGGCCGCGGCCGAAGCCCGCGGCTGGCCCACCGAGGTGCTTTCGCTGGATGACTTCTATTACGCCCGCAGCGACCGCGAGGCACTGGCGCGCGATGTGCACCCGCTGCTGCGCAGCCGCGGCGTGCCGGGCACGCACGAGATCGAATTGCTGATGTCGGTGCTGGCGGCGCTGCCGCAGGCCTCGGACAAGCTGCCGGTGTCGCACCCACGCTTCGACAAGGGCCGCGACACCCGCTTCCCGCCGTCGCGCTGGCCGCGCACCACGCGGCCGCCGCAGCTGGTGATCGTGGAAGGCTGGGCGCTGGGCATCCGGCCGCAGCTGCAGGCTGCGCTGGCCAGGCCGGTCAACGAACTGGAGCGCAGCGAGGACCCCGACGGCAGCTGGCGACACTGGGTCAACAAGCAGTTGCGCGGCTACCAGCCGCTGTGGCGCAAGTTCGATGCGCTGATCGTGCTGCAGGCGCCGAGCTGGGAGATCGTGCGCCGCTGGCGTGGCGAGCAGGAGCAGGAGCTGCTGTCCCGGCATGCGCCGCTGGCGATGGATGCAGCGGCGATGGAGCGGTTCCTGGCGCACTTCGAGCGGCTCAGCCGGCACGCGCTGGCCACCCTGCCGGCACTGGCCGATACCTGCGTGGAGTACGACGACGACCGCCACGTCACCGGCCTCAGCCACGGCTGAGCCGGGCACCGGCGAAGCATGCGCTGTCGCGGCCCCGCCGGCGCTAGGCGATCAGTCGACGATAAAATTGACCTTCATGTTCACCCGCCACTCGGTGATCGTGCCGTCGTCCTTCGTCACCACCTTGATCTCGTTGACCCAGGCGCCCTTGATGTTCTTCACTGACTCGCCGGCCTTTTTCAGGCCGCCCTGCACGGCGTCTCCCATGCTCTTGCTGGACGAGGCGTTGATTTCGATGACCTTGGCTACCGACATGGCGTCAATCTCCGGTGGAATCGTGCAAGCGGCACGCGACGCTCCCCCGCTCCGGAACCCGAGTCTGTCCCGCGCTCGCCCGCGGCAGCAAGCCGCACTGCAAAATCACCTCACGTTGACGCCTCCACCTGCACCGCCGTGCCGTAGGCCAGCACCTCGGTAACACCCTGGGCGACGTCGTTGGCGTCGTAGCGCATCGCCACCACGCCGTTCGCGCCCATCGCGGCGGCGTGCTGCAACATCAGCTCGAACGCCTCCTCGCGCGCCTTCTCGCACAGCTCGGTGTAGATCGAGATGTTGCCGCCGACGATGGTCTGCAGCGCGGCGCCGAGATTGCCGACCACGCTGCGCGAACGCACGGTGATGCCGCGCACGATGCCGAACGAACGCACGATGCGGCAACCGGGAATCTCGTTGGCGGTGCTGACCTGGTGATGCGGAACGGTGTTGCCCATGGCGGTTCTCCTCCGGTGGATGGTTCAGCCGTCGAGCAGCGCGGCGTAGCCTTCGCGCGCGTCCGGCCACTGCGGCGCCCAGCCGCTGGCGCGCAGCTTCGCGTTGCTGAGCCGCTTGCTGCCGATGCCGATCGGCGGCGCGCCTTCCGCCGGCAAGGAGGCATCGATCAGCGCCGCGAGGAAGTCGTACAACTCGTCGAGCGGCATCGGCGTATCGTCCACGCCGAGGTACAGCGGCTGCGGCGACTTCAGCCGCAGCAGGTGCACGATCGCTGCGGCGGCGTCGTCGACGTGGATCCGGTTGGCCCAGTGCGGCGCCTCGCGCGGCACGCGCAATTGCCCGGCGCGCAGGCGCTCGACCAGCTGCAACCGTCCCGGCCCGTACAGGCCGGCCAGCCGCAACACGGTCGACGACAGCGGCTGCTGCGCCAGCCACTGCTCGGCCTCGAGCAGCACCGCGCCGTTGAAGCCCGCCGGGTCGGCCGGTGTGGTCTCGTCGACCCAGTCGCCGTCGTGCTCGCCGTACACGGCGCTGGAGGAAACCAGCAGCACGCGCTGCAGCTTGCGGACGTCGAGCGCGTCGAGCAGGTGGCGCAGGCCGTCCACGAAGATCGCGCGGTACGCTGCCTTGTCGCGCACGGCCGGCGCCGGCAGATAGACCAGCCGGGTGATGCCCGCCGGCAACCCGCCCAGGCTCGCCGGATCGGTCAGGTCGCCGCGCAGCCAGTGGATACCGTGCTTGCCGCGCGCAGGCGGCTGGCGCCGCAGCGCCCAGACTTCGTCGCTGCGAGCCCGCAGGCGCTGCGCCACGCGCTCGCCCAGGTCGCCGCATCCGGCCAACAGGACACGTTCGCTCACTTGCCGCCCTCCCGTCGCGCTGCCCGGGCCGATCCGCCCTGCTAGCATCTGCGCATGAACCCTTCGCCCAACCTGTTCCTCATCGGCCCGACCGGTGCCGGCAAGAGCTCGATCGGGCGACGCCTTGCGGCGCATTATGGCCTGAGCTTCGTCGATCTCGACCAGGAGATCGAGCGCCACTGCGGCGCGGACGTGAACCGGGTGTTCGAGGTCGAGGGCGAAGCGGGTTTCCGCCAACGCGAAAGCGCGCTGCTGGACGAGTGCAGTCGCCGCGACGGCGTGCTGCTGGCCACCGGCGCCGGCGCAGTGCTGGCCGAAGCCAACCGCCGGCACCTGCGCCAGCGCGGCTGCGTGGTGTGGCTGCAGGCCAGCATCGAACAGCAACTGGAACGGCTGGAGCGCGACCACCGCCGCCCACTGCTGGCGGTGGCCGACCGCCGCGAGCGGCTGCAGGCGATGGCGCAGGTGCGCGAACCGCTCTACCGCGAGCTCGCCGACCTTGCGGTACCCGGCGAACCCGACAGCCTCGCCGCCACCGGCGAACGCTGCATCGCGCTGATCGACCGTCATTGGCGGCGCTCCGGCGCAGCGCCCAGGCAGACCGCATGAACGGCCCCGCACGCCAGACCGTCACCGTCGCCCTCGGCCAGCGCAGCTACCCGGTGTGGATCGGCGCCGGCCTGCTGCACGACCACGCGCGCTGGCTCGCCATGCTGCGCGGGCGCCACGCGCTGGTGGTCAGCAACACCACCGTGGCGCCGCTGTACCTGCCGCGCATCGAGGCGGGGCTGGACGGCCTGCGCTGGGCCAGCTTCCTCCTCGACGACGGCGAAGCGCACAAGAGTTTCGCCAACGTCGGCCGCGTGCTGGAAGCGCTGGGCGAGCTCGGCGCCACCCGCGACGCCTGCGTGATCGCGCTGGGCGGCGGCGTGGTCGGCGACCTGGCCGGTTTCAGTGCGGCGTGCTGGATGCGCGGCATCGACTTCATCCAGATGCCCACCACCTTGCTGGCGATGGTGGATTCCTCGGTGGGCGGCAAGACCGGCGTGAACCTCCCGGTGGGCAAGAACCTCGCCGGCGCGTTCCACCAGCCGCGCGCGGTGGTCGCCGATATCGACACCCTGGCGACCCTGCCCGGGCGCGAATACCGCGCCGGCCTGGCCGAGGTGATCAAGGGCGCGGCGATCGGCGACGAGCCGTTCTTCGCCTGGCTGGAGCAGCACGCCGCCGCGCTCGCCGCGCGCGAGCCCGCCACCGTGCAGCAGGCGATCGCGCGCAAGGTGGCCTACAAGGCCGGCGTGGTCGCGCGCGACGAAACCGAACAGGGCGAGCGCGCCCTGCTCAACCTCGGCCATACCTTTGGCCACGCCCTGGAAACCGCCGGCCACTACACCGCCCTGCTGCACGGCGAGGGCGTGGCCATCGGCATGCTGCTGGCGGCACGCCTGTCCGAGCGGCTCGGCATGAGCGCGCAGGCCGCCACCGCCCGCCTGCAGCGCCTGCTGGAAGCCGTCGGGCTGCCGGTGGCGGTCCCGCCCGGCATGGATCCGCCGCAGTTGCTGGCGCTGATGCGGCTGGACAAGAAGAACACCGCCGGCACCCTGCGGCTGATCCTGTGGCGCGGCATCGGCCGGGCCGAAATCGTCGCCGGCGTGGCCGAGGCCGACGTGCTGGCGGTGCTGACCGAGGCCACCTCAGCGCCGTAGGGCGGGCACCGCCCGCCCTGCAAACATCATCCGCCGCGCGTGTGACGACGTGCCCATCCGTGCAACGGGTGCCACCGTGCAAATCCTATAAACTGTGGCGTCCGGCTACGTGCCCGTTCGTGCTGCACCCCTGGAATCCATGCGCCTCTACCTGCAAACCGTGCCCGGCGCCGCCGACGCCCCCCGCTACGTCCAGATCACGCTGGAACAGGACCTGCTCGGCGGCTGGACGCTGTACCGCGAATCCGGCACCCAGGGCGGCCGCGCCAGCATGAAGCGCGAGCAGTTCCTGGAGCGCGACGAGGCGGTCGCCGCCTTCGAGAAAGCCCGCGATGCCCAGCTCAAGCGCGGCTTCCGCCTGATGTTTGCCCAGGGGCTGGAAGGCCCGTACGGACGGTGAAATGCCTGTTGAAGAACTGAAGAACGACCGCTTCCTGCGCGCCCTGCGTCGCGAACCCACCGACACCACGCCGATCTGGGTGATGCGCCAGGCCGGCCGCTATCTGCCGGAGTACCGCGCCACCCGCGAGCGCGCCGGCAGCTTCATGGGCCTGGCGCAGAACCCCGAGTTCGCCTGCGAGGTGACCCTGCAGCCGCTGCAGCGCTTCGATCTCGACGCGGCGATCCTGTTCTCCGACATCCTCACCATCCCCGACGCGATGGGTCTGGGCCTGTCGTTCGCCCACGGCGAGGGCCCGCAGTTCGCCCGCCCGGTGCGCACCGCCGCCGACATCGCGAAACTCGCCGTGCCCGACATGGACGGCGAGCTGCGCTACGTGATGGACGCGGTGCGGCTGATCCGCCGCGAGCTGCACGGCCGCATGCCGCTGATCGGTTTCTCCGGCAGCCCCTGGACGCTGGCCTGCTACATGGTCGAGGGCGCCGGCTCGCGCGACTTCGCCACGCTGAAGGCGATGTGCTGGAACGAGCCGAGACTCGCCCACCAGCTGCTCGACACGCTGGCGCAGTCCGTTGCTGCCTACCTGATCGCGCAAGCCGAAGCCGGCGCGCAGGCGCTGATGATCTTCGACACCTGGGGCGGCCTGCTCGGCCCCGCGCCGTTCCGCGAGTTCTCGCTGCGCTATATGGCGCAGATCGTGGCCGCGCTGCAGGTCGATGCCGCTTCGCGCGAACTGCCGGTGATCCTGTTCTCCAAAGGCGCCGGCATGCACCTGGCCGAAATGGCCGATTCGGGCTGCGCAGCGCTCGGCGTCGACTGGACGGTGGACCTCGCCGACGCGCGCCGCGCCGTCGCCGGTAAGGTGGCGTTGCAGGGCAACCTCGACCCCGCCGTGATGCGCGCCAGCCCGGAAGTGATCCGCCGCGAGGCCCGCGCCGTGCTGGACAGCTACGGCAACCACCCCGGCCACGTGTTCAACCTGGGCCACGGCATCACGCCGGAAGTCGATCCGGAGCTCGTGAAGGTGCTGGTGGACGAAGTACACGCGTACGGGCGCATCCTGCGCGGCAGTTGAGCAACGCGCAAAGGAGTGAACCGATGGGATGGCTCGTCACCAAATACCTGGTCACCGCGGCCGTCGTCGTGCTCGTCTCCGAAGTCGCCAAGCGCAGTGATCGCCTCGGCGGCCTGATTGCCGCGCTGCCGCTGGTCACCGTGCTTGCGCTGATCTGGCTGTACGTGGAGCGCCAGCCGCAGGTGAAGATCGCCAACCACGCCTGGTACACGTTCTGGTATGTGGTGCCGACGCTGCCCATGTTCCTGGCCTTCCCCGTACTGCTGCCGCGCCTCGGCTTCTGGCCGACCCTGCTCGCCTGCGCGCTGATCACCGTAGCGTGCTTCTGGCTGTTTGCACTGCTGGTGCGACGATTCGGGATCGACTTGCTGTAACGCTCTTGTCCATTGCCCCGCCGGGGTGAATGGCGGCCGCTTGGGCCATCCGGCCCGCGCCCGTACAATGGCCGCTTTACACCATATGTGCGCACGCCCCTGCGGCGCGCCCTCGCGAGTCCCCATGGAAAAGAGCTTCGAACCCGCCCAGATCGAGTCGACGTGGTACGCGCGCTGGGAAGCCAGCGGCGCGTTCAGGCCGTCGGGCCAGGGCGAGCCGTACTGCATCCTGCTGCCGCCGCCCAACGTCACCGGCACGTTGCACATGGGGCACGCGTTCCAGCAGACGGTGATGGACATGCTGGTGCGCTACCACCGCATGCGCGGCTTCAACACGCTGTGGCAGGTCGGCACCGACCATGCCGGCATCGCCACGCAGAAGATCGTCGAGAACCAGCTAGCGGTCGAGGAGAAGACCCGGCACGACCTGGGTCGCGATGCCTTCGTCGAACGCGTGTGGCAGTGGAAGGAGGAATCCGGCTCCACCATCACCAACCAGATGCGCCGCATCGGCGCCGCCGCCGACTGGTCGCGCGAACGCTTCACCATGGACGAGGGGCTTTCGGCCGCGGTGCGCAAGGTGTTCATCGACTGGTACCGCGCCGGGCTGATCTACCGCGGCAACCGGCTGGTGAACTGGGACCCGCTGCTGGGCACCGCCGTATCGGACCTCGAAGTGAACAACGTCGAGCGCGACGGCCACATGTGGTCGATCCGCTACCCGGTCGTGGGCAGCGACGAGAGCCTGGTGGTCGCCACCACCCGCCCCGAGACCATGCTGGGCGATGTCGCCGTCGCGGTGCATCCGGAGGACGAGCGCTACGCTCACCTGGTCGGCAAGACGCTGAAGCTGCCGCTGACCGGTCGTGAGATTCCGGTGATCGCCGACGATTACGTCGACAAGGATTTCGGCACCGGCTGCGTGAAGATCACCCCGGCGCATGACTTCAACGACTACGCGATCGGCCAGCGGCACAAACTGCCGCCGATCACCATCTTCACACTGGACGCAAAGGTCAACGACAACGCACCGGAGAAATACCGCGGCCTCGACCGCTACGACGCGCGCAAGGCCGTGCTGGCCGACCTGGAAGCGCTCGGCCTGCTGGTCGAGACCAAGCCGCACAAGCTGCAGGTGCCGGTGAGCCAGCGCTCGGACGCGGTGATCGAGCCGATGCTCACCGACCAGTGGTTCGTCGACCTGACTTCGGACGTCCAGAAGGATGGGCGTCCCGGCGGCCGCAAGGCAATCACCGAGCCGGCGCTGGACGCGGTGCGCAGCGGCGACATCAAGTTCGTGCCGGAAAACTGGAGCACCACCTACACGCAGTGGCTGGACAACATCCAGGACTGGTGTATCAGCCGCCAGCTGTGGTGGGGCCACCGCATCCCGGCATGGTATGACGAGGCCGGCAACATCTTCGTGGGCGAGGACGAGGCCGACGCGCGCGCGCACGCAGACGCCGCGCCGGTCGGCGCGCTGCGCCAGGATGACGATGTGCTGGACACCTGGTTCTCCTCGGCGCTGTGGCCGTTTTCCACCCTGGGCTGGCCGGCCGGTGGCCCGGTGAAGAACGAGCGCGGCGAAGTGGTCGCCAACTGGGATCAGGACAAGATCTTCCTGCCCAGCGCCGTGCTGGTCACCGGCTTCGACATCATCTTTTTCTGGGTCGCCCGCATGGTGATGGCGACCAAATACTTCACCGGTCAGATCCCGTTCCGCGAGGTCTACATCAACGCCATCGTGCGTGATGCGGAAGGCCAGAAGATGTCCAAGTCCAAGGGCAACACGCTGGACCCGCTGGACCTGATCGACGGCATCGCACTGGAGCCGCTGGTGGAGAAGTCCACCCGCTCGCTGCTGATCCCGCAGGTGCGCACCAAGGTCGAGAAGCGCATCCGCAAGGACTACCCCGACGGCATTCCGGCGATCGGCACCGATGCGCTGCGCTTCACCTTCGCCGCGCTGGGCAGCTACAGCCGCACGATCAACTTCGACATCAAGCGCGCCGAAGGCTACAAGGCATTCTGCAACAAGTTGTGGAACGCGGCGCGATTCGTGCTTTTGAATGCGGGGAATGAGGAATCGGGAATCGGGAATCGGGAAAATCAAAAGCCGGTTACCGAAGCGGAGCGGTGGATTCTCACGCACTTGTCGCAGACGCTGACCAAGGTGGAAGAACATTTCCGCACGTACCGTTTCGACCACCTGGCGCAGGCGCTGTACGAGTTCGTGTGGAACGAGTATTGCGACTGGTTCCTGGAACTCTCCAAGCCCGCACTGAACGGCGACGATGCCGGCGCGGCAGCATCCACACGGCACACGCTGCTGGTGGTGCTGGAAGCGGTGCTGCGCGCGCTGCACCCGGTGATTCCCTTCATCACCGAGGAGATTTACCAGGAAGTAGCGAAAGTATTCGTGCGCTCCTCCATGAGCGCAAAGAACAGCCCGGCATCCCTGCCAGACTCTTCAACAAAGAGCATTCTCCAGTCCACGTATCCGCGCGGCACGGACTTCGCGCACGACGACGCAGCGACAGCCGAGATCGAATGGTTCAAGGCCGTGCTCTCGGGCCTGCGCCGGATCCGCTCGGAGATGAACATCGCGCCGGGCAAGACCATTCCGCTGCTGCTTGCCGACGGCGACAGCGGCGATCACGCGCGCGTGGCGAAGTTCGCTGCGCAGATCGCCTTCCTCGCCCGCACCGAAGCACCGCAATGGATCGAAGCCGGCCGCGCCGAGCCGGCCGCGGCCGCGGCCGTGGTCGGCACGCTGCGCGTGCTGATCCCGCTCGCCGGCCTGATCGACCTTGCCGCCGAAAAGGCGCGGTTGGCCAGGGAAATCGGCCGCATCGAGGTCGAGATCAAAAAGTGCGAGGGCAAGCTTGGCAACGCCAGCTTCGTCGCCAACGCGCCGGCCGAAGTGGTGGCGCAGGAACGCCAGCGCATCGCCGACTGGAACACCACGCTGGGCGCGCTGCGCGAGCAGGCGCAGAAGCTGGGTTGATGTTCGTGGCCCCGCCGCGCTGCGGCCGGGCTCTCAGGTGTCCTGGCCGACCTGCCCCGGCGTGAAGTCGCGCGTCTTGCGCACGGCCAGCTGGTTGCTGACGCCCAGCAACTCGTAATAGCCGTCCAGCGTGGCCAGCAGGCCGTCCACGCCGAGCTTGGGCGTCTCGGTCTTCACGCTTTCGATCTGCTTCTTCAGCCCCTCGGTCCGCCAGCGGCGACCGGTCCAGCGCAGCCACTTGCGCGTCAACCAGCCGGGACGCGGCACCGGGCCCAGCTTCGGCGGCACCCACAGGTAGTCGTCGAAGATCATGATGCCGCCGACCTTCAGCAGCGGCCACGCCATGACGCCGTCGGCCAGCGCGCCGAAGGCGGCATGCCAGCCGTCGACATAGACGAGATCGTAGGGTTCCTGCACGCGCCGCAGCGAATCGAAGCTCGGCCCGGCGAACTCGCTGATGCGCTCGCGCCAGGGCGCCGTGTTGGCGCGAAAACGCGCATGGTAGTCGCCGTACACCGGGTCGGGCTGGAAGAAGTCCAGGCAGTCGATCGCGCTGTCCGCGGCGGTCAGGATGTTCTCGCACAGCCAGGCGGTCGAGCGCCCCTCGAAACTGCCGATCTCCAGGGCGCGCAGGCCCGGTTTGCCGCGCAACGAAGCGAGCCACTGCTCCCAATGCGGAATGTTGTGGTGGAACCAGTCGGTCGAAAACTGCCCTTGCACTGAGGAGACTCCGGCATGGAATGCGGGCGGCATGCTAACACTCGCCACCATCGTGTTTGCGTGGCGGATCCGGTTGCAGCATCTGCCGGGCGCAGCCGGCTAGGGAGTCCCGGGCTCCAGCACCATCACGATCGCATCCTCGCGCCCGTGGCGTGCGGGGTAGTAGCGCGGCCGGCGGCCGATCTCGTGGAAACCCACCGATTCGTACAGCGCCTTGGCCAGCGGATTCGACGGCCGCACCTCGAGGAACACCCGCCCTGCCCCATTCCAGCGCGCAATGTCCAGCAACCGGCCCAGCAGGTGCCGGCCCAGGCCGCGGCCGCGGTAATCCGGCCCGATGCACAGGTTCAGCACGTGCGCTTCGCCGGCGCCTGTCGACAGGACGCCGTAGCCGGCGACCACGCCGTCCACGCACAGCACCCAGCACGGGTGCCCCGCCTTCAGGCAGTCGCCGAAGATGCCCGCCGACCACGGGAATTCGTAGGACAGGTTTTCCAGCGTGCTGACCGCCTCCAGATCCTCGGCCCGCATGCCGCGCACCTGGATCACCGGCTTGACCACCGCGGCCATGACCTTCAGCCGCCGGCCGCGGCCAATGCGCGGCGTACGCTGCGCAACGCGTTCCACAGGCGCCGCTTGGCGCCGGCACTGGTCAGCACCAGCGCCGGCTCGTCGGCCAGCACGATCTGCGCCTGGCGTACTGCCGCTGCCGGCAGCGCGCGGCCCAGCGCGTGCGCCTGCGCTTCGCCGAACACCAGATAGGCGCGTGCCTCGGGCACGCCGGTGGCGAGCTGGCCATCGCTCGCGGTGACCCGTGCGGCACGCGCCAGCGCGGCGCCGCAGATAGCCAGCGCGCGACCGAGCAAGTCGAGTTCGCGCGCGCTGCAGCCCTGCGGCAACACCACCACGCAGGCCACGCCCGCCGCCTCGGCTGGCTCGTATTCCTGCCCAGCCTCCCCGACGGCAACCGCCGGCGCACTCCGCCGCTGCCACGGCGTCACGCCCAGCGCGCGCAGCACGCGGGCGCGATGCGCGGCGTCGGCATGCTGGCGTGCGGCGGCGTTCATGTCGCGCCGCGCCGCACCCGGCGCCGATGCGTGGCCAGGCCCCAGATCGTCCACACCGGACCGGACAACAGATAGACCGTGAAGCCGGCGAACAACACGCGCGGCGTATCCAGGATCAGCAGCGCCAGCAGCAGCACCGCCATCACCATCCACACGAACGGCACGCGCTGGCGGTCGCCCATCGGCAGCGACTTGAAGCTGAAATAGCGGAAGCGGCTGACCATCAGCAAGCCGACCACCACCGCCAGCACTGCCGTGACGAAACAGAAATCGCTGCCGGCCAGGCCGAACTTGTCCACGCTCCATACGAACGACATGCACACCGCCGCCGCCGCCGGACTGGCCAGCCCCTGGAAATAGCGCTTGTCGGCCACGCCCACCTGGGTGTTGAAGCGCGCCAGCCGCAGCGCGGCGCAGGCGGCGTAGATGAACGCGGCAGCCCAGCCCAGCTTGCCCCACAGCGGGCCGAAATCGCGCAGCGTCGACAGCGACCACGTGTACATCACCAGCGCCGGCGCCAGCCCGAAACTGACCAGGTCCGACAGCGA
This sequence comes from Rhodanobacter thiooxydans LCS2, assembly GCF_000264375.1. Classification (GTDB taxonomy): domain Bacteria; phylum Pseudomonadota; class Gammaproteobacteria; order Xanthomonadales; family Rhodanobacteraceae; genus Rhodanobacter; species Rhodanobacter thiooxydans. The sequence goes on from NZ_AJXW01000040.1 coordinate 13,565, forward strand.
GTCGTACTGCACGCCGAACTCGGTCTGGGTGCCGGTCATGCGCGCCACACGGCCGTCCATGCCATCCAGCAGCGCGGCGATGAATACCGCCACCGCGGCCTCGGTATAACGCCCGCCGATGCTGGCGATGATCGCGTAGAAACCGGCGAACATCGCCCCCGTGGTGAACAGGTTCGGCAACAGGTAAATGCCCCGGTGACGGGGCGGGCGTACGGGCAGGGGCTCGCTCATGAATCAATCCGTGACGGGATGCGCGCAGTGTAAACCATCGGCTGCTTGAGTCCGGCAGGCCAGAGTGATAACAAGGTGCACCGTCATTTTCCCGCAAAATGGAGAACACCATGCATCGTTCGCTGATTGCCGTGGCGCTGCTGCTGCTGGCCCCGCTGGCCGCCGCCCAGGTCTACAAGTGGACGGATGCGAGTGGCACCGTGCACTACTCCGAAGCGGCGCCGACGCAGGGCACGAAGTACGTGAAGATCACCACCACCGGCACGTCGGCACCGCTGGTCGCTCCGCCCCCCGCCGGAACGGCCCCCGCCGACGAAACCCCGGCCGAGTCCGCCAAGCCGGTGGCCAACACGCCGGAAAACCGCACCAAACTGTGCGAGGCGCTGAAGACCAACCTCGCCGCATTGCAGGCCAGCGGCCCGGTGGTGATGCAGCAGAACGGCAAATCCGTGGCGCTGGAAGGCGACCAGCGCAAGCAGCAGACCGCCTCGACCCAGGCGCAGTACGACCAGTACTGCAGGGGCTGACCGCTGCGGCCATACCCTCCGGCGAGGGTATCGGCGGGCCGCTACAATAGGCGTCTTCACCACGCCGGAACCGCCCGCATGCGCCTCAGCCAATTCCACCTGGCCACCGTCAAGGAAGTCCCCGCCGACGCCGAAATCGCCAGCCATCGGCTGATGCTGCGCGCCGGCATGATCCGCAAGCTCGCCTCCGGCCTGTATACCTGGAGCCCGCTGGGCCTGCGCGTGCTGCGCAAGGTGGAAGACATCGTGCGCGAGGAAATGGATCGCGCCGGTGCGATCGAAATGCTGATGCCGTCGGTGCAGCCGAGGGAATTGTGGGAAGAAACCGGCCGCTGGGAGAAATTCGGCGGCCAGCTGCTGAAAATCAGGGATCGCAAGGGCCAGGAATTCTGCTACGGCCCGACCCACGAGGAAGTGGTTACCGATTTCGCCCGCAACGAGCTGAAAAGCTACAAGCAGCTGCCGGTCAACTTCTATCAGATCCAGACCAAGTTCCGCGACGAGATCCGCCCGCGTTTCGGCGTGATGCGCGCGCGCGAATTCCTGATGAAGGACGCTTATTCGTTCCACCTGACCCAGGACTCGCTGGCCGAAACCTACGCCGCGATGTACCAGGCTTACGTGCGCATTTTCAGCCGCCTGGGGTTGACCTTCCGCGCGGTGCAGGCCGATACCGGCGCGATCGGCGGCAATGCGAGCCACGAATTCCAGGTGCTGGCCGATTCCGGCGAGGATGCCATCGCGTTTTCCGACGGCTCCGATTACGCCGCGAATCTCGAAAAGGCCGAGGCGCTGGCGCCGACCACTGCACGCCCCGCCCCCGCCGCCGCCGCCCTGCAGCGGATCGATACGCCCACCCAGAAGACCATCGGCGACATCGCCGGTTTCCTCAAGGTCAGTCCGCAGCAATGCGTGAAGACCCTGCTGGTACGGGGCCGCGACGGCCTGGTCGCGCTGTGCCTGCGCGGCGACCACGAGCTCAACGAGGTCAAGGCTGGCAAGCTGGCCGAACTGCCGGGCGAGTCGGTGCTCGCCAGCGAGGAGGAAATCCTCGCCGCCACCGGCACGCGCCCCGGTTTCATCGGGCCGGTCGGCCTGCCGGCGTCGATCCCGGTGATCGTCGACCGCGACGCCGCCGTGCTGGCCGACTTCGTCTGCGGCGGCAATGCCGATCGCACGCACTTCACCGGCACGAACTGGGAGCGCGATGCGCGCATCACCCGCATCGCCGACCTGCGCAACGTGGTCGAGGGCGACCTGTCGCCCGACGGCCAGGGCGTGCTGCACCTCGCCCGCGGCATCGAGGTCGGCCACGTGTTCCAGCTGGGCACCAAGTATGCCGAGGCGCTCGGCGCTACCGTGGTGGACGAAACCGGCAAGCCGCAGGTGATGACCATGGGCTGCTACGGCATCGGGGTCAGCCGCATCGTCGCCGCCGCGATCGAGCAGCGCCACGACGACGCCGGCATCCTCTGGCCCGAAGCGATGGCGCCGTGGCGCGTGGCGGTATGCGTGATCAACCCGAAGAACTCGCCGGCCGTCAGCGCAGCGGCCGAGGCGCTGTACCAGGCGCTGGGCCAGCGCGGCATCGAGGCGGTGCTGGACGACCGCGGCGTGCGCGCCGGCAGCATGTTCGCCGACATGGAGCTGATCGGCATTCCGCACCGCGTGGTGGTCAGCGAGCGCGGGCTCGCCGCGGGCACGCTGGAATATCGCGCGCGCGGAGACGCCGAAAGCCGCTCGCTGAACGAGGAGCAATTGTTGGCCTTGCTCGGCTGAGCCAGCCGGATTCGCATTAACCAAAACGGCTGCCCAGTGCGGCCGTTTTTATATTGCCGCGATGAAACCACCGGACGGACTAATTCGCGACCATCCGCACATTAATCGCCCTTAATGTGAAGCTATCGTCCACGCGCGGCGTTGCGCTTTACAACAATTCTGCAAATCAGCGAGAATGCCCACTGCAACAACTTCCAGTGCGTCGGGCTTTGTTCCCGATAATGGCCAGACCATCGCCAGACCGCTTAATACCGATACTTACCGGGAGTCAATCATGGCCGTCGACATCAAGAACCTGAATCACAACCAGCTCACCGACCTGATCAGCAAGGCCCAGGTGCGCCAGAATGAATTGCGCAAGGAAAAAGTCGTCAAGCTGCGCGAGAAAGTGCATGCGCTGATCAAGGCCGAGGGTTATACCTTCGAGGACATCTTCGGCGGCGCGCGCGGCAAGGCCAAGCGCAGCACCGGGACAGTTCCGCCGAAATACCGCAACCCTGCCAACCCTGCGCAGACCTGGTCCGGCCGCGGCAAGCGCCCGCACTGGTTCAACGACGCGCTGAAGGCCGGCAAGAAGGAAAAGGATCTGGCGGTCTGATTGCTGCCGTCCGAATAAAAGCGCCGGCCTCGCGCCGGCGTTTTTTTGTTCGGCTCCCGCAAGCATAGCCGGCATTATTTTGTAGGAGCGCACCCTGTGCGCGATGCTCTCCGTCACGTGACGAAAGGCATCGCGCACAAGGTGCGCTCCTACAACGACCTGCGCGGCGATACCAGCAGGTCGCCGAACATCAGCCCGGCCACCAGCGACACCAGCAGGGTCACCAGCAGCAGGCCGGTGTCCAGGCTCGGCGTGGTATCGCGTTCGAGCAGCAGCGACACGCTGCGGAAGCCCACGCTGCCCGGCACCAGCAGCAGGATGCCCGGCTCGCGGATGACCGCGCCCGGGCGATGCGCGAAGCGCGCGTACACGTTCGCCAGCGCGCCCAGCAGCAGCCCGCCCAGGAACACCCCCACCGGCGCGCCCGGCAGCGAGCCGGAGATCGCTCCGCCCCAGCGCGTGGCCAGGTAGCCGAGCACCACCGCCACGATCACCACCGGCCAGTCGCGCCGCGCCGCGCGGAACAGGATGGCGAACGCGACCGCCGCGACCAGCAGCGCCGGATAGTCGGTCCATGCCGGCAGCGCCGGCAGCGCGAAGTCGCGCGCGGTGATGCCCACGGCGGCACACAGCTGGGTCGCCGCGATGGTGCCGAAGGTGAGCTTGAGCAGGGTCGACATGGCGCCGCCCATGCGCGCCGTGCCGGAAACCAGGTGCCCGCTGGAGATCTCGCGCACGGCGTTGGTCAGCGACATGCCGGGCACCAGGATGATCAGGCTGGCCAGCACCACCGACTTGATCGCCAGCGGCACCACGAACGCGCTCACCACGATCGCCACCGTGGTCGCCACCAGCGCGCAGATCGCGTCGCTGGCCACCGCCAGCCGCGGCCGGCTGGCCGACAGCAGGGTAATCCAGCCGATGCCGGCGCCGATCGCGCCGGCGACCACCAAGTCCACCCAGGCGCTGTGCAGGAACAATGCCGCAATGCTGGCCGCGGACAGCCCGTAGCTGGCGATCGAGCCGATCTTCTCGCGCCGCGTGTCGGGCCGGCCCAGCTCGCGCAGGCGGCGGAAACCCTCGCGCAGGCCCAGCTCACCGGCGATCGCGCGGTCGGCGATGTCGTCGGCCTGGCACAGCCGCTCCAGATTCACCTCGCCCGGCGCCAGCCGCATCACCTGGGTAGTCTGTGCCACGCCTTCCTCGCCCTGGGCGAGGTCGGCGAACGAGATGATGATCGCGGTGGGGCTGGACCACACGTCGGCGGACATCCCCAGCCGCTGCGCCGCGCCGGCAATGGCCATTTCCAGCCGCGGCGCCGAGGTGCCGTACTGGTGCAGCCGCCGCGCCAGCTCCAGCACGAACGCGATGCGCGTGGTCAGCGCCGTGGTGGCGAACTGCTCGCGGTCGCTGGCCTCGCCGGCACTCATGCGGCGGCGCGCACCTTGAGCGTGGTGCCGTCGACCGCAACCACCTCCACCGTGGTGCCGCGCGGCAGGTCGGGCCCGCTGACCAGCCACTGGCCGTCGCCCACGCGCGCCTTGCCGCGACCGTTGACGATCGGTTCGATCAGCTCATAGCGCTGCCCGATCATCTGTTCGGCACGCCGGTTCAGCCGCTCGTCGCCGGCCACGCGCCGCGCCAGCCGCGGCCGCAGCCAGCGTGCATAGCCCACGCAGGAGGCAAACGCGAGCAGGCCGAACAGCACCGCCTGGGCCAGCATGCCCAGCGCGGGATCAAGCCACAGCACGACACCCGTCGCGGCCGCGGCCAGGCCGATCCACAGCAGGAAATAGCCCGGCAGCAGCAACTCGCCGGCGATCAGCAGCAGGGCCAGGATCCACCACAGGTAATGCGTCGAAAACTCCCCCATGGCAGCGCCCTCAGCGCAGCGGCGGCTGGATGGCCGCGGCCTTCTGCTGCTGGCCGAGCGATTCCTTCGCCAGCTCGCCGATGCCGGCCAGCGCGCCGATCACGCCGGTGGCCTCGATCGGCAGCAGCAGCATCTTCTGGTTCGGCGAGGCAGCCATCGCCTTCAGCGCCTCGACGTAGTTGTTGGCGACGAAGTAGTTCAGCGCATTGACGTTGCCGTTGGCGATCGATTCGGAGACCATCGTGGTCGCCTTCGCCTCGGCTTCGGCCGAACGCTCGCGCGCCTCGGCGGCGCGGAACGCGGCTTCCTTCTCGCCCTCGGCGGCCAGGATCACCGACTGCTTCTCGCCCTCGGCCTTGAGGATCGCCGCCTGGCGGAAGCCCTCGGCGTCGAGGATATTGGCGCGCTTCTCGCGCTCGGCCTTCATCTGCCGCGCCATCGCGTCGACCAGGTCGCGCGGCGGCGAGATGTCCTTGATCTCGATGCGGTTGACCTTGACGCCCCACGGATGGGTCGCCTCGTCCACCACGCTGAGCAGCTTGGCGTTGATCGCATCGCGCTGGCTCAGCGATTCGTCCAGGTCCATCGAACCGAGCACGGTGCGGATGTTGGTCATGATCAGCGCCAGCGCGGCGCCTTCCAGGTTCGCCACCTCGTAGGCCGCCTTGGCCGCGTCCAGCACCTGGTAGAACACCACGCCGTCGACGCGCACCACCGCGTTGTCCTTGGTGATCACGTCCTGGCTGGGCACGTCCAGCACCTGCTCCATCATGTTCATCTTGCGCCCCACCGCCTGATAGATCGGAACCAGGAAATGCAGCCCCGGGCTGAGCGTGCGGGTGTACTTGCCGAATGTCTCCACCGTCCACTCGAAGCCTTGCGGCACGATGCGCACCAGCTTGGCCACGCCGATGACGACGACGGCCACGATGACCAACGCCAGAAGCTGTCCCATTGCCTACCCCCATTCCTGGAAGAAGGTTCGAGTATAGGCGAGCCGACGGCTAGCGCGGTTGCGGCAGGCGCAGGCTCACCCGCAGGCCGCCGCCCTCGCGGTTGGCCAGCAGCACGCGGCCGCCATGCGCCTCGGTGATCTCGCGCGCCAGCGCCAGGCCCAGGCCGGTGCCGGAACGCTTGGTCGAGTAGAACGGCAGCAGCGCCTGCGCCAGCACCGTCTCGCTCATGCCGGGGCCGCGGTCGGCCACCTCGATGCGCAGCTCGCTGCCGACCTCCACGATCGACAGCGTGACCTCGTCGGCCGGGCCGCCCGACTCGTGCGCGTTCTTGACCAGGTTGATCAACACCTGCTCGATCTGCACCGCGTCGAAATGCCCCGGCCGCTCCGGCGCCGGCGTGGCCAGGCGGTACTGGCAATGCAGCGCCAGCCCATCCAGGAACGGTTTCCACGCGACGTCCACCGGTTGCGGCGTAGGCAGCTTGGCGAAGCTGGCGTAGCCGGCGATGAAGCGGTGCAGGTGCAGCGCGCGCTCGCCGATGGTGGCGAACACGCCAGGCAAACGCTCGAGCTGGCCGCGGCGGGCCAGCTCGGCGCCGGAATGCGCCAGCGAGGTGATCGGCGCCAGCGAGTTGTTAAGCTCGTGGCTGATCACCCGGATCACCCGCTTCCAGGTCGCCACTTCCTGCCGCGACAGCTCACGCGTCATGCGCCGGAACAGGTGCAGCCGGTGCGGCCGGCCCTGCAGGCGGAACGCGCGCTGCGACAGGTGGAAGGTTTCCTCGCTACCATCCATCTCCACGCTGAGTAGCGCATCCTCGCCGCTTTCCACCGCCTTGCGCAGCGCCTCGGGCGCTTCGGCCAGCAGCTCGGCGAAATCCAGTCCGACCAGGCTGCGGCCCTCGTTGAACAGGTGCCGCGAGGCGATGTTGGCGTAGGCCACCTTGCCGACCGCATCGGTCAGCACCAGCGCCACCGGGGTGTTCTGCACCACCGTGTCCAGCAGCAGCTCGCGCTGCACCAGGTGCTGGCGCTGCTCGCGCAGGGTCTGCCCCAGCGCGTTGTGCATGCGGATCAGCTCGCCCAGCTCGTCGCGCCGGTGGATCGCGATCGAGAAGCTGAAATCGCCGTCGCGGTAGCTGGCCACCGCGCCCTCCAGCGCGCGCAGCAGCCGGCTCACCGGCGCCATCACCCGGCCGGCCAGCCAGAACGCCAGCGGCAGCAGCACCACCACGCTGGCCAGCAGGCCGCCATAGATGCCCAGCTGCGTCGGTGCGCGGATCGACAGCGCGAGATCCTCCCGCAGCCACGCCAGCAATTGCGGCAGCGGCCATTGGGTCACGCCGACGTAGATCAGCGCGCCGGACAGGCCGGCCACGGCCAGCAGCAGGGTCAGGCGCCCCTGCAGCGAATTCAGGCGACGCCACATCGGCGGTTCTCCTCGAGCGGGGAAAGCCGGCCCGGCGGCACCCGACGCCCGCCAAAGGCATCGCACGATGCGGCGGTCAGCGACGATGGTGCACCAGGCTTCTGCTGCAGGCTGCGGACGGCCATCGGTCTATGCCTCGTGCTCGGGGACAGGCATTGCGGTGAACGGCCGCTCAGGCCGTGGTGGCCAGGCCATAGCGCTCCATCCGCCGATACAGCGCCTGGCGCGACAGGCCCAGGCTCTGCGCCGCGCGGCTGACCACGCCATCGGCCTTGTGCAGCGCGTTCTCCACCGCCTCCCGACTGGGCTCGTCCAGATTGCGCGCCGCCGGGATGGCTGCCGCGTGCTGCGGCAGGTTCAGCAGCTCGGCGGTAATCGGCTGGTCGCCGGCCAGCAGCGCAGCGCGCTCGATCGCGTTCTTCAGCTCGCGCACGTTGCCCGGCCACGGGTAAGCCAGCAAGGCCTCGCGCGCGCCATCGCCGAGCTCGGCGCGGCCGCCGAGAAAAAACTCGGCCAGCGGCAGGATGTCGTCGTTGCGCTCGCTCAGCGGCGGCAGGTTGACCTCGATCACGTTGAGCCGGTAGTACAGGTCCTCGCGGAACGTGCCGGCCTGGATCATCGCCTTGAGGTCGGCATTCGTCGCGCTCAATACGCGCACCTTGGCCTGGCGCGTCTTGCCGGAACCAAGCCGCTCGAACTGGCCGGTCTCCAGCACGCGCAGCAGCTTCATCTGGCCGGGCAGCGGCAGGTTGCCGATCTCGTCCAGGAACAGCGTGCCGCCGTCGGCCAGCTCGAAGCGGCCCTCGCGCGCCTTGTTCGCGCCGGTGTACGCACCGGCCTCGGCGCCGAACAGCTCGGCCTCGATCAGCTCGCCCGGCAGCGCGCCGCAGTTCACCGCCACGAACGGGCCGCGTTTCACCGCCGAGTTCGCATGCACGATCGCCGCAATGCGCTCCTTGCCGCTGCCGTTCGGGCCGGTGATCAGCACCGGCACGTCAGAGCGCGCCACCTGGCAGGCCAGGTTGAGCGTGCGGCCCATCGCCTCGGAGGCGAACACCAGGCCGTCGAGGTCGTACTTGCTGCGCAACTGCTCGCGCCGCTGGCGGCGCTCATGCCGGCTGCGGCTCAGTTCGCGGGTGGACTCGGACAGCTCCAGCAGGTTCTCCACCGTGGCCAGCAGCTTGTGGTCGTCCCACGGCTTGGCCAGGTAGTCGGCGGCGCCGGCCTTGACCAGCTCCACCGCGGTTTCCAGGTGGGTCCAGGCGGTGAGCAGGATCACCGGGAGGTCCGGGTGGCGCTCGCGAATCGCCCGGAACAGCGCCACGCCCTCCTCGCCCGAGGTGGTGTCGGCGGTGAAGTTCATGTCCTGGATCACCACGTCCACCGCCTCGCCCTGCAGCAGCGCCAGGCCCTCGTCGGGAGTCAGTGCGGTGAGCGGGCGGATCTCGTTCAGCGACAGCGCCAGCGACAGCGCTTCGCCCACGGCCGGGTTGTCGTCAATGATCAGGACGGTTCGCATCTTTTTTCTGCACATGCGGCCATGGATGCCGCTCCGGTTCGAAAGGTTGCCATGACCAACGGCCCATGGCGAGCGGCCTACTCCGCCACCGGCGCCGCGGTTGCCGGCGCGGTGCCCGCCTTCACTGCAGCGATCCAGGCGTCGGTGCGCGCCTCCAGCACGTCCAGCGGCAGCGCGCCGCCGCCGAGGATCTCGTCATGGAACGCGCGGATGTCGAAGCGATCGCCCAGCTCCTGCTTCGCCCGCTCACGCAGCGCGAGGATCTTCAACTGACCCATCTTGTACGCCAGCGCCTGGCCCGGCCAGGTGACATAGCGGTCGGTCTCGGCCTGGATACTGGGTTCGTCCTCGCTGGAATGGGCGCGGAAGAAATCCACCATCTGCTGGCGCGTCCAGCGCTTGTAGTGCACGCCGGTATCGAGCACCAGGCGGTCGGCGCGCAGCAGTTCATCGGAAAGGCGGCCGTAGTCGGACAGCGGATCCTTGTAGAAGCCGATGTCCTTGCCGAGGCGTTCGGCGTACAGCGCCCAGCCTTCGATGTAGGCGGTGTAGCCGGCCTGCTGGCGGAACGGCGGCAGCGCCGGCAGCGTCTGCGCGATCGAGATCTGCATGTGATGGCCGGGGATCGCCTCGTGATAGGCGGTCGACTCGATCGACAAGGTGGTGCGATTGGCATAGTCGCCAGTGTTGACGTAGACCTGCCCCGGCCGCGAACCGTCCGGCGTGCCCTGGTGGTACTCCGTGCCCGGCGCCTCCTTCTCCCGATAGGCCTCCACCGGCAGCACCTCGACCCGGGTCTTCGGCAGCAGGCCGAACAGCTTCGGCAGCTGCGGCTGCATCTGCGCGATGAAGCCGCGATAGCGGTTCAGGATGTCCTCGCGCGAGGTCGGATGCACTTTCGGATCCTTCTTCAACGCCGCGCGGAAACTGGCCAGGTCCGGGTAGCCCTGCGCCTTCGCGATCGTGGTCATCTCCGCCTCGATGCGCTTGACCTCGGCCAGGCCCAGCTCGTGGATGTGCTGCGGGCTTTCCCGCGTGGTGGTCATCTGCTCGACCTGGTAGCGGTAGATCGCCTCGCCGTTCGGCAGCTGCCACACGCCGGGCTGGCTGCGCCCGTGCGGCGCGTAGTCCTTGGCCACGAACTGGCCGAGCTTGCGGTAGGCCGGGCGCACCTCGTTGTCGATCGCGGCGACGATCGCCTCGCGCAGGCGCTGCTGGTCAGCCGGCGGCACGCTGGCCGGAAAATGCCTGAGCGGCTGGCCGAACGCGCTGTCCACGCCGGCCGGCTTCGCGATGCTGTCGATCTGCGTGACCACTTTCTCGAGCAGGTAGCGCGGCGGCATCATGCCGTCACGCAGGCCCTGCCTCGCGACGGCCGTAACCTGGTCAAGCAGCTTCGGAATCGCATGCAGGCGCGCCAGGTAGTCTTCGTACTCCCTGGTGCTGTTGAACGGGATCGAGCTGACGAAACCGGCCAACTGCAGGTGCGCGCCGCTCATCTGCTCCAGCGGCATCTCGTTGAGCTTCAGGTCGAAACCGCGCAGGTGATCCTTCAGCTGGCGCACCATCAGTTGCTGGTTGAACTTGTCGCTGTCGGGGAACCCGCTGGTGTCGATCGCCTCGAAGCGCCGGAGGAAGTCCTGGTTGACCTTGTGTTCGGCCCTGGCATGTTCGAGCGAGGCATCGCTCCAGCGGTCGTTGTAGCGCAGGTCGCCGAGAATCGTGGCGAACTCCGGCGCATTGCGCAGGGTGTGCTGCCATTGTTCGGCCAGCAGCGCATTCAGCGCCTGCACCCGCGTGGCCACGTCGGCCGTCGCCACTTGCGGCGCCGGCATTGTCGGGGCCGGCGAAGCGATGGCCACCGGGCCGAGCACGCTCGCACAGATCAGCAGCGACAGGATCTTCATGAGTGTTCATCTCCGCAAGGTTGGACAGGGCGATTGTGAACGTCGCGCCGGTCTTTCTCCCGTGCCAGACAGCACGCTTCACACCGACCGCGTCGCCACCACCGGCGGCACCGCGGCCGCGCGCAGCGCGGGACCGAGCACAGCGAGCTGGCCCAGCACCCACAGCAGCAGCGCACCGATCGGTAGGTAATACAGAGGCAGTCGCGGCAGCTCGTAGTGCTGCATCAGCACCAGGTTCAGGCCAAACGCCAGCACCATGCCCAGCACGATGCCGCCGCTGACGATCAGGAAATTCTCGGTCTGGAAATAGCGAAGGATGTCGCGCCGGGTGGCGCCCAACGCGCGGCGCACGCCGATCTGCCGGCGGCGCTGCTGCACCCAGAAACTGGCAAGGCCGACGATGCCGAGCGCGGTGACTCCGAGCAGCGCCACGATCACGCCCACCAGCAGACCGGCCATGGCGCGGTCGGCCGCGAAGTAGGCACGCCGCAGGTCCGTCATCGGGCCGCTGTGGACCGGGTCGATGACCACGGTCGGCGCGATGCGCGTCACCAGCGCGCGCGCATCGTTCCATACCCGCGCCGCCTGCTCCGGCGTGGTGCGCAACACGTACACGCTGGCCAGGCCATTGCCTGGCGTGCCGGCCAGCAGCAGGGTGTTGTGCTGCGCCTGCGGATAGGGATCCGGCCGCACCAGCGACGCATAGGTGCCGATCACGCGATAGCCATCGGTGCCCGAATAGACCATCTTGCCCAGCGGGTCCTGCCCGGGCCAGAGTTTCTTCGCATAGGCGGCGTCGACCATGGCCGACGGCGAGCGGGGCAGGAACTCCGCGATCGCCCCGTATTCATCCGGCCTGAACCAGCGGCCGCTCGCCAGCTTGAGCCCCAGTGTGGCGGCGAAGCGCGGCCCGCCGACGTAGAAATGTCCCTGTTGGTTGTAATGCATGTCGTCGGCAACGAGGCGAAAACCCATTTCACCAGTGCGCTGAGTGAACGGTACGGCATTGCCGACGCCGACCGAGTCCACGCCGGCCAGACCGGCGAAGCCGGCACGCAGGCGCGCAGCGAGGTCGGTGGCGCTGCTGTCGTCGACGCCTTCCAGCCACACCGCCACCAGGCGGCTTTCGTCGACACCGCTGTCGACGCGCATCATGTCGAGGCGGCTGGTGATCATGAACAGCGCATTGCACAGGATCGCGCAGGCCAGCGCGATCTCCATGCCGATCAGGAACGCGGCAGTGCGGTGGTGGCGCAGCGCGGCGAGTATGGGTTGGATCTGCATGGTGGAGTGCTCTCGTGAGGAGTGCGGCCATGGATGGCCGCTTTCATGCGCAGGGATGACGCACTAAAGCGTCTTGAGCTGAAGCGCCGGCGGGATCCGGCTGGCGCGCAGGGCGGGCAATGCGCCGGCGAGCAAGGCGGTGACCACGGCCAGCATCAGCGTGAGCAGGAACATCGGCACGTTTAGCGCCACGATGTCGGCGTACTCCACCGGTTGCCGACGCACCAGCCACAGGCCCAGCAGCGTCAGCAGCAAGCCGCCGATGCCGCCAAGCAGGCCGATCAGCCCGGCCTCCGTCAGGCACTGGGTGAAGATCGCGCGGCGGGTGGCGCCCAGTGCGCGGCGCACGCCGATTTCGCCGCCGCGGCGCAGGAACTTGGCCAGCAGCAAGCCCACCGTGTTGAACAGGCACACCAGCAAGAAGCCGAACGCCAGCCAGGTCTGCAGCTTGACGTCGCCGGGCACCACGTTCTGGTAGGCCAGCCATGCCTGCAGCGACATCATGCGGGTGTTGGCCGGGTGGGTCAGCCGGCCCAGTTCGCGCTGCTGCGCATCGTAGGCATCCAGGTAGCGCCGGTACGCCGCTGCCCTGGCCGGCGTGTCCAATTGTACCCATAGCGCCACCGACTCGCATGGCGCGTGCTGCAGGTCCATGCGGTCGGGCTTGGCCCAGCAGGTGTACCAGCCGAAGTTGCCAGCGTTGATGTCCAGCCCGGTGGACACCGGCAGGAACACGTCATGCGATTTTCCGTAGTAATAGGAGGTGTCGCCGCCGGAATTGCGCGCGCCTGCCAGCAGGTAGAACCGCGGCCGCGGCCGCCAGTGGTCGAGCACACCGACCACCTGCACGCTGGCGCCATTGAGCACGATGGTGCGGCCGACGCTGTTGACGCCGCCGAACAGGCGCTGATTGAGCACGTCGGAAATCACCACCTGGCGCGCCGCAGCCACCCCGTCGGCAGCCGTCCAGGAACCGCCGTAACGGAACGGCACGCCGAACATCGGAAAGAAGTCCGACGTGGTGCCCACCACGGTGGCCATGAACGGCGACTGCCCCGCGAGTTCCGGCTGCACCTTGATCGTGCCGTCCATGACCATGGCCTGGCGGTCGGCCTTGCCGGACTGCCACAGGTCGTGGGCGGTGATGTAGTCGAGCATGTCCGGCGGCACCTTGCGCACGTCCGCACCGGTTTCCGGATCCAGCTGCGGGTAATAGATGTGCGCGCTCCTGTCCGGGAGCGGATCGCCCGACAGAAGCCGCATCACCGTCAGCGTGGTCATGCTGGCGCCGATGCCGACGGCGATGGCCAGCACCATCAGCGCAGTGAGCACCTTGTTGCGCTTCAGGCTGCGCAGCGCGAGGTCGAGGTAGTAGCCGAGCATTGCGTCACTCCATCTGGTTACGTCCCCTCCCCCTGCAAGGCAGTGGGAGGTCGGGAGGGGGTGCTCTTACCCCAAAGTCAAAAGCACCCCTCCCCAAGCCTCCCCTGCTATGTCCCGAAGGGATTCCCTTCGGTCACAGGGGAGGGGGTAAAAAAGCGTCACACCGACCGCGTCGCCACCACCGGCGGCACCGCCGCGGCGCGCAGCGCGGGGCCGAGCACCGCCGCCTGCCCGATCAGCCACAGCACCACTGCGCCGATCGGGAAATAGGCGGCCGGCAACCGCGGCAATTCGTAATGCAGCATCAGAAACAGGTTGATGCCGTAGGCCAGCACCATGCCCAGCGCGATGCCGATCGTGGCGAGCAGGAAGTTCTCGGTCTGGAAGTAATTGAGGATGTTGCGGCGGGTGGCGCCCAGCGCGCGGCGCACGCCGATGGTGCGGCGCCGCTGCGCCACCCAGAAACTGGCCAGGCCCGCGATGCCCAGCGCGGTGACGATGAGCAGCGCCACGATCACGCCCACCAGGATGCCGGCCATCGCGCGGTCGTTGGCGAAGAACTTCCCGCGTAGTTCGTCGTAGGTGCGCTGCCGGGTTACCACCCGTTGCGGGTCGGCCTTCTTCAGCGCGGCCACGGCGGCCTTGAGAACGGCTTCGCGATCCTGCGGCCGGGTGCGGATGACATAGCTCTGGTTCTTGCCCACGCCCATGAACAGCGGCAGGACGAGCGAGTAATGCGCGGTAGCGTCGTTGTAGGCGTTGGCACGCGCAAGGTCGGCCAGCACGCCGACCACCCGCACGCCCACCTGGGTGGTGAGATAGATCGTCTTGCCCAGCGGGTTCTGCCCCGGCCAAAGGCGGTCGGCCAGCGCCTGGGTGATCACCGTGACCGCAACAGGCAGGCCCTTGGTGTTGCCGCTGGCCAGCGCCTTGACCACCACATCCGCATTGACGATCTCGTCCGGCTGCAGGTTGCGCCCGGCCACCAGCCGCGCGCCCATGGTCTGCGGCAGGTCCTCGCCAAAGTAGGTGCTGGCGCTGAGCGTGGGCTCGCGCTGCGCCGGATCCAGCTTGAGGCTGGCGTTCGAGGAGTCGCCCTGCAGCGGTAGCTGGTTGGTCAGCGCCACCGCCTGCACGCCCGGCACCTGCCGCAACACGGCAAGGTCTTCCCGCGCCCGCGCGTAGATGTCTGGCGTGGGTGCAATCGCGGCCAGCTGGACCTGCACCAGCGCGTGTTCGTCGATGCCGGTAGTCATGTCCATGTGCTGCAGTCGGTGGCCGATCATGAACACTGCGTTGCAGACGATCGCGCAGGTCAGCGCGATCTCCAGGATCAGCAGGCCCGCGGTGATCTTGTGCCGCCGCAGCGTGGAGAGTATCGGTCGCAGTTCCATCGTCGCTCCCTCAATTGCTCTTCAGCTGCAAGGCCGGAGTTATCTGACAAGCACGCCAGGCCGGCAGCAGTCCGGCCAGCAGGCTCGCGCCCAGCGCCAGCAGGAAGGTGGTCAGCAACATCACGGGGTCGAGGTGCGCCAGCGCGGCATAGTCGGAAGGCCGCTGCCGCACTACCCACAGGCCGAGCAGGGCCAGCAGCAGGCCGCCCATGCCGCCCGTCAGCCCCACCACGCCCGACTCGATCAGCAACTGCGCGAACAGCGCGCGCCGCGAGGCGCCCAGCGCGCGCCGCACGCTGAGTTCGTTGGCGCGACGCAGGAACTTCGCCAGCATCAGGCCCACCGTGTTGACCAGGCACACCAGCAGGAAGCCGAACGCCAGCCCGGCCTGCAGGCGTACGTCGTCGGGCACTACCTGTTGGTAGGCCAGCCACTGCATCAGATTGCGCAGGCGCACGTTCGGCACCTTCACGAACCGGCCCAGCGCCTTCTGCTGCTCGGAGTAATGGACCAGGAACTCCTTGTAGTCGGCTGCCTTGGCCGGCGTGTCCAACTGCACCCAGAACTGCATCCACACGCAGCTCGGCGCGGGATAGATGGTCCCCACGCCGCCGGTACCGTTGCCCCAGCAGTCGGTGGAGCCGTTGTGCTCCAGGTGCAGGTCCAGCATCGTCTGCAGTGGGATGAACACCTGTTCGGCATAACCGTAGGAGCCGGTGTTGAGGTCGTAGAAATGCGGGCTGGGCGCCCAGTCGCCGAGCACACCCACGATGCGGAACAGGCTATCCGCCATGCGCAGGGTGCGTCCCACACTGTTCGCGCCGCCAAACAAGCGCTCGTTCAACTCGCTGCCGATCACCACGTCGCGCGCTTTCGCCTCGTCGTCGGCCGCATTCCAGCCGCGGCCGTAGCGGAACGGCGCCCCGAACATCGCGAAGAAATCCGCCGTGGTGTAGCGCGCCTCCACGTAGAACGGATCGAGCGCGGCGGAATCCGGCTGGATCGGCACCGCGCCGCCCGTCATCAGCGCCTGCCGATCCGCCCGCTTCGCATGCAGCAGGTTGAAACCGTCGATCTCCGTGAGCTGCGGCGGCGGCTCCTTGCCCGACATGATGCCGCTGTCGTCGCGCGCGTCGACTTGCGGGTAGTACAGCGTGCCGCTGCGCCCCGGCAGCGGGTCGCCCGACAGCACGTGCAGCACGGTGAGCGTGGTCATCGACGCGCCAATGCCCAGCGCGATCGCCAGCACCATCAGCGCGGTGAGCGCCTTGTTGCGCTTCAGGCTGTGCAGGGCCAGGTCGAGGTAATAGCCGAACATTCCACGTGCTCCGTCATTCTTGACTCCCTCCCCGGCGAATGCAGGAGAGGGCACAGAAGCCGTCACGCCGCCCGCGTCGCTTCCACCGGCGGCACGTTGGACGCCCGCCGCGCCGGCGCGAACACTGCGGCCTGGCCGATCGCCAGCATCGCCAGCACGCCCACCAGTACGTACGACAGCGGGATGCGGGTCATCTCGTAGTGGCTCATCAGCCACAGGTTCAGGCCCACCGCCAGCAGCACGCCGATCACCACGCCGGCGCCGGCGATCAGCAGGTTCTCGATCTGGAAGTAGCGCAGGATGTCCACCTTGCGCGCGCCCAGCGCGCGGCGCACACCGATCTGCCGGTGGCGCTGGCCGACCCAGAAGCTGGTGAGGCCGACGATGCCGGCGGCGGTGACGCACAGCAGGATCAGCGCGACCACGCCCATCAGGATCGCCATGCCGCGATCGGCGCGGTAGGCCTTGGCGCGGATCTCGTCGAACGGCTTGACGCTGTCGTCATCGAGCACGCGCAGCGGGTTCACCTTGTACAGCACGGGCGTCACCGCGCGCATCGCCGCGTCCAGCCGGCCCGGCTTGGTGCGCACGACGTAGCGTGCGAAATTTCCGTCCAGCCGGGTGGGGATCAGCGTGGAATGCCACACGAACTCGTTGCCCCAGCTGCCGCTGGAGGGAATCTGCATGCGATCCACCACGCCGACCACGGTGGTGGGGGCGCTGCTGCCGTCGGTGTACATCACCTTGCCGACCGCACTGCCCTGCGGGAACAGCTTGTCCGCCAGCTGCTTGGTGATGATGGCGATCGGGCGCTCGCGCTGGTCACGGAAGCCCTGGTGCTGCACGTCGCCGGCCGTGAAGGCGCGGCCGGCCACCAGCCGCAACCCCAGCGCGGACAGCGCCTGATCGTCGGTGAAGTAATACGCGGTGCGGGTATTGCCCTTGCCGCCCAGCTTCGCATCCGGCTTGAGCGACACCGAGCCGGTCCAGGAGGAGTTGAGCAGCGGTATCGAATTGATCGGCGCCACCGAGACCACGTCCGGCAGCTGGCGCAGCGCGGCGAGATCCTCGCGCTGCATCGCGTCCAGCTTCTCCACGCCATCGGGCGTATCGGCGCTGGGCGCGCCCACCCACTGCTGGCTGATCAGGAACAGGTTGCTCTCGTCCAGCCCGGTGGGGCGGTTCACCCGCTCGATGCGCTGGCCGATGATGAATACCGCGTTGCACACGATCGCCAGGGTCAACGCGATCTGCAGCGCGATCAGCACGGTGCCGGCCTTGTGCTTGCGCAGCGCGGCGAGGATGGGATGCAGTTTCATGCTCATGCTCCTCAATTACTTTTCAGCTGCCAGGCAGGCTGCACGCGCGAAGCGCGGAACGTGGGATACAGGCCGGCCAGCACCGTGGCGATCACGGCCACCAGCAGGGTGAGCAGCAGCAGCGACAGGTCTACCCGCGCCAGCGCGGCGATGTCCTTGGGCAACACCCAGCCCACGCTGGCTACGCCCACGCCGGTGAGCAGCAGACCCAGCACGCCGCCGGCCAGACCGACGATGCCGGCCTCGGTGATGAACTGCGTGTAGATCGCCGCACGCGGCGCACCCAGCGCGCGGCGCACGCCGATCTCGCTGCTGCGGCGCAGGAACTTGGCCAGCAGCAGGCCCACCGTGTTCACCAGGCACACCAGCAGCAGGCCCAGCGCCACCAGCAGCGAGACCTTGGTGTCGCTGGGCACCACGTGCTGATTGTCCAGCCACGCACGCAGGTCGCGCAGGCGGCCGTTCGGCGCCCAGGCGAAGCGCCCGGCGCGCTGTTGGTCGCGTGCGTAACCGTCGAGGTAGTCGCGGTAGGCGGCCACCGCTCCGGTGTCCAGCTCGGCCATGAAGGCGATCCACACGCATTCGGAGCGCTGCAGGCCGACGAAGCCCGACTCCTTGGGCACCGCGTTGCAATTGGTGTTGCCGTCGTTCGACATGCCCGTCTGGATCGCAGTGAGGAATGGCAGGAACACATCGTCGCCGTTGACCGAGAAGCCGCCGCTGTTGACCACGTCGTAGAAACGCGGCTGCGGGTTCCAGTCCTCGAGCACGCCGACCACGCGGTAGTCCCTGCCCTCGATGTTGACCGAGCGGCCCACGCTGGCGGCCCCGCCGAACAGCTTCTGGTTGAGCTTGCTGCTGATCACCACCACCGCCGCGCGATTTTCGTCGTCGCTTGCGCGCCAGCCGCTGCCGTACTTGAACGGCACGTCCAGCATCGGGAAGAACTCGCCATAGACGGCGTGGCCGCTGACGTTCAGCGGATGCTTGCCGGCCTCGGCCGGCACCACCGACGGCGAGATCTGGTACATCGCCGACTGCCGCTTGGCGCGGTGGTCGCGCATCAGCGCCATCGCGTCGGCGTAGTCCATCGCGTTCGGCGGCTCGCCGTCGTTGCTGCGCCCGTTCGGCCCCCAGTTGTCGATCTGCGGCACGAACAGCTGCGCGGACTTCCACGGGATCGGATCGCCCGACACCGCGCGGAACACCGACCAGGTGGTCATCGACGCAGCCACGCCGAAGCCGATCGCCAGCACCATCAGCGCAGTGAGGCCGGGACTGCGCTTCAGGCTGCGCAAGGCGAGTTCGAGGTAGTAGGAAAACATTCCGGTCACTCCGTTGTTGGTCTCCTCCCCCTGCCTCGGCAGGGGG
>NZ_AJXW01000041.1 GCF_000264375.1 Rhodanobacter thiooxydans LCS2
GAAGCTTTTGAGGCAAAGAGCAAGAGCACCCCACCCCAGCCCTCCCCTGCTATGCAGGAGAGGGAGTAAAAAGCGTCACACGCTGCGCGTCGCCTCCACCGGCGACACGCGCGAGGCGCGCAGCGCCGGCGCCAGCACCGCGCCCTGGCCGAGCAACAGCAGCGCCACCATGCCGATGCCCACATAGGCCATCGACATGTGGCTCATCTCGAAACGGGTCACCGTCCACAGGTTGAAGGCAACCGCCAGCACGGCACCCAGCACCACGCCGCTCGCGCTGATCAGGAAGTTCTCGGTCAGGAAGTAGGCGAGGATGTCGCGCTGCCGGGCGCCCAGCGCGCGGCGCACGCCGATCTGCTTGCGGCGCTGGCCGACCCAGAAGCTGGTGAGGCCGACGATGCCGGCGGCGGTGATCGCCAGCAGCACCACGCTGATGATGCCCATCAGGATCGCCATGCCGCGGTCGCGGTCGTACACCTTGTGGCGGATGGTGGCGTAGTCCTGGATGCCGTCCTTCGGCTCGATGATGCGCAGGCGGCTTTGCGCGTACAGCGCTTTGGGCGCATCGCGCATCGCGTCGGCGAGCTGGCCGGGCCTGGCGCGCACGATATAGAAGATGCCGCGCGCATCATCCGCCCGCAGCGGCCAGATCAGCGCCTGCCCGGCATAGCCGTTGCTCCATTGGTCCACGCCCTGCCGGTGCAGCGGGTCGACGATGCCGACGATGGTGCTCGGCTCGGTGCCCATCGCGTAGAAGCTTTTGCCCAGCGCGTTGCCGTCGGGGAACAAACGGTCGGCCAGCGCCTTGCTCACGATCACCGTCGGCGGAGTGATGGCCTGCTGGGTGCCCATCACCATCACCTCGTCGGGGCGGAAATTGCGCCCGGCGATGAGCTTCAGACCCAGCGTGTCGATAAAATGCTCGTCGCCGGTGTACACCGCCGCATCCGTGGTCGGCTTGACCTGCTCGGGCGTCATGGTGACGAAGTTGTCCCAGCCGCCGCCCCTGAGCGGATAGCCGCTGGCCGGCGTGGCGTTGCGCACGGCCGGCAGCTGCCGCAGCGCGAGCAGGTCGGCGCGCACCTGCGCATCGACCTGTTCCGTCGATCGGTCGGCGGCCCACTGGTTCTGGATGACGAACACGTTGGCCTCGTCCACGCCGCTCGCCGTGGACAGGTTGGCCAGCCGCTGGTGGATGATGAACAGCGCGTTGCACACGATGGCCAGCGTCAGCGCGATCTGCAGCGCGATCAGCAGGGTGCCCGCCTTGTGCCGGCGCAGCGCGGTGAGGATGGGCCTGATCTGGATATGCATGGCGCTCTCCTCAGCTCGACTTCAGTTGCCAGGCGGGTTGCACGTGCGCCGCGCGCCACGCCGGGTAGAACGCCGCCAGCACGGTGGCGAGGATCGCCACCACGAAGGTCAGGCCAACCAGCGAGAGGTCGAGCCGCGCCAGCCTGGCGATCTCCGGCTGGAACAGGATGCCCACGCCGGACACGCCCACCGCGGTGAACAGCAGGCCGAGCACGCCGCCGGCCAGGCCCACCGTGCCGGCCTCGACCAGGTATTGCGTGTAGATCTCGCCCCGCGTTGCGCCCAGCGCTCGGCGCACGCCGATCTCGCCGGCGCGGCGCATGAACTTGGCCAGCAGCAGGCCGATGGTGTTGACCAGGCAGATCAGGAAAAAGCCCAGCGCCACCACCAGCGCGATGCGGCTTTCCGGCGGCACCACGTGCTCGTAGTCGAGCCACTGGATCACGTCGCGCAGGCGCACGTTGGCGGCCCAGGCGAAGCGGCCCGCGTGCTGCTGGTCGGCGGCGTAGTTTTCCAGGAAAACGCGGTAGCGGGCGACTTCGGCGGGGCTATCCAGTTCCACCCACGGCGTGAGCCACACACAGTTGCTCTGCAGATAGCCCTGCCAGCTGGTGTAGCTGATCGAACCGCGGCAACTGTTGCGCCCGCCGGTGCGCATCTGCAAGTCGAGCGCACGATTGAACACCATGTAGATGTCCGGCTCGTCGGCGAAGCCGCTGGTGCTGAACAGGTCGTAGAAGCGCGGGCGTGGGTTCCAGTGGCTGGCGACGCCCACGATGCGGAAGTCATGGCCGCCCAGGCCGAGCGTGCGCCCCGTGCTGTCGGCGCCACCGAACAGCTTCTGGTTGAGCTCGCTGCTGATGACCACGTCGCTGGCCCGCGCCTCGTCGTCCTGCGCGCCCCAGCCCCTGCCGTAGCGGAACGGCACCTCGAACATGCCGAAGAAATCGGCGGTGACGGCGTAGCCGTTGGCGTTCAGCGGAAGCTCGCGGTTGCCTCCCGGCATCACCGACAGCTGCACCGGATACAACAGGGTCTGGCGCTTGGCCTGATGCGCACGCAGCAGCGCCATCGCGTCGACGTAACCCAGCGCTTCCGCCGGCTCGCCCTCCCGGTTCTGCTGCGGCCCCCAGCCGTCCACCTGCGGCGTGAACAGCTGCGCGGACTTGCCCGGAATCGGGTTGCCCGACACCGCGCGGAACACCGACCAGGTGATCATCGACGCGGCCACGCCGAAACCGATCGCCATCACCATCAAGGTGGTGAGCGCGGGGTTGCGCCGCAGGCTGCGCAGGCCGAGTTGGAGGTAATAGGCAAGCATCAGGAATCTCTGCCGGAGAAGTGGGTGGGGAATGGAGAATCAGGAACAGGGAGTTGCCGCGACGCCACGTCCGTGCACACTTTTGCCATTCCCTATTCCCTGCTCCCTGTTCCCGCCCAATCAGCCATG
This sequence comes from Rhodanobacter thiooxydans LCS2, assembly GCF_000264375.1. GTDB lineage: Bacteria > Pseudomonadota > Gammaproteobacteria > Xanthomonadales > Rhodanobacteraceae > Rhodanobacter > Rhodanobacter thiooxydans. The sequence continues at coordinate 2,765 of NZ_AJXW01000041.1, forward strand.
CGCCTCGCCGGCCTCGATCGCGTGCATGGTGTGGAAACGCGGGTCCTCCGACAGGTCCACCACCTGGCCGTCGATGATGTGCACGTTGCGCTGGGCGCGCGCGGCCAGTTCCGGGTCGTGCGTGACCATCACGATGGTGGCGCCCTCGCGGTGGATGTCTTCGAGCAGTTCGAGCACGCTGCGCGCCATCTGCGTGTCCAGGTTGCCGGTCGGCTCGTCCGCCAGCAGCAGGCGCGGCGAGCCGGCCAGCGCGCGGGCGATCGCCACGCGCTGCTGCTGACCGCCGGAAAGTTCGGCCGGGTAGTGCTTGGCGCGCGAGGCCAGGCCGACGCGCTCCAGCGAATCCATGATGCGCTGCTTGCGCTCGGCCGCCTTCATGCCGCGGTAGCGCAGCGGCACCTCGATGTTGTCGAACACGTTGAGATCGGGAATCAGGTTGAACGCCTGGAAGATGAAGCCGATCTTCTCGTTGCGGATCTTCGAGCGCGCGTTGTCGTTGAGGTTGCTCACCTCGATGCCGTCCAGGTGGTACTCGCCGCCGGAGAAGGTCTCCAGCAGGCCGGCGATGGTCAGGAAGGTGGTCTTGCCGGAGCCGGACGGACCGGTGACGGCGACGAACTCGCCCTCCTTTACGTCGATGTTGAAATCGCGCAGCGCATAGGTCTCCACCACTTCGGTGCGGTAGACCTTGGACAGGTGAGTCATCTTCAGCATGGTTGCGTCCTTTGGTGGTGGTGGTGTTTTGCCCCTCCCCTGCACGCAGGGGAGGGAGGAAATCGTCAGTTGCTGATCGCGACCGTGGCCGCGCCCTTGAAGCTGTCGGTGCCGGAGATCACGATGCGGTCGCCTTCCTTCAGGCCGTCGAGGATCTCCACCTTGTCGATGCTGGAGGCGCCGACGCGGATCGGGGTTTTCTTGGCGATGCCGTCGCGCACCAGGTAGGCATAGCTGCCGCCCGATTCGTCGACGAACGAACCACGCTGCACGGTCAGCACGTCGTCGCGCTTGTCCAGCAGCACGCGCACCGACAGGCGCTGGTTCTGCCGCAGCTGTTTCGGCGTGTCGCCCTCGAAGCGCAGCCGCGCGGCGACCTGGCCGTTGACCACTTCCGGCGAGATCGCGCTGACCAGGCCCTTCCAGGTGTGGCCATTGCCGCTGATCTCGCCGGCCATGCCGATGCCGAGATCGCGCGCGAAGCTTTCCGGCACCTGCATCTCCACCTGCAGCGCGGACAAGTCGATCACGCTGAGCAGCTGCGCGTCCTTGGCCACGGTGGCGCGTTCGGCAATGAACAGCTGGCCGACCTGGCCGTCCACCGGCGACTTCACGCTGAGGTCGTCGACCTGGCGCTGCAGATCCTTCACCAGCAGCAGCTGGCGCTCGTGCGCGAGCTTCTTCGACTGGATGTCGAAGCTGAGGCTGTCGTTGTCCAGGCCGAGGTTGGCCTTGGCGTGCGCCGTGGCGATTTTCGACTTGTCCACCGCGTCCTTGGCCTTGTCCACGTCCATGTTGGACACCGCGCCCTTGGCATACGCCTTTTGGTAGCGATCGAGGTTGCGCTCGGCGGTGGTCTGGTCGATGGTGGCGTTGTCGTAGGTTTCCTGCAGCGCGGAACGCTTCTTGCGCGCGTCGATCTGTGCGCGCTGGTACTCCACTTCCATCGCGTCGGCGTTGCTCAGTTCCTGCGCCAGCTTGTTGGTCAGCTCGGGGCTGACGATGGTGGCCAGCACCTGGCCCACCTTCACCGTGTCGCCGGCGTGCACCTTCAGCGTCACCGCTCCGCCGGAGGTGGCGTACAGGGTGGGACTGACCGCCGCCACCACCTTGCCCTCGGCGGCGATGTCGCGCACGAACGGGCCGCGTTCGACGGTGGCGAAGGCCAGCCGCGAGCTGCTGACCGATGCGGACGCCGAGAACAGCCGGCCGATACCCGGCGCCAGCCAGGCCAGCAGCGCCAGCACGAGCACGCCGGCGCCCAGCAGGATCAGCCGGCGCTTGTGGTTGGGTTTGACCTCGACCAGTCGGTCTTGTGCGGAAGTGTCGCGGATCATCGATGCCGTTCCTGACCGCGTACAGCGCGGTTGCACAGCGGTCACTGCAATCCACGTGCCACACGCAAAGCGACGCGACAAACGCTTGTCCCGCAACGGTTTGCCGCACGCGCGCGGCAGCGGTCCAGTGTCCGCGGACACTGCTCGGACAACCGGACGAACACGCCGGCCAGCGCCGGACACCGCCCCGCAAACGCGACAGGCCCCGGTTCGCACCGGGGCCTGTCGACGACATCCGTGTCGTGCAGACGTGCCGCTCGCCGCCTAGAACTCCTGTGTGAAGCGCATGCCGATGGTACGCGGCGGGTTGGTGACGGTGTAGACCTGCCCGTTGGGGTATTGCGACACCACGCCGTGGGCGGCGCAAACCGCCTCGGCGCACTCGGTGTACTTGTAGAGTTGCCCGCGCTTGTCGAACAGGTTGTTGACGTACACGTCCACTGTCCAGCCGTTCTTGTGGAAACCGGCGGAGACGTCCATGGTCGTGTAGGCCGCCAGATTGCCGGTCAGGCTGTTTTCGAGCCGGCGCAGGTCAGACTTGCGCTCGCCCACGTGCACCAGCGCACCCTGCAGGAAGGCCTCGTTTTGGCCAACGTCGAAGGTGTAGCGGGCCACCAGGTTGCCCTTGAATCTGGGCGTCACCGGCAACCGAGTACCCTTCGGCGCCAGCTCCGCGCCGGGGCAATCGGTGACCGGCGTACCGTTGGCGTCGGTGAAGCCGCAGTAGGTCGCGGTCAGCTTGGCATCATAGAAGGCGGCGCCGGCACTGAGTTGCAGGTTGTAGGTAGCGGCCCAGTTCAACTCCGTTTCCAGGCCCCGGATGCGCGCCTGGTTGGCGTTCTTGATCTCGGTCAGGCCGTTGGCGCCGAGAATGCTGAACTGGAAGTCCTTCCAGTCCTGCTGGAACACCGAGCCGTTGAACGACAGCCGGTTGTCGAGCCAGGTGGTCTTCCAGCCGAACTCGTAGTTGGTCAGGTAGTCCGACTTGTACGGCGGCAGCGAGCCGCGGCGGTTCAGGCCACCGGGACGATAGCCCTCGGACCGCGTGAGATAGACCATCTTGGTCGGCGAGATGTTCCAGGTCAGGTTGGCCTTGCCGAGCGAGCCGGTTTCCTTCACGTTCTTGTCGAAGTCCAGGCACGGCGCGCCGCGGTACGGTTGCGGCGAGATGCAGCCGGCCTCGCCGTAGCTGGAGCCGGGGAAATAGCCGGCGCTGAACCCGTAGAAGCCGCCCAGGCTGTTGTCGGCGCGGAAGTAGCGTCCGCCGATGGTGCCGGTGAGCGTGTCGGGGATGAAGTCGTAGGACAGCTCGCCGAACACCGCCTCGTCGCGGTCGGTGCGCACCTGCTCGGTCAGCCAGAGGGTGCTCGGCCAGCCGGTGATCGATAGCGAGTCGGCCAGGCCGTTGACCATGTAGCGCTGCTCGATGTCGTGCACCGAGCGCTCCCAGAACAGGCCACCGACCACGCGCAGGCGATCCTCTTTTGGCGACGCCAGGCGCAGCTCATGGCTGTCCATGGCGTAGCGGTCCTTGCCGATGATGTACTGCGACGGGTTGATCAGCGCGCCGGCGTTGTCGTAGAGGTAGTTGCCGTACGCGTAGGGTAGCTGGTCGTACCAGAACGAATAGTCGCTGTAGTCGTTGTGCTCGACCTGGATTCGCTTGAGGTGCGCATACGCGTAGGTCAGGTCGAAGTTGCCGATCTTGCCCTGCAGCGTCAGCGCCGCCTGCCACCAGCGATCGGAGGTGCGCTCCGGATAGAAGTGGGTCAGGGCGAGGTCGCCGATCGCCGGGTCGGTGGCGATGTTGCCGTGGGCCACGGTGTTCTGTCCCATCAGGGTGCCGTTGATCGACCAGTCGTCGTTGAGGTCGACCTTCAACGCCGCGCGCCCGCCGTCGATGTCGTTGCCGTTGTAGTCCTTCTTGGCCGCGGGCATGCACACCAGCAGGCTCGACGCCGTGCAGTTCCTGGCGTTGCTGACGGTGATGCCGGATACCGGGAAAGTGCGCGTGCCTTCCCTGTTGTCGATATAGCCGGCGTCGTGCTCGTGCCAGCCGACGAGGCGGATGGCCGCGCTTTTCGCGATCGGGATGTTGACCATGCCCTCGACCACGTGCCCGATGCCGCCGTGGGCGACCGAGTCGATGCCGGCGCTGTAGCTGGCGGCGAAACCGCTGGCGTCGGGCTTGTTGGTGATGATGCGCAGCGCGCCGGACTGCGCGCTGGCGCCGTACAGCGTGCCTTGCGGCCCGGCCAGCACCTCGACGCGGGCGATGTCGTACATGTGGATGTCGAGCGGGCCGGTGACGGTGGTGACCGGCTGCTCGTCGAGGTACACGCCGACGCTCGGCCGCGAGCCGGAATGGTTGCCGTCGCCACCGCTGGCCACGCCACGCATGTAGATCTCGGAGAAGCCCGGGCCGGCGCTCTGGTAGGACACGCTGGGCAGGTACTTCACGTAGTCGTCGAAGTTGGCGATGTGCAGCTGCTCGATTCTCTCCGAGCCCAGCACCTGGATGCTGATCGGCACCTTCTGCAGGTTCTCGGTGCGTTTCTGCGCGGTCACGGTCACTGCGCTCAGCGTGGCGACCTTCTGCTCCGCCGGCGGCGTTCCGGTCGGCGGCTGGGTCTGGCCCGCGTCCTGCGCGAACGCGGCCGAACTCATGGCGAAACAGATCGCCGCGGCGAGCGGCAGGCGGTTCAAGGCCGCGCGCCGTGATTGTACTGGTTGTCTACCCCTAATCCTGTGCATTGGCTCCCCTCTCTAGGTTCTGGTGACGATCAATCGGAAACTGCCACATCGGATTCGAATCCCGGCACGTCGGGGTACCGCTGCAACACCTGCCCCAGTGTCGATTCCAAAGGCGCCAGCCATGGCGCGTAGTTCTGCCAGTGATCCACGCCTTCGCGGTAGATCGGCCGGCGCACCTGTTCCGAACTCGCGGTGCGGACGGGTCGCTCGTTCTGGAAGAACCGCAGGCACGATTCCTCGAACGGCAGGCCGCAATGGTCGAGCAGGCGCCGAATCTCCCCCTCGGTGTCTTCGACCATGCGTTCGTAGAAGACGCGGTGGATGCGACCAGGCAGCACCGCGTCGAAATGCGCCATCAGCGCGACGTAGTCGCGGTAGTAGCGGCCCAGGTCCTCGAGGCTGTAGCTGAAACCCTGGCCGCGCGCGAAGTGCTGCTTGAAGCCCGAGAAGCAGCAGGCCAGCGGGTGCCGCCGCGCATCGATGATGGTGGCGTTCGGCAGCATCAGGTGGATCAGCCCGACGTGCATGAAGTTGTTCGGCATCTTGTCGATGAACAACGGCGCGGCGGTCTTGCGCTGGATGCGGGTGTTGTCGAGGTAGCGCTCGCCCAGCTCGCGCAGCTCGCCGGCGTCCAGCGCCGCCAGCGCGTCGTGGTACGGCATCTCGCCGTCGGCGCCGGCGCGTTCGCGTAGCAGGCGCGTGATCGAAGAGACCTCGGGCAGCTCCATGGTGCCTTCGACCTGGCTGTGGCTGGCCAGGATCTGCTCGATCAGGGTGGAGCCGGAGCGCGGCAGGCCGACGACGAAGATCGGGTCGCGCGCCGGGCTGCCGCAACCCGCGCGCGCGGCGAAGAACTCGCGGGTATAGCGCTGGCGGATGTGCCGCACGCGTGCGCTGGTCTCATCGGCGCTGTAGTGCAGCTGGGCGCGACGGATCGCGTTGCCCTGCGCGTAGTGCCGGAACGAGGACGCGTAGTCGGCAGCGTCCTCCAGCGCCTTGCCGACGGCGAACTCCAGATGCAGCCGGTCATCCTCGGCCAACTCGGTACGCGCCAGCTGGCGGCGCATCGCGGCAAGATCGTCGGCACCGAAGCGGAAGGTCTTGAGGTTGGCCAGGCTCCACCAGACTTCGCCGAAGGACGGCTCCCGTTCCAGGCTGCGGCGGTAGGCGGCGATGGCGCGCTGCGTGTGCCCGGCAGTCTTCAGCGCATGGCCGTAGCTCATCCACACCTTCGGGTTGTCCGGGTAATGCTCCAGCAGCTCGGCGTAGATGGCGATCGCCGGCTCGTAGTCGCCGACCCGGCACAGCACCACCGCCTTGAGGTTGCGGTAGCCGGGGTGGGTCGGCGCCGTCGCCAGCAGGCGCTCGATCTGCGCCAGCGCCTGTTCCGGTCGGTTGCTGCGATGCAGGACCTGGGCGTAGTTCTGGCGCGCGGCATCGAAACCGGGCGCCAGCTCCAGGCAGCGCTCCAGCAGGTGCAGCGCATCCTCGTTGCGGCCCAGCCGGGCGGCGACCTCGGCGAACATGCGGATCGCGGCAACGTCGGTCGGCGCCTCTCGCAGATGCTCGCGCAGCAGCGCCTCGGCCACCGGGATGCGGTTCTCGACCAGCGCGGTGGCGGCGGCCAGCAGGCGCGGGTCGCTGGTGGAATGGCGCACGTGGTTGGCGTAGGCGGCGTCCGCGGCCTCCTGCTCGCCGGCGGCCATGAGATGGTCGCCGAGCGCGCGCCAGGCCTGCGGCAGGTCGGGCTTCAGCGCCACTGCGCGGCGTAGCGTGTCGATCGCCTGTTGGCCGCGTCCGTGGCGGCCCAGCACCAGGCCGAGGTCGAGATGGACGAGCGCCCAGTTCGGCTGGCTCCGTGCCAGCGGTTCGAGGATATCGAGCGCGCCTTGCGCATCACCCTGCCCCATTCGCGCCGCCGCCAGCAGCCGCAGCGCGGCGGGGTGGCCCGCGGCGGCCTTGAGGATCTCCGCCGCCTGCTCGCCGGCCAGCGCCGGGTCACGCTGCAGCAGGCGCTCGGCGTGGGCCAGCGCCTGCTCCAGCGTGCCGGTGGCGAGTGTGTCCGTCATGGCCGGCAGACCCGCGGCAACACGGCGACCCGGCCCGCGTCGGCGGGCGGGCAATGCGACAGGAGGAAGGCGACGCGTTGCATGAGGAGGCAGCGGCTCCTTAAAGTTTCTTTAACAAACTATAGTCAAATTCCAGCGAGCGATAGTAGGCATCGACCAAAATGCGTTCGTCCTGGCCGTGCGAACGGTCGTCGTCGACATCGTAGGCGATGCCGTTGAAGACGTAGGACGGCATCCCGGCGGCGCGCAGGAACACGCTGTCCGAAGCACCGGCGGACATGTAGGGCGTCACCGGAATCGGCCCCCACAGCCCTCGCGCCACCTCGGCAACCCGCGCGAACAGCGCCGCGTCCACCGGGCTGGGCGGGCTGGGCTGCGGCGGCGCGACGCGGACGATCTCGACGCCGGGATCGGCCACGGCCTGGCGCAGCGCCGCATCCACCCGGTCAGGGTCCTCGTCCGGCAGCAGGCGGCAGTTGATCGTGGCGCGCGCGAGCTGCGGCAGCGCGTTCTCGGCCTGCCCGCCCGCGAGCAGCGTCGGCACGCAGGTGGTGCGCAATTGCGCGTTGTTGTAGACCGAGGACGCCGCCAGCCGCGCCAGCGCCGCGGGATCGGACGGCTCGCGGGCGACCGCACGCATGTCGGCGGCGAGCGCGCCCGAATAATCCTTCGCCAGCGTCGCGTAATAGCCGCGGGTGGCCGCGTTGCTGCGCAGCGGGAACTGCAGCGGCGCCAGCCTCGCCAGCGCCTGCGCCAGGCGATAGATCGCGTTGTCGGGCGTCGGCAGCGAGCTGTGCCCGCCGGGGTTGCGCACGGTCAGCGTGTAGCTCAGGAACACCTTCTCGGCGGTCTCCACTGACAGCACCGCCACGCGGCCGCCGCGCAGCTCCGGCCCGCCGCCGTCGACGTTGATCGAATAAGCCGAGCGGATCAGCTCGGGCCGGTGCGCCAGCAGCCACTGCACGCCATTAGCGACGCCGTCTTCCTCGCCGGCGGTCAGCGCGAGGATGTAGTCGCCCTTCGGCACGAAGCGCTCGCGGCGCAGGCGCAGCAGCGTCTCGACCAGGCCGGCGCCGGCGCCCTTGATGTCCATGGTGCCGCGACCGTAGAAGTAGCCGTCGCGCTCGGTCAGCGCGAACGGGTCGACGTGCCAGTCCGCGCGCCGCGCCTCGACCACGTCGAGATGCGCGAGCAGCAGGATCGGTTCGCGCTCGCCGTGGCCGCGCAGGCGCACCACCAGGTTGCGCCGGCGCGGATCGTCGCCGACCACCTGCACGTCCGCCGGCGCGAAGCCGGCGTCGAGGAAGCGCTTGGCGAGCTTTTCCGCCGCGACCGTGGTGCTGCCGTGTTCGGAGGTAGTGTCGACGGCGATCAGTTCGCCGAGCAGTGCGCGGCCCAGCGCGCGGTCGGCCGGCGGCGCGGTATCGGCGGCATGGCCGGCCAGCGGCAGCAGCGCCGCCGTGGCGATGAGGGCGGACAGGATGAGGTTCCGATTCATGGACGCTCCAGGGCCAGCGCCAGCCCCTGGCCGACGCCGATGCACAGACTGACCAGCGCACGGCGTTGGTGATGGCGGCGCAGCGCGAACGCCGCGGTCATCGCCAGCCGTGCGCCGCTGGCGCCGAGCGGGTGGCCGAGCGCGATCGCACCGCCGTTGGCGTTGACGTGGTCGGCATCGTCGGGCAGGCCGAGCGTGCGCGTGCAGGCGAGCACCTGCGCGGCGAACGCCTCGTTGATCTCGATGCGGTCGAAGTCGGCCAGGCCCAGGCCGGTGCGCGCGAGCAGCTTGCGGATCGCCGGCACCGGGCCGAAGCCCATCACCCGCGGCGCGACGCCGGCCGCGGCCATGCCGACGATGCGCGCCAGCGGCTGCAGGCCGTATCGCGCGAGTGCCGCTTCGGAGGCCAGCAGCACGGTGGCGGCGCCGTCGTTGAGGCCCGACGCATTGCCGGCGGTGATGCTGGTGCCCGGACCGAGCAGCGGCTTGAGCGCGGCCAGCTTCGCCGCCGTGGTCTCGGTGCGCGGATGCTCGTCGACCTGCACGAGGACCGACTCCCGCCCGTGCGGCGCATCCACGGCGGTGATTTCCTCCGCCAGCCAGCCCTGCGCTTGCGCGTGCGCGGTGCGCTGCTGGCTGCGCAGGGCATAGGCGTCCTGGCTGTCGCGGTCGATGCCGTGCTCGCGCGCGAGGTTCTCGGCGGTCTGCGTCATCGAGTCGATGCCGTAGCCGGCCTGCATGCGCGGGTTGACCAGGCGCCAGCCCAGCGTGGTGTCCTCCAGTTGCTGGTCGCGCGCGAACGCCGCGCCGGCCTTGGCCAGCACGTACGGCGCGCGGCTCATGCTCTCGACGCCGCCGGCGACGACCAGCTCGGCCTCGCCACAGGCAATCGCGCGCGCGGCCTGGCCGATCGCCTCCAGGCCGGACGCGCACAGCCGGTTGACGGTGACGGCGGGAACGCTCTCCGGCAAGCCGGCCAGCAGCGTCGCCATGCGCGCGACGTTGCGGTTGTCCTCGCCGGCCTGGTTGGCGCAGCCCAGCATCACCTCGTCCAGCGCCGCCCAGTCCAGCGCCGGGTGGCGCGCCATCAAGGCCGCGATCGGCAGCGCGGCGAGGTCGTCGGCGCGCACGCCGGCCAGCGCGCCGCCGAGGCGGCCGAACGGGGTGCGCGTGGCGTCTACCAGGTAGGCGTCATTCATAGGCGTGCTTCATCGCCAGGTGCGGCAGCCAGCCGCCGCGCCGGATCGCCTGCTCGATGGCGCGCTGCGCCTCGCGCAGGGCCGGCAGGATCTGCTGCACCGCGCGCGCGGGCGCTTCCTCGCTGTACGGCATGCCGACGTTCAACGCGGCGACCACGCGGCCGTCGCCGGCGTGGATCGGCACCGCGATCGAGCACAAGCCCGGCTCCAGCTCGCGGGAGACCAGCGCATAGCCCTGCTCGCGCACGCGGCGCAGTTCCACCTTCAGCGCGCTGGCGCTGCGGATCGTCTGCGGCGTGTAGGCACGGAACTTCTGCGCGCGCAGCCAGACGGCCAGCTCGGCCTCGGGCAGGTCGGCCAGCATCACCCGCCCCAGCGAGGCGGCGAACGCCGGCAACCGTGCGCCCACGCCCAGCGCCAGGCTCATCACCCGGCGCACCGGCACGCGCAGCACGTAGACGATGTCGCTGCCGTCGAGCACCGCCATCGAACACGACTCGCCGACCCGCTGCGACAGCAGCTCCATGCTCTGCTGCGCCAGCTCGGTCAGGTCCAGCGAGGTGAGGTAGCTGTAGCCCAGCTCCAGCACGCGCGGGGTCAGGAAGAAACTGCGCCCGCGGCTGCCGACGTAACCCAAGTGCTGCAGGGTCAGCAGACTGCGGCGCACCACCGCGCGCGACAGGTCCGTGCGTTCGGCCACCTCGGACAGGCTCGCGCTGGGCAGCTCGCGATCGAATGCGCGCAGCACCTGGAGCCCGCGCGCCAGCGATTGCACGTAGTCCGCGCTGTCCTCGAATGCTGTCGATGCCATGCGTTGGCGGCCTCCATTGACAGGCCGAGCGTAGAAGGTTTCCAATGGGTTCGCAATACGAATTGTTGTGCGATTACCGCACAAACCGGATCGAGGGGATCGGCGTGGCGAGCGAACGCGACAGTGTGCTGCACAGCTGGTGCGTGCAGTCGGCATGGCGGGCACCGACCGTGGTCGGCGGCAGCGGCGCGTACCTCGAACTGGAGGACGGTCGGCGCATTTTGGACATGAGCAGCCTGGCCGAATGCAGCAACCTCGGCCATCAGCATCCGGCCGTGGTCGCGGCGATCCGCGAGCAGGCGCAGCAGCTGTGTTTCGTCACCTCGGCCTGGGGCGCGCGGTCGCGCGCGGCGCTGGCCGAGGCGCTGCTGGAGAAATCCGGCTTCGACGGCGGGCGCGTGTTCTTCACCCTGGCCGGCGCGGACGCCAACGAGAACGCGGTGAAGTTCGCGCGCCAGACCAGCGGCAAGCCGCGCGGACACATCGTGGCGCGCGACCGCTCCTACCACGGCGCCAGCTACGCCTGCATGGCGCTGTCGGGCGATGCGCGCACCCGTTCGCAGGTCGACCCGGAAGCGTTCGGCGTGCTGCACGTGCCCCCGCCGGACAGCTATCGCTGCCCGTTCGGCAGCGTGGACGCGAGGGACTGCGGCGAGCGCGCGGCCGCCGCCGTGGCGCAGACGATCGACCACCACGGTGCGTCGTCGGTCGCCGCCGTGCTGATGGAAGCCAACGCCGGCAGCAACGGTATCGTGGCACCGGACAACTACTGGCCCGGCCTGCGCGAGGCGACTCGCGCGCGCGGCGTCTGGCTGATCGCCGACGAGGTGATGAGCGGCTTCGGCCGTTGCGGCGAGTGGTTCGCCTGGCAGCGTCACGGCGAGGCCGGCCGGCCCGACCTGATGACGCTGGCCAAGGGCCTGACCGGCGCGCACCTGCCGCTGGGCGCGGTGGTGCTGTCGGCCGAGGTCGCCGCCCGGCTGCAGCATGAGATGCTCTACACCGGCCTGACCTACTGCGGCCATCCGCTGTCCTGCGCGGCCGGCCTGGCGGCGCTGCACGCATACGAGGACGAAAACCTGATCGCGCGCTCGCGCACGCTCGGCGCGCGCCTGCTGGCCGAACTGCAGGCGCTGCAGTCGCGCCATGCGGTGATCGGCGACGTGCGTGGCGGCCACGGCCTGTTCGCGGTGGTCGAGCTGGTCGCCGACCGCGCCACCCGCGAACCGCTGGCGCCGTGGCCGCAGACGCCGCCCGCGCTGAACGCGCTGGTCGACGCGGCGATGGCCGAAGGCGTGTCGTTCGCCTGCCGCGGCAACCTGATCCTGCTGGCGCCGCCGCTGGTAATCGACGAACACGCGCTGGCCGATGCGCTGGCCTTGCTCGACCGCCTGCTGGCGCGCTTCTTCCCTGCTGCCCGCTGAGGACATCCGATGAGTTTCCGCCTCACCTACGCCACCATGTATAACCCGCCGGAGGCGATGCACGAACGCTTCGAGGCGGCGCTGGCGCGGGTCGAGGCCGCGCTCGGCGCGCGCCATCCGCTATTCGTCGCCGGCGCCGATCGTGACGCCGCGCAGCACGCCGAGCGCCATGCGCCGTTCGACACCGCGCTGCAGCTGGGCGAGTTCGCGCTGGCCGACCGGGCCGACGTCGACGCCGCGATGGCCGCGGCGCACGCGGCCTACCCGGCCTGGCGCGCGGCGCCGATCGCCGAGCGCGCGCGCCTGCTGCGCCGCGTCGGCGAGCTCCTGGAGGAGCGCGTCTACGAGATTGCCGCCGCGATGGTGCTGGAGGTCGGCAAGAACCGCATGGAGGCGCTCGGCGAGACGCAGGAGACGGTCGACTTCTTCCATCACTACGCCGACGATTTCGAGAGCCATGCCGGCTATGCACACGTGCTGCCCGACGATCCGATCGAAGGTTTCGCCTCGCACAACGCCAGCGTGATGCGGCCGTACGGCGCGTGGGTGGTGATCGCACCGTTCAACTTCCCGCTGGCGCTGGCCGGCGGCCCGGTGGCCGCGGCGCTGGTTACCGGCAACACCGTCGTGCTCAAGGGCGCCAGCGACACGCCGTGGTCCGGCCGCCTGCTCGCCGACTGCATCCGCGACGCCGGCCTGCCGCCGGGCGTGTTCAACTACCTGTCCGGCTCCGGCCGCGAGATCGGCGAGGCGCTGGTGCAGCACCCGCTCACCGCCGGCATCACCTTCACCGGCTCGGTGGCGGTCGGGCGGCAGCTGATGCAGCAGATGGCCGGCGGCGCGTACCCGCGGCCGTGCATCGCCGAGATGGGCGGCAAGAATCCGTGCATCGTCACCGAGCACGCCGACCTGGACCGCGCCGCCGCCGGCATCGTGCGCTCCGCCTACGGCATGGGCGGGCAGAAATGCTCGGCACTGTCGCGGCTGTACGTGCATGAGCGCGTCGCCGACGCGCTGATCGGGCGGCTGCAGGCGCAGATCGCCGCGATTCGCATCGGTGATCCGCGCCGGCGCGAGCACTGGCTCGGCCCGGTCGTCAACGCCGCGGCCTACGACAACTATCAGCGCCATCTCGACGCGCTGCGCAGCGGCGGCGCCAGCCTGCTCGCCGGCGGCGCCCGGATCGGCGCGGGCAGCGAAGGCAGGGCGGTGTTGGCGCGCGGCTATTACGTGGAGCCCGTGCTGGCCGAAGCACCGCTGGCCCATCCGCTGTGGCAGCACGAGATGTTCCTGCCGATCCTGATGCTGCACCGCTACCGCGACCGCGAGGAGGCGATGCGGCTGGCCAACAACACCTCGATGGGCCTGACCGCGGGCTTCTTCGGCGGCGCCGAGGAAGTGGCCTGGTTCCACGACCGCATCGAGGCCGGCGTGACCTACGCGAACCGCCCGCAGGGCTCGACTACCGGCGCCTGGCCCGGCTACCAACCGTTCGGCGGCTGGAAGGGCTCCGGCTCCACCGGCAAGGCGATCGCCTCGTTCTATTACCTCGCGCAATACCTGCGCGAGCAGTCGCGCACGGTGGTCGAGTGAGCATGCTGCTGCCGCTTGCCGAGGCGATCGAACGCCATGTCGCCGACGGTGCCAGCGTCGCGCTGGAGGGCTTCACCCACCTGATCCCGTTCGCCGCCGGGCACGAGATCATCCGCCAGGGCCGTCGAAACCTACACCTGATCCGCATGACGCCGGACATCATCTACGACCAGCTGATCGGCATGGGCTGCGCGCGCAAGCTGACCTTTTCCTGGGGCGGCAACCCCGGCGTCGGCTCGCTGCACCGGCTGCGCGACGCCGTCGAACACCAGTGGCCGCAGCCGCTGGAACTGGACGAGCACAGCCACGCCGGCATGGCCGCGGCGTTCTGCGCCGGCGCGGCGCGGCTGCCGTTCGGCATGCTGCGCGGCTACGCCGGCACCGACCTGCCGGCACACAACCAGAACATCCGCCGCGTGCAATGTCCGTTCACCGGCGAGATGCTGGCGGCGGTGCCCGCGCTGAACCCCGACGTCACCATCCTGCACGCGCAGCGCGCCGACCGCGCGGGCAACGTCGCCATCGACGGCATCGTCGGCGCGGCGCGCGAGGCCGCGCTGGCGGCGAAGACGCTGATCGTCACCGTCGAGGAGATCGTCGACGCGCTGCCTCCGGCGATGAACGCGATCGTGCTGCCGCACTGGGTGGTCAGCGCGGTGGTGGCCTGCCCCGGCGGGGCGTATCCGTCCTACGCGCACGGCCACTACGTGCGCGACAACGCGTTCTACCGGCAGTGGGACGCGATCGCGCGCGAGCGGGCGAGCTTCCTGGCCTGGATGGAGCAGCACGTGCTCGGCACGCGCGACCATCGCGCGTTCCTCGCCGGCCTGCAACAGGAGGCCGCATGAACGCCTGCACGCGCGACGAGTGGATGACGATCGCCGCGGCGCGCCTGCTGCCGGACCGCAGCGTGTGCTTCGTCGGCATCGGCCTGCCCAGCGCCGCCTGCAACCTGGCGCGGCTCACGCACGCGCCCGGAATCGTGCTGATCTACGAATCGGGTGCGATCGGCACGCGCCCGGACGTGCTGCCGCTATCGATCGGCGACGGCGAGCTGGCCGAGACCGCGGCCTGCGTGGTGCCGCTGCCGGAGGTCTTCAGCTATTACCTGCAGGCCGGCCGCATCGACATCGGCTTCCTCGGCGCCGCGCAGATCGACCGCCACGGCAACCTCAACAGCACCGTGATCGGCTCCTACGACGCGCCCACCACGCGCCTGCCCGGCGCCGGCGGCGCGCCGGAGATCGCCCAGCACGCGAAACAGGTGTTCGTGATGGCGCGGGCATCCAAGCGCAGCTTCGTCGAGCGCATCGATTTTCGCACCAGCGCCGGCTACCTCGACGGCCACGGCGCGCGCGCGCGCAGCGGCGCGCCCGGCGGCGGCCCGCGCGCGGTGATTACCGACTTCGGCATGCTGGCGCCGCACCCGCAGAGCGAAGAACTGCAGCTGGTCGCGCTGTTCGCCGGCGCCAGCGTCGAGGAGGCCCGCGCCGCTATCGGCTGGCCGCTGGTGGTCGCCGACCACCTCGACACCATCGCGCCGCCGAGCGCGCACGAGCTCGACACCCTGCGCGCACTCAACGCCCGCACCCGCGAGGCGCACGCGCGCCCCGTCCGCATTCCCCTCTAAACCGGAGCATTGCCGTGAACGCCATGCCGAACCCCTCCCACATCAAGACCGCCCTGCCCGGCCCGAAGGCGCGGGCGATGATCGCCCGCGACGCCGCGGTGATCTCGCCCTCATACCCGCGCGACTACCCGTTCGTGATGTCGCATGGCCGCGGCACCGAGGTGTGGGACGTGGACGGCAACCGCTTTCTCGACTTCATGGCCGGCATCGCGGTGTGCGCCACCGGCCACGCGCACCCGCAGGTGGTCAAGGCGGTGCAGCAGGCGGCCGAGAAATTCCTGCATATCTCCAGCGATTACTGGCACGAGGAAATGACCGCCCTGGGCGAGCGCCTGGCCGCGGTCGCGCCGATGCAGACACTGGCCGGCGAACCGGCGATGAGCTTCATCTGCCAGTCCGGCACCGAGGCAGTGGAGGGCGCGCTGAAGCTGGCCCGCTACGTCACCGGCCGGCCGCGCTTCATCGGTTTCCTCGGCGGCTTCCACGGCCGCACCTTCGGCTCGCTGTCGTTCACCTCCAGCAAGTACACCCAGCAGAAGGGCTTCTCGCCCACGCTGGCCGGCGTCACCCACGTGCCGTACCCGAACCCGTACCGGCCGCTGTTCGTCGGCGACGACCAGGGCGCGGCGGTGCTCGACTACATCCGCATGCTGTTCCAGCGCAGCGTGCCGCCGAGCGAGGTGGCGGCGATCCTGATCGAGCCGATGCAGGGCGAAGGCGGTTACCTCACGCCGCCGGATGGCTTCCTCGCCGGCCTGCGCGCGCTGTGCGACGAGCACGGCATCCTGCTGATCTTCGACGAGGTGCAGTCGGGCATCGGCCGCACCGGCAAGATGTTCGCCTGCGAGCACTGGGGCGTGGTGCCGGACATCCTCACCTCGGCCAAGGGACTGGGTTCGGGCCTGCCGATCGGCGCGGTGATCGCGAAGAAATCCATCATGGCGCAGTGGCAGCGCGGCGCGCACGGCAACACCTACGGCGGCAATCCGATCGGCTGCGCGGCGGCCAATGCCACGCTCGACCTGGTGCGCGGCGGCATGGTGGACAACGCCGTGCGCGTGGGCGAGCACTTCATGGCACGGCTGCGCGAACTGCAGAAGGACTTCCCCTGCATCGGCGAGGTGCGCGGCAAGGGCCTGTGGATCGGCATGGAGCTGATCGAGAACGACGACAAGAAGACGCCGGCCAGCGCGCTGTGCGAGGCAGTGGTCCGGCGGGCCTTCCACAACGGCCTGCTGCTGCTCTCCTGCGGCACCAGCACGGTGCGCTTCATGCCGCCGCTGAATGTCAGCGTCGGCGAGGTCGACGAGGCGATCGCCCTGCTGCGGGCGAGCCTCGACCAGGCACTGACGGGGAGCTGACGCCATGCCGCGCCGCCTGACCGCCCTGCTCGCCCTGTTCCTCCTCGCGGGCGCGGCGCAGGCCGCGCGCGAGCCCGTGCTGAAGCAAGTCGACCTGCCGCACAGCTACTACTGGCGCGAGCTGTACCTGCCGCAGCTGACCACCGGGCCGTCGTCGGCGACGTTCCTGCCCGACGGCGACACGCTGATCTACAGCATGGCCGGCTCGTTGTGGCGGCAGCGCCTCGACGGCGCCACCGCCACTGAACTCACCCACCCCGCGCGCGCCTACGACTACCAGCCGGACGCCGCGCGCGACGGCCGCAGTGTGGTGTTCGCCCGCTACGACGGCAACGCGATCGAGCTGTGGCAGCTGGATCTGGCCAGCGGCCGCGAGCAGCGGCTGACCACGGGCGGCGCGGTCAACGTCGAGCCGCGGCTGTCGCCGGACGGCAAGCGTATCGCCTGGGTCTCGACGCAGGGCAGCGGCCATTTCAACCTGTTCGTCGCCGAGCTCGACGCGGCCGGCCTGCACCACGCGCGGCCGCTGCTGGGCGAGCGCAAGAGCGCGCTCGACCGTTATTACTATTCCGCGTTCGACCACGCGATCAATCCGTCGTGGTCGCCCGACGGCAAGACGCTCTACTACGTCAGCAATCCGGAGATCGGCTGGGGCACCGGCGACATCTTCGCCATGGATGTCGACCAGCCCGCGCAGCGCCACCGCGTGCTCGGCGAAGAAACCAGCTGGAGCGCGCGCCCGGAACTTGCACCGGACGGCAAGCGCCTGCTCTACGCCAGCTATCACGGACGCCAGTGGCAGCAGCTGTGGCTGACCACGCCCGACGGCGCCGCGCCGCTGCCGCTGAGCTTCGGCGAGTTCGACCGCCGCAACGCGCGCTGGTCGCCCGACGGCAAGCGCATCGCCTACGTCGACAACCGCGACGGCAACACCGCGCTGCGCGTGATGGATGCGCTCGGCGGCGCGACCCGCGACGTCGTGGCAACGCACCGCGTGACCCGGCTGCCGCAGGCGCAGCTGGTGCTGGACATCGTCGACGAACACGGCGCGCGCACGCCGGCGCGCGCGGCGCTGCTGGCCAGCGACGGCCGCGCCTATGCACCGGACGCGGCCTGGATGTATGCCGACGACGGCTTCGACCGCGCGCTGCAGTCGGCCGAAACGCACTATTTCCACTGCGCGCCGCCGTGCACGCTGGAGGTGCCCGCCGGACGCGTGCAGCTGTGGGTGCAGCACGGCTTCGCCTACGCGCCGTGGCGGCAGGCCGTGAACCTGGCGGCGGGCCGCGCGACGCCGCTGCGCGCGCAGCTGCAGCCGCAGCGCCTGCCCGACACCTTCGGCCGCTTCATCAGCGCCGACCTGCACATCCACATGAACTACGGCGGCCACTACCGCAACACGCCGGCGCATCTCGCCGCGCAGGCACGCGCCGAGGACCTCGACCTCGCCTGGGACCTGGTGGTCAACAAGGAGGAACGCTTCCCCGACATCGCCGCGTTCCGCACCGATCCCGATCCGGCCAGCACGTCGCGCGCGCTGGTGCTGCACGGGCAGGAGTACCACACCAGTTTCTGGGGGCACCTGGGCCTGCTCAATCTCGGCGACCACCTGCTGATGCCGGGTTTCTCCGCCTACCGGCACACCGCGATGGCGAGCCCGTACCCGACCAACGGCGCGATCGCCGACCTCGCCCACGCGCAGGGCGCGCTGGTCGGCTACGTGCACCCGTTCGACACCTTGCCCGACCCCGCGCACGATGCGGTGCTCAGCAACGAACTGCCGGCGGACGTGATCCAGGGCAAGGTCGACTACATCGAGATCGTCGGCTTCTCCGACCACAAGGCCACCGCGCAGGTCTGGTACCGCCTGCTCAACCTCGGCTTCCATCTGCCCACCGGCGCCGGCACCGATGCGATGGCGAACTACGCCTCGCTGCGCGGCCCGGTCGGCCTGAACCGCGTATTCCTCGACACCGGCGGCCAGCGCGACCGCGCGGCGGCGCTGGCCGCGCTGAAAGCCGGCCACGGCTTCGCCAGCAACGGGCCGCTGCTCGGGCTGCTGCTCGATGGCGCCAAGCCCGGCGCGCAGCTCGCCACGGGTCGCCACCACTACCGCGTGGCGCTACGTTCGCCGGTGGCCGTGGACCACCTGGAACTGGTGCACAACGGCCAGGTCGTGAAAGCCTTCACCCTCAGCGGCGACCGCCGCCATCTCGACGCCGAGGGCGAGCTCGACCTCGACGGCGGCTGGGTGCTGCTGCGCGCCTGGAACGACGGCGCCGATCCCGAGGTGCTCGACCTCTACCCCTACGCCACCACCAACCCGGTGTGGCTGGGCGACCACGTGCTGGCACCCAGCGCGCGCGAGGATGCCGCGTGGTTCGCTCGCTGGATGGACCGCACCATCGAGGCCGCCGCCGCGCGCGACGACTACAACACCGCGGCAGAGAAACGCATGACGCTGGACTACCTCGGCAAGGCGCGCGACGCCTACCGCGCATTGGCCGCCGGCAAACCGTCGACGACGACCGCGGAGGCCGGCCGATGACGCGCTGCCTGCCGCGCCTGGCCCTGCTCGCGCTGGCGGCGTTGCCGCTGATCACCCTCGCCGCCGACCAGACGCCGTTCACCCCGGCCGACATCAGTCGCCTCGCCGTGCTCGCCGACCCGGCGCTGTCGCCCGACGGTCGCTGGCTGGTCTACACCGTCACCACCACGAATGCCGAGCGCGACCAGCCGCAGTCGGATCTGTGGCGGGTGGGCTTCGATGGCCGCGCGCGCACGCAGCTCACCCACACGCCCGACGCCGACGAATCGCAGGCGCAGTGGTCCGGCGACGGCCGCTTCATCGCCTTCCTCTCCGACCGCAAGCCCGCTGACGGCAAGGACGACGAAGACGCCGGCACGCAGGTGTGGACGATGCCCGCCGACGGCGGCGAAGCACGGCAGGTGACGCATCTTCCCGCCGGCGTGGAAGAGTTCGCGCTGTCGCCCGACGGCAGGCAGCTGGCGGTGATCGCCTTCGCCCCCGAGCGCCCGGCGGGCGCACCGAAGCCGAAGAACCAGCCGCCGATCGTCACCGACCGCTTCCAGTTCAAGGACGACGACTCGGGCTGGCTGGGCGCGCGCCACAAGCACCTGTACGTGGTCGACCTCGCCAGCGGCGCGGCCACCGAGCTCACCCCCGGCACGCACGACGAGCAGCTGCCCGCGTGGTCGCCGGACAGCCGGCAGATCGCCTACGTCACCCGGCGCGGCGCCGACCCGGACCGCACCCTCAACTTCGACATCTACGTCATCGACGCCCGCGCCGGTGCCACCGAACGCCAGCTCACCACCTTCCCGGGATCGGACCTCGATCCGTACTGGGCCACGCGCCCGGCCTGGTCGCCGGACGGCAAGCGCATCGCCTACCTGCAGAGCGGCGAAGACCACTGGATCTACTACGCGCCCTGGCAGCTGGCGGTGATCGATGTCGCCAGCGGCAAGGCGTCGGTCCCCGCGCCGATCGACCGCTGCTTCACCCATCCGCACTGGTCGCCGGACGGGCGCAGCATCTATGCGCTGGTCGAGCAGGCCGAAGTCACCCACTTGGCGCGCATCGACGTGGCCAGCGGCAAGCTCACCGAGCTGACCCACGGCGACCGCTTCGACGTCGATATCTCGGTGTCGCGCAACGGCCGCATCGCTGTGCTCGGCGGCGACGACCTGCACCCCTACAACCTCGCCGCGCTCGACGGCGGGCACCTCCGCCCGCTTGCCGACCACAACGAATGGCTGGCCGGCAAGCAGCTGGCGACCACCGAGACGTTGCACTTCACCGGCGCCGACGGCACGGCGCTCGATGCTCTGCTGGTGAAGCCGGTGGGCTACATGAAAGGCCAGCGCTATCCCACCATCGTGCGCGTGCACGGCGGGCCGGTGTACCAATTCAGCCACGAATTCATGGAGGACTGGCAGGTCTACGCCGCCAACGGCTACGCCGTGCTGGCGGTGAACCCGCGCGGCAGCTCCGGGCGCGGCTTCGATTTCGCGCGGGCGATTTACGCCAACTGGGGCCACAAGGACATGCAGGACGTGCTGGCCGGGGTCGAGCACGCGGTCGAGCTCGGCATCGCCGATCCCGACCGTATGGGCATCGGCGGCTGGAGCTACGGCGCGATCCTCACCGACCAGATCATCGCGCGCGACCGCCGCTTCAAGGCGGCGATCAGCGGCGCCGGCAGCGGCAACATGTACGGCATGTACGGCGACGACGAGTACGCGCGCGAGTACGAATTGGAGCTGGGCACGCCGTGGGCCAACCGCGAGGCGTACGACCGCGCCAGCTATCCGTTCCTGCACGCGGACAGGATCGCCACGCCGACCCTGTTCCAGTGCGGCGAGCGCGACTTCAACGTGCCGTGCATCGGCGCCGAGCAGATGTACCAGGCGCTGCGCTCGCTGGGGATCCCCACGCAGTTGGTGGTCTATCCGGGCCAGCACCACGGCCTCACGGTGCCGAGCTACCTGCACGACCGCATGCAGCGCAACCTGGCCTGGTACGACCGCTTCCTGAAACCCGCGGGCGCCGGCCCATGAGCGCGCCGGCGTCAGCGCGGCGGCTGGTAGCGCCCGAAACGCTTGAGCAGCCGGATCAGCTCCGCATGCGGGATCGCCTTGACGTAGTGCCCGCCCTCGCCGCGCATGTCGCGCGCGGCGACCATCGCGTTGACGATCGCTTCCTCGGTCGCCTGCGCGGTCGCCTCGAACAGGCCGTCCAGGTGGTCATTGCCGATGAAGCTCGCCTGTTGCAGCGGCTGATCGCGCAGCGCGCCGGCGTTGGCGGTGGAGAACGCGACGAAGATGTCGCCGGAGCCGTTGCCCGCGTAGCTGCCCATCCGCGCCAGCCCCATGCCGGCACGTTTGGCAATGCGCTTCAACTGGTGCGGCAGCAGCGGCGCGTCGGTGGCGACCACCACGATGATCGAGCCGGTGTCGCCCGCGGCCGGGTTCGGCGCGCTGTAGATGCGGTCGTCGCGCAGGTACTGCCCGACCGGCACGCCGGCGATGAGCAGGCTGTCGCGCAGGCCATAGTTGGCCTGCACCAGCACACCCAGGGTGTACGCCACCGCACCGACGTGCACGCGCCGCGAGGCGGTGCCGATGCCGCACTTGAACTCGTGGCAGATCATGCCGGTGCCGCCGCCGACGTTGCCCTCGGCGACCGGTCCGCCCTGCGCCGCATGCAGCGCCTGCGCGGCGTGCTCGGGGCGCACGTGGAAGCCGTTGATGTCGTTCAGCTCGCCGTCCCAGGTCTCGGCCACCACCGGCAGCGACCACCAGTAGCCGGACGCATCGGCGCCGCCCGCGCGCACGCGCTCGGCGATCACCGCGTCGCGCACCACGCCCACGCTGTGGGTGTTGGTCAGCATAACCGGGCCCTCCAGCTGGCCGGATTCGTCCAGCCAGGCGGTGCCGGTCATCTCGCCGTTGCCGTTCAGCGCGAACCAGGCGCCGAACGCAGGAAGCTCGTAACTGGCGTGCCCGCGCGGCAGGATCGCGGTGACGCCGGTGCGCACCTTGTGGCCGTTGGGCAGGTCCTCGATCAGGGTCACCTGGCCCACGGCGACGCCGGCCACATCGGTGATTGCATTCAGCGCGCCCGGGGTGCCGTCGAACGGCACACCGAGGTCGCGCGCGCGCGGCCCGGCGGCGCACGCGACGCCGCACACGATCCACAATGCCAGGGCGAGGCGGAGGCGGGGCATGGATACTCCGGAAATCAACCGTTCGTCGCCCCAGTCTATCCCGCAAGCGGAGCCACCCATGCAAGCTGACACGATGACCCAGGATCTCGACCGCGCACGCGCCCTGCCGGCGCACTGTTACGTCGGCGAGGCGATGCTGGCGATGGAACGGCGCGCGGTGTTTGCGCGCAGCTGGCAGTTGGTGGCGCACCAGGGCCAGCTGGTCGAACCGGGCGACCACGTGGTCGAGCAGATCGCCGGCGTGCCGGTGCTGCTGGTGCGCGGCGGCGATGGCGTGCTGCGCGCGTTCCCCAACGTCTGCCGCCACCGCGCCGGGCCGCTGGCGCTGTGCAACGGCAAGGGCGCGCGTGCGCTGCACTGCAAGTATCACGGCTGGACCTACACGCTGGAAGGCCAGCTGCGCAGCGCGCCAGAAATGCAGGACGCCTGCGATTTCAGGGTCGAGGACATCCGCCTGCCGCCGCTGCGCGTGCACGAATGGCAGGGCCTGGTGTTCGTGGCGCTGAGCGACGCGGTGCCGCCCTTCGACGAGGTCTACGGCGGCATTGCCGAGCGCATCGCGCCGATCGAGCTGGCCGCGACGCGCTACCTGCGCCGCGACAGCTACGAGATCGAGTGCAACTGGAAGGTCTACGTCGACAACTTCCTCGAGGGCTACCACCTGCCGCACGTGCACCCGGGCCTGTCCCGCGTGCTCGACTACCGCGCCTACGACACCGAGCTGTTCGCCTGGCACTCGCTGCAGTCCTCGCCGCTACGCAACAGCGCGGACATCTACGGCGACGGCCAGGCGTTCTATTACTTCGTCTATCCCAACGTGATGCTCAACATCATGCCGGGCCGGCTGCAGACCAACCGCATCCTGCCGCTGGGGCCGGACCGCTGCCGGGTCGAGTTCGACTACTACTACGCGCAGGACGACCAGGCGCAGGCGCGCATCGCTGCCGACGCCTCGTTCAGCGACGAGGTGCAGCAGGAGGACATCGCGATCTGCGCCGCCGTGCAGCAGGGACTGGCTTCCGGCTACTACGATGCCGGCCGGCTGTGCCCGAAGCGCGAGGGCGGCGTCTGGCATTTCCAGAACCTGCTGCGCGCGGCCTATGCCGCCGACGCCGGAGAGCCCACATGAAGCCGCGTTCGATCGCCCTGCTGTTCGCGCTGGCGGCGCTGGCCGCCGCGCCGTTCGCCCAGGCGCAGGACGCGCCACGCACCGTAGTGCGCGCCGGCCACCTGCTCGACGTCGACAGCGGCCGCCTGCTGGCCGACCAGGCGGTGTCGATCGAGCAGGGCAAGGTCGTCGCCGTGCAACCGTGGTCGGCCGCTGCCGCCACGGGCGCGCGCGTGCTCGACTGGTCGGCCTGGACCGTGGTGCCCGGCCTGATGGACATGCATACGCACCTGGCCGAGCAGGCCGAGAGCGCGGACGCGGCCGCGCCGCTGAAGACCGATCCGGCGCGCCAGGCCTTCATCGGCGCCATGAATGCGCGGCGGACGCTGCAGGCCGGCTTCACCACCGTGCGCGACGTCGGCGTCTACCGCGGCTTTGCCGACATCGCGCTGCGCGACGCGATTAACGCCGGTGAGATCCCCGGCCCGCGCATGTTCGTCGCCGGCGCCTACATCACCGCGCCCGGTGGCGGCGGCGAAGTCACCGGGCTGCCGCCGGGCACCGTGGTGCCGCCGGCGTTCCGCCAGGGCGTGTCGAAGGGCGAGCACGAGGTGCGCCGGCACGTGGACCTGATCCTCGACCACGGCGCCGACCTGATCAAGGTGATCGCCACCGGCGCGGTGCTCACCGCCGGCACCGAGCCTGGCCAGCCGGAATACAGCGAGGCGGAGATCCGCGCCGCGGTGACCGAGGCGGCCAAACGCGGCAAGTTCGTCGCCGCCCACGCGCACGGCGCCGAAGGCATCAAGCGCGCGGTGCGCGCCGGCGTGCGCTCGATCGAGCACGGCTCGCTGATCGACGATGAAGGCATCGCGCTGATGAAGCAGCACGGCACCTGGCTGGTGGCCGACATCTACGACGGCGACTACATCGCGGAGGAAGGCCGACGGGCCGGCTGGCCGGCTGAGATCCTGCGCAAGAACGCGGAGACCACCGAGGCGCAGCGCGAAGGCTTCCGCAAGGCGGTCAAGGCCGGCGTGCACCTCGCGTTCGGCACCGACGCCGGCGTCTACCCGCATGGCGACAACGCGCGCCAGTTCGCCTACATGGTGCGTTGGGGCATGACCCCGCTGCAGGCGATCCGCTCGGCCACCCTCGACGCGGCGCGCCTGCTCGGCAAGGAGCAGGAACTCGGCTCGGTCGCGCCGGGCAAGGCCGCCGACCTGGTCGCAGTGGGCTGCGACCCGCTGCACGACATCGCATGCCTGCGCCAGGTGCGCGGCGTGATCAAGGCCGGCGAGCCGGTCGCGCTCGACTGAAATGCCATTCTCGACCCAACCCACCCTCGACCAGAACCCAGCGGGCGCGGACATGAACGACGGCAAGAAGATCGGCTTCTGGACCTGTACCGCGCTGGTCGTGGGCAACGTCATCGGCATCGGCATTTTCCTGCTGCCCGCGTCGCTGGCGCCGTATGGCTACAACGCGCTGATCGGCTGGAGCATCACCCTGCTCGGCTGCCTGACCCTGGCCCGCGTGTTCTCGCATCTCGCGCACGCGTTGCCGAACGCCGAAGGCCCGTACGGCTATATCCGCAGCACCCTTGGCGAGATGCCGGCGTACATGGCGCTGTGGGCGTACTGGGTGTCGCTGTGGCTGACCAATGCCGCGCTCGCGACCGGCGTGGTCGGCTACATCACGGTCGTGTTCCCGGCCTTGAACGTGATCCAGCCGGCGCTGTTCGCGCTGGGCCTGCTGTGGTCGCTGGTGATCATCAACCTGTTCGGCGTGCGCACCGGCGGCGGCGTGCAGATCGTCACCACCGCGCTGAAGCTGCTGCCGATGCTCGCCATCGCGCTGCTCGGCGGCTGGGTGCTGCTCACCTCGCCGGCCAGCTATGTCGCGCATCCGCCGGCCACGCCGGTCACCCTGCACGACGTGATGGCGGCCTCGACGATCGCGCTGTTCGCGATGCTCGGCATCGAATCGGCCAGCGTGCCGGCGGCGCGGGTGGAGAACCCCGGGCGCACGATTCCGCGCGCGACGATGACCGGCACCGTGCTGACCGCGGTCATCTACATCATCGTCTCGACCGTGCCGCTGCTGCTGATCCGGCAGGCGGAGCTGGCCGAGGCGAGCGCGCCGTTCTCGCTGTTGATGGAGCGCTTTGGCAGTGTCGGCTCCGGGCGCTGGCTGGCGCTGTTCGTGGTGATCAGCGGACTGGGCGCGCTCAACGGCTGGACCTTGCTGGTCGGCGAGCTGACCCGCACGATGGCGGTCAACGGCGTGCTGCCGGCGGCGTTCGCGCGCACCAATCGCCGCGACGCGCCGGCGGTGGCGCTGCTCGTCACCGGCGCGCTCGCCTCGCTGATGGTCTGGATGAGCTACAGCAAGTCGCTGGTGTCGGCCTTCACCTTCATCACCCGGGTGGTGACCGCGGCAAACCTGCCGCTGTACCTGTGCTGTGCGCTGGCGCTGGCGATGCTGTGGCGTCGCGGCGCCGCGCGACGCGCCGTGCTGCCGGTCGCGATCCTCGGCGCGCTGTACGTGGTGTTCGCCTTCGTCGGCATCGGCCACGAACCGCTGGTGCTCGGCCTGGGCCTGATCGCCGCGGGCCTGCCGTTGTACGCGTTCATGCGCCTGCGCCGCCGCAAGGCCGCCCAACTCGCCAAGGCCTGAGCCGATGAGAGATCCGCGCCACGATATTCTGTTCGAACCGGTGAAGATCGGCCCGGTCACCGCGAAGAACCGCTTCTTCCAGGTGCCGCACTGCAACGGCATGGGCCACGCGATGCCGCTGGCGCATGCGGCGATGCGCGAGACCAAGGCCGAGGGCGGCTGGGCGGTGGTCTCCACCGAGGAATGCGAGATCCACCCCAGCGGCGACCTCACACCCTACGTCGAGGCGCGGCTGTGGGACGACCGCGACATCCCCGCGCTGGCGCTGATGTGCGACAAGGTGCACGCGCACGGCGCGCTGGCCGCGCTGGAGCTGTCGCACAACGGCCCCACCGCGTCGAACCTGTATTCGCGCGAGGTGCTGATCGCCCCGTCGCCGCAGCCCACCAAGTACGGTTATCCGCACCAGGCGCGCGCGATGACCCTGCACGATATCCGCGAGTACCGGCGCTGGCACCGCGAGGCGGCGATCCGCGGCAAGCGCGCCGGCATGGACATCATCTACGTCTACGCGGCGCATGACCTGTCGCTGGCGATGCATTTCCTGCAGCGCCGGCGCAACCAGCGCAGCGACGAATACGGCGGCTCGCTGGAGAACCGCGTGCGGCTGCTGCGCGAGGTACTGCAGGATACGAAGGATGCGGTGGGCGATACCTGCGCGGTGGCGCTGCGCTTCGCCGTCGAGGAAGGGCTGGGCTCCGGCGGCGTGGAGCTGGCCGAGGCACAGGAGATCGTGGGCATGCTGGCCGAGCTGCCCGACCTGTGGGACGTGAACCTCGCCGCCTGGTACAACGACTCGGTGCCCTCGCGCTTCGCCGCCGAGGGCGCACAGGAACCGTTCATCGCGTTCGTCAAGAAGACCACCAGCAAGCCGGTGGTGGGCGTGGGCCGCTTCACCTCGCCGGACACCATGGTGTCGCAGCTCAAACGCGGCATGCTGGACCTGATCGGCTGCGCGCGGCCGTCGATCGCCGACCCGTTCCTGCCGAAGAAGATCGAGGAAGGACGCGCCGACGACATTCGCGAGTGCATCGGCTGCAACGTCTGCGTCTCCGGCGACATGACCATCTCGCCGATCCGCTGCACGCAGAACCCCACCATGGGCGAGGAATGGCGCAAGCGCTGGCACCCGGAACGCATCGCACCGAAACGCAGCGCTGCGCGCGTGCTGGTGGTGGGCGCCGGCCCGGCCGGGCTGGAAGCGGCCCGCGCGCTGGGCCAGCGCGGTTACGAGGTGAGCCTGGCCGAGGCGCGCAGGGAACTGGGTGGCCGCGTCGCTCGCGAATCGCGCCTGCCCGGCCTGGCCGAGTGGGCGCGCGTGCGCGACTGGCGCATCGGCCAGATCCGCAAGCTGGCTAACGTGGCCGTCTATCTCGACTCGGCCTTGACCGCGCAGGACGTGCTTGACTTCGGCGCCGAACACGTGGTGCTGGCCACCGGCTGCCGCTGGCGCCACGACGGCTGCGGGCGCAGCCACGGCTTCGCCATCCCCGGCCTCGCGGAGAACCCGCGCGTGTTCACCGTGGACGACCTGATGGACGGCCGCCTGCCGGAGGGCAAGGTAGTGGTGTACGACGACGACGGCTACTACCACGCCAGCGTTGCCGCCGAACTGCTGCGCCTTCGTGGCTGCGAGGTAATCCACCTCACACCCGAGGACAGCCTCGCGCCGTGGACGTTGAACACCCTGGATTACCGCCATGTGCGCAAGCGCATGGCCGAACTCGGCATCGAGGCGCTGGTCTCGCACGAGGTCACGGGCTACGCCGGCAGCGCGCTCACCGTCGAGGACGTGTGGACCCATCGCCAGCGCGAACTGGCGTGCGACGCGGTGGTCACCGTCACCGCCCGCCTGCCCGACGACGCGCTGTACCAGGAACTCTGCCGCCGCGAAGCCGAGTGGATGGATGCCGGCGTCAGCAGCCTGCGCTGCATCGGCGACGCCGAGGCGCCAGGACTGATCGCCCACGCGGTCTACGCCGGCCACCGCTACGCACGCGAACTGGAGGAGCCGGCCGATGGCGAGGTCGCGTTCAGGCGGCATTTCCACAGCGCGGATGCCGACGACCTGCGTCGCCCGCACGGACAACCGCCCGGCCGCCGTTCCCAAGAGACGCTCTGATCAAGTCTTTGCCCGTCATTCCAGCTAAAGCTGGAATCCAGTGCCTTTAACCGTTGCCGAGGCACTGGATCCCGGCTTGACCAGCCTGCGGCTGTTGAAAAGCGCCTCGCCGGGATGACGGCTTGTTCAGGCCTTTCCTAGCGGAACTGTCGGTCGCCCTGCCCGGCGTGCGCGCGAGCGATCCGTGCGGCCAATTGCCGGCTCAGCGGCGACAGCCGGGTGACCGCCTCGCCGCACAGCAGGTCGAAGCCGGCCAGCCGGCGCCGGCGAAAGCGCAGCAGGCAGGCGTCGAGCACCCGCACATGTGGCGCCGGCGCCGGCGCCGTCGCGGGCAGCGGCTCGCCGCTCGCCAGCAGGCGGTCCCAGCCCAGGTAGTCGGTATCCGGCAGCAGGTGCAGGCGCACGCAAGGGCGGCCGTCGCGGTCGATGCCGTCGATCCATTCGCGCGGCCCGTCCGGCGCGACCTCGCAGACCGCCGACAGCCAGTGCACGCGCAGCAGCGGCGCCAGCCTGGGCGTCTCCACCAGCACGCCGTCCGGCTGCTGCGGCAAGCCCGCGCCGCTCTCGGCCAACGGCATGTACAGCACGCTGCCGAGCGCCGGCAGCGAGACGGCCAGGGCGGCGGGCGTCATGCGCAGCCGGCGCCGGCAGACGTCCGCGTCGGTTGCCCGCGGGCATCCCTCCAGCAGTTGCCGCCACCACGGACTGAACATCGCCTGCCTCCAGCGACACGAAGAGGGCCACCGGCCCGACGAAGGCGCGCGGGCCATCGCCCGCCACGCCAGAAGAACCAGCGTCGCCGCTACTTGGTCAGGATCAGCTTGTCGTTGCGGGTCAGCCGCAGGTGGTACTCGCTGCCCTGATGCTCGATTACCAGCTCGCGCTTACCTTCCAGCAACGCCTGGCTGGAAATGCGCCGGGCCACTGCCGAAGACGGGGTTGATGGTACCGGCCGCAGAATCGGGCGCGACGACGGCGGTTGGCACAAGGACAGGACGGGCATCGGGAGATCCGGCAGCGGCGGAGACGTTTTCGATGATAATGATTCTCATTTGTCTGTCAACCACCTTCCCTCAGGCTGTCTCGACGGCCTGCCGGATCCGCTGCGCCACCGCCGCGTCCAGTCGCGGCAGCAGTTCCAGCGCGTCCAGGTTCTGCTCCAGCTGCTCGCGCTTGCTGGCGCCCAGCATCACCGTGGAGACGTGCGGATTGAGCAGGCACCAGGCAATCGCCAGCTGCGCCAGGCTGCTGCCCAGCTCGGCTGCGATCGGCTGCAAGGCGCGCACCTTGCCCAGGCGCTCGTCGCCATGGCCCAGCACGCTCTCGCGCAGCCACTCGTAGCCGGGCTGGGCCAGCCGCGAATCAGCCGGCACGCCGCCGTTGTACTTGCCGCTGAGCAGGCCGGAGGCCAGCGGCGACCAGATCGTGGTGCCCATGCCGTAGGCCTCGTACAGCGGCGCGTACTCCACTTCGACCCGCTCGCGGTGCAGCAGGTTGTACTGCGGCTGCTCCGTCACCGGCGCGTAGAGATGGTTCTCGCGGGCCACCTTGTGTGCCTCATGGATCGCCTCGGCCGGCCATTCGCTGGTGCCCCAGTACAGCACCTTGCCCTGGCGGATCAGCGTGTCCATCGCTGCCACGGTCTCGGCGATCGGCGTGTCCGGATCGGGGCGATGGCAGAAATACAGGTCGAGGTAATCCACGCGCAGGCGCTGCAGCGCCTGGTGGCAGGCTTCCATCACGTGCTTGCGCGACAGCCCGCGCTGGGTCGGCAGCGGCTTGTCGACCGCACCGAAGAACACCTTGCTGGAGACGCACCAGCTGTCGCGCGGGAAGCGCAGGTCGGCCAGCACGTCGCCCATCACCTGCTCGGCCACGCCGTTGTTGTAGGTCTCGGCGTTGTCGAAAAAATTCACCCCGCGCTCGTGCGCCAGCGCCAGCAGGTCGCGTGCCTGCGCGCGCCCCACCTGTCTGCCGAAGGTGACCCAGGCGCCGAACGACAGCGCGGAAAGTTGCAGGCCGGAGGTACCGAGGCGGCGGTAAAGCATGGGGATGCTCCTGTGACGGGAAAGATCTCCAGCATGTCCAATCCACGCGCGCCGCACAACGGCGTAACCTTGGAGCTTTCTCTCATCGAAGGAGTCCGCCATGTCCTCGATCACGGGCTGGGCCGCCAGCGCGGCCGGCCAGCCGCTGAAACTGGCCACGTTCGACGTGGGCGAGCTGGGCGCCGAGGAAGTCGAGGTGGCCGTCGACTACTGCGGCATCTGCCACTCCGACCTGTCGATGATCAACAACGAGTGGGGCAATGCGCGCTACCCGTTCATTCCCGGGCACGAAGTGGTCGGCCGCGTCACCGCGCTGGGCGCGCAGGCGAAAGGTTTGTCGGTCGGTCAGCGCGTGGGCATCGGCTGGACTGCGGAAAGCTGCATGCATTGCCGCCAGTGCCTGTCCGGCGACCAGAACCTGTGCGCGCAGGCGGTGGCGACCATCGGCGGCCACCACGGCGGCTTCGCCGACAAGCTGCGCGCGCACTGGGCGTGGACGATCCCGCTGCCCGAAGGCATTGACCTGGCCAGCGCCGGCCCGCTGCTGTGCGGCGGCATCACCGTGCTGAAGCCGTTCCTGGCCTACGACATCAAGCCGACCGCGCGGGTCGGCGTGGTCGGTATCGGCGGCCTCGGCCACCTGGCGGTGAAGTTCGCCGCCGCGTGGGGCTGCGAGGTCACCGCGTTCACCTCCACCCTGGCCAAGGCCGACGAGGCGCGCAGCTTCGGCGCGCATCACGTGGTCGCCAGCCGCGACAGCGCCGCGATCAAGGCGATCGCCGGCTCGCTCGACCTGCTGCTGGTCACCGTCAACGTGGCGATGGACTGGAACGCGCTGCTCGGCACGCTCGCCCCGAAGGGCCGCATGCACGTGGTCGGCGCGGTGCTGGAGCCGATCCCGGTACCGGCGTTCAGCTTGATTGCCAAGCAGCGCGAGGTCTCGGGCTCACCCACCGGCTCGCCGGTCGACATCGCCCGCATGCTGGACTTCGCCGCCCGTCACGACATCCGCCCGCAGGTGGAGATGTTCCCGCTGGCGCAGGTCAACGAAGCACTGCAGCACCTCGCCGACGGCAAGGCGCGCTATCGCGTGGTGCTGGAAGCCCCGACGACGTAGGGCGGGCACCGCCCGCCGCTTTCGCATCGGAGCGTGCCCAAGGACCAGGCAGCCAGAAAGCCGGCGGGCGGTGCCCGCCCTACAACAGCGTGCGCAGCCCCAGCGCCAGCACGATGGCGGCGAAGACGCCGGCGACCACGTCGTCGATCATCACGCCCATGCCGCCCTTCACGCGCCGGTCCAGCCAGCGGATCGGCCACGGCTTCCACACGTCGAACAGGCGGAACAGCACGAAGCCGGCAAGCAACATCCACCACGCGAATCCACTGGCCGGCAGCAGTGCCGAAACCAGCAGCGGCAGCAGCGCGATCCACTGGCCGATGAATTCGTCCCATACCAGGCTGCGGTGGTCGTCGACACCGAGGGCACGGCTGGCCACGTTGCAGGCCCACACGCCGACGGCAAAACCGGCCAGCAGTACGACCAGATAGATCGGCAACGGCAATTCGCGCAGCAGCAACCACGGCAGCAGCGCGGCCAATGAACCGAACGTACCCTGCGCCACCGGCGCCAGGCCCGAGCCGAAGCCGCAGGCCAGCCAGCCGGCCGGCGTGGCCAGCAGTGCGCGCCGCTGGTCCGCGCTGAGGTTCTTCTTTGCGCTCACGCGAAGTGCTCCCAGCCCGGACGGTCCGTGGCCAGCCATGCGCCGTCGGCGGCGCGCACGCGCACGCCTTCACCTTCCACGATGCGGCCGATCTTCGTGGCGCCGCAGCCGAGCCGGGCCAGGCCGGCCTGCAGCTCGGCTACGCGGGAAGCCGGCACGGTGAAGCACAATTCGTAGTCGTCGCCGCCGCTCAGGGCGAAATGCAGCGCCGTGGTTTCGTCGTACAGCTCCAGCAGCGCCGAGGAACGCGGCAACCACGCGGCCTCGATCTCCGCCGCGACGCCGCTGGCGGTGCAGATGTGGCCGAGATCGGCGAGCAGGCCGTCGGAGACGTCGACGCAGGCCGTAGCCTGCCCGCGCAGGGCGATGCCGGTGGCGAGTCGCGGCGTCGGCCGGTTCAGCCGCTCGATCAGGAAACCGCGCAGCCCGGCGCGGCCATCGTCTTCGCGCGGCAGTTGCTGCACGGCATGCAAGCCGGCGGCCGCGTCGCCCAGCGTGCCGGTGACCAGCACCGCGTCGCCAACCCGTGCGCCGGCGCGGGTCAGCGCCTGGCCCGGCGGCACGAAACCGTGCGCGGCCACGCTGATCGTCAGCGGACCGCGGGTGGTGTCACCGCCGACCAGGGCCAGCCGGTGCGGCCGCGCCAGCTGCGCGAAGCCTTCGGCAAAACCTTCGACGAAGGCCGCGTCTGCGCCGGGCAAGGTCAGCGCCAGCAGCGCCCAGGCCGGGCTTGCGCCCATCGCAGCGAGGTCGGACAAATTCACCGCCAGCGCCTTCCAGCCGAGATTGGCCGGCGCGGTGCCGAGCGGGAAATGCACGCCCTCGACCAGGGTGTCGATCGCCACCGCCAGTTCCTTCCCGGGCGGCACCGCCAGCACCGCGGCGTCGTCGCCGATGCCCACGCGCACGTCGTCGCGCGCTTGCGCGGTATGCCGGCGGATCAGTTCGATCAGGTCGAATTCCATCGGGGAAGCCCCTGCCAAGGTCAGCGGCTGAACACGAGGGTGGGACTGTCGTGATAGGTCGACGACTGCCACAGGCGGAAACCGGCCTTCTCCGCCACGTGGATCGATGGCCGGTTGGCGGGATCGATGATGCAGACCGCGCGCAAGTCCGGCCGATGCTGCGCGGCCCAGTCGATCGCGGCGGCCACGGCTTCGCTCGCATAGCCCTTGCCATGCGCGTGCGGCGCCAACACCCAGCCGAACTCCAGCATGCCGTCCAGCGACGGCTGCAGGTCGCGCCGGAAGTCGGCGAACCCGACGTCGCCGATATAGCGGCCGGTGGACTTCTCTTCGACGGCCCAGTAGCCGTAGCCCAGCACGCTCCACAGGCCCGCGAACTGCAGGAAGCGGCGCCAGATTTCCTCGCCGGTCAAGGGCCGGCCGCCGAGGAACCGGGTCACTTCGGGATCGGACAAGATCGCGACGCGCTCGGCGTGGTCATCGGCGCGGTGCGCCCGCAACCGAAGGCGCCCGGTGTCGAGGACGGGAACGGGGGGCGGCCGCTCCGCGCCGCCCATCAGCCGCGCTTCTCGACCGCGCGCAGTTCGCCGGCCAGCTTGTCCAGCACGCCGTTGACGTAGCTGTGGCCGTGGTCGGCGCCGAAGCGCTTGGTGACCTCGATCGCCTCGTTGATCACCACGCGATACGGCACGTCGGGGCGGAACTTCAGCTCGTAGGCGGCCAGCCGCAGCGCGGCGCGTTCGATCGGGTCGATCTGCGCCACCTCGCGATCGAGGTGCGGGCGCAGGCTGGCGTCCAGTGCGTCGACGTTTTTCTCCACGCCGTGCAGCAGGTCTTCGAAGTAGTCGAGGTCGGCCACTTCCATGTCCTGCTCGTGGCGGAACTGCTCGATCACCGCGTTCATGTGGCTGCCGGAGAGCTGCCACGCATACAACGCCTGCAAGGCGCGGCGACGGGCACGCGAACGCGCCTGCATGTCGATTCCCTGCGCGTGCTGGCTCATCACAACTTTCCGTACAGGTTGACCATTTCCAGCGCGGCCATCGCAGCATCGGCGCCCTTGTTGCCAGCCTTGGTGCCCGCGCGCTCGATCGCCTGCTCGATGCTGTCGGTGGTCAACACGCCGAACGCCACCGGCACGCCGGAATCGAGCGCGGCCCTGGCCAGGCCCTTGGCGCATTCGCCGGCGACGAAGTCGAAGTGCGGGGTGGCGCCGCGGATCACCGCGCCCAGCGCGATCACCGCGGCGTACTTGCCGGAGCTGGCCAGCTTGTGCGCCGCCAGCGCGATCTCCCACGCGCCCGGCACGCGCACCAGCTCGATCGCGTCGTCCTTCACGCCGTGACGCAGCAACGCATCGCGCGCGCCGGCCACCAGGGGTTCCACGACGAAGCCGTTGAAACGGCCGGCGACGATGGCGAAGCGGCCTTTCGGGGTGGCGAAATCGCCTTCGATGGTCTTCATTGCGGTTTCCTTGGGTGGACGCGCGGCCCATGCAGAGCGGGCATTTTACGGGTTTGGCAGTGATCCTGCCCGCCTGCCTCCCTCCCCTGCCTTGCATGGGGATGAGTCAAGGCGTCACGGCTGAGGCGGCAAATGCGGATAGCCGCCGAAATCGAGCCGTGCCTTGCCGCCCGAAACTCGCAGCCGCGCCGGCACACCGAACGGCAGTGTGCACTTGTCCGGCTCGTGGCCGATCGGCAGGCCGCCGAGCACCGGCAGGCCACTCGCCCGGTGGATCTGCGCGAAGCTGTCAGCCAGGTCATAGCCGTTGTCGTAGCTGCTGGGGCGGCACTGGCTGAAATGGCCTAGCAGCAGCGCGCGCTGGCGCCCCAGCACGCCGGACAGGTGCAGCTGGTACAGCATCCGCTCGATCCGGAATGGCGGCTCGCCGACGTCCTCGACGAACAGGATGCCGCCGTCGATGCCGCGGCCGTCGACGCCCGGGAAATACGGCGTGCCGACCAGGCTGCACAGCACGGCCAGGTTGCCGCCCCACAGCGGCCCCTCGACGTCCAGCTCGGCGTCGGGCGCAGTGACCCACTCGACTTGTGCCGAAGGGGAGCGCACGGTGTTCCAGAAGTACCGCCAGGTGAATTCACTGAGCGTTTCGGCGCCGAAGTCGGCGCCCAGCATCGGGCCGCTGAACGTGCACAGGCCGCTCTTCGCGTGCAGCGCCAGCTGCAGCGCGGTGAAGTCGCTGTGGCCGACCAGTACGGTGCTGATGCCGCCGAGGCGTTCGCGCAGGGCGTCGTAATGCAGCTCGGTCAGCAGGCGCGTGGCGCCGTAGCCACCGCGGATCGCCAGCGCGATGTCCGGCAAGGCGTCCGCCGTAGCCAGCGCGTTGAGGTCGTCGGCCCGCTCGGCGTCGCTGCCGGCATAGCGCTGCTCGCTGCGCTCGAGCACTTCCAGCCCGCTCAATACGCAACCGGCCTCGCGCAGCCGCGCCACGCCACGCGACATCGCGGCGCGATCATGCGGGTAACCGGAAGGGGCGATCAGGCGGATGCGGGTTTCGGACATGGGCTTGGCCGCTGCAAGAAAGCTCGATTATGCGGTGGCGGCGCGGGCACCGCATGGCAGGACGATGGCCGAGGGATGCGAACTCGCCGTTGTAGGAGCCCGCTGGCGGGCGATGCTCTTGTTCTGATGCTCGGGTCAGAGATTCAAGACAAGAGCATCGCCCGCCAGCGGGCTCCTACAACGGCAGGAATGGGTCACACGTATTCGACGACTTCGAGGCCGAAACCGCCCAGGCCGACCATCTTGCGCGGCGTGCCGAGCACGCGCAGGCGGTGCACGCCGAGGTCGGCCAGGATCTGCGCGCCGAGGCCGAGCTGGCGCCACTCCTGCTGCTGCGCCTCTTCCGGCGCCTGGGTGCCGGGCTGGCGGCTGAGCCGGGCCAGCAGCGCCTCCGGGGTATCCTCGCCGGACAGCACCAGCAGCACGCCGCGATCCTCGTCGGCGATTCGACGCAGCGCCGCGGTGACGGTAAGGCCGAGGTCCTCGCGCTTCAGGTGCAGCACGTCGGACAAGGTGTTGCGCACGTGCACGCGGGTCAGCACCGGCGCGCCGTCGTTGACCCTGCCGCGCACCAGCGCGTAATGCAGGCCGCGGCGAATCGCGTCGCGGTAAGCCACCAGCCGGAACGGGCCGAACTCGGTGTCCACGTCTTCCTCGTGCACGCGCTGCACGGTCTTCTCGGTTTCCAGGCGATAACGGATCAGGTCGGCGATGCTGCCGATCTTGAGGCCGTGCTTCGCCGCGAAGATCTCCAGCTCCGGCCGGCGCGCCATCGAGCCGTCCTCGTGCAGGATCTCGATCAGCACCGCCGAAGGTTCCAGCCCGGCCAGCGCGGCCAGGTCGCAACCGGCTTCGGTGTGCCCGGCGCGGGTCAGCACGCCGCCCGGCTGTGCGGTGAGCGGGAAGATGTGGCCCGGCTGCGACAGGTCCTGCGGCCTCGCGTCCGATTTCACCGCGACCTGGATCGTACGCGCACGGTCGTGCGCCGAGATGCCGGTGGTGACACCCTCGGCCGCCTCGATCGAGACGGTGAAGTTGGTGTGGTAGGCCGAGGTGTTGTCGCTGACCATCGGGCGCAGACCGAGCTGGCGCGTGCGCTGCTCGGTCAGCGTGAGGCACAGCAGGCCGCGCGCCTCGCGCACCATGAAGTTCACGTCCTCGGGCCGCACCATCTGCGCGGCCATGATCAGGTCGCCTTCGTTCTCGCGGTCCTCGTCGTCGAGGATCACCACCATGCGGCCGGCGCGGATGTCTTCGAGGATTTCGGGAATGGTGTTGAAAGCCATAGTTGTATCCGTGTGATGGTTCCCTTCTCCCGGTGGGAGAAGGTGCCCCGAAGGGGCGGATGAGGGTACGGGCGGAGCGAGGCATCACGGCTTCGCACGCACCCTCACCCCAACCCCCCTCCCGACGGGAGAGGGGCTTGCTGTCAGGCAAAGCCGTGCTGCTTCAGGAACGCCTCGTCCAGCTTTGGCGTCTCGCCCCGCGACAACAGCCGCTCGATGTAGCGCGCCACCACGTCCACCTCGATGTTCACCGCGTCACCGACGCGACGCGCGTGGAACGCGGTGTGCTCGACCGTGTGCGGGATCAGGTTGATGCCGAAGCGGTTGCCGGCCACCTCGTTGACGGTGAGGCTGGTGCCGTCGATGCACACCGAACCCTTCGCCGCGATGTAGCGCGCCAGGTTGGCAGGCACCTCGAAGGTCCAGCGCTGCGAACGGCCATCCGGCGTGATCGAGACCACCTTGCCCAGGCCGTCGACATGGCCGGAGACCAGATGGCCGCCGAGCCGGTCAGCCAGGCGCAGCGCCTTTTCCAGGTTCACCGGGTCGCCGGCTTTCAGCTGGCCCAGCGACGTCAGCGACAAGGTCTCGTTGGAGACGTCGGCGCTGAAGCCATGCGGCTCCAGCGCGATCGCGGTGAGGCATACGCCGGAGACGGCGATCGAGTCGCCCAGCTGCGTGTCGGCAAGGTCGAGGCCGGCGGTATCGACGTGCAGCCGCACGTCACCGCCGCGCGGTTCGAGGCGCGCCACGCGGCCCACGGACTGGATGATGCCGGTGAACATCAGCGCAGCTCCGGCGGGAGGGCGATGGACCGCATGGATGCGATGGCTTTCATGAAACGTATCCCGCATGTTGTGAGCGAGTACGCCTCAAGGCATGAGGCCGGGCACGCGCCGCGAGGCGCCCGCCTTGCCGTCTTCTCTTTATCCGGACTGTAAGGAAGCAGTCGCCCGCTTCCAACCGTCGGCTCCGGCATCGGACCGGATCTGCTGACCTCACGGCGGTCGCCGTGAGCGCTCGCGGGCTCGCCCCTAAACCGTAAAAACCGGGGCCTACCGCCGGTGGGGAATTTCACCCCGCCCTGAAGACGCTAGGTAATGTCTGCCGACATCGCCGGCTGGCGAAGTCTAGCACCGTCGCCACGCCGGCTCGCGTGCCGCCATGGCGAATGCAGCGTTCGCCGGGGCGCACGGCCATACGGCTAAAGGGGTCACGCCGGGCGCAGCTGCAGCCGCCAGTCGGCGCCGAGCATGCGCTGGTCGACCATCCGCAGCTGCCAGCACCGCGCCATCTCGCCGAGCGGGGGTAACCGCAACAGCGGGCGCGCGCTGTCGCCCAGCAGCAGCGGCGCGACGTAGAGCAGCAGTTCGTCGACCAGGCCGGCGGCGAACAGCGCACCGCACAGGGTGGGCCCGGCCTCCACGTGGACCTCGTTGCAGCCGCGCCCGGCCAGCAGGGCCAGCACGGCGCGCAGGTCGAGCAGGTCCCCATGCATGGCCAGCGCCACCCGCTCGACCCGCGCGAAGCGGTCATCGTTGCAGGAGGCTGCCGCCCCATGCAGCAGCAGGGTGGGCGCCGAACCGTCCAGCACATGGCTGCCGGCCGGCGTGCGCAGCTGGCGGTCCAGTACGACGCGCAGCGGCAGCAGGAACTCCTTGTCGTCGGGCAGGCGCACGGTGAGCTGCGGGTCGTCGGCCAGCACCGTGCCGCTGCCGCTGAGGATGGCGCTGCTGCGCGCGCGCCAGCGCTGCACGTCGGCGCGCGCGGCCGCGCCGGTAATCCATTTCGATTCGCCGCTGGCCAGCGCGGTGCGGCCGTCCAGGCTCATCGCCAGCTTCACCCGTACGAACGGGCGGCCGCGCTCGATCCGGCTGAAGAAGCCGCAGTTCAGCTCGCGCGCGGCTTCGCGCATCAGGCCCCGCTCGACCGCGATGCCGGCGGCGCGCAGCTTGCCGATGCCGTGGCCGTTGACCTGCGGGAACGGGTCCTCGGCCGCAATCACCACCCGCCCGACGCCGGCGGCCACCAGCACATCGGCGCACGGTGGAGTGCGGCCGTGGTGCGCGCACGGCTCCAGCGTCACGTAAGCGGTGGCGCCGCGCGCCCGCTCACCCGCTTCGCGCAGCGCGAACACCTCGGCATGCGGCTCGCCGGCGCGTCGATGAAAGCCGGTGCCGACCACCTCATCGCCATGCGCGATCACGCAGCCCACGCGCGGGTTCGGCTGGGTGGTGTACAGGCCGTGCTCGGCCAGGCGCAGGGCATGCGCCATGTGGGTGTGATCAGGGCCGGAAAATGTCATACGTCAATTGTAGGAGCCCGCTGGCGGGCGATGCTCTTGGGGCCGGGATTCGGGATTCGTAACGACAAGAGCATTGGCCGCCAGCGGGTTCCTACGGTTTGCGCTTGCCGCCGCCTAGCAGGGGCAGCTGCAAATCGGACAATCCCGGCAGGTCGCGCTCGAGCTTCTCGATCTCCTCGCGGAACGCGTGCACGTCCTCGAACTTGCGGTAGACCGAGGCGAAGCGCACGTAGGCGACCTGGTCGAGGTTCTTCAGCTCGCGCATCACCAGTTCGCCGACCTGGCGCGACGGCACCTCGCGCTCGCTACTGCGGCGCAGGTCGTTGACGATGGCGCGTACCGCCGCGTCCACCGCGTCGCTGGCCACTGGGCGCTTCTGCAGCGCCCGCTCGAAACTCACCCGCAGCTTGCGTTCGTCGAACGCCTCGCGCCGCTCGCCGCTCTTCACGATCGCCGGCAGCTTCAACTCCGCCGTCTCGAACGTGTTGAAGCGCTCGCCGCACTGCTCGCACTCGCGCCGACGACGCACGCTGGCACCGTCCTCAGTGAGCCGTGAGTCGATCACGCGGGTGTCTTCGTGCTGGCAGAAGGGGCAGTGCATTCAGCGGCGGGATTCGGGACTCGGGGTTTGGGATTCGGAAAAGCGGGAAGCTCGCGAGACCGGGGCTCTTCCGGATCCCGAATCCCATCTCCCGAATCCTGGCAACTCAGCCATACACCGGGAACTTCTTGCACTGCGCCTCGACCTTGACGCGCACCGCGGCGATTACCGCCGCGTCGGTCGGCGCGTCCAGCACGTCACAGATCCAGCCGGCCAGTTCCACACAGTCCGCTTCCTTGTAGCCGCGGGTGGTGGCGGCGGGGGTGCCCACGCGCAGGCCGGAGGTGACGAACGGCTTCTGCGGGTCATTCGGCACGGCGTTCTTGTTGACCGTGATGTGCGCCTTGCCCAGCGCGGCCTCGGCGTCCTTGCCGGTGATCGGCTTGCCGATCATGTCGACCAGCATCAGGTGGTTCTCGGTGCCGCCGGAGACGATCTTGTAACCGCGTTCGATGAACGTCTTCGCCATCGCCTTGGCGTTCTTCACCACCTGCGTCTGGTATTCCTTGAACGCCGGCTCCAGCGCTTCCTTGAAGGCCACCGCCTTGGCCGCGATCACGTGCATCAGCGGGCCGCCCTGGATGCCGGGGAATACGATCGACTGGAGCTTCTTCTCGATCTCCTCGCCGGCGCCCTTGGCCACGATGAAACCGCCGCGTGGGCCACGCATGGTCTTGTGCGTGGTCGAGGTGACCACGTGCGCATGCGGCAGCGGGCTCGGATACACGCCGGCGGCGACCAGGCCGGCGACGTGCGCCATGTCGACGAAGAACAGCGCGCCGACCGAATCGGCGATCCGGCGCATGCGCGCCCAGTCGATGACCTGCGAGTAGGCGCTGAAGCCGCCGACCAGCATCTTCGGCTGGTGTTCGGTGGCCAGGCGCTGCAGCTCGTCATAGTCGATCAGGCCGTTCTCATCGACGCCGTACTGCACCGCGTGGAACAGCTTGCCGCTGATGTTGACCTTGGCGCCGTGGGTGAGATGCCCGCCGTGGGCGAGCGACATGCCCAGGATGGTGTCGCCCGGCTGCAGCAGCGCCAGATACACCGCCTGGTTCGCCTGCGAGCCGGAGTGCGGCTGCACGTTGGCGTAGTCGCAGTCGAACAGCTGCTTCAGCCGCTCGATCGCCAGCCGCTCGGCCACGTCCACGTACTCGCAGCCGCCGTAGTAGCGCTTGCCCGGGTAGCCCTCGGCGTACTTGTTGGTGAGCTTGGAGCCCTGCGCTTCCATCACCCGCGGGCTGGCGTAGTTCTCCGAGGCGATCAGCTCGACGTGGTCTTCCTGGCGCTGGCCCTCGTCCGCGATGGCCTTGGCCAGTTCGTCGTCATAACCGGCGATCGTGCAGTTCTTCGGAAACATTCTGGCCTCGGCAGGTGGGGGTGCGGGTTCAACCGGAAAGTGTAGCGCTGCCGCACGGTTGCGACCACCGCCCGGCCGAGCCACCGATCGGCCCCGGTAGCGGGCCGCAAACGCTATAATACGCGGTTTGACGAATTCCCTTTACCGTGGCCGCCTTGCCGACGGCGCGGTGCCCGCTTTCGGAGGTTGCATGAGCTCGCAGTACATCTACACCATGAACGGGGTCAGCAAGATCGTCCCGCCGAAGCGGCAGATCATCAAGGACATCTCGCTCAGCTTCTTCCCCGGCGCGAAGATCGGCCTGCTCGGCGTCAACGGCGCGGGCAAGTCCACCGTGCTGAAGATCATGGCCGGCGTGGATACCGACTTCCAGGGCGAGGCGCGCGCGCAGCCGGGCACCAAGATCGGCTACCTGGCGCAGGAGCCGGACCTGAATCCGGAGAAGACCGTGCGCGAGGTGGTGGAAGAAGGCGTGTCCGTGGTCCTCGATGCGCAGAAGCGGCTGGAGGAGGTCTACGCCGCCTACGCCGAGGACGGCGCGGATTTCGACAAGCTGGCCAAGGAACAGGAACAGCTGGAAAACCTGCTGGCCGCAAACGACGCGCACGC
Source organism: Rhodanobacter thiooxydans LCS2 (assembly GCF_000264375.1). GTDB lineage: Bacteria > Pseudomonadota > Gammaproteobacteria > Xanthomonadales > Rhodanobacteraceae > Rhodanobacter > Rhodanobacter thiooxydans. The sequence continues at coordinate 44,232 of NZ_AJXW01000041.1, forward strand.
GCTGGAGCGCCAGCTGGAAGTGGCCGCCGACGCGCTGCGCCTGCCGCCGTGGGAAGCCAAGGTCGGCCCGTTGTCCGGCGGCGAGAAGCGCCGCGTGGCGCTGTGCCGCCTGCTGCTGTCCAAGCCGGACATGCTGCTGCTGGACGAACCGACCAACCACCTGGACGCCGAATCGGTGGACTGGCTGGAGCAGTTCCTGCACGACTACCCCGGCACCGTGGTGGCGGTCACCCATGACCGCTACTTCCTCGACAACGCCGCCGAGTGGATCCTCGAACTCGACCGCGGCCGCGGCATTCCGTGGAAGGGCAACTACACCGAGTGGCTGGAGCAGAAGGACGCCCGCCTGAAGCAGGAAGCGAACCAGGAGAAGTCGCGCCAGAAGGCGATCGCGAAGGAGCTGGAGTGGGTGCGTTCGGCCGCCAAGGGCCGCCAGTCCAAGGGCAAGGCCCGCCTGGCCCGCTTCGAGGAACTGAACTCGGTCGACTACCAGCGCCGCAACGAGACCAACGAGATCTTCATCCCGCCGGGCGAGCGCCTGGGCCAGGAGGTGATCGAGTTCAAGAACGTCACCAAGTCGTTCGGCGACCGCGTGCTGATCGAGGACCTGTCGTTCAAGGTGCCGCCGGGCGCCATCATCGGCGTGATCGGCCCGAACGGCGCCGGCAAGTCCACCCTGATGAAGATGATCATGGGCAAGGAGACGCCGGACTCGGGCGAGGTGAAGCTGGGCCACACCACCAAGCTGGCCTATGTCGACCAGTCGCGCGAGGCGCTCGACCCGAAGAACAACGTGTGGCAGGAAGTGTCCGGCGGCTCGGACATCCTCACCATCGGCAACTTCGAGATCCAGTCGCGCGCGTACATCGGTCGCTTCAACTTCAAGGGCACCGACCAGCAGAAGATCGTCGGCAGCCTGTCCGGCGGCGAGCGCGGCCGCCTGCACATGGCCAAGACCCTGCTGCAGGGCGGCAACGTGCTGCTGCTCGACGAACCGTCCAACGACCTCGACGTGGAAACCCTGCGCGCGCTGGAAGACGCCCTGCTGGAATTCCCCGGCTGCGCGATGGTGATCTCGCATGACCGCTGGTTCCTCGACCGCATCGCCACCCACATCATCGCGTTCGAAGGCGACTCGCACGTCGAGTTCTTCCCCGGCAACTACAACGAGTACGAGGCGGACAAGAAGCGTCGTCTCGGCGACGAGGGTGCGCGGCCGCACCGGGTGAAGTACAAGAAGCTGGCGTGATGCCTTGCCACGTATCGCTTTGGTAGAACGTGGACTCAAGCTTCAATGAAGGCGAGCGCGGCACTGCCGCGCGGAAGCCTCACCCAGCCGTAGCCGTCATCGACAGGGATGGTTTCTTCGTGCCGTGGCGACCAATTGCCCCATCCATCGACCTCACTGCCCGCTAGGCGCACGTCGTGCATTTCGGTTATCGAGGCCGCCTCCAACCGCCAGAGACGCAATCGCGACGCACGCCTGCCCGGTTCCAAGCGTACGACCGCGTCGCGATCGAGATCCTTGTTGAAAAGGGCGACCAGGCGACGCTCGCCTTTGTCGGCGGCGTATGCCGTAAGGTTGAGGCCTTCGGTAGACAGTTGGCTCTCGACGAAGCGAGCACCGCCAAACTGCTGGGCGAGCAACAGGCCGTAATACAAGGGTCGCGCGTACCAGCCCAGCCCCACATGGCCGGCGATGGGCGTGTAGTGTCCGCTGATCGTGTCCAACCACGCCTTCAGGTCGTCGCCTCGTAACTTCGCCAATGCGTTTTCGTCCGCGTCCAGTAGCGTTCTTGGCACCGGCCTCATATCGCAGTGGATGTTGATGCCGTGCGCACCTGCCTGCGCGCAGGCCAGGGCGAAATCACCGCCCCACAACGCCGAGGCGAAGGTATCGCTCACGCCAGGTTTGCCGCCCGCATACGAATTGACCTCGCTGAGCAGGAACGGCAGCTGTCTGGCGTCGGCCACCCGGATAATGGCCGCCACTTCGGTGGTAAACCCGGAGGCGCCTGACAGCAACTGGTTGATCGTGCTGGTCGGATCGAATGCCGCGCCGCGATAGTAGTGCCGCGACAAGGCTACGACGCCTTCCGCCTGGTCCGCGAACTTCAATACCCAATCGGAGCGTACTGCCGTGTCCGGCCCGGCGAGCGGCACCGCCACCCGTTGCCGGATTGCCTCGGCACTTGCCCGCCACAGAGCCATATAGTCATCAAAGCTGGACGTATGACCATCGGAGCGCCGGTAGCCATCAGGCTCGTTGCCGATCTGGATCGCCAACAGCTGATCCCCCACGGCCCGTTGCACTGCCGCGGCCAATTCAGCCGCCATCGCTGGCGGTGTGTGGAACAGACCCAGGCCGAAGATCAGCTTCCATCCCGTGGCCTTGAGGAACCCAGCGAGCTGCGCAAGTTGCGCGGGCGTTACCGTGTAGGAGTGCTCGATTGCCGGCAGCTGGCCCCGATATTCACTCCATAACGCAAAGTCACTGGTGATGCCGCCGATACGAAGCACACCAGCGGGGTTCAGTCGCCGCAGCAGTCCAACCAGCGCCTCATTGCTCGACGAAAAGAACCCAGGATCGCTCGACAAAAAGAACCCAGGACCGCCCAGTTGCCAGGTCTCGAAGCTGAGCCCGATCAGTTGTTGCGCAATGGGGCGCCCCTTGGCTGACGTGGCCAGCGTCAAAACGGCGTTGGCAGCGCTGTCGCCGATGACGCCAGCCCGCAGCGAAACCGGCGCCAGCGCACCCATCGCAGCCGCGCTACCCAGCACACCCAGGAAGCGGCGCCTGGATTGGGAAACCGGATCTTGGTTCATGTCCACACTCCTCGCCAGACCGCGGATGCAACCGTAATGCCGGCATCCTTATGAAGGCCTGAGGCATTTAAGGCCTGAGACGCTGGTTCAGCGTGAGGTTAGAATGGCGACCACTCCGATCCAGGCCATGACATGCGCTTCTCCGACACCCTCAAGCAGCGCTGGCAACAGCACGACACACTGGTCTGCGTGGGCTTGGATCCGGAACCGTCGAAATTTCCTGCGCACCTGCGCCATGCGCCCGACATGGTGTTCGCGTTCTGCGCCGCCATCGTCGACGCCACCGCCGACCTGGTCTGCGCGTTCAAGCCACAGATCGCGCATTTTGCCGCGCTGCGCGCCGAGGACACGCTGGAACGGCTGATCGCGCACATCCACGCCAAGCATCCCGGCGTGCCGGTGATCCTCGATGCCAAGCGCGGCGACATCGGCTCCACCGCACAGCACTACGCCAGCGAGGCATTCGAGCGCTACCGCGCCGACGCGGTGACGCTCAACCCCTACCTCGGCCGCGACTCGATCCAGCCCTTTCTCGACCGCGCCGACAAGGGCGTGATCCTGCTCTGCCGTACCTCCAACCCTGGCGGCGCGGATTTCCAGGCGCTGGACTGCGGCGGCATTCCGCTCTATCTGCGCGTGGCCGAGAAGGTTGCCCGCGAATGGAACGGCCACGGCAACTGCGCGCTGGTCACCGGCGCCACCTGGCCGGAGGAACTGGGCAAGGTGCGCGCGCTGGTCGGCGACATGCCGCTGTTGGTACCCGGCATCGGCGCGCAAGGTGGCGACGTGGAAGCCGTGCTGCGCCATGGCCGCACGGCCGCCGGCACGGGACTGCTGATCAGCTCGTCGCGCGCGATCCTGTATGCCGGCCACGGCGCGGACTTCGCCGCGGCGGCACGTTCCGCCGCCAGCGAGTTGCGCGACACTATCAACCGCTACCGGCACGACTGAGCGACTTGCGCGCCGGCACTGCAGTCAGCCCGCCGCCGTCTTCGCCGCCTGCAGCGTCTTCGTTTTCAGGTCCAGCGTATCGGCCGCATCCAGCAGCGCCCGGGCGAAGCTGCGCACCTCGGCGGGACGCAAGGCATACCAGTTGCCGCCCTTGCCAGCTTCGTCCACCTTGCGCCCCGCACGGGACATGCAATGCGGCCGGAAGATCACCATGCCGGTCAGCGTCTCCGAGCTGATGTCCGCCGAGACGATCTGCATGTGCGTTTCATCTTCTTTCTTCACCGAACTTCTCCAGGGCAGAGACCCGCCCTCAGGCAGCTTACGCCATCGCAAGTTCAGGCCGCGTTTCCGCGTGCACCAGCACCCGCGCAGCCGATAAGCTGCGAGAACTGCGCGCATCCGCGGCATGTCGCGTCGCGTGGCTGCCCGGCGCAGCATCCCCAACCCGGAAAAGGAAGACAACGCATGTCCGAACAGACCGCCGTCCGCGTGGAAGACTGGAATCGCTTGCAACGGGAAGTTGCGCGTTTGCGCACCCTGGTGATCATCGCCCTGCTGGCGGTGATCGCACTGGCTGCCGTGTCATTGCTGCGCAAGCCAGACACACCGACCAGACCAGACCCGATTCTCCGGGCACAGGGCCTGGTGATCACCGATGCGCAGGGACACGACCGCATCCTGATCGGCGCACCGGTACCGGCCAGCAAGGACCGCATGCGCAAGGACGATGCCTCGGACGGCATCATCTTCCTCGGCACGACCGGCGCGGACCGCCTCGCCCTCGGGCAGATGCCCGCACCCTTCATTGGCGGCAAGAGCTACAAGCGCATCGGCGATGGCGACAACTACGGCTTGACGCTGTACGACCCGAAGGGCAATGAGCGCGGTGGCATGGGCTACATGGGCATGGGGCGTGCCGTGTTCGGATTGGACCGGGCCACTCCGCCCTATGATGCGATCGGCATGATGGTCGACGACAAGGAAGGCTTTGCCGGGATGATCATCAACTACGGCGATCCCAAGGCGAAGGACACCGGCATTGAATTGGGCACCGATACCAACAGCGCCCACATCAAGCTCAACGGCAAGGACGGCCTCCCGCGCGCGCAGTTGAGCCTCGACGGGACGAACAAGCCGGCGTGGCGGTTCGACGACGCGGAATCGGTAGCCAAGGCCGCGCAGGATCAAAAGCACTGACGACAACAATGCCCATGCGTAGCCGTCGGCTGCGCATGGGCATCAGCCGGCCGCGATACTCACCAGCATGGGGGACTCGATGGCAGCCGAGGTGCTCAGCCCATCACCTCGACACCATGCCAGAACGCCACGCGACCTTTGATCTGCGCGGCGGCATCCTTCGGTTGCGGGTAGTACCAGGCCGCTTGCGGGTTGACCGCATCACCGACAACCAGGTCGTAGTAGCTCGCCGTGCCCTTCCACGGACAGACACTGTGATGATCGCTGTCGCGGAAATACTCGCGTCGGAGCGAATCGGCAGGAAAATAGTGATTGCCTTCGACCACCACCGTATCGTTGCTCTCTGCGAGCACGGTGTCATTCCACATTGCGCGCATCAGCCGTCTCCATGTTCTGCCCCGGAAACAGCACGTCGGTGTAGCCGAACTTGCTGAAGTCGGTGATGCGCGAGGGGTACAGCCGCCCGATCAGGTGGTCGCATTCATGCTGCACCACGCGCGCGTGGAAGCCCTCGGCGGTGCGTTCGATGCGCGCGCCCTTCGGGTCGATACCTTCGTAGCGGATCAGCGTCCACCGGTTCACCGCGCCGCGCAGGCCGGGCACCGACAGGCAGCCTTCCCAGCCCTCCTCCATGTCCTGCGACAGCGGCGTGATCACCGGGTTGAGCAGGATCGTGCGCGGCACTTCGGGCGCGTCCGGGTAGCGTCCGGAATGCTCGAAGCCGAAGATCACCAGCTGCAGATCGACACCGATCTGCGGTGCGGCCAGGCCGACCCCGTCGGCGGCCTGCATGGTCTCGAACATGTCGGCGATCAGCGCATCGAGTTCCGCGCTGCCCAGCATCGCGGGGCGCACCAGCGGCGCGATGCGCAGCAGGCGCGGGTCGCCCATCTTGAGGATTTCACGGACCATGAGGACCTCGCTTTGAACACTGTTATCGGATGATCTGTGGTCGATGCGATGCCGGTACAAGCGGCGATGCCCCATGCCTCTACAGGAAAAAGCCGGGCAAAGCCTCGTACCCATTTGTTGAAGTCGCAAGCGGCTTCAACCGCCGAACACCTTCTTCAGCAGGTCGGTGGTGCGCGCGGCGGGGTTGTGGCGGATCGACTGCTCTTGCTCGCCGATGGTGGTGAACAGGCCGTCCAGGGTTTTCGCCGTTACGTAGTCGTCCAGGTCCAGCGGGCTGCCGCCCTTGTTCGAATTGCCGCCGCCGAACGCGCCGAGCACGCCACCGAGTTCGCCGCCCATGCCGCCGGCGGTGAACGACTTGTACTTCTGGGTGACGCCGACGCTGTCGGTGGCCTTGGCCACGATCGGGTGGATGCGCGCGGTCAGTGCGTCGCCGGCGGTGCGGCGGAAGAAGTCGGTGGCCGCGTGGTCGCCGCCGGCGAGGATGCCGCGCGCGTCGTCCAGCGTCATCTTGCGGATCGCGTCGCCGAAGATCTCGGCCACCTGCGGCACCGCCTTCTCCGCCGCGCGGTTCATGCTCAGCTCGAACGCGTCGACCCTGGCGCCCTGGCCCAGCTGGCGCGCCAGCTTGCCGGCCTGTTCGAGCTTGCCCGGCAGCGGGATGCGCACCTTGCTGTTGTTCCAGAAGCCGCCGTCGCGGCCGAGGCTGTTGATCGCGTTGGTGGTGCCCTTGGCCAGTGCTTCCTTGAGCCCGGCGGCGATGTCGCTGGTCGGCAGGTTGTTGCCGAGCTGCGGTGAACTGGACGTTTGCGTCGACTGCTTGACCTTGTTCAGCAGGTCTTTGAACTGACCGGAGCCGGTGGCCGTCAGCGGCAGCGCGGCGACGGTGAGGACAAGGCTCAGCAAACCGTAGCGAACCGCGATGCGCATGACGAATTCCTTGTGGTCGGCGGGGAGGCCAGTGTAGCGTCGCCGCCTCGTCACGGCGTGACGATGTGGGCTTCGCTATTCGACCAATGGCTAATGCCGCTTTGCCGGTTTCGGGATTGACCGCCACGGCCGGCGGGACGAATCTTGCAGCACTGCCCAGGAGAACCCGCCCATGCAAGCCGCCGTCATGCCCAAGCCCAGTCCGGCCAGCAAGATAATGTGGGTCGCCATCGCCATTGTCGGCGCGTTCTGCCTGGGCGTGGTGGCCCTGCGCCGGGGCGAGCCGATCAACGCGATCTGGCTGGTCGCCGCGTCGATCGCCATCTTCGTGATCGGCTACCGCTTCTACGGCAAGTTCATCGAACACTCGGTGCTGCAGCTCGACCCCACCCGCGCGCCGCCCTCGGTGCTGCGCAACGACGGCCTGGACTACGTACCGACCGACAAGTGGGTGGTGTTCGGCCACCACTTCGCCGCGATCGCCGGCGCCGGTCCGCTGGTGGGCCCGGTGCTGGCCGCGCAGATGGGCTACCTGCCCGGCACGTTGTGGATCCTGTTCGGCGTGGTGTTCGCCGGTGCGGTGCAGGATTTCATGATCCTGGGCTTGTCATTGCGCCGCGACGCCCGCTCGCTCGGCCACATGCTGCGCGAGGAGCTGGGCCCGATGCCCGGCATCGTGGCGATGATCGGCGTGCTGGTGCTGATGATGATCGTGCTGGCGGTGCTGGCGCTAGTGGTGGTCAAGGCGCTCACGCACAGCCCGTGGGGCACCTTCACGGTCGCTGCCACGATCCCGATTGCGTTCCTGATGGGCGGCTACATGCGCTGGTTCCGCCCGGGCCGCATCCTGGAGGTGTCGATCATCGGCCTGGTGCTGTTGCTGCTGTCGATCTGGTCCGGCAAGTTCGTGGCCGACTCGGCCGCCTTGGCGCCGATCTTCGACATGGACGCCAAGACGCTGGCCTGGTGGCTGATCGGTTACGGCTTCGTGGCCTCGGTGCTGCCGGTGTGGCTGCTGCTGGCGCCGCGCGACTACCTCTCCACCTTCCTCAAGATCGGCACCATCGCGCTGCTCGCGCTGGCGATCTTCCTGTCCGCGCCGACGCTGCAGATGCCGGCGGTAACCAAGTTCATCGACGGCAGCGGCCCGGTATTCGCCGGCAACCTGTTCCCGTTCCTGTTCATCACCATCGCCTGCGGCGCGGTCTCCGGCTGGCATTCGATCATCGCTTCCGGCACCACGCCGAAGCTGCTCGCCAACGAAGGCCAGGCGCGCATGGTCGGTTACGGCGGCATGCTGATGGAGGCGTTCGTGGCGATCATGGCGCTGGTCGCTGCCGCCTCGCTGCACCCGGGCGTGTACTTCGCGATGAATGCGCCCGGCGCGATCATCGGCACCACCGTGGAGCAGGCCGCCACCACGATCAGCCAGTGGGGCTTCGTGGTGACCCCGGACGAGTTGCTGCGCACCGCCAACGAGATCGGCGAGAACAGCATCCTCAGCCGCGCCGGCGGCGCGCCGACGCTGGCGGTGGGCATGGCCCAGCTGCTGCACAACATCATCCCCGGCGAGGGCATGGTGGCGTTCTGGTACCACTACGCCATCCTGTTCGAGGCGCTGTTCATCCTCACCACGGTCGACGCCGGCACCCGCGTGGGCCGCTTCATGATCCAGGAGATCGCCGGCCTGATCCACAAGCCCCTGCAGGAAACCGAGTCGTGGACCGGCAACCTGCTGGCCACCGCGATCTGCGTAATGCTGTGGGGTTACTTCCTGTATCAGGGCGCGGTCGATCCGCTCGGCGGCATCAACACGCTGTGGCCGCTGTTCGGCATCGCCAACCAGATGCTGGCCGCGATTGCGCTGATGCTGGCCACCGTGGTGGTGGTGAAACTCAAGCGCGAGCGCTACGTATGGGTGCCGGGCATCCCCGCGCTGTGGCTGATCATCTGCACGCTCACCGCCGGCTACCAGAAGCTGGTCGGCCCGATCAGCTTCACCGCAGCCGCGAACAAGTACGCGGCCGCGATGCAGCAGGGCCACCTGCTGGCGCCGGCCAAATCGGTAGCGGAGATGCAGCAGATCGTCACCAACAACTACGTGGACATGGTGATGACCGGCCTGTTCATGGTGCTGGTCGTGGCGATGGTGATCTTCTGCCTGCGTGCCGCGATCAGGGGCTGGCAGACCAACCACCCGACCGCGCATGAGGAACCGTACGTGGCGCTGGCCAGCGTGGCCGGCTGAGGACGACGCGATGAATGCGAGCTTCCGTTCCGTAGGCAAGTGGGCGGTGCAAACCGCCCGCCTGTGCTGCGGCGTGCCCGACTACGACGTCTACGTGAAGCACCTGCGCGAGCATCACCCCGAACGCCCGGTACCGAGCTACAAGGAGTTCTTCCGCGAGCGTCAGGAAGCGCGCTACAAGGGCGGCGGCGGGCGCTGCTGCTGAACGCCTGCGCGGCCCCTCTGCGCCGGAGGGGCCGTGCCGCAAAGTTGCCGACAGCTCCGGCACCGTCGGGCTGCACCACCGCGCAACAGCGTGCTCAGGGTTTGCGCGCCACGATGATCTGACTGATCGGCATGAACTCGTCCAGTTGCTGCTTGAGCTGCTGTCCCTGCGGCATGTCCAGCAGCGCCTGCCAGGCGGCGGTCCAGTGATCGAGCACCGGATGGGCGGGGTCATACAGTTCCACCTGGCAACCCCAGAACAACGCCCACCAGATCGACCAGAAGAAGCCGTGCTGGGTCTGCTCCAGCAGCACCAGGCCGGCCTCGCCGACCCATTGTGCGAACTCGTCCCGACCGATCACCCGCAGCGCGCCACCGGGTTGCTCGCGATACGCCGGCGGCAGCAGCTTTTCCTGCAGTCCTTCCTGCAGCGCACCGGGCACGCTGAGCAGGTAAAGGGCCCCGGACGCACCGACCCGCACCAGCTCGGCCAGCATCTGGCGCGGATCATCGACGTGCTGCAGCACCTCGGTGCAGATCACCCGCGTGGCGCTGCCGTCGTCCAGCGGCAGCGGGTTCGCATCGCTGACCAGCGCGGTGTACTCGCCGCGGGCTTCGACGCCCAGCCGCGCGCGCACCTCGCGGATCACCTGCGGCTCGCGGTCGATGGCGTAGACGCGGGCGCCATGGCGCGCGCAGAACACGCTGTTGACGCCGGCGCCGCAGCCGACGTCCACCACCACGTCGTCGCCACCGATCGGCATGCCGCGGAACAGCTCGCCGCTGTCCTCGCGATACCAGCCGCCGAGCTTCGCGTCGCGCAGGCCGACGGTCGAGGGACCATGCGGTTCGGCGTCGCCCGAAGCTGCAGCGGCGCTGGTGGAGTGCTCGACACGATCGGACATGGCGGGTCTCCGAAACAGGAAAGTGGTCACGTGGGACGGCAGGCTCGCCGCCGGATCCTGCCGCGGGAATCCGGCACGCCCAGCCGAGGCATCTAGTGTGGCAGCTCGAGGCGGCATGGCGCGTGGAAGAAGCGGGTTCACGCCGGCTGCAGGCCAGGACGCTGCGCGGCCATGCCCTTCCACCCGGGCCAGTCGGTGCCGGATCGGCGACAATACGGGCTGTTCCTTCGGCCGCCACCCGATGCCCATTCCCGAATCCACCCATGCTCCCGCGGCGATCGCGGCCGGCCCGCCGCATGCCGGCCTGCGCGTCATCGCGGTCTACGAGATCGTCAAGACCGTCTGTCTGGTGCTGGTGGCGATGGCGGCATTCCACCTCGACCGCCAGCAGAACTTCGAGCATCTGGTGCACTGGCTGGAACACCTCTCGCTGGCCGACAGCAACAGCCTGCGCTGGAAGCTGGTCGGCCTGCTGCAGGATTTCGGGCCGAGCCGGTTCGTGGCGGTCGGCATAGTGGCGCTGGGCTACGCCGTGCTGTTCGGCATCGAAGGCGTCGGCCTGTGGCTGGGCAAGTACTGGGCCGAGTGGTTCACGGTGATCGCCACCGGCTCGCTGATCCCGCTGGAACTGTACGAGACGCTGCACCACTTCGGCTGGCTGAAGCTGGTTGCGCTGGCCGGCAACGTGGCGATCGTGGTGTACCTGGTGCGCGTCGCGCTGCAGACGCGGGCGACGCGACAGGCGCTGAGGCATCACACCTCGTGATGCGCCGCCTCGGCGGATAGCGCCGCACGCCGCGGCATCAGCTCGACCAGGTACATCGCCGCCAGGATCAGCCCGCCGCCGAGCAGCATGCGCCAGCTCAGTACGTCGCTGCCCAGCAGTACCGCGAACGCGGCGGCGAACACCGGCTCGGTGGTCATCACGATCGCCGCACGGGTGGCCGGCAGGTGCGACTGCGCCCAGGTCTGCATCAGCATCGCGCCGGCGCCGGCGATCAGCGCCATGTACAGCACCGCGAACCAGGCGCTGCGGTCCGGCGGCAGCACCGGCGCGTGCGGCACGATGGCAAGCAGGCAGACCGCGGCGATCGCCACCATCTGCACCGCCGACAGGCCGAACGCCTCGCCCTGGCGCGACCACTGCCCGAGCAACACGATGTGCAGCGCGTACAGCGCGGCCGAGGCGAGCGTGAGCCACACGCCGAGGTCGACCGAGACGCCGTTGAGGGAGAGCAGCGCCAGCCCGGCGGTGGACAGCCCCACCGCCAGCCACACCACACCGGCCATGCGCTGGCCGAGCAGCAGCAGCGCCAGGATCGGCGTGAACACCACGTACATGCCGGTGGCGAAGCCGCTGACGCTGGGCGCGATCAGTGACAGGCCCCAGGTCTGCAGCAACTGGCCGATGCCGTAGATCGCGCCCAGCAGCAGGCCATGCAGCACCTGCCGCCGGCCGAGCCGCCACACCGGCCGCGCGAACAGCACCAGCATGGCCACGGCGGCGATCATGAAGCGCACGGCCAGGAAATCCGCCACCGGCATGCGCCCCACCACGTCCTTGATCAGCACGAAAGTGGAGCCCCATACCGCGGTCATCGCCAGCAGGCCGAGGGTGGCGAGGATGGAGGTGGTGCGTGCGTTCATGGGGCGGAAAGTGGATGGAGAGGAATACGGAGCGAGAGGCAAGCTGCGACGCTACGAGGCGGTTTTGCCTGCTCGATTTTCCCGCCTCCCTTCACTCGCTCCCCACTTTCCGCCGCAGCAACTGGCCGGGGATCCGCAACAAGAAATGCCCCCAGATGCCCAGCCACACCACGCCGGCGGTCAGCGGATTGCGGGCGGCCGGGTCGTGCTTGCGGAACCAGCGCCACATGCCGCGGTGCTTGTGGCGGCTGACGAACACCGGGCGGTGCCGGCTGGAGCTGCCCTTGCCGTGCTGCACGCGCACGTCGCCGGCCAGCAGCACCTGGTAGCCGAGGTTGCGCACGCGGCGGCACAGGTCCAGATCCTCGCAATGCAGGAAATAACCCTCGTCGAAACCGCCGAGACGCTGGAACATCGCGCGCGGCATCAGCATCACTGCGCCCGATATCGCCTCGGCCTCGATCACCCCGGCCGGAATCTCCCGCTCGATGTTGACCTTTTCGCCGGCACGGCCGAGCAGACTGTTGAGCGCACGCTGCAGCAGCGGATCGCGACGCCACGACGCCGGATCGGGCCGGCCGTCGGCATCGCACACCACCGCGCCGATCAGCCCCGCCCTAGGCTGCCCGGAAAGCAGGTCCAGCAAGCGCTGCAGGTCGCCCTGCGGCAGCAGGCAGTCCGGGTTGAGGATCAGCAGCGCCTGGCCGTGCGCCTGTTTCGCGGCGAGGTTCGCCGCCGGGCCGAAGCCCAGGTTGCGGTAGTTGTAGATCACCTGGAAGCGGGTGTCGTGCGCATGCGCGCGCTCGATCGCCTCGGGCACGCCGTCGTGCGAATCGTTGTCGACCAGGATCAGTTCCAGCGGCAGCGTGCTGGCCAGCACGCTGCGCACGCATTCGCGCAGGCTCGGGCCGCTGTCGGCGGATACCACGATCACGCTGAGCGCCAGCGCGAACGGCGATCGATGGGAAGCGGGCATGCTCACGGCGCAAGTATGCGCGGAGACGCGCGAAGGGAGAACCGCCCGCGACAGCACCGCACGGGATTCGTGGCCCGCAGTTTCACGTTTCCTCCACATCGTCGTCGCCGAGCACCGCCGACAGCGCCAGCGGCATGTCATCGTCGCGGCGAACCAGGTACGGCTGCCCGCGATACCAGCCACCCAGGCGCCAGCCGCGCAGGCGATGCTGCCGCCCACGCAGCCGATCCCACAGCAGCACGCCGCGGCCGCTGCGCATGTGCGCGGCAAACCAGCGGCCACAGGGACTGAAGGCCGCCGGCGCGCCGGCGCCGTCGATGCACCCGCCGATCTCGAACAGGTAGACGCCATCGCGGTAGGCCACGCGACCGCCCAGCGGATCGAGCAGGCCATCCGCGGCGACCTGCCAGGCCGGCGGTTGCAGCTCGATGATCTCCGCCGCCGGGCCGATCGGCGCCATCGCCAGTTCGGGCCACTCGGCGGACGGCGCCGCCGCCGGCGCGCGACGCTGCCCGCGGTCGAGCCACGCGTCCAGGCCGGCCAGCAGCGTGTAGCCGGCCAGCGCACCCAGCAAGGCCGCGCCCCAGGCGAACGCATCGCCGCCCAGCACCCGTTGCAGCGCGAACAGCACGCCGGGCAGGCCCCAGCGCAGGGCACGCCGGATCAGGGCGGCATGTGCCCGGGCCAGCCGCTGCTGCAGGACGGTCACCGCGATCGCCAGCGCCAGCAGCAGCGGCAGGCCCAGCCACCACGGCAGCAGCGCCAGCAGGATCAGCCAGGCGGCCGGCGGCAGCACGCCACGCCATGCCGGCCAGCGCCGGGCCATCGCTCAGTGCCTCGCGACGCGGTGGGCGCTCAGCCGCACCACACGCGGGCGTTGCGGAACATGCGCATCCACGGTGAATCCTCGCCCCACTGTTCCGGATGCCAGCTCAGCTGCACGCTGCGGAACACGCGCTCGGGGTGCGGCATCATGATCGTCACGCGGCCGTCGGCGGCGGTGAAGCCGGCCAGGCCGCCGGGCGAACCGTTGGTGTTGAGCGGGAAGTTCTCGGTCGGCTTGCCGCGGTTGTCGACGAAGCGCACCGCACCGCTCGACTTCGACGGGCTGCAGGCGTGCGGGAAACTGACCCGGCCCTCGCCGTGCGCCACCGCCACCGGGATCCGCGAGCCGGCCATGCCCTTGAAGAACAGGCTCGGCGTGTCGAGGATCTCCAGCGTGGCCAGGCGCGCCTCGTACTGTTCGGACGCGTTGCGCAGGAACTTCGGCCAATGCTGCGCGCCGGGAATGATTTCCTTCAGCTGCGACAGCATCTGGCAGCCGTTGCATACGCCGAGCGCGAACTTCGTCGGATCGGCGAAGAACGCGCTGAATTCGGCACGCAGATAGTCGTTGTACAGGATCGAGGTGGCCCAGCCGCGACCGGCACCGAGCACGTCGCCGTAGGAAAAGCCGCCGCAGGCGGCGAAGCCGCGGAAATCGGCCAGCTTCACGCGGCCGCTGGCCAGATCGGACATGTGCACGTCCACTGCCTCGAAGCCGGCGCGGCTGAACGCGGCCGCCATCTCGACCTGGCCGTTGACGCCCTGCTCGCGCAGGATCGCGACGCGCGGGCGCGGGCCCGTGCCGATCAACGGCGCGGCGACGTCCTGCACCGGGTCGAAGCTGAGCTTCGGCGTGATGCCCGGATCGGCGTCGTCGAGCCGCCACTGCGACTCCGCATCGGCGCTGAGCGGGTTGTCGCGCAGGCGCTGCATCGCATGGCTGGTCTCGTTCCACGCCTTGAACAGCGTGCTCCAGTGCCACTTGAACAAGGTCTCGTCGCCGAGGAACAGCTTGATACCCAGCTTCTCCTTCGGCCGGCCGATGCGGTGGCTGATGCCGGCCAGGCCATGCTTGACCAGCAAGGCTTCGAACGCCTCGCGGTTCGCCTCGGCCACCTGCACCACCGCGCCGAGTTCCTCGTTGAACAGCGCGCGCAAGGTGGCCTCGGCCCAGCCGTCCAGATGGATCTCCAGGCCGCAGTGGCCAGCGAACGCCATCTCCAGCAAGGTGGTGATGACGCCACCGTCGGAGCGGTCGTGATAGGCCAGCAGCAGGCCGCCCGCGTTCGCTTCCTGGATCAGCTCGAACAGCGCCTTCAGCCGTTTCGCGTCGTCCAGGTTCGGCGGCACGCCGCCGCCGCGGTTGAACACCTGGGTCAGCGCCGAACCGCCGAGGCGGTCGCGCCCCGCGCCCAGGTCGATCAGCCACAACGCGGTGGCGCCGCGATCGAGCCTGAGCTGCGGGGTGAGCGTGCGGCGCGCGTCGGTCACCCGCGCAAAGCCGGTGATCACCAGCGATACCGGCGACACCGTGCGCTGCGCGGTGTCGCCGTCCTGCCACACGGTCTGCATCGACAGCGAGTCCTTGCCGACCGGAATCGAAATCTCCAGCTCCGGGCACAGCTCCATGCCGACTGCCTTCACCGCATCGAACAGCGCGGCATCCTCGCCCGGGTGGTTGACCGCGGCCATCCAGTTCGCGGAGAGCCTGATCTCGCCCAGGCTGGCGATCGGCGCGGCGGCCAGGTTGGTGATCGCCTCGCCCACCGTCAGCCGCGCCGCGTCGGCGCTGGAGAGCAGGGCCACCGGCGCGCGCTCGGCCATCGCCATCGTCTCGCCGGCGTAGCCGTCGAAGTCGGCGAGGGTCACCGCGCAATCAGCCACCGGCACCTGCCACGGGCCGACCATCGGGTCGCGCGCGTTCAGGCCGCCGACGGTGCGGTCGCCGATGGTGATCAGGAAACTCTTGCTGCCCACGCCGGGCAGGCGCAGCACACGCAGCAGCGCCTCGTCCATGCCGATGCCGGTCAGGTCCGGCAGCAGGTCGACGCGCGGCTTGCTGCGCTGCGCGTCGCGGTGCATTCGCGGCGGCTTGCCGAACAGCACGTCCATCGGCAGGTCGATCACCGTCAGTCCGCGGCGCGGGTCGGTCAGCACCAGCTGGCGTTCGACCGTGGCATCGCCGACTACCGCATATGGGCAGCGCTCACGCACGCACATCGCCTCGAACTCGGCCAGATTCTCCGGTGCGATCGCCAGCACGTAGCGTTCCTGCGATTCATTGCTCCACACCTGCATCGGCGACAGCGAGGGGTCGTCGCAGGGAATCATCGACAGGTCGATCACGCCGCCCACGCCGGCGTCGTTGAGCAGCTCGGGAATCGCGTTGGACAGGCCACCGGCGCCGACGTCGTGCACGCTGACGATCGGGTTGGCCTCGCCGCGGCGCCAGCAGGCGTCGATCACTTCCTGGCAGCGCCGCTCCATCTCGGCGTTGTCGCGCTGCACCGAGGCGAAGTCCAGCTCCGCGCTCGACGCGCCGCCGGCGACCGACGAGGCCGCGCCGCCGCCGAGCCCGATCAGCATCGCCGGGCCGCCCAGTACGATCACCTTGTGGCCCGGCTGCACCGCGTGCTTCAGCACGTGGCCGGGGCGCAGGTTGGCCAGCCCGCCGGCCAGCATGATCGGCTTGTCGTAGCCGCGGCGCAGGCCGGGTTCGGCGGTCTCGTGCTCGTAGCTGCGGAAATAGCCGCCCAGGCAGGCGCGGCCGAATTCGTTGTTGAACGCGGCGGCACCGAGCGGGCCGTCGCGCATGATCTCGAACGCGCTGGCCATCCGCGGCGGCAGCGGGCGATCCACTTCCCACGGCCGCGGCAGGCCGGGGATGCGCAGGTCGGACACCGAGAAGCCGGTGAGCCCGGCCTTCGGCTTGCCGCCGCGGCCAGTGGCGCCCTCGTCGCGGATCTCGCCGCCAGCACCCGTAGCCGCGCCGGGCCAAGGCGCGATCGCGGTGGGATGGTTGTGCGTTTCCACCTTGATCGCGTAGTCGATGCGTTCCTCGTGGCCGCGCCACACGCCATCGGCCGGATCGGCGAAGAAGCGCCCGCCGGTGCTGCCCTCGATCACCGCTGCGTTGTCCGAATAGGCGGACAAGGTATGCGCGGGTGAGCACTGGTGGGTGTGCTTGATCATGCCGAACAGGCTGTTGTCCTGCGCCGCGCCGTCCACCGTCCAGCTGGCGTTGAACACCTTGTGCCGGCAGTGTTCGGAATTGGCCTGCGCGAACATGAACAGCTCGGCATCGGTAGGGTCGCGGCCGAGTTCGGCGTAGCGGTCGACCAGGTACTCGATCTCGTCGTCGGCCAGCGCCAGGCCCAGCCGTATGTTCGCCGCGGCCAGCGCGGCCTGCGGGTCGGCGCCGAGCGCCACGTGCACCAGGTCGCCAGGCGTACCGCCAAGGAACAGGCCCTGCGCGTCCTCGATCCGCTGCAGCACCGACTGCGTCATCGCGTCGTGCAGCAGCGCCATGATCGGCGCGTGGTCCGGTGCCCCGGCCGGCGGCAGCCCGGCCACCTGCCAGGCCAGGCCGCGCTCCACCCGACGCAGATTGAAGCCGGACGCGTCGAAGCCGGCGCCATGCAGGATGTCGGTGGCCTTGCTCGACCACGGCGAGATCGTGCCCAGCCGCGGTACCACCCACAACGTGGCCGGCTCAGGCAGCGCATCCTTCGCTTCCAGCACGGCCAGCAGGCGCTGGCGCAACTCGCCCTCCGGCGCCGTGGCGGCGTCGACGAAATAGACGAACCACGACGCCTGCACCCGCACGCCGTGATGCAGGGCATCCAGGCGGGCATTGAGGCGTTCGAGGCGGAACGGCGAGAGGGCGCTCTGCCCGTCGAGTACGATCATGCGGGGAACGGAGCTGTGCGAAGAAAACGCCTATTCTACCTCATGCTGCAATACGGCATCGCCTTGGCTCGTCCCCCTGCAGTTGGGGAGGCCGGCGACTAAAGGAAGTCCTTCAGGTGAGGGAGTGGCTTTTGGTCCATCCCGCAAAGAGCACCCCGCCCCAACTTTCCACCGCCTTGGCGCTCAAGAGACCCCCTTTAGTCGCAAGAGAGGGAGGCCAGCGTCAGCCGCCCCGCTTGAGCGCCTGCAACAGCTGTTCCGGCGTGACGTAGCCGCCCAGCACGCGCCCATCCGGGCCGTAGATCGCCGGGGTGCCGTTGACGCCCAGCTTCACGCCCAGGTTGAACTGGTCCTTGACCGGGTTGGTGCAGGTGGCCGGCGCCGGCGCATGGCCTTCCTTTGCGGCGGTGAACGCGGCCTTGCGGTCCTTGGCGCACCACACCGAGACCATCTCGGTGTAGGTCGGCGTGGGCCGGCCGGCGGTGGTCACCAGGCCTTCGCGCGGCCACGCCAGGTACTCCACCGCGATGCCTTCCTTGTTGAACGCGGCCACATGCTCGTGCAGCGCGCGGCAGAAGCCGCAGTTGACGTCGGTGAATACGCTGATGGTGTACTTCGGGTTCGGCGGCGCGAACACGATGCGCTCGGATGCCGGCACCTTGGCCAGCTCGGCCTTGCGGAAGCGCGCCCAGGCATCGTCGCCGAGGTTGTGCTTGCTTTGCAGGTCAAGCACGTCGCCGTGCATCGCGTACTTGCCATCGGTGCTGACATAGAGCATCTGGCCGGCAGCGATCACCTGGTAGAAGCCCGGCATCGGCGCCGGTTCGATCGAATCGACCTGCACGTTCGCCGCCAGGCTCCTGATCGCCTGCCGTACCATCTGCTGCGCCGCCGGCGGCACCGCCGAACCGGCAACCGGCGCCGCGTCGTTGTCCGCCGCACAGGCACTCAGGGAAAGCCCGCCGATGCACAGTGCCAGCAACAGTTTCTTCAACATCACAACCTCGTTCGGTCCGTGGCCGGCGCGCTCGCCGGCTGCAATCACGCATTCTCGCACAGGCAGCTGAACGCCATTCGGCGCACGGTGCCGCAGAAACCGGCGACCGGCGCCCCGGGGCGATGTCAGTTTTCCGCGGCACCGCCGCGCGAACCGCCAGGATTCGGACGCCTAACTTGCTCACCCCCGCGGATGATGCTGCGCATGCAGCCGCTTCAGGCCTTCCTTCGCCACCAGCGTGTAGATCTGCGTGGTGCTGAGCGAGCTGTGGCCGAGCAGCATCTGCAGCGCGCGCAGGTCGGCGCCATGGTTCAGCAGGTGGGTGGCGAAGGAGTGGCGCAGCACGTGCGGCGAGATGCGTTTCGGGTTGATGTCCACGCGCAGCGCGTAGCGCTTGACCAGGGTCCAGAACATCTGCCGGGTCATGCCTTCGCTGCGCCGGCTGAGGAACAGCGCCACTGGCTGGCGGCCTTTCGCCAGCGCCGGGCGCGCCTCGGCCAGGTAGGCACCGATGCGCGCCAGCGCTTCCTCGCCGACCGGCACCAGGCGGTCCTTGCCGCCCTTGCCGGTGACGCGCAACACGCCCTGGCGCGGGTTCAGCGCGGCCAGCGGCAGCTCCACCAGCTCGGACACGCGCAGGCCGGAGGCGTACATCAACTCCAGCATCGCGCGGTCGCGCAGGCCCAGCGTAGTTCCGGTGTCGGGCGCGGTCAGCAGGCCCTCGATCTCGCGTTCGGCCAGCGCCTTGGGCAGGCTGCGCGGCAGCTTCGGACGCTCGATCAGCAAGGTCGGGTCGGCAAAGCCGGGCTCGCTGCGGGCGAGGAAGGCATAGTAGCGACGGAACGCCGACTGCCGCCGCGCGATCGAGCGCACCGCCGCCGGCTGCGCGCCGTGGTAGGCGGAGATGTCCTCGCGCCGCGCGGTGCGCAGGCTGCGTCCGCGCGC
This sequence comes from Rhodanobacter thiooxydans LCS2, assembly GCF_000264375.1. GTDB lineage: Bacteria > Pseudomonadota > Gammaproteobacteria > Xanthomonadales > Rhodanobacteraceae > Rhodanobacter > Rhodanobacter thiooxydans. Next base: position 63,704 of record NZ_AJXW01000041.1, read on the forward strand.
GGCGAGCCACCGCGCCAGCGCCTCCAGATCGCGTCGGTAGGCCTCCAGCGTGCGGTCGGCCAGGCCGTCCTCCGACCAGACCCGCTCCACGAACGTGCTGATGTCCCGCCGGTCGGCTTCGGCGATACTGGCGCGGTTTTCGTCCTTCTTCATGCGCTCGATGCTGGGCATTGCGCGCGCACTACGCAAGCGACCGAGCCACGATGCCGCCGCCCCCCGCCACCACCGACACCCTCTGCCCGCCGTGGCGACGCCTGCTGGCGCTGGTCTACGACCTGCTGATCGTGCTGGCGATCGTGATGGTGGTGGGCCTCGTGTGTCAGCTCGCCACCGGCGGCAACCTGATCCGCACCGGCGCGCGGACGGTGGTGCCGGTCTGGTACCAGGCGCTGCAAGGGGCGGTGGTGGTGGCGTACTTCATCAGCTCATGGCGGCGCGGCGGGCAGACGCTGGGCATGCGGCCGTGGCGCATCCGGCTGACCCGCGACGACGGCGGCCGGCCGACGCTGCAGCAGGCGTTGATCCGCGTGCTGGTGGCTGGCGCGCCGCTGATGCTGCTGCTGCTGGAACCGGTGATCGGGTTGCGCGCAACGCTGTGGACGCTGCTGGCAGTGTGGGCGGGCTGGTTCGCGGTGGCCCTGGTCGACCCGCGCCGGCGCGCGCTGCACGATATCGTCGCCGGCACCGAGATCCGCCGGCTGAATTGAACTTCATGCTGCGCTCAGCGCCCCCGCCGCCCAATCCGTCGATGCCCGCACCGCACCCCGCCGAAAGCCGCAGCGACGCCGAACTGATCCGCGCCAACCGCGGCTTCTATGACTCGCTGTGGGCCGGGGCGAAGCTGATCGCGCCGGCGTGCTTCAACACGTGGCCGCTGCTGCACGAACTGGCCGCGGCCGCGCCGCGCCGGCTGGAGGTGGCGCCTGGCCTGCGTCCGCGGCTGCCGTTGCACGGCAGCTGTTTCGTCGACCTCAGCCATGCCGCGCTGCGTTGCCTGCAGGCCAGCGGTGCCGATGCAGTACACGGCATGATCGGTGCGCTGCCATACGGCGACGCCAGTTTCGACCTGGTCTGCGCGCTCGACATCCTCGAACACGTCGCCGACGACGAGGGCGCCCTGGCCGAACTGGCGCGCGTGGCAGCGCCGGGCGCCGCCGTGCTGCTATCGGTGCCGCTGCACCCGGCGGCGTGGACGGCGTTCGACGATTTCGTCGGCCACTGCCGCCGCTACGAGCCGGAGCGGATCGTGGCCCTGCTCGCACGGCATGGCTTCAGCATCGAACGCAGCGCGGTGTACGGCATGCAGCCGAAGTCCTCGCGCCTGCTCGAACTCGGCCAGTGGTACCTCACCCATCACCGTGAGCGCGCGATGTGGTGGTACAACCGCGTGCTCATGCCGCTCGGCCTGCGCTTCCAGAAACCACTGCGATGGCGGGCCGGGCTGGGCGACACCAGCGGCGTCGACGAGCTGCTGCTGCGCTGCTGCTACCGGCCGGTTTCGGCGCCAAGTCGCTGATCGAACTGGCTTCGGTGATTGTGGCGACGCAACACACCAGAAACCGATCGGCGCTAAGATGGCGACTTTCGCCTGCGACAAATCGTCCCGATGCTCTATCAGATCCATGAGTGGCAGCGCGCGTTTCTCGGCCCGCTGAGTCATTTCGCCCAGGCCGGCGCGCGCATGCTCAACGATGCCAGCAATCCGTTCGCGCAGTTGCCCGGTGCGCAGCGCATGGCCGCCGGCTATGAACTGATGCATCGCATCGGCAAGGCTTACGAGAAGCCCGCCTTCGGCATCCATACCGCCATCGCGCACGACCACGAGATCGCGGTGATCGAACGGGTCGCGCTGGACCAGCCATTCTGCCAGCTGAAGCGCTTCAAGCGTTTCAGCGACGACCCGTCGACCATCGAGAAGATGAAGAACGACCCGGTGGTGCTGGTGGTGGCGCCGCTGTCCGGCCACCACGCCACGCTGCTGCGCGACACCGTGCGCACGGTGCTGCGCGACCACAAGGTCTACATCACCGACTGGGTCGATGCGCGCATGGTGCCGGCCGCGGCCGGCACGTTCGGACTGGACGACTACATTGCCTATGTCGAGGCCTTCATCCGCCACATCGGCGCGGCCAGCCTGCACGTGATCTCGGTCTGCCAGCCGACCGTGCCGGTGCTGGCGGCGGTGTCGCTGATGGCCGCGCGCGGTGAGGACACGCCGCGCAGCCTGACCATGATGGGCGGCCCGATCGACCCGCGGCGCAACCCCACCAGCGTCAACAACCTGGCCACTACCCAGCCGCTGTCCTGGTTCAAGGGCAACGTGATCCACACCGTGCCGCCGAACTACCCCGGCCACGGCCGCGAGGTCTACCCCGGCTTCCTGCAGCACGCCGGGTTCATCGCGATGAACCCGGGCCGCCACTTGAACTCGCACTGGGACTTCTACCAGGACCTGCTGCGCGGCGACCTCGACGACGCCGAGTCGCACCGCAAGTTCTACGACGAGTACAACGCCGTGCTCGACATGCCGGCCGAGTTCTACCTCGACACGATCGAGAAGGTGTTCCAGCAGTTCTTGCTGCCGCGTGGCCTGTGGGACGTGGCCGGCGAACGGGTGAACCCGGCCGCGATCACGCGCAGTGCGCTGCTTACCATCGAGGGTGAGCTGGACGACATCTCCGGCCTCGGCCAGACCGAAGCTGCGCACGACCTGTGCAGCAGCATCCCGGCCAGGCGCCGTGCGCACAAGGCGATCGAAGGCGCCGGCCACTACGGCATCTTCAGCGGCCGCCGCTGGCGCGAAACGGTCTACCCGCAGGTGCGCGACTTCATTCGCAAGTTCGACCACGCGGCGAAGTAGCCGTCCGCCGATTGCGCGCAAGCTTGGCGCCCGCAGGGCTGGCCCACGCCCGGTGGGTCGGCGCAACCGTCAATCCGAAATTGCCAGCACGCAATCGTCCGCGCCATAGCTGCGGCAGCAGACGGAGAAGATTGACAGGCTGCCCGGCGCGATCGCCGGCCCGAGCAGCCCCTCCAGAAAACCGCTGAAGAAGGCGCAGCCGGAATGGCCTTCCGTGCATAACGGGCTGGCGTGGATACGCAACTGGTCGTCCTGCTGATCGACCTCGACCAGCGCACGCAGCGCGGGTGCGCCGATGTGTTCGATGGCCGCGCGCAAATCCTGCCCGACGTCCAGCGCGTACTCGCGCTCGAACAGCCACGCGCCCGTGCGCTGCCCCGCCAGCGTGAGCGAAGATTCGCGCGCACCGTCGGCAACCGCCTGCGCCAGCGCCAGCAACCGCGGCACGATCCGCGGATACTCCGAGGGCAACTCGTGCAGCGCCCGCTCGACCGCCGCCTCATCCGCCGGCAGCGGCACCAGCTGGATGAAGGGCGCCGCGGCCGCGCGCGGAGGGGTCGGCGCTTTCGGCGTAGGCAGGATGAACTCGAACGCCGGCTCTTCCGCCACGATCGGTGCAGGCGCCGGTGTTGGTGCAGGCCCGAGTGCAGACGTACGTATCGGTTCCAGCCGGGCTGCCGCATCGGTCAGCGCGACCGGTGCCGCGACGACGCCCGCCTTCCCGGCACGATCGGCCATCGCGGGAGCGGGAGCAGGCACGGGCGCGGCGACCGGCGTTTTTTTCGCCGCGGGAGCCACCGCTGCCGGGCGGTGCGCAACTGGCGGAGCCACGCGCACCGGTTCCATCGGTTCGCGCGATGCCGCGAAATGCCCCCGCGTCTCGCCTTCGACGAAGGGAAACATCTTCACGCTGATTAAGCGCTCGCAGGCGTCCAGCGCTGCCTCGAGCGCCCGCTGCTTGCGCGACGGCCCCTGCACCACCATCGTCAGCAGGATGCCGTGGTTATCCTGCACGAGGCGCTGCCGGTGCAGGCTGAAGCCGCCGGCCAGGACCAGCCGGCCAACCTCTACCAGCAGGCCCTCACGGCGTTCCGAGAGGCCCTGGATTTCCAGCTCGATCATCATGCCCCCCCTGCATGCGATGCCGGTGATGTGTGTCGTGCCGCATGCTACGTCAGCCGCTGCGACAAAACCCGGACGCACGGCCGGAAATTCCGCTTGCACGGAGCAACCTTGTGATGCATGCGGGCGGTCAACGAAAAGCCCCGCCGCAGCGGGGCTTTTCATCCGGACGACGCGGCTGCTTCAGCGCAGGATCGCGGCCGGGTCCTGTTTCGCCTTCAGCGCGCTGCACAGCTGGATCGACTCGCCGGTCTGCGCCAGGCCGCGACCGATGCCGGCGGCGTCCTGCTCGCGGGTCTTGAAGAACGCCTGCAGGCGGTCGTACTCGGCTGCCGAGCAGCCGCCAGCCGCCGCCAGCGACGGCAGGCGGCCGCCGGAGAAGCTGCCGGTGCGATCAAGGATCTGCTGGTAGTGCGCGGTGAACCACGACCACATCGCGTCGCGCTGGGCTTGGGTGTCACGCACGCCGCGCAGCAACATGCCCATCTCGCCGACCTTTACCGGCTTGGTCAGCGCGAAGTCGCGCACCTGCTCGGCCAGCGCCGGATCCTCCACGCTGGCCAGGCCACCGAGGATGCCGTTGCGCAGGGCCGGGTCGGTGGTCTTCGGCAGCTCGGCGATCAGCGCATCGACCGCGCTCTTGCCGTGCTCCTGCACCGCCAGGCCCAGCGCGTCGCCGAGCAGGTCTGGATTGGCGGCGGCCAGGTCCGGATGGCCATCCGCCTTCGGCTTGAGCGCCGCTTCACCCTGCTTGAGCAGCGCCGCGCGCACTTCCGGCAGCTTGAAGTCGAGCGCCAGCGCGCTGGCCAGGCTGCTGCGCAACAAGGCGGCGTCCTCGGACTCGCCGGCCTTGCGCTGGTAGCCGAGCTGCTCCAGCCGCGGCAGGTAGGCGGCCTTGGCCCAGCCCGCCAGGCGCGCGCGCTGGGCGTCGGTGACGGCGATGCGCTGATAGAGGCCGCTGGCCGTGTCCAACGGCGCCACGGCCACTTCGCGGATCTTCGAGCCGGCCAGCGGCTGCAGCGCGGCCAGCACCTGGCCCGCGTCCAGATCGCCGCGGCGGAAGCTGGCGTTGATCGCGTCGGCATAGGCCAGCTGCTCGGCGCCGCTGAGCTTGCCGGCCTGTTTGACCAGGCTGTCGAGCCCGGCCTTGTCGAGGCTGAAGCGGTAGTAGCCGCTGGCGTTCGCGTTCGGCATCACCCAGGTCGGCTTGCTGGCGCCGGGCAGTACCATCGAGCCGGTGGCCTGGTCGAGCATTTCGCAGGCGACGTTGCTGCCGCCGCTGGTGCCGTAGCGCACGCACACCGGCACGCCCCAGATGCGCTGCGGGTCGCCGTGGCTGCCCAGCGGCAGGTAGCGGCTCTGGCTCAGCTGCAGCACGGTCTTGCCGTCCTTCTGTTCGAGCTTGGTCGCCACGTACGGCACGCCGGACTGGTCGAGGAAACTCTTGAACGCATGCTTGAACGCGTCGCCCTTGTCGGCCGCGGTGGCGATCGCCGAGACCAGGTCGTCGGCGGTGGCGTTGCCGAACTTCTGCTTCTGGATGTACGCGCGCATGCCCTTCTGGTAGGTCGACTCGCCCACGTAGTTCTCGAACATGCCGATGACGCTGGCGCCCTTCTGGTAGGTGATGCCGTCGAACGCGGTCATGATGTCGCCGTTGCCGGTGATCGGCTGGCGGATGCTGCGCGCGCTGACCAGGCTGTCGTTGTTCATTGCGCCCTGGCCGCCGCGCACGCGATCGAGGTCGGCGCGGTATTCCGGGTGCACCTGCATGGTGACCTTCTGCTGCATCCAGGTGGCGAACGCCTCGTTGAGCCAGATGTCGTTCCACCATTCGGTGGTGACCGTGTCGCCGGTCCACTGGTGCGCCAGCTCATGCGCGTTGACGTTGAACGAGCCGCGCACGTTGCGCGCGGGCGAATCCTTGTCGAGCAGCAGCAGCCAATCGCGGAACGTCACCAGGCCCGGGTTCTCCATCGCGCCGGCCTCGAAGTCCGGCGCCGCCAGCAGGTCGAGCTTGCCGAACGGATAGCCGAAGCCGTAGTAGTTCTCCAGCGCGTGGATGATGCTCGGCGTCTCGCTCAGCACGTGCTGCATGCGATGCCCCTCGCCCCTGGCGGCGATGCCGCGCAGCTTGAGCGGCTCGGCACGCCAGGCGTCGGGCGAGATATCCGGGCCGTCGACGATGTCCCAGGGACCGACCGCGAATGCCACCAGGTAGGTCGGCAGCGGCACCGTCTGGGCGAAGGTCACGGTTTTCCAGCCCTTGGTGGCCGGCTGTTCCTTCACCTGGCGGGTGTTGGCCACCACGTTCTCGTGCTCGGGCACGGTGATGGCGATGTCGAACGGCGTCTTGAAGCCGGGCTCGTCGAAACCGGGGAAGGCGAAGCGCGCGCTGATCGGTTCCATCTGCGTCATCGCGTACGGCTGGCCCTTGGCGGTGACCTTGTACAGACCCTGCAGCTGCTGGTTGAGTGGCGCGGTGTACTCGAACTTCAGGGTCAGCTGCTGCGGCTTGAGCGTGCTGCCGAAATCCACCCGCGCCACGCCGGCCTTCGGGTCCACCGCCACGTACTTGCCGGCATGCGCCTTGCCGGCGGCGTCGGTGACGGTCACCTTCGACACCTTCAATTCGGCACCATCCAGCCACAGGTGGTCGGAGGCCTGGCTCAGCTTCACCTTGATCGTGGTGGTGCCGGAAAAATCCTGCTGCGCCGGATCCACCTTGAACGCGAGCTGGTACGACTGCGGCACCGCCCAGCCGGGCAGCCGGCCCTGCGGTGCCTGGTCGGCGCTGGCGGCGAACGCGGCGCCGCAACAGGCGGCCAGCGCGGTGAGCAGGAGAGGACGGGCGAAACGGCGCATGACGGGCATCTCTGGTTTGCGAGGGAAAACCCAAGCTAGGGCCGCCATGACCTTTGACCCAGTGCCAGAAGGCACGGCGGCCACCAACAGCATCACGGGACGAAAAAAACCGGCGGCAAGGCAGGCCTTGTCGCCGGTGGGGGGAAACCCGCGCGCCTGCGGGGGAGCTGGAGGGAGGGGACTCCGACGCGCGGGGTGTTGCAGAACGTACATGCAGGGTAGGTCACGCCCTTGCATCGTTCCAATTGATTGTTACCATCCATGTCATAGCGTACGCCTATTGACTGACGGACCTGCCATGAACCTGCGCGATCTGCAATATCTGGTGGCCCTGGCCGAGCACCGGCATTTCGGCCGCGCCGCCGAAGCCTGCTTCGTCAGCCAGCCCACCCTGTCCACCCAGATCAAGAAGCTGGAGGACGAACTGGGCGTGTCGCTGGTCGAACGCACCCCGCGCAAGGTGCTGCTGACCGAGGTGGGCCGCGACATCGCCACACGGGCGCGCGACGTGCTCAACGAGATCGAGCAGATCCGCGGCGTGGCCCGCCGCACGCTGGATCCGGAATCCGGCACGGTACGGCTGGGCATCTTCCCCACCCTGGGGCCGTACCTGCTGCCGCACGCGCTGCCGCTGGTGCGCCAGGCGTTCCCCCGGCTGGAGCTGCTGCTGGTCGAGGAAAAGACCGAGGTGGTGCTGCGCATGTTGCGCGAAGGCAAGCTGGACGCGGGCATCCTCGCGCTGCCGCTGCACGAGGACAGCCTGCACAGCGAGTTCCTGTTCGAGGAACCATTCCTGCTGGCGGTGTCGGACGCGCACCCGCTGGCGCAGCACCAGGGCCAGCTGAAGCTGGGCGACCTGTCCAGCCAGAACCTGCTGCTGCTGGAAGACGGCCACTGCCTGCGCGACCAGGCGCTGGAGGTCTGCCACCTGACCGGCGCCGGCGAGCACAGCGGCTTCCGCGCCACCAGCCTGGAAACGCTGCGACAGATGGTGGCGGCAAACGTGGGCATCACCCTGCTGCCGGTCACCGCGGTGAAGCCGCCGGTGGCGCCGGTGGAGAACCTGCATCTGATCGAGTTCCGCGGCCACCCGCCAAGCCGGCGCATCGCCATGGTCTGGCGCAAGAGCTCGGCCATGGACGGATTCCTGCGGCGGCTGGCGGACGTGTTCCGGCAATTGCCGGCGGACCTGCTCGATGCGCACACCGCGGCCACGCCAGCGCCAGCGCCAGCGTCGCGCAAGGCGGCACGCCGATAGCTGCAAGCTATCCGTGCGATCCAGACAATCAATTTCATTGCGCGCCAGGTCGGCGCTAGGCTCGACCGGAGCAGCCGTCAAGACCGCAAGTCACAACCCCTCCCAGCCAACGCCACGAGGTGATGTCATGAGCAACTTGAAAGGATCGCGCACCGAGCAGAACCTGAAAGACGCCTTTGCCGGCGAGTCGATGGCCAACCGCCGCTACCTGTACTTCGCCGCCAAGGCCGACGTCGAGGGCTACAACGACGTTTCAGCGGTGTTCCGCTCCACCGCCGAAGGCGAAACCGGCCACGCCCACGGCCACCTGGAATACCTCGAAGCGGTGGGCGACCCCGCCACCGGCCTGCCGTTCGGCGGCACCCAGCTGAACCTGAAGAGCGCCATCGCCGGCGAAACCCACGAGTACACCGACATGTACCCGGGCATGGCCAAGGCCGCGCGCGACGAAGGCTTCGACGAGATCGCCGACTGGTTCGAGACGCTGGCCAAGGCCGAGCGCTCGCACGCGAACCGCTTCACCAAGGCGCTGGGCGACATGGCTTGAGCACGGCCGCCTGACCCTGATCGTCATCCCTGCGAAAGCAGGGATCCAGCGGCTCGGCAAGTATTTGAAGGCGCTGGATCCCGGCTTCCGCCGGGACGACGGATTGCGTGCATCGACACTTTGCTGACTCGACCTGTTCCAGGCCGAGGGGGAAATACGATGGCCGACCCCATCCACGAAACGCGCGAAGGCAACCTCGACGCGCCCACGCGCCACCCGCTGGGCCAGCACGACCCGGCCTTCTGGGACGCCGCGGCGCTGGAAGCGGAAATGGAGCGCGTGTTCAACATCTGCCACGGCTGCCGCCGCTGCGTCAGCCTGTGCCATGCCTTCCCCACCCTGTTCGACCTGATCGACTCATCGAAGACGATGGAGATCGATGGCGTCGACAAGGCCGACTACCCGAAGGTCACCGAGCAGTGCTACCTGTGCGACCTGTGCTACCAGACCAAGTGCCCGTACACGCCGCCGCACCCGTGGAACGTGGATTTCCCGCACCTGATGCTGCGCGCCAAGGCGGTGGCGTTCGAACGTGACGGCGCGCCGCTGTCGGCGAAGATCCTGTCCAGCACGCGCGCCGTGGGCAAGCTCGCCTCGATCCCGGTGGTGGTGCAGGTGGTCAACGCCGCCAACCGCAACCCGGCCGCGCGCCAGCTGCTGGAAAAGGCCCTGGGCGTCGACGCGGAGGCGCGCGTGCCCGAGTACTTCGCGCCGGCCGCGCGCAAGCGCCTGCGCGATCTCGACGGCCGGGGCGAGGCGGTGCCCGCGGGCCGCACGCGCGGCAGGCTCGCGCTGTTCGCCACCTGCTACTGCGACCACTCCGCGCCCGGCGTGGTGGAGGACCTCGCCGCCGTGCTGGCGCACAACGCGATCCCGACCCGGCTGGTCGAGCAGGAAAGCTGCTGCGGCATGCCCAAGCTGGAACTGGGCGACCTCAAGACGGTGACGAAGTACAAGGAGCGCAACATCCCGGTGCTGGCGAGAATGGCGCGTGAAGGCTGGGACTTCACCGCGGCGATCCCGTCCTGCGTGCTGATGTTCAAGCAGGAGCTGCCGCTGATGTTCCCGGATGATCCCGGGGTGGCGCTGGTCCGCGAGCGTTTCTTCGATCCGTTCGAATATCTTGCCGAACGGCACAGGGCCGGCCTGCTCAGGACCGACTTCAAGCAATCGCTGGGCAAGGTCGCCTGGCAGGTACCGTGCCACCAGCGCGTGCAGAAGATCGGCCCGAAGACGCGCGAGATCCTGCAACTGGTGCCGGACACCGAGATCACCACCATCGAGCGCTGCTCCGGCCACGACGGTACCTACGGCGTGAAGCACAAGACCTACGCACTCTCGCGCAAGCTGGCCAAGCCGGTGGAAAACCGCGTGCGGCAGGCCGCGCCCGACCACTTCACCAGCGACTGCCCGATGGCCGGCAGCCACATCGCCCACGGCCTCGGCGATCAGCCGGCGGCGGAGCATCCGCTCAGCCTGCTGCGCAAGGCCTATGGTATTTGAATGGCGCATGGGAATGAATCACCGCTCGCCGCCGTTACCCGAGCTCCCGTCGGCGGCGGTTCGGAAAGCCGGCGGGCAGTGCCCGCCCTACGGGGCTGCGGGACCCCTCTCCCGAAGGGAGAGGGGTCAAAGCAAACCGGGGAAGTCCATGGACAAGCTCGAACGCGCCGACCTGCTCTCCCTCGAAGCCTACGCGCAACAGCGCGCCGACTTCCGCACCCGCGTGATGGCGCACAAGCAGCAGCGCACGGTACACCTGGGCGAACACCTCACGCTGATCTTCGAGGACCGCCTGAGCATCCAGTACCAGGTGCAGGAAATGCTGCGCATCGAGCGCATCTTCGAGGCCGTCGGCATCCAGGACGAGCTCGATGCGTACAATCCGCTGATCCCCGATGGCAGCAACCTCAAGGCCACCATGCTGATCGAATACGCCGACGTCGAACAGCGCAAGCGCGAGCTGGTGCGCCTGCGCCACATCGAACACGCGATCGCGCTGACCGTGCACGGCCACGCCCCGGTCACCGCCATCGCCGACGAGGACATGGAGCGCAGCAACGCGGAGAAGACCGCCGCGGTGCACTTCCTGCGCTTCGAGCTGGACGCGGCGATGATCGCCGACTGGCGTGCCGGCGCGGCGGTCGCGCTGGCCTCGACGTTGCCGGCGATGGTGGTCGAGGCGACGCTGACGCCGAACCAGCTCAGCACGCTGGCGGCGGATTTCCGCTGAGCATGCGCAAGCCCCTGTGAGCCGCGACGCCACCGGCGCGTGCGCGGACGAACTGACCTACGTCGAACGGCTCGACGCCGCCGCGCCGTGAGCGGGGACTCAATAGCGCAGCAGGCTATGCAGCGCCTTGCCCACGGGCCAGCGGCCGCGCCCCTGCAATGCGGGCAACTCGATCACCACGCTGGCGCCGAGCAGCTCGGCACCCAGGCCGCCGACCAGGGCCGCGGCCGCCGCCAGCGTGCCGCCGGTGGCCAGCACGTCGTCGGCCAGCAGCACGCGCTCGCCCGGGCGGAACGCATCGTGCTGCACCTGCAGCTGGTCGCTGCCGTATTCCAGCTGGTAGTCCACCGTCGCCACTGGCGGCGGCAGCTTGCCAGGCTTGCGCAGCGGCACGAAGCCGGCGTGCAGCTTCTGCGCCAGCGCGGCACCGAAGATGAAGCCGCGCGCCTCGATGCCGCACACCGCCTGCACGGCGCTGCTCTGCCACGGCTCGGCCAGCGCGTCGATGCAGCGGGCGAAACTGCCGGCATCGGCAAGCAGCGGGGCGACGTCGCGGAACATCACGCCGGGACGGGGGAAATCGGGCACGGCGCGGATCAGTGCAGCGAGGTCTTGCATGGGGTTTCCTTGAGCGCACGCAGCCGCACGACTCAGCAGGGTGCGGCCAGCGGGTCGTCGGGCAGGTCGTTCTCGCCGATCGCCTGCCGCGCCTCGACCAGCCGCGCCTCGACCTCGGCCACGATGCCGCCGGCCTCGGCCAGGCTCGATTCGGGCACCATCACCGCGATGTAATCCATCGCCGGCAACTGGCCGACCCCGCCGGTGAGGTATTCGCCGGCAATGAACGCCGGGATGCCGCCCGCTTCCAGCGCATCCTTGACCAGATGGGCATCGAACAGGTTCTCGGCGCGGTAGACGGTGTGCATGCCTCGCACGCTAACTCGCCCCGGCACGCGGGGCAAGGCGCCCGGCGGCGATGGCGACGACAAGGTAAACTTGCGTGTTTCCGCCACCGCTTGCGAGCCCGAGTCCGATGCCGACCGAGAACCCCGCCAACGCACCCGCCTCTTCGACGGCCGCCGTGCAGCAGGCGGCTCCCCATCAGGACTTCATCCGGCAGATCGTGCGCGACGACCTCGCTTCGGGCAAGCACGTGGCCATCCACACCCGCTTTCCGCCGGAGCCGAACGGCTACCTGCACATCGGCCACGCCAAGGCGATCTGCCTGAGCTTCGGCATCGCGCAGGAGTTCGGCGGCTGGTGCAACCTGCGCCTGGACGACACCAACCCGGGCAAGGAAGACCCCGAGTTCGTGCAGGGCATCAAGGACGACGTGCACTGGCTGGGCTACGACTGGCATGAGCTGCGCCACGCCTCGGACTACTTCGACGTGTTCTATCGCGGCGCGCTCAAGCTGGTCGAGGACGGTCTGGCCTACGTGGACGACCTTTCCGCCGACGAGATGCGCGAGTACCGCGGCACGCTGACCGAACCCGGCCGCCACTCGCCGTACCGCGAGCGCAGCGTGGCGGAGAACCTCGACCTGTTCCGCCGCATGCGCGCCGGCGAATTCGCCGACGGCAGCCGCACTCTGCGCGCGAAGATCGACATGGCCTCCGGCAACATCAACCTGCGCGACCCGGCGCTGTACCGCATCCGCAAGGTCGCCCACCAGAACACCGGCGACGCGTGGCCGATCTACCCGATGTACGACTTCGCACATGCGCTCAGCGACGCGATGGAAGGCATCACCCACTCGTTGTGCACACTGGAGTTCGAGGACCACCGCCCGCTGTACGACTGGTGCGTGGACAAGGTGGACCTGCCGGACCATCCGGAGCTGTGGCAATCGGTGGTCGCCGCCGGCCTGGAGGCGAAGCCGGCCAAGCCGCGCCAGATCGAGTTCTCGCGACTGAACCTGTCCTACTGCATCACCAGCAAGCGCAAGCTGGCGCAGCTGGTCGCGGAGCACCATGTCGATGGCTGGGACGACCCGCGCATGAGTACCCTGCGCGGCCTGCGCCGGCGCGGCTTCACCCCGGCCGGACTGCGCCTGTTGATCGAGCGCGTGGGCGTCAGCAAGCAGAACAGCGTGATCGACTACGCGGTGCTGGAGAACTGCATCCGCGAGGACCTGGACGCCACCGCGGCACGCCGCATGGCCGTGCTCGACCCGCTGAAGCTGGTGATCACCAACCTGCCGGCAGGCCACGAGGAAACGCTGGTCTTCCCGAACCATCCCAAGGACGAGAGCTTCGGCACGCGCGAGGTGCCGTTCGCGCGCGAGCTGTGGATCGAACGCGACGACTTCGCCGAAGTGCCGCCGAAGGGCTTCCACCGACTGAAGCCGGACGGCGACGTACGCCTGCGCGGCGTCGGCATCGTGAAGTGTGGGCAGGTCGTCAAGGACGCCGGCGGCAACGTCACCGAACTGCACTGCACGCTCGATGCGGAAACCCGCCACGGCCTGCCCGGCGCCGACCGCAAGGTGAAGGGCACCATCCACTGGGTCAGCGCGGCGCATGCGGTGGCCAGCGAGGTGCGCCTGTACGACCGCCTGTTCAGCGTGCCCGCGCCGGACAGCGAGGAGGGCGGCAAGAGCTGGCTCGACCACCTCAACCCCGACGCCAAGCGCGTGGTGCAGGCGTGGCTGGAGCCGGCCGCCGCCGATGTCGAGCCGGAGCGGCGCTTCCAGTTCGAGCGGCTCGGCTACTTCGTCGCCGACCGTGTCGACCACCGCGCCGACGCGCCGGTGTTCAACCGTACAGTGACCCTGCGCGACGTCTGGGCCCGACCGACCGGCCAGTAAGCAAACCGGACACACACGGAGCGAAGGCATGCTGCCGCTGCAAATCCACCTCACCCTGCCGCCGTGGATCGGCGACGTCGCCGACACCAACCGGCGCTACCACAGCGACGAGGAGCGCGTGGGCCTGGCGATCGAGCTATCGCGGCACAACATCGAACGCGGCGGCGGCGGTCCATTCGGCGCGGCCGTGTTCAACAGCCACAGCGGCCGGCTGGTCGCCGTCGGCGTCAACCGCGTGCTGCCGCAGAGCTGCTCGGTGGCGCACGCCGAGATGATGGTGATCATGATCGCGCAGCAGCGCCTGAGCCGGCACCGGATGAACGAGGACGGCGGCCATTACGTGCTGGCCACCAGCTCACAGCCGTGCTGCCAGTGCTACGGCGCCACGGTGTGGGCCGGCATCGACGAACTGCTGATCGGCGCCCGAACGGAGGACGTCGAGGAACTCACCGAGTTCGACGAAGGCCCGCTGCCGGCCGACTGGATCGGCGAGCTGACCCGCCGCAACATCGCCGTGCGCCGCGACATCCTGCGCGATCGCGCGCGCGAGGTACTGGCCGCCTACGGCAGCAGCGGC
>NZ_AJXW01000042.1 GCF_000264375.1 Rhodanobacter thiooxydans LCS2
CTTCAAAGTTGAATCCGCCGTGCTTGGCATCGCCCATGTTGCCCTTCGCCAAACGCTTTATCCGCACGATCACCTTGGCTTTCGCCGTCTGATCCTTCAGACCCTTGAGCCACCTGGCGAACTCGTCCGATTGCTTGATCGTGACCATGGATGGATAGTATCCATTTAGATACAAGGCGGTCAACTTAAACGTGCGCGTCACTTTGCTGCCGGCGTGCCGGCAATCTGTTCAGCACGCGGCTCAGGTCGTTGCCGGCGATGGGCCACTCTCCAATGATCTCCATGCTTCGAGTCGCTCCTGCTTCCCGACCATCAGCGCCCGCGAGCTGACGAATCGACTTTATCGCGCGGATCAACCACTACGGCAGCTGGAGTACCACGGTGGGCCTGTTCGGCAGCAACAACCTGCCGGACGACGTGAGCCACTACAGGGGCAAGACGCTGGTGGACCTGGAGGCGCGCTACAAGTTCAACGACACCTTCTCGGTGGCCGTCGGCGGCAACAACGTGTTCAACACCTACCCCGACAGGGAGCAGAACGCCACGCTGCAGTTCCTCGGCGTCAAGTACGCGCTCACCTCGCCGTTCGGTTTCAACGGCGCCTTCTTGTACGGGCGGGTGACGGCCAGCTTCTGACCGTCGTCGCCTTGTAGCGCCGTCTCCATGGGCGTATCCGGGGAGACGATCCATACGCGGGCTCGCTGTTGCGTTTGGCGCAGCCTCGGGCTTACCCATCGATCCCGGTGATTCCCCGCGACCGCTCCACTTCCGCGCATCGCTGCGCCAGCTCCGCGAGTGCCGCCTGGTAGGCGTAATTCAGCCCATCGAGCAGCAGTCCGGCGGATCCGGCGAACTCCCTGGGGCTGGCGGACGAATGGTCCAGGCGGGGGCAGCGCTTGCGCAGATAGCCACCCACGCTGCCACCTTCGAGCAGCGTCTGCGGGATGCCGTCGCATTTGCGCAGCAGGTGCATGGCGTAGTCCTGGCAGGCCACGTCCGCATCGTGGCGAAAGCGGCTCAGCCAGGCATGCTGTGCGGGGTCCCTGCTGTCCGGAAACCGGCTCGCCACGAACCAGGCTTCCTGCAGACATTCGATGTCGTTGTACAAGGGGCTGAGGGCGAACACCAGTTCGGCCACCAGGCGCTCCCTGCCGAGGGTGTGTTCGATGCGGCGGCGGTAGAGGCCCGCCACGCGGATCAGTGACTGGCGTGCCGGGGTTTTCCATTCGGCGATCCGCTGGTACTCGGGCAGATGGCGCTCTTCGTCGAATGCTTCCACGCGATTCAGGTGGCTCGGTATGTCGTGGCGGTCCAGCGTGCCGGAGAAGGCCAGGCGCATGCGCCGCTTGTTCTCCTGTTCCGCGGCCTCCCAGTCCCGTGCGATGGCGGGGGAATCCTGGCGCAGTTCATCGATGCAGGCCTGCCAGGACAACTGCGCCTGTGCATCCGGCAGTGCCAGCTGCAGCGGAAGCCAGGGGAGGCTGCGCCATTGCCGTCCACTCCATCGGCGCAGGTCGTCCACGGCGGTGGTGCGCTGCGAATGGATGCTGGTAACGGTCTGGCTGTCGCAGAGTTCGGCGGTCTGGTAGTCGACTCCCAGTTGCCGGTAGTACGCACGGGTGGCGTTTTCGCAGTGCTCGGCGAAGTGCTCGAACAGGGTGGTCGCGGGGCGGTCGTCGTGGAACAGGCCGGCCGCCTGCAGGTCCTGCGCGCTGCGGATGCGTTCCAGGTCGGCCGGGTGGGTATCCCAGTAACGCGTGGTGCCGTAGCCGAGGCTGCGTTTCAGTTTGGCCCAGGCTTGCGTGTCGAACGTGGCGACGTGGGCGGCGGCAGCTTGCGGAATGTTCCGCAGCAGCTTGTGCTCGCGCCAGGTGCGGGCATTCTGTTCGTCGATCTCGCCGAAGGCCTGGCTCAGGGCGCGCAGGCGCAGTGCGGTTTCACGGAAGTTCTCGCTGCCGGCAAGCATCACCTCGTAGCGGTCGGCGTCGAATTCCATCTGCCGCGACAGCGAGCGCGACAGGCGGAAGCTCAGCAGGAACAGTCCGTGCAACAGCATGCGCGAGGCCCTGATGCCGAGCTGGGTGATGAAGACCACGATCCGGATCACGGTGTCACCGCTTTCCTCGGCCCAGCGTTGCAGGCGTTCATCCCAGGGATCGGGCTGGTGCGCACGCACGTCCAGCCATGCATTGACGTGATTGACGAGGAAGCTGCAGCGCATGCCGAAGCGCTGGGCGAAATGGCCGAACTCGTGGGCAAGCACGCCGAGGAACTGCTGGCTGGTCAGTCCGGCCACCAGCGGCAAGCCGATGGTCAGTACCTTGCGGCCGCTGAAGAATCCGGGCCAGCCACCTTCGAAGTGCACACTGGCATTGACCTGGTTGGACATTTTCAGCGCCACCGGCGGGCGGATGCCGATGGCGCCGGTGAGTACCTGGATGGCTTCGGTCAGACGTGGCTCGTCGGCAGGGTCGAGTGTGAGGGAACGGTCCCTGCCGCTGCCTCCAGCCAGGATGGGGCGAGCCAGGAACAGCAGCAGGATGCCGCCACTCACGCCGGGTACGCCATAGACGAGGAGCAGCGGCCAGATGCCGTGCACCCGTCGGCCGATGAGCAGGTGAGCGTGGCCGAGATACCAGTACAAGGCATACCCCAGCCCGGTCACCAGAGCCAGATAGAGCAGCGGCATGAGCACGCAGCAAATCGTCACCACGCTCAGATGCATGCTGTAGAGCGGGCTCGGTCGACGCCTGGAGAATCCTTGGGCGAGGCATGATCGCAAGCTTTCCAGCGGGTCGCCGGGTTTGGCGGGAGCCGCCGCGGGGGCCGCTTGCGCCTCCTTGCTGGCGGCCAACCCCGCCCGGGTCAGCGCCTGGTGCCAGCGCTCCGCCTCCTGCGCATCCAGCCCGGCCTTGACTACGCGCTTCGCTGGCGGCAACAACGCCCGCACCTGGGCAGGGCCGAGTCCCATCTGCTGCTTGAGCGCCTCGGCAATGCTTTCAGTGGTGTGGCCGGGCAGGGGGTATCCGGAGAGCTTCACCCGATATTGCGCCATGGCAGTCCTTTGCGTGATTTCCTTCGATGCCCCGAATAATCACAAAACTGCCCGACATCGGCAATGCGCCTGCCCGCGCTAGGCAGGGAGCGGCTACACGCGGTAGTAGTCGCGATACCAGCTCACGAAGTTGGCGATGCCGGTGTCTATCGACACCTTCGGCGCGTAGCCAACCGCGCGGATCAGTTCCGACACGTCCGCCTCGGTGTCGGGGACGTCGCCGGCCTGCATGGGCAGCATCTCCATCTGCGCCTTGCGTCCCAGGCACTGCTCAAGCACCGCGATGTAACGCATCAGCTCCACCGTTTCCGCATTGCCGATGTTGTACAGGCGGTACGGTGCAACCCCGCTGCTGGCCGGGTCGGGAGCGTTGCCGTTCCAGTGGCTGTCCCTGGCCGGCAGTGTGTCGAGCGTGCGGATCACGCCTTCGACGATGTCGTCCACGTAGGTGAAGCTGCGCTTGTGCCGGCCATGGTTGAACACCTTGATCGGCTCGCCGGCCAGGATCGCGCGGGTGAACAGGAACAGCGCCATGTCCGGGCGTCCCCATGGCCCGTAGACCGTGAAGAAGCGCAGGCCCGTGCACGGCAGGCCGTACAGGTGCGCATAGCTGTGCGCCATCTGCTCGTTGGCCTTCTTGGTGGCGGCGTAGAGGGTCAGCGGATGCTCGGTGGGCTGGTGTTCCGAGAACGGCATGGCGGTGTCGGCGCCGTACACCGAACTGGTGGAGGCGAACACCAGATGCTCCACCTCGTGGCGGCGACAGCCTTCCAGCACGTGCAGGAAGCCGGTGACATTGCTGGCCACGTACGCATGCGGGTTCTCGGCTGCATACCGCACGCCAGCCTGCGCTGCCAGGTTGATCACGCGCTGCGGCTTGTGCGTGGCGAAGGTGTTTTCCATTGCCGCGCGGTCGGCAAGATCGGCATGCACATGCGTGTAGCCGGGATGTTCGATGAAGCGCGCCAGCCGCGCCTTCTTCAGGTTGACGTCGTAGTAGTCGTTGAGGTTGTCGAGGCCGATGACCTCGTCGCCGCGTTCGAGCAATTGCAATGCGACGTGCGAGCCGATGAAGCCGGCAGTGCCGGTGACCAGTACTTTCATGGCATGAAGTCCCGCTCAGAGACGGCCGTCGACCGCTTCGCGCGGCAGCAGGCATTTCACGTCGTACAGCACCGAGTCGGGCTTGCCGAACCCGCGGATACCGGCCGGCCCCATGTCGACGAACTGCTGGTGGCCGACCGCGATGATCACGGCGTCATAGTCGCCGGCCTGCGGCTCGGCCAGAGGCGTGATGGCGTACTCATGCTCGGCTTCGGCGGCGTTGATCCACGGGTCGTGCACGTCGACCTCGGCCTTGTAGCCGCGCAGCGCCTGCACGATGTCGACCACGCGGGTATTGCGCAGGTCCGGGCAGTTCTCCTTGAACGCCAGGCCAAGGATCAGCACGTGCGCATGCACCGGGTTGATGCCCTTGCACACCATCAGCTTGATCACTTCGCCGGCGATGTACGGACCCATGCCGTCGTTGGTGCGGCGGCCGGCCAGGATCACGTCGGAATGGTGGCCCACCTCCTGCGCCTTGTGGGTGAGGTAGTACGGGTCCACGCTGATGCAATGGCCGCCGACCAGGCCCGGACGGAACGGCAGGAAGTTCCATTTGGTACCGGCCGCCTGCAGCACTTCCAGGGTGTCGATGCCGAGCTTGTTGAACAGCATGGCCAGGTCGTTGACCAGCGCGATGTTCAGGTCGCGCTGGGTGTTCTCGATCACCTTGGCCGCTTCGGCCACCTTCAGCGAACTGGCCCGGTACGTGCCGGCGGTGATGACCGAGCTGTACAGGCGGTCGACGAAATCGGCCGTCTCCGGCGTGGAGCCCGAAGTGACCTTGCGAATGCTGGTGACGCGATGCAGCTTGTCGCCCGGGTTGATGCGCTCGGGACTGTAGCCGGCGAAGAAATCGCGGTTGTAGACCAGGCCCGAGCCCTTCTCCAGGATCGGCACGCACACCTCTTCCGTGCAACCGGGATATACGGTTGATTCGTACACCACCACGTCGCCGGGCTTGAGCACCTTGGCCAGGGTTTCGCTGGCCTTGATCAGCGGCGTCAGGTCCGGGCGCTTGGCGAGATCGATCGGCGTGGGCACGGTGACGATGTAGGTGTTGCGGTCGCGCAGATCATCCAGCTCGGCGGTGAAGCGCAGCCGCTTGGCTGCGGCCAGCTCCGCCGCATCGACTTCCAGCGTCTTGTCGTGGCCGGAAGCCAGCTCGTCGATGCGGGCCTGGTTGATGTCGAAGCCGACAGTGTCGTAGTGCTTGCCGAATTCCACGGCGAGCGGCAGGCCGACATAACCCAGGCCCACGATGGCGAGCTTGGTGTTCTGGATGTTCCGCATACGGTCACCTCGATGTTTGGATGGGACGCGCTGATGCGCACGTCGATCCGGCAGTCACAGCCACAATCGAGCACGCTTGGGGATCAGCGTTCAGGTAAGTTGCCAGCAACCGCGGAACCATGGGGCACACGTTGCGCGCAAACGGGCCACAGCCATTGGAACACAGCAGCTGCGTGCCGGGCGACGAAGATCCCGACGTTTGTTCCGCTGGCAATCCTGCATTCACGCACCGTCATGACCACTCGCAGAAGGTCTGCGTACGTGGCGCGACGGAGGTTCACCTTGCGCTAGCACTGACATGGCGCCGACTATGCCAAGGTGGACCGTGCATGAATCGTGCACGCCGGCGTCTGTGGACCGGTGAGGAGTCACGAATGCACGAGAGCAGGAGCCCGGCGGGCCGGATGGCGTCGCCAGGGCGGAGATCCGTATGGTCAGGCGCCGAAGCGCCCGGCATCAATCAGTGCAGGACGTTCAGCTGGAACATCAGCCAGCCGGCGACTGCGCTCAGCGCCAGACAAAAGGTCAGCCAGAACCCCCGGGAGTTTTTCCCCCAAACCCGCGGCTTCTTCTCGTCGTTTTCCATGGTCTTGAGCATTCGTGGCAGGGCAGGCGGTTCTGTGGATGGGCCTGGGCAAGCCAGTATCGTGCCAAGCGAAAGAGGATGCGAACGAAGCGTTAAGGTAACACGGCATCCCGGCTGCCAGACTGGGATACAAATCGCAGTTTGGCCGGCTGCCTACCGTGGCAACGCACGGTGCAGAGCCGGGCCCCGGGTATGGGAGCGACGGCGGGCGAGCTGCGCCGCGGGGCTGCTGATCCCGACGGTGTCGCTGTGGGTCAGAAGCGGTCAAAAATTTGCGGTTGGGAGCGGGTGACGCCGGGGGGCTTGCCAAGCGCCGCGGCGCAGAGCGCAGGGATGGAATCTGGCGGGTCCCGCCCGATCCATCCGCACCGAACGATGGCCATCTTGCTCATCAGAAAGAGTTCGTGCGGGTGGCGCAGCGGATGCACGAAGAACAGCGCCAGTGATGCCGGCCATGCGCTGATTGCGTCCTGCGTCATACGCATAACGCAAGCTGAATTCGATAATGGTTGACGCCATGCATTCGATCATCCGTGATGTTTTATTCACGTGATATATGGCATCACAGAAGTCCCGTTTAACAGTCTATTTCTGTCGCGGGTATTAACGCTCAGGTACAGGGAGCACTCAGGAAGAGTAATTTTGCGCTTTGCGAACCACTTTGGTGCGGCCGGGGAAAATCCGGCTCCAGAGAGTGGACATGTGCTGCTCAATGGCGATTCGCCGGTGTGTTTTTTTGGCGGTCGTCCCTGCGAGGACCTGTTGACTATGAGAAAGATTCCCGCGTTTATCGTGCTGGGTTGGGTGCTGCTCGTCAGTGGCTGTGTGTGGGCTCCAGGACAGCGCATGTCCAGCGATGGACTGGTTCGAGGCACACCCACCGACAACAGCCAGGTCCAGCTGGTGACGATCACTCCGCAACTGCTGACGGAAGATCATGCGCAGATGCTGGGCGCCGCGGTGCCACAGGAGTTGCTGTCGTACAAGCCGGAGCCTTACCGCGTGGGTCCCGGCGATACGCTTTACATCACGGTATGGGATCATCCGGAGCTGACCTCGCCGGCCGGCTCGCAGCAGCAGACCGCCGCCAACGGCCGACTGGTCCGTTCGGACGGCACGATGTTCTATCCGTACGTCGGCGCGGTGAAGGTCGCGGGCATGACCATCGAGCAGGTACGCCAGACCATCGGCTCGAAGATCGCCAAGTTCGTGGAGCGGCCGCAGGTGGATGTCGGCGTCGTCGGTTACAACAGCCAGCAGGTGCTGCTGCAGGGTGCCTTCATGAAGACCGACCCGCAGCCGATCACGACCGTTCCGTTGACCCTGGGACAAGCCTTGGGCACGGCGCAGGTCAATGCCGACCAAGCCAACATGTCCGACCTGATCCTGACCCGTGGCGGGCACGATTATCACCTCGACCTGACCGCTCTCGGCAATGGCCACAGCATAGCCCAGGATATTTACCTGAAGCCGGGCGACCGCCTGATGCTGCCGTACAACGACACCCAGGAGGTGTACGTGATGGGCGAAGTGCTGCGCCCGCTGGCGGTCACTTTCAGGAGCGTGGCCGACATCACGCTGACACAGGCGCTGGGTCGGGCCGGTGGCCTCAATCCGGTCACTTCCAGTGGCAAGGAGGTCTACGTCATCCGTGGCGCGAAGAACATCGACAACACACCAGCCAAGGTCTTTCAGCTGGATGCGCGCTCGCCGGCGGCGTTCGCGCTAGGTGACCGCTTCAGGGTGAAGCCCGGCGACGTGGTGTTTGTCGGCGCGGCTGGCGTGACCCGTTGGAATCGCGTGCTGAGCCAGTTGCTGCCGTCGGCCAACCTGCTGAGCAGTGCCGCCACCGCCAACTACAACGCGACCCGCTGAGGCTGTCCGGATCAATCACCGTAAAACGAGCCGATCGACCGGCGGCGAGCGCGCCGCCGGTCGATGCCGCATGAGCGGCCCGCAACTGGATATGAATGCCTGACGTCGCCACGCCGAATCACGTACCTGGCCATGTCCAGCTTTGGGATGGTGGCTCGACACCCGTTGGCTCTGCGCATTCTGGCGCGTCGTTTTGCCCGGGTGACCCCCACGACGCAGCGAGCTGAATTCATGGCTTGGATGGCTATTCAGCGTGCGGACAGGCTTTATTCATTTTCTGCATACTGCTAGTTGCTAAAACATAATGTAAACGTACGCTTGACAAAATGCTCATCTAAAACATGTGGGGCTGAATGCATGAATTGCGTTACATAAAGTATCGCTGTCAAAGGTGATAAGTTCTTAAATCTTTCATCAGGGTGAAACCTGTTTTCTTCAACATAATGGTTACCGGTTCTTTTGGGCCGTTCCCGTTGGGCAAGCCGGATCGTTGACCCACAGGCGCATAGCTCAGGATCTGCGCTATTCACAACTCAGTTCGGTCGGACTTGGGGGATCCGTTTCGAGATGGGCCGGAGACAGAGATACCATGCACGAGTCGTGGCTAGTTCTTGATTATCTGGTTGCTGCATGCACCTCAGCACTGACCATTGTGGTGTTGCGACACCTGGCCCCCACACTGGGGCTGGTGGACCATCCCGATCAACGCAAGCAGCACGTTGGCGAGGTCCCGCTGGTGGGCGGACTGGCCATTTTCAGTGGACTGCTGGTGGGTGGGGTGCTCTGTCACGACCAGTTCCAGGGATTCGAGAGGGCGCTGTTCGGCACCTCCGCAGTGCTGGTCATGCTCGGCGCGCTGGATGATCGCTTCGACCTCAGCGTGCGGGACCGCCTGCTGATCCAGACCATCGTCATCCTCACCGTGGTGGCCGGCACCGGGGTCTACATCCAGACGCTGGGCACCATCTTCGGCCATGAAGTGATGCTGGGCTGGGTCGGCGTCCCGCTGACGGTGCTCGCCGTCATCGGCCTGGTGAATGCGTTCAACATGATGGATGGCATCGACGGCCTCGCCGGCAGCCTGGAACTGGTCAGCATCGCCGCCATCGTCCTGTTCGCTGGACCCACTCCGCTGCATGGCGTCATCGTGATGCTGGCCCTGCTGGCTGCGGCGTCGTTGCCTTATCTCGTCGCGAACCAGGGCTTCATGGGCCGAAAGATTTTCCTCGGCGACGCCGGCAGCATGCTGATCGGCTATCTCTTGGCGTGGGCGCTCATCCGCCTGAGCCAGATGCCGCAATCGCAGTTGTCGCCTGTCGACGTGCTGTGGTGCGTGGCGCTGCCGGTCTTCGACACCTTCGCGGTGATGTACCGGCGCCTGCGCCAGGGCAAGTCGCCGTTCAAGCCCGACCGCGGGCACATCCACCACATCCTGCTGGGAACGGGGCTCGGGCCGCGCGCGACGCTGGCCCTGCTGGTCGTGCTCGCGGCTGCCCTGGCGCTGGTCGGTGCGCTCATCAGCAGCCTTGCCCATTCCGCCGGCACCAACCTGACTGCGTTCTGCGTTGCCATGGGCGTGTATGTCATTACGGTCTCGCACGCCTGGTTGCGCCAGGAGGCGCGCCGGCATCGGCTGCTTGACCTGCAACGCAGCGCCGACGTGATCGCGGTGCCGTCGAACCGGCGCTCACCCTCGGGCGGGCTTGCCGGGCAGAGGCATGAGTTCATGGCCGAGCCGGGCGACAGGACAACGGGTACGTACGGGCCGGCGCGGGAATCCTTCCGCCGTTGAGCCGTGGCCACCTGCCCTTGCGGGGCGGGGCGGGTGGCCGTGCGTCCGGTCTGGTGGACGAAGGTCGAGGCGAGTTACGTGGTGCCCAGAAACTGGATCGTCGCTCCGTTTGCAACCTTCGTGATGCCGCTCTCGATGTCGTTGGCGTATTCGAAAGAGCGCTCAAACGCCAGGTGACCCCTGCTGATGGTTGCGCGGTTGCTGGTGCTCAGGAACGACATGCTGGTATTCGAGGGTGCTCCGCGCCTTGCCACATTGCCGGAGATGATCACCCTGTCGATGATCCTGGCATGGTCGGGAGTCTCGTCTTCGGCGAAATTGATGCAGGTTCCCCGGATATCGGTGAACACGTTGCCGGCGCACACCATGCCATCTACGCCAAAGACGCCGACCACGCCCATCTGTGGCCGTATGCCGATGAACGTGTTGCCGGTGATCACCGCTTCGATGGCGTTCCGGCTGGTCTGGAAAGCGACGACACCAAGGCGTACCGCGTCGCCTCCCGGTCCGGACCCCGCCGGCGAGCGCTGGAAGGTGCAGCCGCTGATCTGCGTGTTGCTGAGGCCCTTGACGGCCACGTCAACGCGTATCGAATTGAGGAAGCTGCAGTTGATCACGCTGAGGTTGTCCGGGATGTCCGCGACGGTCTTGGCCTTGGTCGAGGAGTCGATGCCCCAGTAGCAGTTCGAGAACTCGCAGTCCGACACCACCCAATCGTGGATGTTGTCTCCCTCCTGGCGACCATTGAAGAACGAGATGCCTGCCGTGTTCACGGTATTGATGTCGATGAACTTGCAGCGGGAGATGGTCACGTTGCGATAAATGCTCCAGGTGTGATCGGGCTCGAAGTCGATGCCGCCGACCGAATGGGAGAGTTTCGCGTTGCCGATGTTGCGGAAGGTGCAGTTCTCGACCGTCAGCCCGTCGCAGTCGATGATGGACAGGCCGTTGCGGTTGTCCTTGACTGCGCCGTCGAACACGCAATCGCGCACGGTGATGCGCTGGTTGTGGCGCTCGGTGCTCGCCAGCGTGCCCGAGCCGACGTACATGCCGTCCCCGCGAAAGCCGTGGAACGTCACGCGCTCGACGGTAAGGTCCGAGGTGGCGTTGACGGCGAGCAGGTAGAAGTACTGCTCGTAGCCGAACTCGGCCACCCGCCCGGTGAGTTTCAGGTCGTGCAGGTGGATGTTGCGCATGTTGTCGGCAACGAAGCGGGTGCCGCCGTCGCGGAGGTGGGTGGCGAGCATGAATTCACAGGCCAGCGAGCGGTCGTAGGCCCGCAGTTCGCTGGCCTCGCCTTCGCCGTACACCTCGATGTCGGGCTTGAGGTTCAGCTGTTTCACCAGGTAGACCCCGGCGGGCACGAACAACTTGCTGGCCGCGGCCATCGCGGCCTGGATGCCGCCGGTGCAGTCGTAGCTGCTGCGGCCGAGGCGAATGGCGGCGCGTTCAGATGCGGGAAGGAAATCCAGCACGTTGGTCACTTTCGACGATCTTGGCATGGCGCGGTCTCCGGTGTGCAAGAGCCAGTCCTGAAGGCTCGCAACGATGGCGCCTGTTCCAGTGGGCCGGTCGTTCGAGTCTACTGTGCGGGAAGCGGCGGCCATGAACCTCGCATGACTCGCCGGACTGGCCACGCGCTTCGTGGCATATGGACGTCTAGATGGTCGTTTCGGTCGAAGCCTCCGGCAGTTCGCACAGCTCCGCGTACACTGCCAGGGTGCCGCGGATGACGATGCGCTCGTCGAACTGGGTCCGTGCCTTGCTCCGCGCCGCGTCACCCAGTCGGCGCGCGAACGGCGGGTCGTCCTGCAGCCGCGCTATCGCCCGCGCCAGCGCGTCGCTGTTGCGCACCGGCACCAGCAGGCCGTCAATGCCGTCGGCCACCACCTCGCGGCAGCCCGGCACGTCGGTGGTGATCAGGGGCAGGCCGCAGGCAGCCGCCTCCACCAGCGTCCGCGGCAACCCTTCGCGGTAGCTCGGCAACACCACGATGTCGACCGAGCCGAGCAGGCCGGCCATGTCGTCGACGTGACCGAGCCAGGTCAGCAGGCCTTCGTCGGCCCAGGCCCGTATCGTCGACTCCGGCACCGCGGCGGGATTGCCCGGATCCGGCGCGCCGGCGAGCAGCGCATGCAACGAACGGCCCTGGCCGCGCAGCTGCCGGATTGCGGCGACATACTCGCCAACACCCTTGTCCCACAGCAGGCGACTGGCCAGCAGCACGCGCGGGCATCCGTCGTCTGGCGTGCACGGGAGGATGTCGGCGAACTGCGCGCAGTCCACGCCCGAGCCGCGGATCAGGCGGATCTGCGCCGGGTCGACCAGGCCTGCGCGCCGGAACAGCTCGGCGTCATCCGCGTTCTGCAGGATCAGCCGCGTGCCGCGACCACCAAGCGCCAGCCGTAGCAGGCTGCGCACCACCGGACGCAACAGCCGCGCCTTCCACTGCGAACTGGTGAACACGTAACCCATGCCTGCCACGGCGTTCACCCGGGCGGGAATGCCGGCCAGCCGCGCGGCCAGCGAACCGTACACGGCGCACTTGATGGTGAAACCGTGGATCAGCGCGGGGCGCTCGCGCCGCAGCAGTTGCGTAAGGTGCCACAGCAGGGCCAGTTCGCGCAGCAGGTTGAGGCTGCGCCGCTGCATCGGCACCGGCTCCCAGCGCAGGCCGAGCGCGCGCAGCTTTTCGCCATACGGGCCGGGTGGAGAAAGCAGCAGCACCTCGTAACCGGCCTGCTGCAGCGACAGCGCCAGCGCACGCCGGAAGTTGTAGAGGTACCAGTCGGTGTTGGCGAACAGCACGGCCTTGACGGGCGGCTCCCGCGTGGCCGTCGATGCCTGGTCGCGGACATTCATGCCGAGCCCCCCGTGCGGTTTCGCTCCAGCCACGCCTGGAACATCAGCACTGTCCACAGTTGATGTTGCCAGTTGCGTCGGCCGGCCTGGTGTTCCTTCCACTTCTGCCGGATCGGCGCCGCCTGGAAATAGCCTTCCTGCTGCAGGCGGCGCTCGTCGAGCAGGGCTTCTGCCCAGTCGCGCAACGGGCCGCGCAGCCAGCGGTCCAGCGGAATGGCGAAGCCCATCTTCGGCCGCTCGACCAGTTCCCTGGGAACGTGCCGGTACAGCACCTGGCGCAGCAGCCATTTCCCCTGGCCGTGGCGGATCTTCTGCGACAGCGGCACGCGCCAGGCCAGCTCCACCACGCGGTGGTCCAGCATCGGCACGCGGGTCTCCAGGCTGCTGGCCATCGCGGCGCGATCGACCTTCACCAGGATGTCGTCGGGCAGGTAGGTTTGCGCGTCCATCGCCATCATCCACTGCGCCAGGCTGTCGGTGGGCGGCGACGCCTCGGGGGTGGTCAGCAGGGTCGACGGCTCTCTCGCGCCGGGCACGATGCGGGTGGGGTCCTGCCACTGGCTGGCCAGGTTGAGGAAGAAGGCCTGGCCACTCGACAGCGTGAGCACGTCCGCCAGCTTCTGCGCCTTGTCGCCCGGCGTGGCCAGCTGCCAGCGCCTCGGCAGCAGCGGTTTGAGGCCGTCGAACAGCCGGTCCCATGCCGCCGGCGTCATCGCGCGCAGCAGGCCTGCGGCGGCACGGCGCGCCAGCGGCGGCAGGCGTTGCGCCTTCTCCCAGGTGGTGCGTGCCGTGAGGTAGCGGTTGTAGCCGCCGAACAGTTCGTCGCCGCCGTCGCCGCTCAATGCCACGGTCACCTGGCGGCGGGTCAGCTGGCTGATCAGGAAGGTGGGGATCTGCGAGCTGTCGCCGAACGGCTCGCAGAACATCTCAGGCAGCCGCGGGATCACCGCCAGCGCGTCCTCGGGCTGCACGTACAGCTCGGTGTGCTCGGTGCCGAGGTGACTTGCCACTGTCCTGGCGTGGGCCGCCTCGTCGTAGCCGCCATCGCTGAAGCCGATGGTGAAGGTCCTGATCGGGCGGGAGCTGCGCGCCTGCATCAGCGCGACCACCGTGCTGCTGTCGATGCCGCCGCTGAGGAAGGCGCCCAGCGGTACGTCGGCCAGCATCTGCGCGCCGACGGCTTCGCCCAGCTGCGCTTCGAGGGCATCGGTGGCATCCGCGTCGCTGGCGACGAGCGGTGCGTCCAGGCCCGCGCTTACCGCCTCGTTGAACTGCCAGTACGGCGTCGGCTGCGCCTGCCGCGGTCGATCCGCCGGCATGTGCAGCAGATGCCCGGGACGCAGCTTGAATATGCCGTGATAGATGGAGTGAGGCGCCGGAATGCAGTCGTGACGCAGCAGCAGCGCCAGCGCATCGCGGTCGATCGTTGCCCGGAATGCGGGGTGCGCCTGCAGCGCCTTCAACTCCGAACCGAACAACAGGGTGTCGCCTTGCCAGCCGTAGTACAACGGCTTCTCGCCCATGCGGTCGCGCGCCAGGGTAAGTGCGCGCTCGCGGCGGTCCCACAGGGCGAACGCGAACATGCCGACGCTCGCCTGCAGGCTGCGCTCGACGCCCCAGGCGGCGAAACAGGCGAGTAGGGTCTCGGTATCGGAGTGGCCGCGCCACGCCGGCGCAGCGTGTTCCGCGCGCAGGCGTTCGCGCAGTTCGCGATGGTTGTAGATCTCGCCGTTGAACACGATGACATGGCGTCCGTCGGCCGAGTGCATGGGCTGGTGGCCGGCGGGGGAGAGGTCGAGAATCGACAGGCGCCGGTGGGCCAGCGCGATGCCGGCCGCCTCGTCGCACCACACGCCGTCGTCGTCGGGGCCGCGATGACGCAGCCGCCGCGACATCGCCCGCGCCTGCTGCTGCAGCGTATCCGCCGCGCCGCCATGGCGTTGCCAGAAGCCGGCCAGGCCGCACATCAGGCGTGCCCCGCACGATGCAGGATGCCCGCCAGTCGCGGTACCTGCGTCGCCAGGCTGTACTCGGCTTCCACCATCGCCCGGCCTGCGCGGCCCATGCGCGCGCGCAGGCCGGGGTTGGCGATCAGGCGTTCCAGCGCATCCCGCCAGGCGGCGTCGTCCGCGGCGAGCAGGCCGTTCTCGCCGTCACGCACGATGTCGACGTTGGCGCCAACCGGCGAGGCCACCACGGGCAGGCCGCAGGCCATGTACTGGATGATCTTGTAGCCGCACTTGCCGCGCTCCCAGGGGCTGTCGAGCAGCGGCATGATGCCGATGTCCATCCGCGCGATCGTCGCCGCCTCGCTGGCTTCGGACCACGCTGTCACTTCCGGCGTGAAGCCACGGAACAGCTGCGCGGTTTCCGCGCGTGCGCCGACCAGCAACAGGTGCGCGTGGTGTCGCGCGCACACCTGCTCCAGCACCTGGCGGATATCCAGCATGTAGTGCTCGGTGGCAGGCGAGCCGACCCAGCCGATGACCGGCGGCTGACGTCCGTCCGGTGCGGCCACGGCGTAGCGCCGGTCGTCCACCACCGTCGGGATGATCTCCACGCGCGCCGCGCCGGCCTGGTCGGCACGCGCCGCCAGGTAGCGATTGCCGGCGATCACGCAGGCGGCGCCGCGCATGATGCGGTCGATCTTGCGGCCCAGCAGGCGCCGCGCCAGCGGGTTGGCGGACTGGTCGTACTTGTGGAACAGTGCATCGTCGTAGTCGACCACGTACGACTTGAACGATCGCGCCAGCAGCGCCTCGATGCCGTAGGGCAGGTAGGGAAACAGCTCGCCCTCGATCCAGGCCAGGTCGTGCTCGCCGCGACGCAGCAGCTGCACCAGTCGCCGCACGAAGTAGCCGCAGGCGCGACATCGGGCCGCCGCGGAGCGGCCGCCGTAGAGCGCTTCGAGATAGGCGTCCGGGAACAGCGCCTGCACCTGTACGTCGATGCCGTGCTCGCGCAGCGGCGAGAGGTATTGCAGGCTGCGCAGGCGCGAGCTGGGACCGCGCCGGGAATACTTGGAAAACAACAGGACCCGGAGCCGTTTCATTCCGGCAGTTTCCTCAACGCTAGCGGATACTCGATGGCCAGCGCCACCAGTGGGATGACGTACATCCACTGGAAAACGAATGCCTCGATGTACGGGTTGGTATTGGTGCCCAAGAACGCGCAGACGAAACCGCAGAACATGAACTTGTGCCGCGGCTGCAGGCGTCGCCCGATGGCCAGCCGGATCACCGCGATGATGTACAGCAGGAACGGCAGGGCGTAGACCAGCGTGCCGATCATGCCGACCCGGTAGAGCGTGGCCAGCCATACCAGTTCGTAGCGCCAGGGGTACTCGGCGTCGCTGACGAAGGCCACGCCGACGCCGTGGCCGGAACCCAGGCCGTCGTTGGCGAGAATGCCGGCGAACAGTGAGCGGGTCATCTGCACGCGCGCGGGGCCGCCGCCGGAGGCGAGTTTGGTGGTGACGGCGTCGAGCACCTTGGACAGGCTGATCTGCGTGTAGGCGTCCAGCAGCAGCAGCGCGATCGCCACCGCCACCGCCATTGGCACGCCATAGCGGATGATGCGCAGGATCGCCGAGCGGTGCGGCTGGACGGTGGTGCGCGGGGTCAGCAGCAGGCCGAGGAACCAGCCCAGTGGTACTGCGAGGATCAGCGCGGTGCGGCCGGAGGTCAACGCGCAGACCAGCAGCATGGCCAGCAGCACGAGCCGCAACAGCCGGCTCTTGATGAGTTCAGGGGAACTGAAAAAACCACCGCTCAGGAAGATCAACGAGCCATAGACGTGCATGGTGGCGCCGGAGAACCCCTCGTTGAGGTTGACGTTGGCGCCTTCGAAGAAGAACGACACCGCCGCCGCGCCACGCGTGAGATAGAGGTAGAAGAACAGGCCCACGCTCAATGCGCTCAGCAGGCTGAGCAGCACGAACCAGCCGATCAGCCGGTCGGTGCCCAGCTGCCGCAGCAGGCCATCCGCGACGATCATCCACAGCAGCGGCGAAATGATGTAGATCAGCGTGACCTGGGCCTGGGCTTCCGCCGGCGCGTCGTGCACGCCGCCCACGCCCATGTAGAAAAGGGTCACGATCACCGTGCAGGCGTACAGCGCCAGCAGGGTACGGAAGCCGGGGCGTATGCGCAGCGCCGGCAGGGCCAGCAGGGCCGCCAGCACCAGCGCCACCGCGGAGGGTATCTGCAGCGAATTGGGCACCACCACGGTGAGCAGCAGCAGCACGAAGGCCATCGCCAGGAACATGTGGCGCACGGTGAGCCGGTACCTGCCGCCGAACGACAGGGCCGCCGACGACATCAGCACCGGGGTCGGCGGCACCACCGAGGGGACGCTGCCCGGAGTCATGACTGCACCATGGCGGTGAGCCAGCGGTCGAGCATGCCGGCCTGGGCCACCCGGCTGTAGGCGGCGATGTCACGGCGTGCGGCGGTGCGCGACGGCGACAGCGCGGCGCGCAGGGCATCGCCTCCCGCCGCGCCGTCGCTGCTCAGCACGGTTTGCCCCGCATCGGTCCGCGCGAGGATGGCCGTCGCTTCGTTGCGCACGCCCGACACGCAGACGATGTCCGCGCCGGCGGCCAGGTACTCGAACAGTTTTCCGGTGGCGCAGCTGGCGCGCGAGCCGGTCAGCAGCAGCAGCTTGTCGCAGCGTTTCATCAGCTGCAGTGCAAGCATGCGCTCGACCGGGCCGGGTGCGCTGACCGGGAAGCGGGCGCGCCCGAGCGAGGCCTTCTCGGCGTCCGTCAGCTCGCCGACGAACAGCAGATGGCGGCGGACCCCAGCCTCCCCAGAGGCGTTCAGCGCGTCGACCAGGTAATCGAGGCTCCTCGAGGCTGAACTGTCGCTGGCGCCGATGCGCCCGAAATGCCCGATCAGCAGCGCACCGGACGGCACCATTTCGGCGAGCATCGCCGCGGCGCGCGCGCTGCCTTCAGTGTCGCCGTCGAGCAAGGCGAAGTCGGCCGGATCGTAGCCGTTGGGCAGGATCGCCACGGCCTTGCCCGGGTAGCGCCGCTGGAAATCGTCGACCAGCGGACGACTGACCGAGGTGACCAGGTTGCTGGCTGCCACCACGCGGCTCTCGATCAGCCCGCGCATCCAGCCGCGTAGCCGGCCGGGCTTGCCCAGCGACTCGAACACCAGGCCGTCGCGGAAATCCTGCAGGCAGGCGATGCGGTGCCGGCTGGCCAGCGCCGCCGCGGCGATCAGCGCGTCGACCGGCGAGTAGGTGCCGATCGCCACGCAGCGCTCGCCGGCCGCCAGTTTCTCCGCGCACAGCGGGCTGGCCTCGGCCAGCGCGTGGACGAACCAAGGTCGCGCGTGTCTGCGGTTCCTGGCCAGCAGGAACGCCAGCGGGCGCATGAAGGCGACAGCCAGGGTCAGCAGCGAGGCGCTCGCGCGGGACTCGCTGCCCACGCAGTGCCCGGGCAGCGCGAACACGGTGATCTCCACAGCCGTCGATGCGGTGGCCGCGCGCACCGCAGCCGCCGGACCGCGGGCGAACACGAAGACGCGGTACTTCGCCGGGTCCAGGTAGTTCAGCAGGCTCCTGAAGCGTTGCGCGGCGATGTTGCCGGACAGGTGATGCGCCGCGAACACGAACAAGTTGATTTTCTTCATGGCGGGTTCCCGATGCGTCGGCGGCGCCGTCGGCTGTCGTGGAGCCGCCCGGCCCGGCGCGCGCCGGCGCCCTCGCCAAGCGCACGAGTGTCGGCGGCGGCACGGCAGCGGCGGAAGGTCGAGCTGCTCATGGCAGGGTTCCGGGGCCCCCGTCGGGCTCCGGGCAAATGCGCTGCGGCTTCATCGCCGCGAGCAGGGACCGGTACATCTCGACCCACTCCGCGCGGAAACATCCGATCGCGAGCGGCAGCAGGGCCAGCCACACCAGGCTGAAGTGAATCGGAGCATGCGGGCCGAACACCAGCGTCGCAATGGAAAGTCCCACGCTGGCGGTGACGAAGGTGTATAGCCGGGCGCGGGGGAAAGGACGCCAGACGTAGGCCGACGCTTCGGTTCGGGCTATGAAGAAAACGAGGAAGGCAATCGCGTTGGCCACCACGGCGCCGGACGCGCCGTGGTCGGGCACCAGCCACACGCTCAGGGCAATATTGACGACCAGCGCCACGACGGTCGACCACAGCGAAAGCATGGACCGGCGCGTTATGCCGATGCCCACGCAAGTCACTTCCGAGAGGGTGTAGAGCAACGGCTCGCCGATGCAGCACAGCATCAGGTACTTCACCTGGCGGTAGTGCGCGGGCAGGACGAAATCGACCAGCCACGACAAGGTCCCGCTCAGCACCCAGATGGCGACCACCACCGCCAGTGCCTGCTGGGCGATGTGGTCGACCCGTCGCATGTCCACGCCGTTGGCCACCCATTTGTAGACGAGCGGCGCCCACAGCACGGAGAAGATCGCCTGGAACACCACGCCCACGCCGGCGAAGCTCATCGAGACGGAATAGATCGCCAGTTCCGGGAGGGTGGACAGCGAACGCAGGGTCAGCGTGCTGGTGGCGTCCAGCCCCCAGTAAGCCACGCCGGCAAAGATCAGCGGCGCTCCGTAATTGACCAGGCCGCGGACCCGTGCACGGGAAACCCGGGCACGCAGGGCCGGCTTCCATTCGCGCCAGGTATTCAGGCTGTAGACGAGCAGGACCGAAACCAGCGAAATGAGGTAGGCGGCTTCCAGTGTTACGAACGTCTTCGAGAAGGCCGGCAGCGCCAGTATGAGCACGGTCAGCAGCAGGACCACCTTGGGCAGGATCTGGCTCATGGAGAACGCCAGGCCGCGGTCCTGCATGCGCAGGATGAGCGAAAGAAACCGCGAGATGAAGCTCACCACCACGCAGGCCGCCAGCATCCAGTAGTACCCGACGTGTCCCAGGCCGAACAGCCAGTTGGCCAGTTGATCGTCGATCGGCAACGTGACCACCATCGTCAGCAGCAGCAGCGCAAAGCCCGGGGCGAAGCAGGCCTTCAGCAGCGCACCACGATCCTTCCATTCGTGGTATTCGCGCACATAGGCGCGATCGAGTCCGAGGTTGAACAGCAGGACCCCGAACGACACCGCGATCTGCACGATGTTCAGTCGGCCCACGTCGGCGGGCGGAAACACCCAGGCGATCACCGGCACCGTCAACAGGCCAAGCCCGGCGGTGGCGATGGGGCCAATGGCAAATGCCAGCACGGTTCGTATGTTCACCCGTCGACCTGTCTGATTGAGCGGTTGTCACGATCACTGCCTTGTCGCTTGTCGGATCCGGTATGCGGCCCGGCGAGGAGGCTGCACGGCTTGTCCGTCTTCGGACGCGCCGATGGCGACGACGTCCACGATGAAGTCCCGGTAATTCCTGGCGGCGTCGAAACCGGTTTCGATCACCTGCCGCGCCTCTGCGCGCCGGCCGTCGCGCCCGTCCGCGAACGCCACCCATTCCATCGCCACTGCTATTTCCCGGGCATCGGGACAAGGGCTCAGCAACGCGCCGCAGCGGTCGGATACCAGGCTGGCAACGCCGCCCACATCGGGGGCGATGGCCGGCACGCCTGCGCTCATGGCTTCCATGATGGAAACCGGCACGCCTTCGGACTCGCTGGCGTTGACCAGCATGTCCACCGGAGCGCTGAGGTAATACGCCTTGACGGCGTGATTGGGCAGTTCGCCGGGGAAGATGCAGGCGACGTTGCCCAGCCCGGCCAGTTCCGTCTTCGCCAGCGCCTTGATTTCTTCCAGCAAGGGACCACCGCCGATATGCGTCCAGCTCAGGCTGACGTCCGGGCGGTGGCGGGCGAGCAGGGCGATGGCGGCGACGATCTTGTCCAGCCGTTTCACGCGCACGCAGGAGGAAACCGACACGACGTGCAGGCATCCGGCCGTGCCCGGACGTGCGAGCGCGCCGGCCAGCGGCACGCCCAGCGGACTGATGCGCAGATTTCCTGGCGAGGCGCCGTAGGTCTGCTGCAGGTAGGACCGCGCCTCGCGCGACAGCGTGAAGATCGCGTCGAAGCTGGCGACGAACTGGCGCTTGAGCGGCATGTAGCCGTCCCGGCGCCGCGCCTCGTACAGATCGAAGCCGTGCACGCGCGAGACGACCTTGCGTACTGCGCCTGCGTTCCTGGCGAGCACCGCGGCACAGGCCTGCGTTTCGTTCCAGTAGCAGTAGGCCACGTCGATCGGGCCGCGGGCCCTGGCGTATCGGCGCAGCTGCGCAGCCTGTTCGAGCACCTTGGACACGTGCAGCAGGGCGCGCGCGATCGTGTGCGGATTCATTTTCCGCGATCGCCGAAGCAGGCCCAGCTCGCGCCGGAAGATCGCGGAGCGCAGCGCCTGCAGCACGAACCACAGCCGTTGCGGTTTCGTGGAGCGCGCCATGCATGGGTCGACCGCGATGCCCGCGGGCACGGGCCGCGGCGTCCCCTTGGCCAGCGCCGGCAGCAGCGTCACGCCGAGGTCGCCGCGCTCGGCCCAGTAGCCGATCTCGTCCTCGATGAACTGCTCACCGGGGAGGTAGGGATAGGCGTTGGTCAGGATGACAATCTTCATGGTCACGCAGCCATCCCCGTGACGACGATGTCGGTCACGCTCTCCTGGTAGACCGTGTGATCCATCTTGAAGGGAATGCTGATCTTGAAGCGGTCCGCCGCGGCGAAGCTGGCTGTGAGTACCCGCCGCCAACTCGCGGTGACTCCTGCCATCGTCAGCATCGGGGGGCGATCGGTAGCCAGCGCGTTGTATTGCTCCCAGTAGAGATGGTCGTGGAAGACGCTGTATTCGGCGCTGACGGCGACGATCGTCATGTCGACGGCGTCGGCCAGGCCCAGCTCGGACACGCATAGCCCTGGCACGTCCTCACGCACCACGTAGTACAGGCGGTACAGCGGTGCCGAGGCGGATTCCACGTAGCGATACAGCCGGTCGGGCGACATCTTGCGTCGCACGTGGGCGGAATTCATGTGGTTTCTGATGTTGAAGTGGGCGCGGTCGATCCATCCGCGGCCAGCGAGGATCTCGTCCTTCATCGCGTCAGTAACGCAGTTGTAGCCATAGATCTTCGGCCACGCCATGTTGCCGTTGACCTGGCCGGTGTCGGACATGACGACGATGTCGTCGCTGACGAAACCGACATTCTCGCTGCGCCTCAGCGCGAGCATGACCGACGACTTGCCGACGCCGCCGGTGCCGGCAAGCAGGCAGGCCCTGCCGCCGACCGTCACGGACGCGGCATGGATCGGCGCCACATCCTTGAAGAAGTAGGTCGATGGAATCAGCACGAACTCGTGCAGGATCTGCTCGAACGCCTCGGCCCCCTGCGGGTACTCCATCGACAGCAGGTTGTGGATCGTGCGCCGGATACCGCGGCGCGGCTTGATGGTGACGCCCACCTCCAGCGGGTCGTTGCCTACGCGTTTCCAGTAGACGTCAACCGATGGGAAGGAGGTCAGCATCCCGTGTTCGAAGGTCTCGTGCACCCTTGGATTGATCGAAGAGGGCTTGTGCGGGGGTATCGCGCGATCGAAGCGGATGTTCACCTCGGGCTCCCGGCTGCCGGCATCTGCGTACAGGTTCAGGCTTTCCGCGAGCAGTTCGTCCAGGTCCGCGTCGCTGGAAAACGCGTAGCACTTGCCGAAGATGATCTTCTTCATGCGCGCCAGCTCCGCATCGACCGCAGCCATGGGCAGATCGCGCCCGCCCTGTATCTGTATCGACGCGGCCCAGACGCCTGCTCCGTGGGGATTCGGCTGTCGGTATCTCCAGGGGCGTGCGGATACCTGGGCGGGAGAAAAAAGGATGCATGCATGTCACCGCTCCTTGATGACGCGCGCCGGGACGCCGGCAATCACCTGGTTGTCGGGCACTGATCGCGTGACCACTGAATTGGCGCCGACGATCACGTGGTTGCCCAGCGTGACGCCTTCCCGGATATAGACGTTGTCGCCGATCCAGCAGTCATCGCCGATGACGAT
Organism: Rhodanobacter thiooxydans LCS2; assembly: GCF_000264375.1. Taxonomy (GTDB): domain Bacteria; phylum Pseudomonadota; class Gammaproteobacteria; order Xanthomonadales; family Rhodanobacteraceae; genus Rhodanobacter; species Rhodanobacter thiooxydans. Next base: position 22,554 of record NZ_AJXW01000042.1, read on the forward strand.
GTCGCGCTCCACGTGGATGATCGGGCCCGAGGTGTTGTTGGTCGGCTTGTGCAGCGAATGCGTGATCGCCTTGATCGACACGTTGTAGCCGATGGCGCAGCTGCGACCGATGATGACCCGGGAATGCTCGCCGCATGACAGGTGCGCCAGGTTGAGATAGCTCATCTCGCCGATCAGGAAATGATCCTTGGGGCCGACCAGCCGGGACCCGACGCCAATCGTGGCGCGCGGCGAGATGCCGCGGTATCCACGGATGCGGCGGGCGAGGCTCCTGCGCTGCGCCCAGTTGACGGCACCGCTTATCAACCTGGCGAGGAGATCGAGCATGTCGGGTCCTGCTGCGTCGATGTCGTGGCGAGATGTGCCACGACCAGGCTGGCCTGTGCTTCGGTCAGATACGGATGCATGGGCAGGCTGAGCACCTGCCTGGCCGCCGCGTCACCTTCCGGCAGCTGTGCGTCCGCATCCGCCACCGCCGGCTGCCGGTTGATCGGGATCGGGTAGTGCACCATCGTGGGAATCCCGGCGTTCTTCAATCGCGCCTGCAGGGATGCGCGCTCGTCCACGCGGATGGTGTATTGGGCGTAGACGCTGGTATTGTGCGGTTCGACATGGGGCGCGGTGGTGACGCCAGCCCGGGCGAGCAACGCGCCGTAACAGGCCGCGACCTGCTGCCTCAGTTCGATCTCGTCCTCGAAGATTTCCAGCTTGGCCAGCAGGATGGCCGCCTGCAGCGTGTCCAGCCGGCTGTTCACGCCGACGCGAACATGGTGGTAGCGGCGATCCTGACCGTGGCGCGCGATCTGCCGCATCGCCAGGGCGAGCTGGTCGTCATCGGTGAAAATCGCACCGCCGTCGCCATAGCAGCCCAGCGGCTTGCTGGGAAAGAAACTGGTGCAGGCGACCGTGCTCAGGTTGCAGGAACGCCGTCCCTTGTAGCGTGCGCCGAAACTCTGCGCGGCATCCTCGATCACCGGAATGCCATGCCGGCCGGCGATCGCGTTGATGGCGTCGAAATCCGCGCACTGGCCGTACAGCGAAACCGGGATGATCGCGCGTGTCCGCGGCGTGATCGCCGCCTCGAGCCGGGCCGGATCGAGGTTGTAGGTGCGCGGGTCGATGTCCACGTATACCGGCCTGCCGCCCAGCAACGCCACCGTCTCTGCGGTGGCGATGTAGGTGAAGCCGGGCATGATGACTTCATCGCCCGCGCCGATGCCCAGCGCCATCTGCGCGATCTGCAGCGCGTCCGTGCCGTTCGCGCAACTGATGCAGTGCCTGGCGCCGGCGAAGGCGGCGAGCTTCGCTTCCAGCTCGGCCACTTCCGGCCCGAGGATGTACTGGCCATGCGCCAGCACGCGGGCAATGCCTGCATCGATCTTCTGCTTGATGCGCAGCTGCTGCGTCTTGAGGTCGACGAAATCGATCATGCCGTGGCCTCCTGCCGGCACAGCACGCGGCCATCCAGCACATAGCGGGCGCCGGTATGCGCGCAGACGGCTTCGCCGTGGCCCTCCGGGGGCAGGTTCAGCCGTTCGCCGAATTCACTCATCCAGCCGATCTGTCGCGCCGGCACGCCTACCATCAGCGCATAGGCCGGCACGTCGCGGTTGACCACCGCGCCAGCGCCGACGAAGGCGAACTCGCCGATGGTGACGCCGCAGACGATGGTGCAGTTCGCGCCCAGGGTCGCGCCCTTGTGGACCATGGTGTCGCGATATTCGTTCTTGCGCTCGATCAGCGAGCGCGGGTTGTACACGTTGGTGAACACCATGCTGGGGCCGCAGAACACGGCTTCCTCCAGGGTCACGTTGTCGTAGACCGACACGTTGTTCTGGATCCTGCAGCCATCGCCGATGACCACCTTGTTGCCGACGAACACGTTCTGGCCGAGCGAAACGTCGCGGCCGATGCGGGCACCGGCGCAGACGTGCACGAAATGCCAGACACGGGAGCCCGCGCCGATGCGGGCGCCTTCATCGACGATGGCGGAAGGGTGCTGGTAGTAGTCCATGTGGCTTATCCCTTCAGGAACGGATGGGCGTCATCGCCCGTGGAAGCAACCGGCTTGCCGCTGCGGATGGCCGCAACGGTCTCGATGGCGGTGCGGTTTTCCTCCAGCCCGAAACCGCGGCCGGCGAGGATCTCCTCGTAGCTGCGGTTGTGCAGGTCGGTGAAGCCGCCGGAGAACTCGATCTCCGCGCCGTCCACGGTGATCGAGCGGTAGGTGCGCTGGCCGCCCTCACGCTGCGCGGCGGGCACGTCCTCGACGTCCACCGACAGGAACCAGCGCACGCGGGCGTGCTCGTACTCGAGGTAGCCGGCCGCCTTGGTCTCGGTGGACAGGTGCACCCGGTTGATCTGCAGCGCGCCGAAGACGTAATGCAGCATGTCGAAGAAGTGCACGCCGATATTGGTGGCGATGCCGCCGGACTTCTTCGGGTCGCCTTTCCAGCTCTGCAGGTACCAGTGGCCGCGCGAGGTGATGTAGGTCAACTCCACCTCGTGCTTGCCGCCGCCTTGCTTGCGCTGCATCCGTTCGCGCAGCGCCACGATGGCCGGGTGCAGGCGCAGCTGCAGGATGGTGTTGACGTGCTTGCCGGTCTCGCGCTCGATGTCCAGCAGGCCGTCGATGTTCCACGGGTTGAGCACCAGTGGCTTCTCACAGATCGCGTGGGCGCCGGAACGCAGGGCGAAGCGCATGTGCGAGTCGTGCAGGTAGTTCGGCGAGCAGATCGAGACATAGTCGATCTGGCCGCCGTTGCCGGCGCGCCGGCGCAGGTCGACATGGCGATCGAAGCGCTCGAACTCGGTGAAGAAGTCGGCGTCGGGAAAATGGCTGTCGATGACGCCGACCGAATCGTTCGGATCGAACGCGGCCAGCAGGCGGTTGCCGGTGGCCTTGATCGCCTGCATGTGGCGCGGCGCGATGTAGCCGGCGGCGCCGATGAGCGCGAAGTTCTTCAAAGTGGACATGGAGCTGATCCTGGTCCTGCGTGATCCCGGCGGGCGCATGGGACGCCGCCCGGCTGATCGCCCTGGCGCCTCGTTGCCGCCAGTGCATGGGTTTCGTCGACGCACACCGGCGCTTCGTTGCCTAATGCGCCTGCAGGCGGCCTTCGCATCCGTGCTGCCGCGGGTTCGGGCGTGCTCACCCCGAGGCCGAACCGATGCCGTAATAGGCGTACGAGTAGTAGCCCCGGCTGCGTTTCTCCACGGCATTGAAGATGGCGCCCTTGAGCGGGACGTTGTTCTGCTCGAAACGTTGCCTGGCCAGTGCGATCTCGCGCGCCTGGTTGACGCCGAAGCGCACCACCAGCAGCGCCGTGCCGGCGTGGTGGCCGATGATGGCGGCGTCGGTCACGGCCAGGATCGGCGGGGTGTCGATGATGATCAGGTCGTACATCTGCTTGAGCTGGTCGAGCAGCGCGGAGAAGCGCGCGTTCATCAGCAGCTCGGAAGGGTTCGGCGGTATCTTGCCGCGGGCGATGAAGTGCAGGTTCTCCAGCACGCCGACCTGGCGCAGCGTGGCCTTCAGCTCGGCCTGGCCGGAGATCAGCTCGGAGAGCCCGCCCTCGGGCCTGCCGCCGACGACCTTGTGCAGCGAGCCCATGCGCATGTCGCCGTCGATCAGCAGCACGCGCTGGTTGCCCTGGGCGACGACGGTGGCGAGGTTGGCGGAAACGAAGGTCTTGCCGACATCCGGACTGGATCCGGAGATCATCAGCACGTTGTTCTTCGCTTCCAGCCGGGCGAAATGCAGGCTGGTGCGCAGGCTGCGCAGCGATTCGGTGGCCATGTCGGCGGGCGCGTCCATGACCAGCAGGTGCTGCCGGCCCCGTCCATGCAGGCGCTTGCCGTGGAGCGTCAGTTCGCGCGGGCTGACCGGGATGGTGGCGTACACCGGCAGGCCGAGCTTCTCGATCACGGCCGGATCCTCGATGCCGCGATTGAGCATCTGCCGGATGAACACGTACATGAGCGCCACGAAGCCGCCGAGCAGCGCGCCGCCGAGCACCACGATGGTCTTCTTCGGCCATACCGGCCGCGTGATGTCCACCGCCGACTTGTCGATGATGCGCACGTTGCCGACCGTGCCTGCGCGGGCGATGTCCAGTTGCTGGGCCTGGTTGAGCAGGCCGGTATAGGTGTCGTTGCTCACCTGCACGTCGCGCTTGAGCTTCAGCAGCTGCTGCTGGGTATCGGGCAGGTTGTTCACCCGCTTGTCGATCCCGGCCTTCTGCCCCTCCAACTGGCCGATCTGCTGGATCAGCGCCTTGTAGGTAGGGTGCTCGGGAGTGAACTGGCGCTGCATGTCCGCCTGTTGCAGGCGCAGCTTCTGGATGTTGGCCTCGATGGCCACTTCCTGGTCCAGCAGACCCTGGGTCTGCATGCTGATGTCGACCGAATGCGCCTGGATCTGATAGGCGTTGAGCGCCGCCGTGGCCCGCTCCAGGTCGCGCCGCACGTTGGGCAGTTGTTCGCGGACGAACTTCAGGCTGTTCGCCGCTTCCGCCGAATTGCGGTCCACGTCCTGGCGCACGTAGAGTTCGCCCACCTGCCTGAGCACATCGGCGGCGAGCTCCGGGTTGGCATTGTCGTAGGTCATCTGCAGGATGCCCGATTCCTTGCCCTGCTCGGTGACCTTGATCGCCTGCTGGAGCCCGTTGATCACGGTCAGCCGGCGATGGCGGACCACACGGAACTGGGTGCCCGGACTGGCCACCAGGTTCTGCACCTGGATGGTCACCCCGTGGCCCTTGGCGGTCTGCCCCACATTGCCGACTACCAGCATGTTGTCGTCGTCGTCCACCAGCGCATAGGTGCCGTTCTTGCCGGCAATCAGCTGCAGCGGCCGATCCTGCAGGGCGTCCGGCACGTCCAGCTGGAAAATTTCCAGCTTCGAGCCACCCCAGTCGTAGCCGATCAGGTTGAACAGGGGCGGAGAGACCATGCCGGGGTTGCTGGACGCGTAGTGGCGCGCGAAGAAATTGCCGAACACCGGCATGCGCTTCGGGTGGGCCTCGATGGTGAGCTTGAGCTCGTCGACCGCCGCCCCGAGCACCATGCGCGAGGTGATCAGCGCGGTTTCCGTGGTGGCTTCGGGGCTGGAGGCTCCCAGGGTCTGGGTCAGCGCGCTCAGCCCCGGCAGGCTGGGAACCTTCTGTTCCACCTGCACGACCGAAGTGGCCTGGTAGATCGGTGTAGTCAGCAACGCATAGGCGATGCTGAGCACGACAAATACGCCGGTGATGGTGCCGATCAGCCATTTGTGGTCGCTGATCGTGCCGAACAGTTCGCTCAGGTCAATTTCGTCGTCACGCTGCATGGGGTCCTTGATGACGGTCATAGGGGCGTTCGACTCCTGGCGTGAAAGTTCGGAAATCACAGATAGGATTCCCAGCTACTGATACCCTGCGTGATTATCTGGTGAACATGCTCGAATACTTTCCGTTGTTGGCGATAAGGATCGGGAATATCTTTTCCGTGCAGCCATTTGTCGAACAGATAAACCTTGCCGTGAACCTCGGGCGCAAGCCGTACCATTGCTGCCACATGGCCTTTTTCCATGCCCAGCACCAAATCGGCGGCGCGCAGAATGGAGGGCGTCAGCTGGTGCGCGCGGTGCATGCTGCCGTCGATACCGTTCTCGGCAAGCAATTGCAGGGCCGTTGCGTCCATGGGACTGCCGACAAGCGCGCCGAGCCCGGCACTGGCGAACTCGATGTCGCGCCCCGCCATGCGCTGTCGAAACAGGTACTCGGCCACGGGGCTGCGGCAGATATTGCCCGTGCAGACGATCAGTATCCGTTTAAACACAGTGCCGACTTGCTCCCGGAGCCAGGCCAGCCGGCGTCGGTCAGGACGCGAGAAATGGCGGGCGGGTTCTTCCTGTCCCATTTTTCCCAAGGCTTGCGCCGGAAGCGCCGAAAACGCTATCTGACGTATGCCAAGGTAATGGGGTCGATAATCAGGCAAATAAGCCTGTTGTCCGCTTTTTATTATGCAATGCCTGCAGTCGTGAAAAGCTCGTCTAGTTGTCCTTTGAATATGGGTGCCTGCCAGCGGTAGGAACCGTAACGTGGCCTTGGATCATTGCACGTCCGAATTACATAACCATGAATATTTACCAAACGGAGCATTCAATCTGCATAAGTCATGAAAATGTGAATTCAAATGTGAATTGGAATTTCACGCCAGTTTGTCCTGATCATGAAGTCGGGCGCGCGAAGGTGGAACAAGTTTGTTTCCCGCCGCCGAGGTGGGAACTGCGTGCGGCGAAGTCGTCCGGGAGCTGCCGCGCGCTTGGCGGCCGTTTGAGAAACCCCTGCGCCCGTCGCCGCGGATGCCCCGATGGCTCACCGCGGCGCGACATATCCGGCAGTGGGCGCCGCGTCGTGCGGTGGCCATGCCGTCTTCGCCGTCCATGAAGGAGTCCCTCATGAACCACAGCGTCCTCGTCACCGGCGGCGCCGGATACATCGGCAGCCATGTCGTGCAGCAGCTGGTCGCACGTGGCGAACGCGTGGTCGTCGTGGACAACCTGTGCACCGGATTCCGCGATGCGGTGCGCGGCGCCGAACTGGTGGTCGGCAATGTCGGCGACCGTGCGCTGCTCGGGCGCGTGCTGGCCAGGCATCGCGTCGATGCGGTGCTGCATTTCGCCGCGCATACGGTGGTACCTGAATCGCTGAGCGATCCGCTCAAGTACTACGGCAACAACACCTGCAACACGCAAAGCCTGCTCGCCTGCTGCGCGGAAGCCGGCGTGGGGCACTTCATCTTTTCCTCCACCGCCGCGGTCTATGGCATCACCGAAAGCGGCATGGCCGACGAGGACACGCCGACCCGGCCGATCAATCCCTACGGCATGTCCAAGCTGATGTCCGAGACCATGCTGCGCGATCTGTGCGCCACCGGGGCCATGCACCACGCCACACTGCGTTACTTCAACGTGGCCGGCTGCGATCCGCAGGGCCGCATCGGGCACTCGACGCTGCATTCGACGCTGCTGATCAAGGTGGCCTGCGAGCATGCGGTCGGCAAGCGCGCCAGCGTGTCGATCTTCGGCAGCGACTACGACACGCCGGACGGCACCGGCATCCGCGACTACATCCACGTCGAGGATCTGGCCGCGGCCCACCTGCGGGCACTCGACCACCTGCGCGATGGCGGCGAGTCATTGACCCTCAACTGCGGCTACGGCCACGGCTACAGCGTGCGCGAGGTCATCGACGCCGTGCAACGCGTCGGCGGCCACCCGCTGGCGGTGATCGAGCAGCCGCGTCGCGCCGGCGACACGCCGATGCTGGTGGCGCGCAGCGACCGCCTCAAGCAGCAGCTCGACTGGCGACCGCAGTACGACGACCTGGATTTCATCGTGCGCACGGCGCTGCTGTGGGAGCAGAAGCTGGCGCGACAGCCGGTGACGCTGGCGTCGGGGGCGTGAATCACGGCGCAGCCTCTCGCTGCGCGCCTGTTCCGCGGTGATCGACGTGACCACCAGGCGATGCTTTCCAAGGCATCACCCGCCAGCGGGCTCCTGCAGGTTGGAGGCAGCTACTCCACAGTGACCGATTTGGCCAAGTTGCGCGGCTGGTCGACGTCGGTGCCGCGTAGCACGGCGACGTGGTAGGCGAGCAGCTGCAGCGGCACGGTGAACACCGCCGGGGCGATGAAGTTGCCGCCGGAGGCCACGCGCAGCATGCGGCCAGTGCCGGCCATGTCGTCCATGCCGGCGGCGCCGTCGGCGAACACGATCAGCCGGCCGCCGCGGGCGCGCACTTCCTGCAGGTTGGATTTGAGCTTGTCCAGCAGCGGGCCGTTCGGCGCCACCGCGATCACCGGCATGTGCTCGTCGACCAGTGCCAGCGGGCCGTGCTTGAGTTCGCCGGCGGCGTAGGCCTCGGCGTGGATGTAGGAGATCTCCTTGAGCTTCAGCGCGCCTTCCAGCGCCACCGGGTACTGCACGCCGCGGCCGAGGAACAGCGCATGCTGGCGGTGGATGAACTCGCCGGCCAGGGCGATGATTGCCGGCTCCATCTGCAGCGTTTCCTCGATTGCCCGCGGCAGGCGCTGCAGCTCGGCGCACAGCGCGGCGTAGCGCGCCTCGTCCAGGCCGTGACGGCGGGCCAGTTCCAGCGTCAGCAGGGCGAGCGCGGCGAGCTGGGTGGTGAAGGCCTTGGTCGAGGCCACGCCGATCTCGGGGCCGGCGCGGGTCATCAGCTTGAGGTCGGCCTCGCGCACCGCCGAGGATTCGGGCACGTTGCAGATCGCCAGCGTGCCGAGGTAGCCGCGCCGACGCGATTCGCGCATCGCCGCCAGGGTGTCGGCGGTTTCGCCGGACTGCGAGATCGCCACGAACAGCGTGCCCTCGGGCACCACCGTCTCGCGGTAGCGGTACTCGCTGGCCACCTCGACGCTGACCGGCAGCCGCGCGTACTCCTCGATCCAGTACTTGGCGACCAGGCCGGCGTGGTAGCTGGTGCCGCAGGCGACGATGTGCAGGCCGCGGGTGGCCTGCAGCAGCGCGTCGCTGTCGATGCCGAAGATGTTCGGCAGCACGCCGTGCGGGCCAAGGCGCGCCTCCAGCGTGTTGGCTACCGCTTGCGGCTGCTCGAAGATCTCCTTCTGCATGTAGTGGCGGTACTCGCCACGTTCCACCGCGTCGCTGGACAGCTCGCTCTCGTGCACTGCGCGCTCCACCGGCGTGCCGTCGAGGCCGTACACCTGCACGCTGTCGCGGGTGATCTCCACCACGTCGCCCTCATCCAGGTAAAGCATGCGGTGAGTGACCTGCACCAGCGCCTGCGCGTCGGAGCCGAGGAAGTTTTCGCCGATGCCCACACCGACCAGGAGCGGCGCGCCGCGGCGGGCGCCGACCACGCGCCCGGGCTCGTCGCGGCTGAGCACGGCGATGGCGTAGGCGCCTTCCAGCTCACGCACGGTGGCCAGCACCGCCTCGCGCAGGTTCAGGCCCTGATCGAGGTGGCGGTCGATCAGCGCGGCCATCACCTCGGTGTCG
>NZ_AJXW01000043.1 GCF_000264375.1 Rhodanobacter thiooxydans LCS2
TGAACACGTGGCCGGCGGCCTCCAGCTCGGCGCGCAGGCGGGCGTGGTTCTCGATGATGCCGTTGTGCACGATCGACACCCGCCCGGCGATGTGCGGGTGCGCGTTGGCCTCGTTCGGCACGCCGTGGGTGGCCCAGCGGGTGTGCGCGATGCCGGTGCCGCCGGGCAGCGGGTCGGCCAGGTACAGCGCCTCCATCTCGCGCACCTTGCCCTTGGCGCGCACGCGCTGGATTTCGCCGCCGTCCAGCACGGCCACGCCGGAGGAGTCGTAGCCGCGGTATTCGAGCGCCTTCAGGCCGGCGATCAGCAGCGGGGCGACGTCGCGCTGGGCTACGGCAGCAACAATTCCGCACATCGGGGCAGTTTCCTTGGGTGGAGGACGGAGCCGCGGCTTTGCCACGGGCGGGCGGTCGCGCGTGGCCGGCATGGACGCAGGCTTTGGCGGGCCGCTCGACTCACTGACCGCTGCGTCGCCGAATGGTTCGGCCGGTCCGTGAAGCCGATGCGGTTAGCGGGACTTCGCACTGCATGTCGCCTTGCAGCCGGGCCCTGACGGCATGGATGCGCATACTTCCGGTTGCGCTTCCCAGCCCTGAGCGGCGCAGGGCGGCATGCATTTGGCCGTCCATCGCAGGCAGCCGTGATACCGCTGCCGATGTGTACGAGTGGTGAGCGGGCGCTCTGCGGGGTCTACTTTCCCCAGGTGGCGAACATCACCGCCACGGCCCCTGCCATTGCCGCCGTGGCCAGCCAGCCGAACAGTTTCAGCGGCCACGGCATGGTGAATTCGCCCATGACCTTGTTGCTGGAGCCCATCAGCATCATCGCGACCATCAGCGGCACGGCGGCGACGCCGTTGACCACCGCGCTCCAGTACAGCGCCTTGATCGGGTCGAGCGGGGTGAGGTTGAGCGCGATGCCGAGCAGGGCGGAGCCGATCAGCACGCCATAGAAGAACCTGGCCTCGTGCGGCTTGTGTTCGAGCCCGCTGCGCTGGCCGAACGCGCCGGCGGCGGCGTAGGCGGTGGCACCGGCCAGCACCGGCACGGCCAGCAGGCCGGTGCCGATGATGCCGGCAGCGAACAGCGCGAACGCCAGCTCGCCGGCCAGCGGCCGCAGCGCTTCGGCGGCCTGGGCCGAGGACTGGATGTCGGTCTTGCCGTGAGCGTGCAGCACCACGGCGGCGGTGAGGATGATGAAGAACGCTATCAGATTGGAGAAGATCATCCCCACCGTGGTGTCGATGCCGATCCGGCGCAGGGCGCTTGGCGCCTGTTGCGGCGCGTCCTGCAGTGGCTTGCGTCGTTTGCTCGTCTCGATCTCCTCCACTTCCTCGGAGGCCTGCCAGCAAAACAGATAAGGGCTGATGGTGGTGCCGAGCAGGGCGACCAGGCCCACGGCGTAGGCGGCGCTCCAGCTGATCGGCGGCAGCACGATGCTCTTCAGCACCGCGCGCCAGGGCACGTCGATTACCAGTACGGTGGCCACGTAGGCGAACAGGCTGAGGGTGAGCACCTTGAGGATCGGTGCGTAGCGAGTGAACGGAATGAACACCTGCAACAGCAGCGACAGCACGGCGAAGAGCGCGGCGTAGAGCAGGGCCGGGCCGCCGATCAGCAGCTGCAGCGCCGCGCCCATGGCGCCGATGTCGGCCGCCAGGTTGATCACGTTGGCGATGAAGATCAGCGCCAGCAGCGCATACACCAGCTTGCGCGGGTAGTGCAGGCGCATGCCGTCCATCAGGCCGTGGCCGGTGACGCGGCCGATGCCGGCGCTGATCGCCTGGATCGCGATCATCAGCGGCATGGTCAGGAATACGCACCACAGCATGCCGTAGCCGAACGCCGCACCTACCTGCGAATAGGTGGCGATGCCGCTGGGGTCGTCATCGGCGGCACCGGTGATCAGGCCGGCGCCGAGATCTTTCCAGGGCGGGGCTTCCCGACCGCCGTCTTCGGTGTTCTCGTGGGTGGCCATGCTGCTGTTTCCGCTGGGTGACCCCGTCCGGGGCCATGGCAGGCATCCATCTAGATGATGCGGCAATCCCGGGCCCCGCGTGTGACGAGGTGTCGCAGCGAAATTCACGGGCCGGGGTGTACACAATGCGCTGAACCGCATTCACGGGATGCCCCACCATGACTACCGATGCCGCCACCCGCCCGCCGCTCGACCACGACCAGTTGCGTGGCATCGACGCCTGGTGGCGCGCCGCGAATTACCTCTCGGTCGGGCAGATCTACCTGCGCGCCAATCCGCTGCTGAAGGAACCGCTGGCCCTGGCGCACATCAAGCACATGTTGCTTGGCCACTGGGGCACCACGCCTGGGCAGAACTTCATCTACGCGCACCTGAACCGGGTGATCCGGCAGTACGACCTGGACATGTTCTACATCTCCGGCCCCGGTCACGGCGGCCCCGCGGTGGTGGCGGGCGCGTACCTGGACGGCACCTACAGCGAGGTGTACCCGGACATCAGCCAGGACGAGGCGGGGCTGCAGCGCTTGTTCAAGCAGTTTTCCTTTCCGGGCGGCATTCCCAGCCACGCCTCGCCGGAATGCCCCGGCTCGCTGCATGAAGGCGGCGAACTCGGCTACTCGCTGAGCCACGCATTTGGCGCGGTGTTCGACAACCCGGGGCTGATCGCGGCCTGCGTGGTCGGTGATGGCGAGGCGGAAACCGGGCCGCTGGCCACGGCCTGGCATGCGAACAAGTTCCTCGACCCGGTGGGCGATGGTGCGGTGCTGCCGATCCTGCATCTGAACGGCTACAAGATCGCCAACCCCACGGTGCTGGCGCGGATCGGCCGCGACGAGCTGGAGTCATTGCTGCGCGGCTACGGCTGGACGCCGTATTTCGTGTCGGGCAGCGAACCGGCGGCGATGCACCAGGCGATGGCGGCGGCGCTGGATGCGGTGGTGGCGCAGATCCGGCAGATTCAGCGCGATGCGCGCGAACATGGCGTCACCGCGCGGCCGCGCTGGCCGATGATCGTGCTCGACTCGCCCAAGGGTTGGACCGGGCCGAAGTTGGTGGACGGCAAGCCGAACGAGGGTACCTTCCGCTCGCACCAGGTGCCGCTGTCGATCTCCGCCAGCAGCCCGCCGGAGCACCTGCAGCAGCTCGAGGCGTGGCTGCGCAGCTACCGGCCGGACGAGCTGTTCGACGCGCACGGCCGGCTGCGGCCGGAGATCGCCGCGCTGGCGCCAGCTGGCACGCGCCGGATGAGCGCGAACCCGCACACCAACGGCGGCCTGCTGTTGCGCGACCTGCGCCTGCCGGACTTCCGCGACTACGCGCTCGCGGTGCCGCAGCCGGGTGTGCGCGGCAGCGGCGATACGCGCGCGCTTGGGCCGTTCCTGCGCGACGTGATCCGGATGAACGAGTCGTCGCGCAACTTTCGCGTGTTCGGCCCGGACGAGACGGTATCCAACGGCCTCGGCGCCGTATTCGAGGCCACCAACCGCCAGTGGGAGGCCGCGCTGAAGCCGAACGACGAGTTTCTCGCCGCGCAGGGCCGGGTGGTCGAGATGCTCAGCGAGCACCAGTGCGAAGGCTGGCTGGAAGGCTACCTGCTGACCGGGCGGCACGGCCTGTTCAACTGCTATGAGGCGTTCATCCACATCGTCGATTCGATGTTCAACCAGCACGCCAAGTGGCTGAAGATGACCGCAGCGATTCCATGGCGACGCCCGCTGGCCTCGCTGAACTATCTGCTCGCCTCGCACGTGTGGCGGCAGGACCACAACGGCTTCACCCATCAGGACCCCGGCTTCATCGACCACGTGGTCAACAAGAAGGCGGAGATCGTGCGGGTCTACCTGCCGCCGGACGCGAACTGCCTGCTGTCGGTGATCGACCACTGCCTGCGCAGCCGGCACTACGTCAACGTGGTGGTGGCCGGCAAGCACCCGGCGCCGCAATGGCTGGCGATGGACGCGGCGCAGCGGCACTGCACCCTGGGCATCGGCCTGTGGCCGTGGGCCAGCAGCGACCAGCACGGCGAGCCCGACGTGGTGATGGCCTGCGCCGGCGACGTGCCCACGCTGGAGACGCTGGCGGCGGTGTCGATCCTGCGCCGCTACCTGCCGGAGCTGAAGCTGCGCGTGGTCAACGTGGTCGACCTGATGAAGCTGCAGTCACCCAGCGAGCATCCGCACGGCCTGGACGACGACGATTTCGACCAGCTGTTCACCCGCGACAAGCCGGTGATCTTCGCCTACCACGGCTACCCGAGCCTGATCCACCGGCTCACCTACCGGCGTACCAACCACGACAACCTGCACGTGCACGGCTACAAGGAGGAGGGCACCATCACCACCGCGTTCGACATGACCGTGCTGAACGCGCTGGACCGCTACCACCTGGTGATCGACGTGATCAACCGCGTGCCACAGGCGGGCGAGCGGGGCATCTACCTCAAGCAGAAGCTGCTGGACAAGCTGCTCGAGCACAAGCAGTACATCGACGACAACGGCGAGGACCTGCCGGAAATCCGCAACTGGGTGTGGGGTGCCGAGGACGCCGGCATGCTCTTGTAGGAGCCCGCTGGCGGGCGATGCTGTTGTTTTGGATCTTCATCCGGAGCATCAGGGCAACAGCATCGCCCGTCAGCGGACTCCTACAAAAAGCAGGCGGAAAATTCGAGTCGAAGTGCCGGTCAGGCGTGAACGAGCGCAGCGGCGGCCGTCGCGGCCACCCATTCCTCATTGGTGGCTTCCACCACCACCTTTACCCGGCTGGCGGTGCTGGAGATGACCGGCGCGTGGGCGGCATTCGCGGCCGGGTCGATCGCCACGCCGAGAAAACCCAGCCCGGCGCAGATGCGTTCGCGGATCACCGCCTGGTGCTCGCCGATGCCGGCGGTGAAGGCCAGCATGTCCAGTCCGTCCAGCGTAGCCGCCAGCGCGCCCACCTCGCGCACGATGCTGCGCACGTACAGCGCCAGCGCCTCGCGCACTGGTGGTTCGTCCTCGCGCGGCAGCAGCTCGCGCGGGTCGGAGGACACCCCGGAAACGCCGAACAGGCCGGACTCGTGGTACAGCATGCGGCCCACCCGTTCGAGCGACAGCTTGCCGATCTCCATCAGGTAGATCACCGCGCCGGGGTCCAGCGCGCCACAGCGCGTGCCCATCATCAGCCCGTCCAGCGCCGAGAAACCCATGGTGGTGGCGACGCTTCGCAGGTTGCGCATGGCGCACAGGCTGGCGCCGCTGCCCAGGTGCGCCACGATGGTGCGACCGCGCGCGCCGTCGCCGTAGTGCTCGCCCAACACCTGCGACTGGTACGCGTAGGACAGGCCGTGGAAACCGTAGCGGCGCAGGCCCTGCTCCCACGCCGAGCGCGGCAGCGGCAACATCTTCTCGACCGTCGGCATGCTCTGGTGGAAGGCGGTGTCGAAGCAGGCCACCTGCGGCAGTTGCGGCAGTTCGGTCAGCAGTGCGCTGATCGCCTCCAGCGCGAACGGCTGATGCAGCGGCGCCAGCGGGATATAGCTTTTCAGGTCGGCCAGCACCGCGGCATCGACCCGCACCGGCTCGAAGTACTTGCTGCCGCCGTGCACCACGCGGTGCGCGATCGCCACGATGCGGCGGCCGTGCAGGCGCGCCACGATGCGCTGGCGCAGGTAGGTCAGCGCGGCATGGTAGGGGTGCTCGCAGTCCAGCGTCAGCGTCTCGGCCGCGGCGCCGCTTTCGCTGAACACCGGGGTATCGCCGGTGATGCTTTCGACCTTGCCGCCCCACGCCGGCGTGCGCGCCAGCGGCGTCGCGCCCGCATCGAACAGCGCGAACTTGATGCTGGACGAACCGCAGTTCAGCACCAGGATGAGTGAGCCTGCGTTGCTGTCGTTCATGGCGGGCTGAGCCGGTAACGGTGGGCCACCAGCGCGGCGAGCGCGCATGAGGCGATGCGCGATTCGCGCGAGTCGGCGCGACTGGTCAGCACGATCGGCACGCGCGCACCCATCACCAACGCTGCGCTGCTGGCGCCGCCCAGGTATTCCAGCTGCTTGGCCAGCATGTTGCCGCTTTCCAGGTCGGGCACCAGCAGGATGTCGGCCAGGCCGGCCACCTCCGATTCGATGCCCTTGATCCGCGCAGCCGCGGCGGAGATCGCGTTGTCGAACGCCAGTGGCCCGTCCAGCACCGCACCGGTGATCTGGCCGCGGTCGGCCATCTTGCATAGCGCGGCGGCGTCGAGCGTGGTCTGCATGCGCGGGTTGACCGTCTCCACCGCGGCAAGGATCGCCACCCGCGGCGTGGTCACGCCGAGGATGTGCGCCAGGTCGATCGCGTTGCGCACGATGTCGGCCTTTTCCTCCAGCGTGGGCGCGATGTTGACCGCACCGTCGGTGATGATGAACGGGCGCGGGTACGCCGGGCTGTGCATCAGGTAGCAATGCGAGATGCGTCGCGCCGTGCGCAGGCCGGTCGCGGAAGCCACCACGGCGGCCATCAGCTCGTCGGTGTGCAGGCTGCCCTTCATCAGTGCATCGACGCGGCCGCCGGCGGCCAGCTCGACCGCACGCGCGGCGGCGGCGTGGCTGTGCGGCACATCCTCGGTGGCGATGCCATCAAGATCGAGCCCGGCCTTGCGCGCCACCTCCGCGAGTTTTGCCTGCGGCGCCACCAGCACCGGTTCGATCAGGCCGGCCGCGCGTGCGTCCAGCGCGGCGCCGAGGCTGGTTTCGTCGCAGGGATGGACCACCGCCACGCGGATCGCACCCAGTGCCAGCGCGCGAGCAATCAGCGGGCGGCCATCGCCGTCTGGCAGGCGCACTGCCGGCAGGCGGGTAGCGGCGTACTCGATGTGTTCGGCGGCCGCGATCACCTCCACCGTGCCGTCGATCGTCAGCACGCCGTGCTGGTTGACGCCGCGGCAGGCGAAGCGGATCTGCCGGGTGGCGGCATCCCGCGCGATCGCCTGCACCTGCACCGCCAGCGTGTCGCCGATGCGCACCGGCGCGTGGAAACGCAGCGACTGTTCCAGGCAGGCGCTGCCGGCGCCCGGCAGGCGCGTGCCCAGCGCGGTGGCAATCAGCGCCACGCCCCACATGCCGTGGCCGATCATGTCGTGGAAGGCGGGCGAGGCGGCGCATGCCGGATCCAGCCGCTGCGGATCGTCGTCGCCATACAGGGTCGCCAGCAGCTGCACGTCGGCGGCGGTCAGCACGCGCTCGACCGTCGCGCTGTCGCCTAGGGCGATCTCGTCGAAAGTGCGGTTGCGGATCAGCGGCGCGGCGGTGTCGGGCGTGGTCTGGTCCATGCTTCGGTTCCGGTCGGTGTCGGCAGGTCCGGCGGCGCCGGTGCGGACAGCGTAGCGCCGTCGCCCCCGGTGCGTCGAAGCGGCATTCAGCCGCGCACGTCGGGAACCTCGACCGGGCCGGTGCCGGCGCTGCGTTTCAGCAGCCACGCCAGCACCGGCGGCGTCACCATCGCGGTGAGCAGCGACATCGCCACGATGATCGCGTAGACGCGGTTGTCGAACACGCCGGCGGCCAGCCCCAGGGTGGCGACCACGATGCCGACTTCGCCGCGCGGCACCATGCCGAAGCCGATGATGGTGGCGCTGCGCGTGCCCAGCGAGAGCGAGCCGAGCCAGCCGCCGACCAGCTTGGAGACGATCGCGATCGCGGTGACCACGGCCAGCATCCACAATGCCTCTGCACTGGCCAGCTCGTGCAGGTCGACCTTGCTGCCGGTGACCACGAAGAAGAACGGGGTGAGCAGGGCCAGCAGCGGCTGGGTCTGCTTTTCCAGGGTGTGCTGCTGGCGCGTTTCCGAGGCGATCATGCCGGCCAGGAACGCGCCGATGATCGCGGCCAGGCCGAAGCGGGTGGACAGCCAGGCCAGCCCCAGGCACAACGCCAGCACGATCATCAGCGGCGAATGCGGGCCCAGTGGCTTGTCCAGCCAGCTGGAGTTCCAGCGCATCACCCGCGTGCCGCCCCAGCCGATCACCGCGATGAAGCCGACCGCACCGGCCAGCACCGCCAGCAGGTGCGCGGCGTCGATGTTGCCGCCCCCCTGCAGCGACACCACCACGCCGAGCAGCAGCATGGCCAGTACGTCGTCGATCACCGCGGCACCGAGGATCACCTTGCTCTCGATGCGCTGAAGTGCATTGAGTTCCTGCAGCACGCGCGCGGTGATGCCGGCCGAGGTGGCCACGAACGCGGCCGCGACGAACAGCGAGCGGTCCCAGTCGAGACCGTTGCCGTGGGCCCATACGCTGCCCATGCCGAACGGCACCAGCACCCCGACCACGCCGACCGTAAACGCCACCTTGCCGACCTTCTTCAGGTCCTCCAGCCGCGTTTCCAGGCCCACCGCGAACAGCAGCAGGATCACGCCGAGCTCGGCCAGCACGTCGAGCGGGGTGCCGGTGGCGATCTGTTCGGGCGTGATCCAACCCAGCAGCGAAGGGCCGATCGCGCAGCCGGCAGCGATCTCGCCGACCACGCCGGGCAGCTTCAGCCGTTGCGCGATCTCGCCGCCGATCTGGGCAGCGACGAACACGACGAACAGGGTGAACAGGATCTCGCTGGCGTGGTGCATGCGGCGCGTGCCCGGGCTTTCGACAAAGACTGCATGCTACATGCAGGCTCCGCGTCAGGCAGCGCCGCTAGTGCGCGCGGCGGCACCGGACGGCGGACGGTCGTGCCGCAGCCGGCTGAACACGCTGCTGGCCGCTGCGGTGATCGCCGCGAGCATGACCATCGTCCAGCGGAACGCCATCACGTAGTCCTCGTGGGCATGGCCCTGCAGCATCGCCTGCATCAGCAAGGTAGACAGCGCGATGCCGAAGCTCATCGCCAGGTACTGCACGGTCGAGGCCATTGACGAGGCCATCGAGGCATGCCGGATGTCCAGGTCGGCGTAGATCAGCGTATTCATGGTGGTGTACTGCAGGCCGGCGAAGCCACCGTAGGCGAAGGTCAGCAGCGCGATCACCCACACCGGCGAGCCCGGGCCGAGCAGGGCGAACGCCGCCAGCAGCACGGCCACGATCAGCGTGTTGCCCAGCAGCAGGCGGCGGTAGCCGTAGCGCACCAGCGCGCGGTTCACTGCCCACTTCGCGATGATCGAGCCAAGCGCCTGCGGCACCATCATCAGACCAGCCATCAGCGGCGACCAGCCGCAGCCGACCTGCAGGAACAGTACCAGCAGCAGGAACATGCCGGAGATGCCGAGCCGGGTGAACAGGCCGCCGGCCAGCGACACCCACACGCTGCGCACCTTCAACAGGGTCAGGTCCGCCACCGGATGTTCGGTATGCCGGCTGTGCCATACGTAAACTGCGCCGAGCAGCACGGCGAGCAGGGCGCACAGACCCATCCACAGCCACGGTACCGGGGTGCTGCCGGCCAGCTCCGAGGCGGTGAGCAGCAAGGCCGAGGCGGCACCGAACAGCAGGAAGCCGGGCAGGTCGAAGCGGTTGGCGCGGTCGAGCCGATAATCGGGCATGTCGCGCTTGTTCATCCACACGCCGGCAAGCGCCACCGGCACGTTGATCAGGAAGATCAGCCGCCACGAGGTGAACTCCACGATCGCGCCGCCCAGCAGCGGCCCCAGCACCGAGCCGAGCAGGCCGAATGTGGCCACCGTGCTCATTGCCCGCACGAACTCGCGCTTGTCGATGCTGCGCACCAGCACGTAGCGCCCCACCGGCATCAGCGCGGCGCCGCCGACACCCTGCACCACGCGCGCGGCGACCAGCTGCGGCAGCGTCTGTGCGATGCCGCACAACAGCGAACCCAGGCCGAACACCACGATTGCGGCACCGAACACGCGCCGCGTGCCTAAGCGGTCGCACAGCCACGGACTGGCCGGGATCAGGATCGCCAGGGTCAGCACGTAGCTGGTCAGCGCGGTGCGCATGCCCAGCGGGGTCACCCCGAGCGCTTCGGCCATCGCCGGCACCGCGGTGTTGACCACGGTGGAATCCAGCGCCTGCATGAAGAATGCGGCGGCCACCAGCCACAGCAGGCCACGGAAGCGCTCCCGCGTGGAAATATCACGCAAATCAGCCGTATCCGTCGTTGGCACGGGGGCGTCAGAGGCGACGGCGTGAGTGTCCGCAGCGGTTTGGGGAGGCATTTTCCGCATGGTAACTGCTATGAAAGCTTGATTTTCTCTGGCGGTATCAGCACAGTGGACCTTGTTTCATCTGCCAGTCATGCCCAGATAGGCATAACGGCCACTAACAACCACACGCGCCGGGGCGGCTTCGTTCCGGCGTGTGCTTTTGTGCGGCAGGAGCCGCGAGTATCAGGAAAAGTCATGAGCAAGCCACCGATCACTGTTTCCCGCATCGACATGGAACGCATCGAAGCGTTGCTGGAGCGCCTGCCGCCCGTCGAGGCCGACAAGCTCGATGCGCTGCGCGCGGAACTGGATCGTGCCGACGTGGTCGAGCCGGCGGCGATGCCGGACCACATCGTGACGATGAACTCTACCGTCACCTTCGAGGACGAGAGCAATGGCGAAAAGCTGACCCTGACCCTGGTGTATCCGGCGGCTGCGGGTACGCCCGGCACGGTGTCGATCCTGGCGCCGGTGGGCAGCGCACTGCTCGGGCTGGCGCAGGGCCAACAGATCGACTGGCCCACGCCGGACGGCCGCAAGCGCCGCCTGAAGGTGCTGGAGATCGCCTACCAGCCGGAAGCGGCGGGGCACTTCCACCGCTGAGTCGCATCGCGCGCCGGTGTCGTTAAACTGCGGGGAGATCCGATGGAGACCCGCATGACCGCACACCCGGCCCCGGCCGAGACTATCGCCCGCGCCGCCGCGCTGCGGGCGCAGATCGAGCAGGCCAACTACCGCTATCACGTGCTCGACGACCCGGACATCACCGACGCCGAGTACGACCGGCTGATGCGCGAGCTGGAGGCGCTGGAGGCCGAATACCCCGTGCTGGCCACGGCCGATTCGCCGACGCGCAAGGTCGGCGCGCGTGCCAGCGGTGGCTTTGCCGAGGTGCGCCATGCGATCCCGATGCTGTCACTGGGCAACGCGTTCGAGCAGGACGGTGACAGCGATCGCGACCGCTTCCGTGAGGTGGCGGAGTTCGAGCGGCGCATCGAGCAGACCACGAAACGGAGCGACCCCGTTTTCTCGGTGGAACCCAAACTCGACGGCCTGGCGATCAGCCTGCGCTACGAGCACGGCGTATTCGTGCAGGGCGCCACCCGCGGCGACGGCGAGACCGGCGAGGACGTGACCGCGAACCTGCGCACGGTGCGCGCCATTCCCTTGAAGCTGCGCGGCAAGGGCTGGCCCGACGTGCTGGAAGTGCGCGGCGAAGTGATCATGCTGCACAAGGATTTCGAGGCGTTCAACGAATACGCCCGCAAGCACGGCGAGAAGCCGCTGGCGAACCCGCGCAACGGCGCGGCCGGTTCGCTGCGCCAGCTCGACCCGGCGGTCACCGCGAAACGGCGGCTGAGCTTCTTCGCCTACGCGGTGGGCGAGGTCGAGGGCGGCGAGCTGCCGCCGACCCATTCGGCCACGCTGCGCCAGCTGCGCGAGTGGGGCTTCCCGGTATCGCCGGAAGTGGACACCGCGCGCGGCTTCGACGGGCTGATCGCCTACTACCACCGCATCGGCGGCAAGCGCGACAGCCTGCCGTATGACATCGACGGCGTGGTCTACAAGCTGGATGACTACGCCGGCCAGCGCAAGATGGGCTTCGTCTCGCGCGCGCCACGCTGGGCGCTCGCACACAAGTTCCCCGCGCAGGAGCAAACCACCACGGTCGAGGCGATCGAGATCCAGATCGGCCGCACCGGCGCGGCCACCCCGGTGGCGCGGCTGGCACCGGTGCAGGTGGCTGGCGTCACCGTCACCAACGCCACCCTGCACAACGCCGACCAGGTGGCGCGGCTGGACGTGCGCGTGGGCGACACGGTGATCGTGCGTCGCGCCGGCGACGTGATCCCGGAAGTGGTGCGCGTGATGACTGAGCTGCGGCCGCCGCATACGCATCCCTGGCACATGCCCGCACGCTGCCCGGTGTGCGGTTCCGAGCTGCTGCGCGAGGAGGGCGAGGCGGCGTATCGCTGCTCCGGCGGGCTGATCTGCGCCGCGCAGCGCAAGGAGGCACTGATCCACTTCGCCTCGCGCCGCGCCATGGATATCGAAGGCCTGGGCGAACGCTTCGCCGAGGCGCTGGTGGAGCTGGACATCGTGCACTCGCCGGCCGACCTGTACGGCCTGAGTGTGGACGATTTCGTCGAGATGAAGCGCCGCATCGACGAGCGTGATGGGACTACGCCGGAAACGGTCAAGGCCGGCAAGATAGCGACCAAGTGGGCGGAAAACCTGGTGGCCGGGATCGAGGCCAGCAAGCACACCACGCTGGCGCGCTTCCTGTACGCGCTGGGCATCATGCACATCGGCGAGAGCACGGCGAAGACGCTGGCGGGGTGGCTGGGCCGGCTGGAGTTCGTGCGCAGCATGCCGGCGGCGGTGCTGCGCGTGCTGCCGGACATCGGCAGCGAAGTGGCCACCTCGATCGCCGGCTTCTTCGCACAGGCGGGCAACGAGCAGGTGGTCGACGCGCTGCTCGACGCCGGCATCACGTTCAGTGACGAGGGCGCGCCGTCGCCGCTGCTGCGCGATCGTCTGAATCTCGGCGTGTTGCTGGGCATGGCCAACATCAACAAGCTCGGCCCGAAGAGCTGCGCGCTGCTGGCGCAACACTTCCCCACGCTCGACCAGTTGCTGGCCGGCGGACCGGCGCACTGGATCACCGCCGGTGTGCCGCAGGCAGCCGCGGCCAGTCTGGAAAAACACCTTGCCGACCCGGCCGCACTGGCCGGGCTGCGCGAGGGCGAGGCGGCGATGCAGCGCCTGCTCAAGGCGATCCCGCATACGGCCAAGGCGACGGCCGCACCGCTGGAGGGACAAACCTTCGTGCTCACCGGCACGCTGGCCTCGCTCAGCCGCGACGAAGCGAAGGATCGACTCGAGTCGCTGGGCGCCAAGGTGTCCGGCTCGGTGTCGAAGAAGACCAGCGTGGTGGTCGCCGGTGAAGCGGCCGGCTCCAAGCTGGACAAGGCGCAGGAGCTGGGCGTGCCGGTGTGGGACGAGGCGCAGCTGCTGGCCCTGCTCGGCCAGCACGAGGCGGGCTGATGGGTCTCGCCCCGCGGGCCGCCCTGCAACTGCGCGCACGACTGTACGCGCTGCTGCGCGCGTTCTTCGCCGAGCGCGGCGTGCTGGAAGTGGAAACGCCGATTCTCTCCGCCGCCGGCAATACCGAGCCGAACATCGAGAGCTTCAGCACGATGTTCAGCGGCCATGTCGACGCCGGCGCGCGCGAGCGCTGGCTGCGCACCTCGCCGGAGTACCCGCTGAAGCGGCTGCTCGCCGCCGGCATCGGCGACTGCTACGAGCTGGGCCGGGTGTTCCGCAACGGCGAGGCGGGCGGCCGGCACAACCCCGAATTCACCATGCTGGAGTGGTACCGGGTGGGCTGGGACCATCGCCGGCTGATGCAGGAAACCGTCGCGTTGGTCGAGGCGGCGCTGGCGATGGTGGAGCGGCGCGCCGAGCTGGTGGTGACGAGCTACCGCCAGCTGTTCCTCGACGAGCTGGGCATCGATCCGGCGCATGCCGCCATCGACACGCTGCGCGCGCCGCTGGCCGAGTCCGGCATCGATCCGGCGGGCCTGGGTCACGACGACTGGCTCGACCTGCTGATCACGCACAAGCTGCAACCAGCGTTTCCGCGTGACCGCATCACGGTGATCCACGACTACCCGGCCAGCCAGTGCGCCCTGGCGAAAGTCCGCCCCGACGAACCGCCGCTGGCCGAGCGTTTCGAGCTGTACCTGGGCCGCTACGAACTGGCCAACGGCTACCACGAGTTGAACGATGCCGCCGAGCAGCGCATGCGTTTCGAGCGCGACAACGCGCGCCGCCGGCAGCGCGGCCTGCACGAAGTTCCACTGGACGAGCGCCTGCTCGGCGTGCTCGACGCGCTGCCCGACTGCGCCGGCGTGGCGCTGGGCGTGGAGCGGCTGCTGATGTGCCTGGCCGATACCGACGCGATCGCCGACGTGCTGGCGTTCGCGTTTTCCGAAGCCTGATGTGGCTGCCAGAAATCCGCGGCCCCGTGGTCGAGAGGGGCCGCGGCATGATTGCCGACGATCTTCCGAAGGTGGCTATGGCGCGATGAAGCGCATCGCCAGCGCGCGACGCTCCAGCAGGCCCACCGCTGGCTGATCCTGCAGGAGCAGGTCGTGCAGTTCGTACGGCGCGCCAATGCCCTGCAGGCTGACCGGATCGTAGTGCAGGGTGAGCTGGCCATCGCCGGCCGGCAGCCACGCCGCTGATTGCGCGAATGCCGCCGGCACCATCGAGCCGTCGTCAGCACGTCCGTACAGCACGGCGGAAACCGCATAGCGGCTGTCGGCGCGGGCCGTCACGCCAAACGCGATGTCGATGCCGTGGTCCGTCGCGCGGGCGGTGCTGGCCAGCCCGCTGAGGCGGGCCACCGGCGCGGCCGCGGCGAACACGGTGGTGGTGTCGCGGCGGATCTCGTGGCCGGCGCTGTCCCTGCCCACGGTGAAGCCGTGCACTTCCCATAGCCCGGGCGTGCCCTGGATGCCGCGTGGACTGACGTCGGCGGCGAAGCTGCCATCGGCCTGGCGACGGAAGGTCAGCGACGTGCTGCTGCCGTCCGGCGCCCGCAGCAGGCCACCGACCGAACTGAGCGGCAGCTCGCGGTCCTGATCCTGCAGCGCCACCCGCACGTGCACGCTCTGGCCCTGCAACAGGTCGCCACGATCGGCCTTCGCGGTGGCGGTGAATGGACTCTGCGGTTCGTATACGTGCACCACGTAACGGCCGTTGGCCGCCGGCACGCGCAAGGTGGCGACGCCGCTGCCGAGTTCGGGCCGGAGCTGCATCACCAGTGACGCCGCCGGCACGTCCATGCCGGCCGCATGCAGCGCGGCGGCATCGGCCAGCTGCCGGCTGGCGGCATTCGCGTTCAACGATTGCCGGCCCAGCTGCAGTTGCACGCCGGCCGGATCCAGCTTGCCGACCGCCGCGTTGCCGGGGCTGAGCCGGATGATTGCGCCGGGTGCGCTCAACGGCAGTGACAGGCCGAACCTGAGTTCGCTGGCCGAGACGTCGCGCCAGTATTCACGGCTGTCGCGTGCGAACGGCGCTGGCTGCGACTCGAGTGCGGCGTCGTGCGGCAACGGCCAGCTCACGTGGAGCGGGGCGAGTTCCACACGCAGTTCGGGCGTCGCCGTGATCGGCTGCGCGGGACGCGGCGTGGCGGTGCGTGCCTGCAGCACGGTGGGCACCAGGTCGCCCTGCTGCGGCGGCAGCAGCACCTGGCTGCCGGCCATCGCCGGCGCGGCCAGACAGATCGCCAGCAAGGGCGTTGTGAGAAGAATGCTTGGCTTCATGGCGATCATCCCCTGACGTCGTTGGCGAGAATGGATTCGAGGCCAAAGCAGGCGCGCCGGCTCTGGTTGTGGTTCAGCACGGAGCCGCCGGTCTGCTGCGTGTCGCGGAACCACACCGTGCCGGCGGCGGACGCGCTGGAGCACTCGATGAAGCCGTCCGAGCAGCTGTTCAGCCAGTTCTGGGTGAGCTCCAGCCCCACGCTTTGCGAATAGCCACCGCAGTAAGCCTGGCTGCTCCAGAAGCCGGACACCACGTCGGTGCCGACCACCGCACGGAAGGGCACCGGCAGCGCCGGCCGCCCGCTGGTGCCGAGCAAGTATTGCTGGTTGTAGACGGCCATCCAGCCGACCTGCTGCTGGCGCACCGCGTCGGTCTTGTAGCCGAGCAGCCAGCCCAGCGCGGACTCGAACACGTTGCCTGCGATCACCGCATCAGCCAGCGGCGTGCCGGCGCTGGACGGGGCGAGCGCGTCGACCTTGGCGATGCGGCTGATGATGGCCGGGTAGCGTGCATCCCAGGTCGGGTTGGACAGGATCCAGCGCATCACGTTGCCGCCGTTGGAGTGGGTGATGACGATCAGGCGGTCAATTTGTCGGTTCTGGATGAAGCTGGTGAGCTGGCCGGCCAGGCAGCCGGCGGCGCGGCTGTCCCACATGTACTGGTTGAAATCGCAGTTGACCACCAGCAGGTTGCTGCGGTCGGTCAGGCCGTTGCGCACGCCTTCGACCATGGCGGCCTGCCAGTAGTCGTTGTAGGCGTCGGTCTGGCTGCCGGTGCCGTGCACCAGCGCTACCCCGGTGGTGGCGGCCTGCGCGGTGGCGCAGGCCAGGAGCATTGACAATATCGTCGTCGTGCGTCGCACTTGGGTCTCTCCCCTTGAAGCGGCGAAGCGCCGCGGGTAGAGCCGGCCGCATGCAGCCACAGGTGCGCCAAGCCACCTGTGCTGCAGGCAGGTCGACTACGGGTGATGCCAGCGAGGCATCGTCGGAATGTGCCGTCCGATCCCCCCGGACCGTGCAGCACGGTATGGACTCTAGCAGCGCCATACGACTGCGTCTTGACGCAACCGCACAATGGCAGTGGCGGGCACCACTGCCAAGGTTGCGCGCTGGTCATGGCCGGAATGCACAGGCGAGGCAGGCTGTACCTCGGGCCGTACTAACCGGCTATCACGAGCTCAACGCCGCCGCCGAGCAGCGCGCTTCGAGCGCGACAACACGGTGCGCCGCGCGCGGCCTACCGCGAGGCGCGCGATTCCTGGAAGTGCGACCTGGAAGTCAGCCCCGGTGCGCAACTGGAGCCGTTTTCCTTCCCTGGTGCGCCACCGCGTTCTTCCTGCGCCACCTCGCCTTCGTCGTGGCTGACGGGGAGGCGGCGGCGATCGCGCTGACGGCGCTCGGCGTCGTTTGCGAGCCGATGCGGGTGGACGAGTGCACCGGTCGCCGCTGCGTTTTCTTTGCCGACCCCGATGGCTTGCCGATCGAGCTTTATGAGGCGTAGACGAGATCACGCCACGCGGGCTGGCCGCGTGGCGTGCGGGCCTTGCTCAGGCCCGGTCGCCCCTGATGTCGGGCTGCGCGGGGCGGTCGCTCCACAGATAGCGGTAGATCAGCCCGCCGATGATGCCGCCGATGATCGGTATCACCCAGAAGAACCACAGCTGTTCCACCGCCCAGCCGCCCTGGAAGAAGGCCACGCCAGTCGAGCGCGCCGGGTTCACCGAGGTGTTGGTGACCGGGATGCTGACCAGGTGGATCAGGGTCAGCGCGAGGCCGATCGCGATGCCGGCGAAGCCTACCGGCGCGCTCCGGTGGGTGGCACCCATGATGATGAAGATGAAGAAGCCGGTCATCACGATCTCGCATACCGCGGCTGCAGTCATCGAATAGCCGCCCGGCGAATGCGCGCCGAAGCCGTTCGAGGCGAAGCCGCCACCGACGGGATCGAAGCCCGCCTTGCCCGAGGCGATCACGTACAGCACCGCGCCGGCCACGAGGCCGCCGATCACCTGGGCGACGATGTAGGGGATCACATCCTTCAACGGAAAGCGGCCGCCGGCGGCGAGACCGCAGGTCACGGCCGGGTTGATGTGGCAGCCGGAGATGTGGCCGATGGCGTAGCACATCGTCAGCAGGGTGAGGCCGAAGGCCAGCGCCACGCCGGCGAAGCCGATGCCCAGTTCCGGAAATCCCGCGGCCAGCACGGCGCTGCCGCAACCGCCCAGTACCAGCCAGAACGTGCCGAACAATTCGGCGGCCATGCGTTTGCCCAGGTTCATCGAAGACTCCTCCCGATTGCATGAATGGACGCGAGCGCCGCGATGGTGCGGCGCGGTCTGGATCACTGGCCCACGGCCAGATGGAACGGCGTTTCCTCTCCCCGGAAAACGGCGCCGGGCAGCTGCCCGCAGGATGGCTGGCTCGCCCGCGTGGCCAGGCATCCCGCCGGGCAGCGCGAGCATAGGGGATGCGCATGGCGTCGCGTAGTGCCACGCTGTGCGCTATGTTGCCGAACCCTCCGCATCGGCCACGGTTCCCATGAGCGAAGCCACGACACTGGCCATACCGGAGGCGACCGGCACGGCAGCGCGCCCGCTGGACCGCCGCGACGCCCGCACCCTGCTGCTGTCCGCACTGGGCGGCGCGCTGGAGTTCTACGACTTCGTGGTGTTCGTGTTCTTCGCGATCCCGCTGAGCCACCTGTTTTTTCCGCCCGACACCACACCGTGGCTGGCCCAGCTGCAGGTGTTCGGCATCTTCGCCGTGGGTTACCTGGCGCGGCCACTGGGTGGCATCGTGATGGCGCACTACGGCGACAAGCTGGGGCGCAAGCGGATGTTCACGCTCAGCGTATTCCTGATGGCGGTACCGACCCTGGCCATCGGCTTGTTGCCGGTGTACGCCCAGATCGGCATGCTGGCGCCGCTTTTGCTGCTTTTGCTGCGGGTGGTGCAGGGCATCGCGGTGGGTGGCGAGGTGCCAGGTGCGTGGGTGTTCGTGGCCGAACATGTGCCACCGAAGCGGATCGGCTTGGCCTGCGCCAGCCTCACCTCAGGGCTCACCGCGGGCATCCTGATCGGCTCGCTGGCAGCCGCGGCGATCAACAGCCGCATGACTCCGGCCGAGGTGCTCGAGCATGGCTGGCGGCTGCCATTCCTGGCCGGCGGCGTGTTCGGCTTCGTCGCGGTGTGGCTGCGTCGCTGGCTCAGCGAGACGCCGGTGTTCGAGGCGATGCATGCGCGCAAGGAGCTGGCTTCGGGCTTGCCGCTGCGGCTGGTGTTCGAACGGCACCTGCCCGGCGTGCTGCTGTCGATGCTGGTGACCTGGATGCTCACCGCGGCGATCGTGGTGCTGATCCTGATGACGCCGACGCTGGCGCAGTCGGTGTTCCATGTGGCGCCGGCGCGTGCGTTCCTCGGCAACAGCGTGGCTTCGTTCGCGCTGGCGCTGGGTTGCCTCTTTTACGGCTGGCTGGCCGATCGCATCGGCCATGCGCATGCGCTGCTGGCCGGCGCGATCGGGTTGTTCGCGTGCGGTTACGCGCTGTACATCGACCTGCAGGCCGGTGCCGCGCACTTCGTCGCGTTGTATGCGCTGGCGGGCTTCGCCGTGGGCGTGGTCGGCGTGGTGCCGGCGCTGATGGTGGCGGCGTTCCCGCCGCCGGTGCGTTTTTCCGGCCTGTCGTTCTCGTACAACATCGCCTATGCACTGTTCGGCGGGCTCACGCCGCTGCTGATCGGCTGGCTGCTGAAGCCGTTCGGCGTACTCGCGCCGGCGCACTACGTTGCGTTCACCGCCATGATCGGGATCGCCGTTGCGGCATGGCTGCTGGCCGCGCGGCGGCGCGTGCTGGCTCCTGCCTAGAACTCCAGCTCCTGTGCCGCGCAGAGGTAGTCGACCAGCGGCGCGACGCGCTTGAACGTGGCCACCGTCCACGGCAGCAGTTCCTCCGAGCACGCCAGCGCTTCATCGAACGCGGTGGTGGCGATGAAGTCCTTGCGCTTGAGATCCTCGATCAGCTCGTGGGCGGGGTCGTAGCCGCGCGGCGGGCGCACCAGCGATTCGCCGCCCAATTTCAAATGCTCGCGGAACGCCTTGCTCTGCGTGGCGCGCTTCCACGCGGCCGGGTTGTCGACCAGGAACTCGCGGATGTGTTTCAGCGCATCGGGTTCGGGGTGCCACATGCCGCCGCCGGCGAAGCACTCGCCGGGCTCGATGTGCAGGTAGAAACCGGGCGCCTGAATCTCGTGCCGGCGCTGGTGGAAGAAGCGCGAACCCTGCCACGACTTGTACGGCAGCTTGTTGTTGGAGTAGCGCGTGTCGCGGTAGATGCGGTACAGCGAGCCGCCGTTCTTGCGCGGATCGGCGCGGTAGTGCGGGCTGATCTTCGCCAGCGGCGCCTGCAGGTCGGCGATCAGCTGCAGGAACGGCTCGCGCACGTGGCGCTCGTAGTCGTCCTTGTGCGCGTGGAACCAGTCGCGGTTGTTGTTGCGCTCGACGGCGCGCAGGAAGCGGAAGGTGGCGGGGGTGAAATAGCGTTGGGGCATGGCGGGTTGTCGAAGGACTCGGTAGCGCGGGCAGTGCCCGCCGGATTTTTTCGGGTGCTGGAGAGGCGGGCAGTGCCCGCCCTACGTGGGGGGAATACCGTCGATGCTGGCGGCGAGCTGTTCGCCCCAGGCCTGCAGCTGGTCAAGCAGGGGCAGCTTGTCCTGCGCCTGCGGGGCGTGGCGCAGTTCGGCGAGACGGGCGAAATAGTCGTCGAGGGTGAGCCCGGTCAGCGGCGTGCGGGTAGTCAGGCGTGCGCGGCGGAAGTTCTCCCAGCGCGCGTATTCCTCCGCGTCCAGCGTTTCCGGCCAGTTGCGCGCGCGGTAGCGGAACAGCAACTCCGGATAGCGCGGGTCGCGGAACGGAAAGCTGCGCGTGCCCAGCTCGCGCGGTGGCGTGGCGCGTACCTGCGCCAGCAGGCGCTTGTCGGCATCGGGCAGGAAGCCGCCGCCGTACAGGGCCAGTTCGGGATCTTCCGGCGGCGGTAGTTCGGCTGCACGCTGGAACACGCGGCGCAGCTTCTCGGCGAGCCCGTCGACGGCGTGCAGCACGTCGTGATGGGCCTGGCAACGGGCCAGGTCCAGCTGCAGGCGATCCAGGTCCACCCCTTGCAGCACCGACAGCGGCGCCAGCGCCGGGGCGCGATTGGCGCGCACGGTGCGCAGGGGGATGCGCTCGACGTCCTCGGGCAGGTCGGCGCGCGCGGTGAAGATGCGATCGGCGATCTCGTCTTCGTCCAGCGCCAGCCAGGCGGCGGGATCGGTGGCCAGGTCGTACACGATCACCTCGCCGGGCCGGCTCGGGTGCGCCGCCAGCGGCGCGATCACCGCCAGGCAGTGGCGACTGGCCGGATAGCGCGAGGAAACGTGCACCAGCGGCGTCATGTTCACCACGTCGAGCAGCTCGAACACCTTCTGCTTGCGGCGCAGGGCGTAGTACCAGTCCCACAGCCGTGGCTGGCGCACGCGGATCAGCCGGGCCAGCTCGATCAGCGCACGAACGTCCGACAGCGCATCATGGGCGCGCTCCTGGGTTAGCCCGTTCGCGCTGGCCAGGTGCTCCAGCTTGAAGCTGGGTGAGCCGTCCTCGCGGGTCGGCCAGACGATGCCTTCGGGCCGCAGCGCCTGGCACATGCGCACCAGGTCGATCAGGTCCCAGCGCGAATTGCCGTTCTCCCACTCGCGGCCGTACGGCTCGTGGAAATTGCGGTACAGCATCTGTCGGGTGAATTCGTCGTCAAAGCGCAGCGAGTTGTAGCCCACGCCGCAGGTGCCTGGCGCCGCCAGCTGTTCATGCACGCGGGCGGCGAACTCCGCCTCGCCGAGCCCTTCGCGTTCGGCCTGTTGCGGCGTGATGCCGGTAATCAGGCAGGCGTCGGGATGCGGCGGCATCTCCCGCGACGGCTGGCCGTAGAACATCACCGGCTCGCCGACGATCTCCAGCTCCGGCGTGGTGCGGATGCCGGCGAACTGCAGCGGGCGGTCGCGCCGCGGGTCGGCGCCGGAGGTCTCGTAGTCATGCCAGAAAAAGGTCTGCATCGGGCCATGATCGCATGGCCGAAAGCTGCGCCGGCATGGGGCTGATAAACTTCCTCCCACAAGGAGAGCCCATGAGCCAAGCGCACGAAGACAACCTGATCTGGATCGATCTGGAGATGACCGGCCTCGACACCGACAACGACTCCATCCTGGAGATCGCCACGATCGTCACCGACAAGGAGCTGAACGTGCTGGCCGAAGGGCCGGCCTTCGCGATACGCCACGAAATCGACCGGCTGGAGTCGATGGACAACTGGAACTGCAACCAGCACCACAAGTCGGGCCTGTGGCGGCAGGTGCTGATCTCGGAAACCGATCACGCGATGGCCGAGCAGGCTACGGTGGATTTCCTGCGCACGTGGGTGCCGCCGGGCAAGTCGCCGATGTGCGGCAACTCGATCTGCCAGGACCGTCGCTTCCTGCATCGGCAGATGCCGCGGCTGGAGCGCTATTTCCACTACCGCAACCTGGACGTCTCCACGCTCAAGGAGCTGGCCCGACGCTGGGCGCCGGAGATCGCCAAGAGCGTCGGCAAGGAATCGGCCCATACGGCGCTGTCGGATATCCGCGACTCGATCGCCGAGCTGCGCCATTATCGCCGCTACATGGGCGAGTTGGGCGGCCAGGTCGAAGCCTGAGCGCGGCACCGCTTCCGGATATTGACGAGGTCATGAGCATGTCGAACGATTTGTTGGCGCCGGTGCTGGATTGCGCCGGGCGCCTGTTGAGGCTCGACCGCGCGCGGGTGGTCGGCATCCTCAACGTCACCCCCGATTCGTTTTCCGACGGCGGCATGCACGACAGCTTGGAAGCGGCCGTGGCGCATGGCCTGGCGCTGGCGGAGCAGGGCGCCGACATGATCGACGTCGGCGGCGAATCGACCCGTCCCGGCTCGGCCGACGTGCCGGTCGAGGAAGAACTGCGCCGGGTGCTGCCGGTGATCGAGCAGCTGATTGCGCGCACCACGCTGCCGATCGCGATCGACACCTCCAAGCCCGAGGTGATGCGCGCGGCGGTAGCCGCCGGTGCCGGCATGATCAATGACGTGTACGCGCTGCGCCGCGACGGCGCGATGGCCGCGGCGGCCGAGCTGGGCGTCCCGGTGTGCCTGATGCACATGCAGGGCGAGCCGCGCAGCATGCAGGCCGAGCCGCATTACGACGACGTGGTGGGTGAGGTTCACCGCTTCCTCACCGATCGGCTGTTCGCCTGCGAGCTGGCCGGCATCGACCGGCGCAAGGTGATGGTCGACCCGGGCTTCGGCTTCGGCAAGACGCTGCAGCACAACCTGGCGCTGCTGTGCGCGCTGGAACGTTTCGCCGATCTCGGCAGCGGTGCGTACATCGGGCTGTCGCGCAAGACGATGATCGGCGAGATGACCGGCAGGGCGGTGCCTGCCGAGCGCACCGCCGGTTCCGTGGCAGCCGCGCTGGTAGCCGTTCAGCGCGGTGCGCGCATGGTGCGGGTGCATGACGTGGCCGCAACCGTCGACGCGCTGGCGGTGTGGCAGGCGGTGCATGCGGTCGATGCCGTGCCGCGGCGTGCCGACAAACCCGCCATGCCGCGCTGGCCGGACGACGACTGAGCTGCCGTTTCCCTTTCCCCATCGACCACCCCATCAGGCAGCCCATGACCCAACGCAAGTATTTCGGCACCGACGGTATCCGCGGGCTGGTCGGGCAGTGGCCGATCAGCGCGGATTTCATGCTCAAGCTGGGGCGCGCCGTCGGCAGCGTGCTGGCGCGTGACGGCAGCAAGCGGCCGAAGGTGCTGATCGGCAAGGACACCCGCATCTCCGGCTACATGTTCGAGGCCGCGCTGGAGGCGGGCCTGGTCGCGGCCGGTGCCGACGTGGGCCTGCTCGGACCGATGCCGACCCCGGCGGTGGCCTACTTGACCCGCTCGATGCGCGCACAGACCGGCATCGTGATCAGCGCCTCGCACAACCCGCACCACGACAACGGCATCAAGTTCTTCTCCGCCGACGGGGAGAAGCTGTCCGACGAGGTCGAGCTGGCAATCGAGCAGGAGGTCGACGCCGCGTTCGCCACGGTGGCGTCGGAGCGGCTCGGCAAGGCGCGCCGGATCGACGACGCGGTGGCCCGTTACGCGGAGTACTGCAAGTCCACCGTGGCTGAGGATTTCAGCCTGCACGGGTGGCGGCTGGTAGTGGACTGCGCCCACGGCGCGACCTATCAGGTGGCGCCCAAGGTGTTCAGCGAACTGGGCGCCGAGGTGATTGCCATCGGCGACCGGCCGGACGGCTTCAACATCAACCGCGAGGTCGGCTCGACCCATCCGCAGGCGCTGCAACAGGCGGTGTTGGCGCATGGCGCCGACATCGGCATTGCGTTCGATGGCGACGGCGACCGCGTGCAGCTGGTCGACCGGAACGGCGTGCTCGCCGATGGCGACGACATCCTCTACCTGCTGGCGCGCAGCTGGCATGGGCAGGGGAAACTCCACGGGCCGGTGGTCGGTACCCTGATGAGCAACTATGGCCTGCAACTGGCGCTGACCGGACTCGGCGTACCGCTGCTGCGTGCCAACGTGGGTGACCGCTACGTGCTGCAGCAGTTGAAGGAGCAGGGCGGCGTGCTCGGCGGCGAAACTTCCGGCCACATCCTGTGCCTGGACCGCGCCACCACCGGCGACGGGATCATCGCCGCGCTGGCCGTGTTCGAAGCGCTGGCGCGATCCGGCGAGGATCTGGCCACCGCGCGGCAGGGCCTGCAGAAGATGCCGCAGGTGATGCTGAACGTGCGCGCCGCCGGCGCCCGCGAAGCGCTGGCCAGCGACCAGGTGCAACAGGCCCTGGCCGAAGTGGAACAGGTGCTGCGCGGCCGCGGCCGGGTGGTGCTGAGGGCCTCCGGCACCGAGCCGCTGGTGCGCGTCACCATCGAGGGCGCTGACCCGGCGGAAGTGCAGCAGTTGGCGGAACAGCTCGCCGGAACGGTAAAATCCGCCGCCGAACGCTCGTGAACCTGTAGTTGTACCGGGTCGCCATGGATTGGCCCGACGTGCCCCGCCTCCCGCGGTGGCGGATCGACCGACCGCACGCCAACTTGGTGACTACAGCCATGAAGAAAGTTCCCACCCTCGACATCCGCCGCTATGACACCGACCGCGATGCCTTCGTCGCCGAGATCGGCGCGGCCTACCGCGAATTCGGTTTCTGCTGCATCAGCGGCCACGGCATCGCGCGCGAGCTGATCGACGGCTCGTACGACGCGTTCCGGCGCTTCTTCGCACTGCCCACCGAAACCAAGATGAGGTACCACGTCGCTGGTGCCGGCGGTGCGCGCGGCTACACCCCGTTCAAGGTGGAGACCGCCAAGGACAGCCAGCACGCCGACCTCAAGGAGTTCTGGCACATCGGCCGCGAGATCCCGCGCGACTCGACATTCGCCGACGTGATGCCGCCGAACCTCTGGCCCGTCGAGGTGCCCGACTTCAGGCAATACGGCTACGGCCTGTACCAGGCGCTGGACCAGCTAGGCACCCGCGTGCTGCGCGCGTTGGCCCTGCACATCGGCGAGCCGGAGAATTTCTTCGAGGACAAGACCGACGTCGGCAACTCGATCCTGCGGCCGATCCACTACCCGCCGATCACCGACGAGAACGTGCCGAACGTACGCGCTGGCGCGCACGAGGACATCAACTTCATCACCCTGCTGGTCGGCGCCAGCGCCGAAGGGCTGGAAGTGCTCACCCGCGAGGGCGAGTGGCTGCCGATCACCACCGAGGGCGACGCCATCGTGGTGAACATCGGCGACATGCTGCAGCGGCTCTCCAACCACGTGTTCCCGTCCACCACGCATCGCGTGGTCAACCCGAAGAATGAGAACGCGCGCAAGCCGCGCTATTCGGTGCCGTTCTTCCTGCACCCGAATCCGGACGTGGTGCTGGACCCGCTCGATTCATGCATCACGGCGGACAACCCGCGCCGCTACGACAGCTCGATCACCTCGCACGAATACCTGCTGGAACGCTTGCGCGAGATCAAGCTGATCTGAGCCGGGATACAGGAGGGGCGGGCGAGACTGGGCCGGCAGTCAGGCCATCCAGAAGAACACCGCGGTCATGCGCTTGCTGTCGATCCCGTCCAGACCCCAGTACGCGCTGGCGCTGTGAATCAGGTTGGCCTTGTAGACCAGCAGGCGGTTGCAGCGGTGCCCCACGCGCACGTCCTCGACGAAGGCGTTGGGCTGCACGAAGCGGTTGCCCAGCGCCTCGGCCAGGTTGCGGTGCGGCGGCAGCACGATGTTGCCGCCGAGCTGGCCGCCGGGCATGCGCTGGCGGAAGAAGCTGGTGCCGCAGTGTTCGGGCACGTCGGGGTTGAGGTACAGCACGGCGGCGTAACGGCACAGATTCGATGAATCGGTGTGCGGCTTGACCGCTCCCTCCACCGCGCCGACCACCTGCACGCAGTTGTGGCTGAGTCGGGTTCCCGCTTCGGCCTGCTCGACCCACAGCTTCTTCGTGCCGGTGAGCTGGCATACCCTTGCTTCCAGCGCCGCCAGTTCCTCATCCAGCAACGCAGGCATGGCGCGCATTCCCGGCCAGACTTCGCCGGTGTACGGATAACCCATTTCCCAGTCGGACCGGGCCAGGCAACGCGCGCGCACGTCGCCGACATTCGGCAGCACGTCGTCTGCCACCCAGTAGTCGCGACCCTCGACCGGCTTGCGGTAGGGCAATGGGCGCATCTGGGTCGGAAACAAGGACATGGGAATCGGTGGCCGTGGCGAGGTCGTGGCTGGTGGCGGGAGGTTTTTTGCGGTGCGCCTAGACCTGGGTGTTCCGGTAGCGCTTCGATTCGCGCGCCGAAAGCCGCAGGGCCAGCCGGTCCGGCAGCAGCTGCACCAGCGTCTTGATGGCGCGGTTGACCCTGCCCGGGATATACACGGCGTCGCCGCGCTCGACCGCCGCGATGCCCTGGCGCACCACGTCTTCCGCACTCAGCCACATGAAGCCGGGTAGCCGGTTCATCTTGTCGCGGGTACCGGTGACGTCGTGGAATTCCGACCAGGTGAAACCCGGGCACAGCGCGCACACGTGCACTCCGGCCGCGTGGTTCTCCAGCGCCAGCGACTGCGAGAGTTTGATCAGGTAAGCCTTGCTGGCTGCATACAAAGTGTGGCCGGCCGGGCCGGGTACGTGTCCGGCCAGCGAGGCGACATTGATGATGCGGCCGTGGCCACGCTGGCGCATGCCGGGCAGCAACCGCCAGGCCAGTTCGGTCGGCGCGGTTAGCAGCACCTGCAGGAAATCTGCATGGGTGGCCCAGTCATTCGCGACGAAGGTACCGGGCACACCGTAGCCGGCATTGTTGACCAGCCAGTCCACCGGCAGGCCACGCTGGTCGAGTTCATCGCACAGCGTCCGTGGCGCAGCTGGATCGGCCAGGTCATGCGGCAGCACGGTGACCTGGATCGCATGCCGCTCGCGAAGCTCGGCAGCGAGGGTCTCCAGCCGGTCGACGCGGCGCGCGGTCAGCACCAGCTGATGGCCGAGTGCGGCGAGTTGCCGGGCAAACGCGGCGCCGATGCCGGAGGAAGCGCCGGTGATCAGGCTGAGCGGGCGAGCGACAGTCATGCGCGGTTCCTTCGGGTGGGCCGTCATTCTTGACCACACCGGCGAATCGGCGCCAGTGGTCCGCCGATTTGCCGATCCCGGGGACCCTCGGTAAGCTTGCCGTTTGACCGCAGCGGAAGCAGCCCATGCGCAAGAAACTCATCGCCGGCAACTGGAAAATGCATTGCAGCCGTTCGATGGCCAAGCCGCTGGTGGACGACATTGCCGCCTGCGCGCCCGACGGCATCGACGTGGTGGTGCTTCCGCCGTTTCCCTATGTGGCTGAACTGGCAAGGCAGCACGCCGGCTCCCGCGTGGGTATCGGCGCGCAGGACGTCAGCGAGCACGAAGGGCAGGGTGCGTATACCGGCGAAGTCTCCGCCGCCATGCTGGCGGACGTCGGCGTGCAATGGGTGCTGGTCGGCCATTCCGAGCGGCGCCAGTACCACGGCGAGAGCGACGAGCTGGTGGCGCGCAAGTTCGCCGCGGCCCGCGCCGGCGGCCTGACGCCGATCCTTTGCGTGGGCGAAACCCTGGCGCAGCGCGAGGCCAGCGAAACCGAGGCGGTCATCACGCGGCAACTGCAGGCGGTGCTGGCACTCAACGGCGTGGCCAGCTTCGACACTGCGGTAATCGCCTATGAACCCGTGTGGGCGATCGGCACCGGATGTACCGCCAGCCCGCAACAGGCGCAGCAGGTGCACGCCTTCATTCGTAGCCAACTGGAAAAAGAAGATGTTATGATTGCCCGTCTGACCCGACTGATTTACGGCGGCAGCGTCAAGGCGGCCAATGCCGCGGAATTGTTCGCGCAGGCGGACGTGGATGGAGGACTGATCGGCGGGGCCTCCCTGGCTGCATCGGATTTCCTTGGAATCTGCGCTGCGGCGCATCAGGCGCCACAGGCTCAATAGAAACCTTATGTTCGTCATTTTCAGCGTGTTCTACATCCTGATCGCCGCGGCGATGATCGTGCTGATCCTGCTGCAGAACGGTGCCGGTGCGGATGCCGGCTCGGGTTTCGGCGGCGGCGCTTCGGCCACGGTGTTTGGCGCGCGCG
The DNA here is from genome assembly GCF_000264375.1 of Rhodanobacter thiooxydans LCS2. Taxonomy (GTDB): domain Bacteria; phylum Pseudomonadota; class Gammaproteobacteria; order Xanthomonadales; family Rhodanobacteraceae; genus Rhodanobacter; species Rhodanobacter thiooxydans. The sequence goes on from NZ_AJXW01000043.1 coordinate 28,142, forward strand.
GCTCGTCCACGTTCCTGACCCGTGCCACCGGCGTTCTGGCTGGCCTGTTTTTTCTGCTCAGCCTCGGCATGGGCATCTACCTGCACGGCAACGGTGCGCCGCACACCAACACGCAAGACCTGGGTGTGATGGGGTCACTCGCCGACAAGCCTGCCGCCGGCAAGACGACGCCGGCCAAGCCGGCAGCTGGCACGGAAGTGCCGTCGGCGGTTCCCGCGGCAACCAACAATGCCGTTCCGGCCGCACAGCCGGCGGCAACTCCTGCCCCGCCCAAGAGTCAGGGCGAGGTACCGGCAGCCACCGAGCCGCCGGCGAAGCACTGAGCAACACACCTGCCCAGGTGGCGGAACTGGTAGACGCACTACCTTGAGGTGGTAGCGACGCAAGTCGTAGGGGTTCGAGTCCCCTCTTGGGCACCAATACAGTAAAAGCGGGTGGATACGCCTGCGGTACAAATGGCCCTTGAAGTCGCACGGTTGTGCGGTTTCAGGGGCTTTTCTTTTGGGCATGATTCGACAAGTCATGACGCATTGCCCTAGTCTGTTTCCCCACGAATTACGCAGCGTGGGGAGTTTATGGCCAGTATCAGCAGGATCGGCAAGCGGTGGCGGGCGCAGGTGTTCGTTCGTGGGGTTCGGGCATCGAAGATCCATGACACGAAGGCGCAGGCGTCGGCCTGGGCGCTGGAGCAGCAGGCCGAGCTGGCCGGCGACAGGCTGCCGGACAAGACGTTCGGCCAAGCCCTGGAACGGTACGCTGACGAGGTGGCGCCGTTGCACAAGGGCGAGACATGGGAGGTCCGCCGGCTGACCGCCATGGGCCGGCACAAGCTGGCTGACAAGCGCCTTGCACTGATCCTGGGCGCCGACATCGCGAGCTGGCGGGATGACCGCCTGAAATCGGTGTCCCCTGCCTCGGTGCTGCGCGAAATGAAGCTGATGCGGTCGGTGTTCGAGAGCTGCCGGCGCGACTTCGGCTGGCTGCGCGATAACCCGATGAAGGATGTAACCAGGCCGACGGCGCCGGCCAGCCGCAAGCGGCGGATTACCGCCAACGAGGTCGAGCGACTTCGGCTGGCGTTCGGACTGGGCGACCAACTTGCCGCGGAGACGGCGACGCAGCGGGTCGGCTTGGCGTTCCTACTGGGTTTGGAGACCGCGATGCGGGCCGGAGAGATGCTGGGCCTGCACTGGCGGGACGTGGAGCTGGAAGCGCGCTACGTGCGGCTTCCGCGTACGAAGAACGGCGACGCGCGGGAGGTGGCGCTGTCGCCGATGGCTGTGGAGATACTGCGATTGCTGCCGGTGGGCGATGGGCCAGTGTTCGACCTGGATGAACAGTCACGCGATGCACTGTTCCGCAAGATCCGCGACCGTGCCGCGCTGGCTGATCTGCACTTCCACGACAGCCGCGCAGAGGCGATCTGGCGGCTGTCGAAGAAGCTGGATGTGCTGCAGCTGGCGCGGATGATCGGGCATCGCGACCTGAAAAGCTTGATGATCTACTACGACGAAAGCGCCAGCGAGCTGGCTAAGCGGCTCGCGTAGCGGCGTGGCGGTAGTTGTCGGCCCACTGCTCGACTTCGGATTTTTTCCAGGCCTTGACCTTGCCCAGTGGCAGTGCCTTTGGGAAGTTCGGCTTGCAGGCGATGGTTTCGAGAAACGTGCGGCGCGTGATGCCACCGAGGTAGGCGGCGCAGGCATCGGCGGATAACCAGCGATCGCCGGCAACCAGCGCGGCGATGAGGGCAACGGCGTCGGGGCCGGTCGGCTGTTCAGTGTTCATGCTTTCTGCGCCTCCACGCGCTTGAACTCGACCACCCACACCCACGGGTTGACGTTCCAGCTGCCGGAGCCATTGATTGACTCCCACAGGTCGCGGAAAGCGAGTCGAGGATCTTCGTGTGTCACCGCCGCCTGCTCGACAGCATCAGCCCAAGTCACCGGGGTTGCGCTGTAAGAGTCGCGGTAGCCGGAGCCTATTTGCACTGTGTGGATACCTTCGGCGATCGCATCGTCCTCGCTGATCGCCTGCAACCGCTCCACGCGCACGCCGGTCACTTCCAGCGTGATGCGGCTGGCCGTACGTGGCATATGGATGGATGGGGACCAGCCAACTTTGCCAGCATGCTTTGCGTCAGCTCGATAAATCACACGATCCGGTGGCGCATTTGTGCCGAGCGGTGTGTCGAACTCATACCCAAATGCCTCACGCACCCACAGCCGATCGCCTGGCTGGCCGTATGGGCAAGGGATTCGCCCTCCCGCGCTATCGGCGCTCTTCAGCGCTTCGCCGGCCACCGCATGGACGAAATGCACGCCTTTGGCGATCCGCCGCGTCACCGTCTTGCGGCCCTCGAGGATGGCGCGCACCATCGGCGCGGAGAACAGAATAGGGAGCTCACGCATGGCTGATTACCGGGATATAAGGGTGCTGGTGCGCGACGGGCGCCACCGTGGCGTCGAATACGTGATAACCGTCTGGGTCCGCGCGGACGGTGCCAAATTCAGCCTGGAAGAGGTCGCCATTGCGGGCTTGCCGAAGATGAAGATCACTGCTGGGGCTATCTACGATTCCGCCGACGACGCATTCGCTGCGGGCCACAATCAGGCGCGATCGGTCATTGATTAGCAGTGCCTGGCGGATCATGCGGCGATCCGTTCCGGCATCTGCACCGGGTCGAGGTTGGCGCGGGCGATCGCGCAGAGGGGCGGCGGGCTGACGCTGTTGCCGACCATGCGGACGCTGGCGCTGATGGACAGCTTGCGGCCGTCGGCGGTGGTGTCGATGATGTAGTCGGGCGGGAAGCCCTGGGCGCGGAACAGTTCCTCACGGCGCAGCATGCGCAGGCCGATGTCCACGATCACGTAGGGCGTGCCCTGCACCAGCACGGTCACCAGCGCCAGGCGGTCGCGGGTGGTGATGGTGTCGACGGGTTCGCGCAGATCCAGCGCCTGACCGTTGCCGTAGTAGTTGACCAGGAATGCCGCCACGCGCAGCGCGCCGGCTTCGTGCTCGGGCGACAGCGAAGCAAGGTCAGCGGTCACCAGACGCTGCTGACTGCCGGTGCCGCAGATGGTCGGCGCTGGCTTGCGTAGGTCGTGGCCGTCGCCGTTGTAGTAGCCGCCGTTGGCCTGTTCGAGGAACGCGGTGATGACGCCCATGGCGTGGGCCGCGCCAGCGGGGCGAGCGGCACCGGCGCCACTGGTGATGGTTGGCATGGGCTGGTCGACAGCTGAGCCTTGGCTGTCCCCGCGAAACTTGATCAGGTGCGCGGCAGCCAATGCGAAGTGTTCGCCCTTCACCTGTGCGCAGATGGTGCGCAGCGGCTCGCCGGCGGGCATGGTGCGCTGGTTGGATGCGTTGGCGTGCTCGGTGACCAGTGGCGCGATGGTTGCGGTGGCGAGGCAGGCATCGGCCTTGCTGGTGATCGTCTGCATCGGCTGGGATACCGGCCGCTCGGCGGTCTGCCCCATGCGCCCGCCGCAGCCGACAATGAACGGCTCGGCGGCGTCGATCACGTACCGCTTCACGCCCTTGGCGATGCGGCGCATGGTGGCGTCGGCTAGCGGTTTCTTGCGGGTGAAGATAGACGGGCATGGGATGGTGAAGTCGATGCAGTCGGCGGCGGTTACCAGGGGCAGCAGGCCGGGTGCTTTGCCGTGCGTGGGTGCGGGCCACACGATGGGGTCACCGTCGCGGCGGGCGATCAGGAACAGGCGCTTGCGGCTGGTGCCGGCGCCGTAGTCGCTGGCGATCAGCTTGCGCCACTCCACCACGTAGCCCAGCCCGCGCAGCGCAGCGACAAACTGGCCCCACGTGCGGCCGGCGTGGCGCTTGTCGGGCACCAGCGCCTGCTGCCACACGCTCACCTGCTCGCCTGGCTCGGCCACGCTTCCGTCCAGTTTGATCACGCGGCCGGTGGTCTTGCAGCGCTTGGCGATCAGCGGACCCCACGACAGGATCTGCTCGACGTTCTCCAGGCTGATGATGCGCGGCGCGTTGCCGGTGCGGGCCAGCGAGCCGGCCCACTTGAGCACCACCCAGCTCAGCGATCGCGTGGCGCGCGAGCGCGGCTGGCCGCCCTTGGCCTGGCTGAAGTGTGTGCAGTCCGGAGAGGCATGGAACCAGCCGACCGGGCGCAGCCCGACTTCGCGGCGTGGATCCGCGATCCAGGTGTCTTCGCGCTTGTGGACGGTGAACGGGTGGTTTGCCGCATGCAGGCCCACGGCGAGCTCGTCGTGGTTGTAGGCGAGATCGGGGTCACGGCCCAGCGCCTGCTTGAGCGCTTCGCTGGCACCGCCGCCGCCGGCGAACAGATCCACCACGATTTCGCCTGGGCGAAGCGCGCTCACCAATGCCTTGCGGGGGAAGTTGAAGCCGGATTGCTGCGCGCCATCAGCCATGATGAAAAAGCCTCTGCAGCAGCTTGGGTTTCGCGGGGCCCTGGATGAGCACGAGCTGTGTGGCCGGCGGCGAACGCAGTTCGAACTGGAACACCTTCTGGCCGCTCAGCGCGGCTTGAATGAGGTCAGGTAGGCGCGCATACAGGTCGCGCGGCATGGTCGCGTAGTCGATGCAATGAAGCGGACGCAGCACGGCATAGGCTTCGGGGTCCGGCGTGATGTCCAGCATCTTGGCGATCTGGTCGATAGTGCAGATGCTGAAATGCCCCTGGCTCATCATCTTGTTGAGCGCGGTAATTGCCACCTGTTGCTTGATGTCATCCATGGGAAACCCTCAAGGTGATACGCCGGCCTTCGATGCGGTGGTCGAAGCGACGCTTGATATCGGTGAGCGCGATGCAGGGATGGCGATCGCGGAACATCTGCTGCAGGCGGTGGCTGTCGGCGCGGGCGAAGTGGCCGCAGTAGCTGGCCCAGGTGGAGCTGAGCTGGCGGAAGTCGGCCGGGGTGCAACGCACGCCGGTGGGCGTGTGGTGGGTGCGGTGCCAGGTGGCCAGCGCGGTGCCGGCGTGCTGCACGACGCGGCGGCGCACGCGGGTGTGCGTGGGGTAGGTGACGTAGCCGAGGAAGTCGATGCCGTCGGTGAGCGGGCGCAGACGGATATCGGCTTTCAGTTCCAGCTTGAGTGTGTCGCGCAGGAACGTGGTGATCTGGCCCAGCCACTGCTGCAGTTGCTCGCGGCTGTGGTGAACGAGCACGAAGTCATCGACGTAGCGCAGGTAGCGCGGCGCGCGCAGGGTGTGTTTAACGAACTGGTCGAGCGCGTCGAGGTAGACGTTGGCGAAGAACTGCGACGACAGGTTGCCGACGGGAAGGCCGCAGCCCGGGGCGGCGTTCTCCAGCCGCTTGTGGGCTGGTACGCGGGCGCGCTCGGCGGCTGTGGAGCGGTGCACCACGCCCTGGTGTTCGACGGACTGGCGCAGCAGGGCATGGGTGACCCGCTGGACGGTGAGCGACACGCCGCGGCGCTGCATGCGCTGCTTGAGCATGCGGTAGAGGGTGGGGCGGTGCACGCTGTTGAAGAAGTTGCGGATGTCGAGCTGCAGGTACCAGCCGCCGCCTTGGCCGCTATGCACCTGGCGCACCATGGTGCGCAGCGCGGTGACAGCCGCATGGGTGCCTTTGCCGGTGCGGTTGGCGTAGCTGTGGTCGATGAAGCCCGGTTCAAAGATGGCTTCGAGCTGCGGCACCAACCAGTGGTGCACGATGCGGTCGGCGAAGTCGGGCGCGTGGATCTGCCGCGCCTTGGGTTTGGTCGCGATGAAACAGGTGGTGGCGCGGGGCTGCCACTGGCCGGCGTTGATCTGCTGTTGCAGGTCGAGTAGGCCGTCGATCCACTGCGACTCGAACTGCAGCTGGTTCTGGCTGGGCACCTTCTGGCGCCGGGCGCGTTGCCAGGCGCGGTGGAGGTCGCGGAAGCTGACCTCGCTTTGTGGTGCACCCTGATACTCACCGGACGCCGGCGACGACACCGACCGCACCGCCCGCACCCGCCCGTTGTTGTTCTGGTGGTTGTAGTTGGCGTTGCCGTTGTTGAAGTTGACGTTCCACGCGTAGTCCGAGGGGGACGACGCTATCCCGCGCGCTTGCGACCCTTCCGCACGGCCCATGGTGGGTTGGCACGGTTTCGTCATGGCTTGACCCCGGCTGGGGTGGCACGGGAACTCAGTATCTGGTCACGCTGGCCGGCGATTCGATGCGGGCCATTCTGGACATTGGGATGCAACTGGCGATGCCAGCCGCCCGTCTGCCGGCCAAGGTCGGCGGCGAGTCGGGCGAGCTGTTCGAACTGGCGGAAGCTGGCGAAGGCGCGGATGCGGCTGCCGAGTTGCATGGACAGCTTGAGATCGTCCACCGCCCACACCAGTTGCCCGACCCATTCCGCCTGACGTGCTCGATCGCGCCAAGCGCGGTGCGCGAGGCGTGCCACTTTCATGGCCAGGGCGCGCAGATCGGCGCCGAAGCTGTACTTGTGGAAGCGCGCGAACCGCCGCACGGCCTGCTCGATATCCACAAGCAGGCGTTCGGCGAGTTTCACGATGGGCGGGAGGGAAAAGGACATGGTGGGTTACTCAGCCAAAAGGCCGATTACTGACCGGACGCCGGCGACGACACCGACCGCACCGCCCGCACCCGCCCGTCGTCGGGCTGGCGGTCGTAGTCGGCGCCGCCGCTGCTGAAGTCGACGCCCCACGCGCAGACCGAGGGGGACGACGCTAGCGGCGTGGACGTCCAGTACCAGTCGCTTTCGCAGTCGAACTGGGTGGTGTCGATGGCGGGGTTGCTGCGGGTGTCGTCGACCAGCGTGAGCAGTTCGGCGCGGGTAGGCAGGCGCCAGTCGGTGTAGCCGCCCAGGCGCACGGCTTCGGCCGCCGCCTTGGCTTCGGCCCACGTCTTGCCTTTCGCGGTGGTGGCTTTGGACCACATGAGGCCGGTGGACTGGTCGATGATGGTGCCTGCAGGCGCTTCGATTGGCGTTGCATGGCCGGCACAACGGGCGCTCGCGAACTGTTCGACGCTACTCAACAAAACACCAGGCGACGGCACATGCATGTGCACGGTGTCGATGTGGATGACGGTGACTGGATTCACGGGGTTACTCCCTGTCGGTTGGCTTTGCGCAGCAGACGCCGGCGCTGGATTTCGGTGCGCTGCGTGGCGCGGGTGATGGCGGCGCTGGCCGCCTCGAGTTCGTGCAGCACACCGAGGTCGGCGCGGGCGGCGCGGGCATTGATGAGTGCGACATTCAGCTGGGTGAGGCTGGTGGTGGCGTCGGTGGCGGCCTTGCCCAGCAAGGTCAGTCGGCGCTGGATCTGTTCGGGTGTGTGGGTGGTCATCGGGCACGCTGCTTTTTGGTGAGGGCGACCAGGCGGTCGCGGCAAGGCACGCAGATGCGCCGGCCGCGCCAGCGGACCTGTTCGGCCTTGGTGTAGTGGGCGCCGCTTTGGCAGAACCACTCGCCGGTGACGCGTTGCAGGGCTTCGGCCTGGCGGCGCGCTTCGAGCGTGGTGGCGTTGGGCTGCTTGCTCATGCGTCGGCCTGGCGCATGGCGATGACGGGCGGAGCGCAGCCGCCGGCGTCGACGCTTTCCAGTTCGCGGTTGAGCACGGCGAGGAAGTCGCGCTCGGCTTGCTCGTAGTCCTCCCGGGCCGTCGGCGCGGGCAGCAGTTCGGCGGCCTGGTCGCACAGGCTGCGGAGCCCCGCGTCGTCGGTGAACTCGTAGGCGCCGCCGATGAAGATGCCGATGCGGCCGTCGGGCAGGCGCGTCACCTGCGGCTTGCTGGGGCGGTTGGCGAAGGGTGCGGGGGTGCTCATGCGGACATGGCCTCCATCTGTGCTTCGCGCATGTGACGGCTGGCCTGCGCGGTGCGCGCTTCCTGCAGGTCGTTGACGATGTCGCCGGTGGCGAGCGGGAACGGCGCGCCCTTCGGCTTGCCGTAGAGGCGCACGATGTTGTCGCGGAAGTGGCGCCGCACGGCGGCGGCGCGTGGGTGGTGGGTGAGTGCCAGGTACACGCAACCGTCGTCATCGAGCCAGCACAGGTAACGCTGGCCATCGGATGCCAGGCGCAGGCGATAGCACGCGCTGACGGCGAGGATCTGCAGGTTGCCGGCGATGTGGCCGATGGGGCGGAGGGGTGCCATCTTGGCGATCTCAGCAGCCGCGGTATGTGCTGGAAGGCGTGTCGCGCTGTGGGCCGCCGGTGTTGTGCGCGCTGACTTCGATGCCGCCCTCGATCACTTCCAACTGCTGATGGTCGAAATAAACGCCGTCCTCTTTCTTGTTGTCGCGTACGGGCGGCACAACGCAGTACTGCACGCAGCCGTTGAGGTATTCGACGCGGGCCACGGTGATGCCTTCGAAACCGCTGACGATGCAGCGGACTTTGTTGCCGAGCTTGATCATGGTGTTGTCCTACGCGGGTTGGATTAGCCGACGCCGCCGAAGCGGCGCCGGTGGTGGTTACGGGGTGAAGGTGCCGAGAGTCAGCGAGCTGGCCGTGCCGAGCCGGGCTTCGAGGCGGGCGAGGAAGTCGCGGGCGATGTCTTCGCTGAGCTGCTCGGCCTGCTGGATGCGCAGGGTGAGGCTGAGCTTGTCGCCGCCGGTGTTGACGCCCAGGCGCAGGCGGAACGTGCGCTCCTGCAGGCCCTCGTAGGGCACGGCCTTGAACTCGAAGCCGCTGGGCAGGGTGAGCGTGCTGCGGGCGTCGACGCTTTCCATGGCGCTGCGGGTGGCGCCGAAGTCGCGCTCGACGTGCTGGACCTTGCGCGCCTGTTCGACGGTGATGTCGCGCACGGCGGCCAGGGCGGCGGCGATGGCGTTATCTTTCGGCTGGCCGTCGATCAGCACGGTGATGTTGTCGCGCCAATCCTCGATGAAGTCGTGCAGGGTGCGCTGGTCCAACGTGCGCTGGTTGGTAGCGGCCAGAAGTGCGGCGTACGCGGCGGTGGGCTTGAGCTTGAGCGCGGCCGTGTTGTCGCCGTGGCCGGGGTGTTCGTGGTCGCCGAGGTTGAAGTACGCGGTGGCGGTGACGTTGTCCGGGTCGACGAAGCTGGCGGCCGGGGTGCGCGGCGCATTGCCGTCCACCGTGGACACGACGTAATCGGCGAAGGCGGTGAGGTTCTGGGTGGCGAACTTGCCGCGGTAGCGGCTGCGGCCTTCCTGCAGGTGTTCGATGCTGATCAGCTTCTGGCCGCCGTCGTCGGACGTGAGGATGATGGCGGGGGTGTTGGCGTCGATGCGGTTGGCGGCCGCGGCTTCGATCGCAAGCTGGCCGATGGAGTGAATGGCGGAACTGTCCATGGTGTGGGTCTCGGTGGTGGTGAATGGGTGGCAGTGGCAGGGCTGGCTACCTGCATCCGTGAGGAAGGCGAGAGGCGGTTCCTGTGTCGCTGGCGTTGTCCGCGCGCGGGTAGGCCATAAGCAACCCGCAACAGGGTCGACCCTCTCGGCACGCCGGTTCATCCCGGCCGCACTGCCGTAGGGTTTACGCGGCGGAACCGGTGGCAGCATCCGCGCCGGCCGTGAACAGCTCGGTCTGCGTTTCGGGGAACAGGCTCAGCACGCCGCCCACACCGACATGCAGCGGCGTGCTGGTGGTGGCCTCTTCCATCGCCTTGCCCTTCGCGGTCGGGCGGGCGTACTTGATCTGGTGCTTGCACAGCACCTGGCTGCTGTCGCCCTGGCGCTCGATGTCGAGCGTGATGGTGACCTTGCCTTTCTTGCCGGTGGTGACCACGCCGAGGGCGGTGTCGCGCAGCGCGGCGCTGAGGCGCTCGACGAATACGCCGGCGTCGAGGTCGTTGAACAGGGCGGTGATATCGGTGGTCTTGCTCACTGCGTGTACTCCGTGTTGTGCGGCAAGGCCGCGGGACGAGAGGGGACAGAACAGCGCCCGGCGGGGCCGCGGGGGAGACGGCTTGGACGTGTCAGGGGTTGCACGGCCGGGCGCTGATCTGTGCTGCGTGAGGGCCGACGCAGCGGCGGAGGTGACATGGCCAAAAGGCCGATTACTGACCGGACGCCGGCGACGACACCGACCGCACCGCCCGCACCCGCCCGACGCTGCCCTGGAGGTCGCAGTGGGCGCTGCCGAGGTAGAAGGAGACGAGCCACGCGTAGTCCGAGGGGGACGACGCATAAACGGTGCTGGACCAGTACCAGCCGCCCTTGCATGAGGGAAACGCCGCCGTGTCGATCGCCGGCGAAATGCGGCTGTGATCGGCGATGCCGAACAGTTCCTGCAGCGTCGGCAGGCGCCAGTCGGTGAAGCCGGCGAAGGCTTTCGCGTTGAGGTCGTCGATGAGCGTCGGCGCGTTGGCGAACGTGGCGGTGCCGACGTCTTTGGCCGTCCACATCAGGCCGGTGCGCTGGTCGATGACGGCGGCATGCGCTTTCGCGTTGACGCGGGCGGGTTTGCCGGCGGCGGTGATCTTGGTGAAGTGGGTCATGACGGATCCTGTTCGGTGGCGTCGATGGCGCTGTTGCGCAGCAGTGACGCGGTGGAGTCACGCCAGCGTTCCGCGCAGCGCGGTGCCGGCACATCGGGTTCAGTGAAACGCGGGTCGCCGTGCAGCTCGGCCAGCAAGGCCTGGCTGCCGTCGATGTCGGGCATCCAGCTGGTCATGGGTGCCACCAGCCGAGTAGTTGGGCGACCAGGTGAAGGTCGTACGCGCCGACGATCACGGCGGCGATCACCCACAACCAGCGGCCGTCGTGGATGCGCCACAAGCGGGTGCAAAGGTGATCCAGCCAGGTGGGCGTGGCCGGAGTGATCTGCACCAGGCGCAGGTGGTTGGCGCGTGGGCGCCAGCGCGCCTGGGCGCGTTGTAGGGCGGAGCGCTGGCGGAAGGTGTGGACGCTCATGCCGCACCATCCGGCGACATCGGTGCCTTCTGCTGCTGCTTGAATGCCCACAACCGCTCGGCACTCGTGATCGCCTTGTCGCTGTCGGGGTAGAGGTTGACGGTGCGGGTGAGTATCGAGCCATCGGCGGCGACGATCAGCCCGCGCCAACCGCCGGCTTCGTGTTTGGCCTGGGCGATGATGACGGTCATGACAGCGCCTCGACGGCGTTCAGCGTTACCCGGCTCTGCGGTACCGCGGGCGTGTCGGTGATGGGCTCCAGTTCCAGCTTGTCGGGCGTGGGGATGGTGGCGAGCACCGCGGCGATCTCCGCATCTTCGGCGAGGCGGCGCATGGCGCTGAAGGTCATGTTGTTCATGGCGTCATCTGCAGCTGGCGTGCGGCGGCGAAGGCGTTCTCGCTGTGGTAGGCGGCGAATTTGCGCAGGCCGGCGGCGATACCGGATGGGTTGATTTCGTTGTCGTCGGCGAACTGCGCGAGGCGCATGCAGTCCTCGCACTCGTGACCGGCATGGGCGATCACGGAGCGGTAGATTTCGCGCCGGCTGGCTTTGCGGGCGGCGCCCATCACGCTACCTTCCGGCGCCGCGAGACGCGCAGCGGCAGGGCCAGTTGGGCATAGTCCATGCCCCACTCGGCTTCGGCGGCGGTGATGGTGTCGTGCTTGGCGGTGCGCGCGCCGCAGCCGCAGTTCAGGCTGTGGCGGTGGCTGATGACGGTGAACAACACCGGCTCGCGACTACTGCGACCGCTGGTGCGGATGTGGCGCGGCTCGGCGCCGCACTGCCGGCAGCGCGTGAAGCGGCCGGCGGGGTGGGAAACGACGCGTTCGATCATGGTGCCCTCCTGTGCCGTGTGATCGGCTCGGGAGGTGACTTTAGGTCAAGCCTAAATCTATTGCAATAGGTCGGACCTAATTCTTTTCAGGCTGACCGTAAGGCGAGCCCGAGGCGCATGGCGCGCGGCTTCGATTTTGCGGCGGCATATTGCACACTGGGATCAACGTGCAAGGGGAGCGATATGGATGACGTGACGTTGTGGTTTACGGCCAGCATCGGCGTGGGCGCCTTGATCGGCGCCCTGGTCGGCTTGTCGAAGCACCGCTTGCTTGCCGGTGCGGTTTGGGGCGCGATCCTTGGGCCTGTCGGTTGGCTGATCGTTGCGATTGGCCCGGACGAGGCACAGCGACGCGCGAAACGGTGCCCGCATTGTCTCGGTCTGTTGCCTATCGGGCAGCCGGAATGCGCGCACTGCAACCGCCGTGTCGTATGGGTGCGAGGCGAGCCGCGAAAGCCCTCGGGGACTGCCCGATCAATCAGTCATTGAATGCGTTGCGAGCATGCGGCGGACGCTGTCCCGCGCTTCATCCGACGCGGCGCGGTAATGCAGGATCACGCGGAGTTCGTGCGCGGATAGCAGGTGCTTGTGCGGGTCACCGGCCACGGGCTCGGTAGCAATTTCGCTGGCCGTCGTGGTGGTGATAGTCGTGTTGTCCATGCGCATGATGTTCCGTCCCCTGTAGAGACATCATCATGCCAGCGATCGTGAAACGTACAAATCAGCTCGCGACTAGCGTTTTTTCCGGGGGACAGGCTTGACGCCAAGGGCGGTGTCTACGATGGCGCGCAAGGCATCGTCGGCTGCACGGTAGCCACGCAGCATGGTTTGCTCATCGGCTGAGAGTGTGATGCCGGCGCCGTAGCCGGCTGGGCTGTCGGCCACGCCGCGCTTCGGGCCTTCGCCGAAATAGAGCCACTCGAATCGGACGCCATAGAACTTGGCCAGCGCGCGGGCACGCGGCGGCTCGGGCAGGTTGGCGCCGTTCAACCAGGCGGTGGCGCTAGGCACGCTTACCTTGAACCGACGCGACAGCTCAGATCCGGCGCCGTATCCGGTGTTGTGCCCGGCGTCCGTCATCGCCTCTTTCAAGCGCGTGGCGAAATCCATCGGGTCGTGGTCGGGTGGTTGCTTAGCCATTGCCTAAATTGTCCCTGATATCCATTCAGGCTCGCCCTGTTGCAATAGTTTTAGGCGTGACCTAACATTGTCCACACCATGGATATCCCTCATCTCGACAAAGCGTGTGACCTGTTGGGCAGTCAGGACCGATTGGCGGCCGCGCTCGGCATCAAATCGCCCTCGATTTCCGAGTGGCGCACGCGCGGGCGTGTTCCCGCCGAACGGTGCTTGGCGATCGAGCAGTTGACGGTGGGGAAGGTGACTTGTCACGACCTGCGACCGGACGTTTTCCCGGGGCTGGCCGTGGCAGGTCTGCAAATGGCTGGATGACAGGATTTTCGGTGCGGTGCTCATGCGCCGCATTTTTTCAGACGTGCAGGGTGTTTCTTGGGAACGCGTGTTCCCAAGAAAAACCCAGGAAGGGGCGGCGGGACATGCAGCAGATGAACTTGACGTTCGAACCGGGATTGGCGCAACGGTCGCGCTGTCTCCGCGACCACCTTACCGGACAGGTGCATAACCGCGGGCTGGTGAATGTGGCCGGCAAGATGGACCTGTCACCGACGCGGCTCACCGAGAAACTAGCCGGGGTGGACAGCGGCGGCAAATCGCGGGGCATGACGCTGGATGAGCTGGAAACGTATATCGAGAAAACCGGCGACATCACGCCGGTGCATTACCTGGCCGACAAGTACCTGCGTGACCCCGCCGTAACGCAGCAGGAAGCGATGGCGAAGCTGGCCCAGATCGCCGACGCGCTGCCGGCGCTGATGGCCGCCGCCGGGCTTGGCAGTGCACCGAAACGCGGGCGCTGATCATGGACATGATCGAGGTGGCACAGCGCCGGCAACAGGAAGAGATAGAGCACGCATTGGCGGCGCGGCCGATGCAGGCCACCGGGCGCACGCACTGCGCCAACGCGGAATGCGGTGAGCCGATCGTCCAGGTGCGCCAGCAGATGGGCGCGCAGCTGTGCATCGACTGCCAGCGCGCTGTGGAACGTGGGGCGCAGTCATGCGCGCGCGGGGCGGTCTGACATGCACGCATCGCAAGCAAACGCCGTCGCGCACGGCGCGCGAAGCCATCGCCGCCGTGCATCGGGTGTTGGAGCAGGGCTGCACGCCCGAGGAATTGGCGCAGGCACGGGCCAACCTGGACGCGCTGAATCGCCCGCGCCAGCCGCAACTGGTATTGAAGGTGACGCGATGACGCATTGGGTTTCGCCGGTGCCGGCCGGGGTAGGCGCCGCGGCGCGGGTGTTCCGCCCGGGACGCGATGTGCGACACGTGGCGGACGTCATCTGCGAGCGCGCTTGGAAAGGACCGGGCGTGCGGGTATTCCGCTGGCCGTGCGGCACGGTAGCCGTGGTGCGCGTGGGGTCGTACGGCGACGACGTGTTGTTGCGCGAGTGCGAGCCGCATCTGCTGGTGACCTATGCGCGTCACCGGTTGTTTGGCGGCGGCGCGCTTGGCGATGGGCCGATGCTGGTCGATGTGCTGCACGACCTCAACTGGGCGAGGGCGACGGCTGCATGATCAACGTCGAGCAGATCCTCGCGCGCGTCGACCTGGCCGAGCTGGTGGAGCGCCACGGCGTGCAGCTGGCGAAGTCGGGTAAGGAGTTGGTGGGCTTGTGCCCGTTCCATTCGGAGCGATCGCCGTCGTTCAACGTGGTGCCCGCGAAAGGCTTCGTGCATTGCTTCGGCTGCGGCGCGCACTACGACGCGATCGGCTTCGTGATGGCGATGGACGACGTGGATTTCATCACCGCGTGCCACCAGCTGGGCGGGCACGACATGGGCGCGGCGGCGAAACGCGCGGTGCAGAGCGCACCGCGGCGGCTGGACCGCCCGCGCGATGAGTTGTGGATACCGATCTGCCCGGTGCCGGACGATGCACCGCGCTGGATTCCCGGCGTGAAGGGCACGGTGTGGAACCTCAAGCGGGGCCGCTGGTGGGAAGGCCTGGCGCCCACGCGCGCCGATGCCTACCGCGACCCGGACGGCGCGTTGCTGGGCTACGTGCTGCGGGTGGACATGCCGGACGGCAAGATCACGCCGGCGGTCACCTGGTGCATCGGCCCGCGCGGTGAAGCGCGCTGGTGCCTGCAGCCGTTCCCCGACCCGCGACCGCTGTTCGGCCTGGACGCACTGGCGGCGAAGCCGGACGCGCCGGTGCTGATGGTGGAGGGCGAAAAGTGCGCGACGGTCGGTGCTGGCGCACTGCCCATGTATGCCGTGACGACATGGATGGGCGGTAGCCACGGCGTGAAACACGCGGATTTCAGCCCGCTGGAAGGGCGCGACGTGGTGCTGTGGCCGGATGCGCTGGATGGCGTGGGCGCGATGCTCGGCTATATCGACGGAAGCGGCCTGCTGCACGAGGGCGTGGCGCAGCTGGCCTATGCCGCCGGTGTGCGCAGCTTACGGGTCATCGACACCAATGGCATGCCGAAGGGCTGGGATATTGCCGATGCGGTAGCGGACGGCTGGACGGCCAAACAGATTGCGCTGTGGGCGAAGTCGCGGGTGAAGGCGGTGGAAATGGCGGAGACGCGGCGGGTGATGGCATGAGTGAGCCTGTAGCGTGGGCCGGGCCGAGTGAATACCCGCCGGTGGGGTGTATCGCGGTGATGCGCGGCGGCGACCGGATCGACATCTGGCCGTGCGAGTCGGATGACCCGGAGTGCTTCACCGGCTGCTTGATTTCGCCGAACAGTTCGTTCGCGCAGGCCGCGGTGCATGACGCGAGTTGCATGTGGTTGCGTGATGCCATCGTGCGGGTTGAACGGCATGACTGACCCGCAAAAAGTCGTAGTGCCGATCGGGCAGCGCCAGCAGAAACGCGGTGGTGGCGGGCGTGGTCGTGGTGGATCCGGTGGCGGTGGGCACAGTGCACCGGGCGATTGGTCGAATGACCTGACGCGCACGCAGACGGGCAAGCCGGAATCCACCACGCACAACACGCTGCTGGTGATGGAGCACGACCCGGCGCTCGAGGGGCTATTCAGCCTAGACGAATTCAACAACATCGTGCGGCTTACCCGCGACCCGGTATGGGCGGGTGGTGAGCGCGACGAATTCACCGACCAGGACGGCACCGAGCTGGCCGGCTGGCTGGGTAGCCCGATGCGCTACACGCTGAGCGTGAAGCGCGACATGGTGATGGATTGCGTCGAGGCGATGGCCCGGCGCAGCAAGGTGCACCCGGTGCGCGAGTATCTGACCGCGCTGAAATGGGATGGCGTGGCGCGTATCGACGCGATGTTCCCCACGCTGTTCTCGACGGTGGACACGCCATATACGCGCCAGGCCGCGCGCTGCTTTCTGGTGAGCGCGGTGGCTCGCATCCTGTGGGTGGATCCGAAGGTGCGGCACAACGGCGCGCAGGTCGACTTCATGCTGGTGCTGGAGGGCGAACAGGGCCGCGGCAAGACGTCGGCGGTGCGTGAGCTGTTCGGCGCCGAGTGGTATGCCGAGTCGATGGAATCGCCCAGCGGCAAGGACTTCTATCAGTCCCTGCGCGGGCGCTGGTGTGTCGAGATTGGCGAGATGGACAGCTTCACCAAGGCCGACGTGACCAAGGTCAAGCAGGCCATCACGTCGCGGTTCGACACGTACCGACCCAGCTACGGGCGCGTGGCGCGATCGTTCCGGCGCGAGTGTGTGTTCGTCGGCACGACCAACGAACACGAGTACCTGCGCGACGCCAGCGGCGGCCGGCGCTTCCTGCCGGTGGTGGTCGATCATGTCGACATTGCCGGCATCACGGCGCAGCGCGATCAGTTGTGGGCCGAAGCGGTGGAGCTATTCCGGCAAGGCTACCCCTGGTGGCAGCTTCCGTCCGATGCAGTGGAGCAGCAGGAAGACCGGTTCGCCGAGGACAGCTGGCAGGGCATCATTCAGCGCTGGTTGGCCGGCAAGATGATGGACAGCGCTTACCCCCAGCGCATCGCGCCAGCGGGTGATGGCCGGCCTGTGCCCTGGGCGACTACCGCCGACCTGCTCAGCTGGGCGCTCAGCATCGACGTGGGCAAGCACGGCAAGCCCGAGCAGATGCGCGTGGCGGCGATCATGCGGCGACTCCGATGGGAGCACGCCCGCGTCATGGTCAACGGCTACCGCGAGCGTCGGTGGCTGCCGCTGCCGCAGGCGGGGAGTGGGGGAGATGCCGATGTGCCGTTCTAACGCCCGATGGCGCGGCAGTCCGCCCATGATTGCCCAACCTGCCCAACCTCTGCCCAACCTCTGCCCAACCTCCGAGGCGGCACGCCCTATGGCGTTGCCCAACCTACCCAACCTTTTCGCGTGTCTCGCGTGTATAGACGTGCAACTGGCTTGCCCGGTTCATTTTCTATATGTGCGTAAACAGGTTGGGCAGGTTGGGCAGGTCGGGCAACACAAGCAACGACGCGGGTTCCCGCTGCCCAACCTCCATACATTGAGGTCGGGCAGGTCGGGCAAATGGCCGTGTGATGCGGTTTTCGATGGCCTGCCCGAACCTGAACGCGAACCTGAACCAAATGTTAAAAGGTACTCCCGGGGCTCGGCCGATACGGGTCATATGGCGCGCAATCTGCCGCTAGTTGCAGGGTTTGAACTTTGGTTCAGTGCACCCTTGCCCGGTTCAGTCGCGCGGTTCAGTGGGGTGCCGGCGTGAAGGAACTGAGTCAGTCCGAGTATGCAACGGCTCGCGGCGTATCGCCGGCCTACGTCACCAAGCTCAAACGGCAGGGCCGGCTGGTGCTGACGCCTGGCGGCAAGGTCAATGTCGAGGCCACCGACCGCCTGATCGAATCTACACGCGATCCGGCCCGTGGTGGTGATCGCCGGCCTGGGGCAGGGGAAGAGGCTGGCGCCGCCACGGACGCGCGAACAGCGGCTGCGCCGGGCGCACAGCGGCCAGGTGGTGGCGGGCTCCAGACGTACAAGGAAGCCGCACGGCGCGAGCGTATTGCGAAGGCCCGCATCGCCGAGCTGGAGCTCGCCGAGAAGACGGGCCAGCTGGTCCGAAAAGAGGAAGTGGCTGCGGCGATCTTCGGGCTGTCGCGGCAGGCGATGGAATCGCTCGACGCACTGGCCGATCGTCTGGCCTCGCAGCTGGCCGCCGAGTCAGACGTGGCGCGCGTGCATGCGTTGCTGACCGAACACGCCCGCAAGATCCGCGTGGCGATGGTGGGCGCCTTGCCGGGGCTGGCGGACGCGCTGGAGAAAGCCGCCTG
Source organism: Rhodanobacter thiooxydans LCS2 (assembly GCF_000264375.1). Lineage (GTDB taxonomy): Bacteria > Pseudomonadota > Gammaproteobacteria > Xanthomonadales > Rhodanobacteraceae > Rhodanobacter > Rhodanobacter thiooxydans. The sequence goes on from NZ_AJXW01000043.1 coordinate 46,152, forward strand.
ATGCTCGACCTCGACACCATCGACGTCGACCTGGCCTCCGGCACCGATGCCGTGCTGGACAGCTGGCGCCGCGGCTGGACCATCCCCGAGCCCATCACGCTGAGCGCCTGGGCAGACAAATACCGCAAGCTGCCGAAGGAAGGCAGCAGCGAGGCGGGCGACTGGTACACCAGCCGCATGCCGTTTTTGCGCGAAATCATGGATTGCCTGCACCGGGAATCCACGGTGCGCGAGATCACGATCAAGAAATCCACGCAGGTCGGCGGCACCGAAGTCGGCATCAACTGGCTGGGCTACATCATCGAGCACGCCCCGGCGTCGGTGATGTACGTCTTGCCCACCATCGACACCGCACGCAAGTTCAGCGAGCAGCGCCTCACCCCGGCCATCAACCTCATGCCGGTGCTGCAGGAACGCATCCCGCCCGCGCGCAGCCGCGACAGCGGCAACACCACGCTGATGAAGAAGTTCCCCGGCGGCGTGCTGGTGCTCAGCGGGGCCAACAGCTCGGCGTCGCTCGCGTCGATGCCGATCATGTACCTGATCCTGGATGAGCTGTCGAAGTACCCCACCGACCTCGACGACCAGGGCGGCGCCGAACAACAGGCCTTGCGCCGCACATCGTCCTACGTGCGCCGGAAAGTCCTGCGCATCAGCTCGGCGACGATTAAAGATGCCTGTGCCATCAGCGCGGCCTACGACGCCGGCGACCAGAGCCGTTACTACGTGCCGTGCCCGCACTGCGCGCGCAAGCAAGTGCTGATGATTGACCAGGTCACCGACGACGGGCAGTACCTCTGCGTTGCTTGCGGACGGCTCATCGACGAGCATCACAAGACGCGCATGCTCGAGGCTGGCGAATGGATCGCACTATTCCCGGAACGCAGCGCCAGCCATCGCAGCTTTCACATCTGGTCGGCCATGGCCGCCATCGGCCTCGGTTACACCTGGCGCGAGATCGCCGACATGCGCGCCGAAGCGCGCAAGGATTCCGCCAAGGAAGTCGTGTTCGTCAACACGATCCTCGGCGAGGCCTACGAAGGTGCCAGCCAGAAGGTCGAGGCCAACGACCTGCAGCTGCGCGCCGGCAAGTGGGTGCGGCGCACCATCCCGCGCGGCGGCTTCATCGTCACCGCCGGGGTCGACGTGCAGGTCAACCGCTTCGCCGTGCAGATCGTCGCCTGGGGCCGGAACGAACAGGCCTGGATCGTCGACTACGTCGAGCTGCCCGCCGACCCCACGCGCAAAGAGGATTGGGACATCCTGTGGGACTTCCTCGCCCAGCCCGTGGCCAACGCCGCCGGCATCACCCTGCACATCAGCGCGGCGGCGGTCGACTCCGGCAACTGGACACAGGAGGTCTACAACGCCGTGCGGCCACGCCAGTCGCAGGGCGTCATGGCGATCAAGGGCAGCAAGGATGCCACCAAACCCATCATCGGCCGGGCCAGCAAGCAAGAGGTCGACACCAAAGGCCGCACCCAGCGAAAGGGCGTCAACCTGTGGATCATCGGCGTGAACTCCGCCAAAAGCACGCTCATGCAGCGTCTGCTCGGCGACACCGATCGCGACGAAGAAAGCCGCCTCATCCACTTCCCGAAAGACTTGCCGGACGACTACTACGCGATGCTCACCGCCGAACGGTTCGACCTGGCCGCCAAGCGGTGGCTCAAGAAAAAAGGCGCCCGCAACGAAGCGTTGGACACGTTGGTCTACGCCTACGCCGCCGCGCTCAGCCCCAGCATCCGCATCCACGTCAAGCGCGAGGCGGACTGGGCAGCCATGGAAGCCAAGCTCGAACCCGCTAACGACGACCTGTTCACTACGCGCGCGCCGCTGGCCATCGCCGCGCAGCCTCGGCCGGAAGCAACATCGACCACCGAGCAAACAGCCGTCCAGACGTCCGCTGCTGTTGTTGCACGTGGAACCCCACCTGCCGGCGCCAACCCCTTCGCCTCCCCCGACTGGCTATCCCGCCGTGACTGATTTCGTACCCGCGCAAGAACTGGTCGATGAACTGTCCCTGGCGCTCAAGGAGGCCAAGGGCATTTCGTTCGACACCGCCGTCACCTACGTCGAGCCCATCGTGCGCCACCTGCAGCAGCAATACGGCGGTGATGAGCTGTATATCCCGCAGCCTTACGTGCGCCGCGACGTGTCCGAAATCATCGCAGCGCGCAACGGCGGCATGCCGCTCAAGCAGATCCTGCGCGACTTCAACATCAGCCGCCGCACCTACTACCGGCTGCTCAGCCAGGCCTGATCCATCCGCGCGGGTGTGCCATCCGTCCGGTAAACGTGGCACAACAAGGCGGCGATTCTGGCCGCATGTCCACCGCCACCGACATGCTTGCCCGCTACCTCGCCGCCGAGACCGCCATCCTCGGCGGGCAGGTTTACAAGTGGGGTGACCGCCAGCTCACCCGCGCGGACCTGTCGATGGTGCAGACCGGCCGGCGCGAGTGGGAACGCAAAGTCAACGCCGAAAACCGCGGCTGCGGCCCGGTCGGCGTCAGCCTGGCCAACCTCACCGGCCAGCCGCAGGCGCCGGAAGGCGGCGAGTTCGATTACCAGTGGTACCGCGGATGAGCGGGCCGAAGAAATCCGGCATGTTCGACCGCGCCATTCTGGCTGTGTCGCCGGGCTGGGCCGCCTCCCGCGCGCAATCGCGGCTGCGCGTCCAGGCCTACAACAACGCGTATGAGGCGGTGAACCATTCCCGCCTGCGCAAGCGCCAGCGCGACTTCGGCAGCGGCAACACCGTCGCCGGCCTGGCGCATCGCGAGCTGCGCGACCTTGCGCGCAACCTCGACCGCAACCACGACCTGAGCCGCGGCATCCTCAACATCCTGGTGCGCAACGTGGTCGGCGCCAACGGCATCGGCGTCGAGCCGCAGCCGCGCGACGCCAACGGCGAAATCATCCCGGCGCTCGCCCAGCAACTCAGCGAAGGCTGGGAACTGTGGAGCCGCCAGCCCGAAGTCACCGGCGAGCTGAACCGCGCGCGCGCCGAGCAGCTCATGGCGCGCACGTGGTTCCGCGACGGCGAGGGCCTGTGGCAGTACCTGGAAGGCTCCGTTGCCAAGCTCAGCCACAACACCACCGTGCCGTTTTCGCTGGAGCTGCTCGAGCCGGACCTGCTGCCGATCGACTACAACGATCCGCAGCGCAACATCAGCCAGGGTATCGAGATTGATGCCTGGGGCCGGCCGCAAGGCTACTGGGTCTACAAACAGCACCCGGGCGATCCCTTCGTCGCGCTGCCCACGCTCAAGCGCCTGCCCACCAGCGCCGTCGGCCACATCAAGCTAGTCGACCGCCTCGGCCAGCGCCGCGGCGTCAGCATGTTCGCGAGCGTGCTGTCGCGTCTGGATGACCTGAAAGACTACGAGGAAAGCGAGCGCATCGCCGCGCGCATCGCCGCGTCCATGGCCGCCGTCATCAAGAAGGGCGACGCGCAGAGCTACGACGTAGACAAGCCCAGCGCGCCGCGCCAGATGCACTTCGCCCCCGGCATGGTCTTCGACGATCTACTGCCGGGCGAAGACGTCAGCATGATCGACAGCAACCGGCCCAACCCCAACGCCGTCAACTGGCGCGACGGGCAGCTGGCCGCCATATCGTCCGGCGCCGACGTCAGCAAGAGCAGCGCCAGCAAGAACTACAACGGCACCTATTCCGCCCAGCGGCAGGAACTAGTCGAACAGTGGGGCGCGTACGCGCTGCTGCAGCAGGCCTTCATCGACCAGTTCACTAGCGAGGTCTACACGCGCTACGTCGCCGCGTGCCTGGCCGGTGGGCTCATCAAGCCGGTCAAGGGCGTCACCTTCGCCCAGCTCAGCCACGCCATCTACATGCCGCCGGTCATGCCGTGGATTGATCCGGTGAAGGAAGTCACCGGCTGGCAGGCGCAGGAAGACCGCTGCTACATCAGCGGCGCCGAGATCGTGCGTCGCCAGGGCCGCAACCCGGCCGACGTCATCCGCAGCCAGGCGAAGTGGCAGGCCGACCTGGCCGCCGCCGGAGTCAAGACCCAGCAAGCCCCCACGGGCGCTTCGAGCAACCCGCCGCCAGCGGATGGCGGTGATAGCGCCGACGGCAATGCCGATACCGGCACCAACGATTTCCGCAAGGCCGTCGACTCGTACGGCATCGGTGTGCGCTCCGGCGTCATCACGCCGCAGGTCGAGGATGAGGATTTCTTCCGCGAGGCCGCGGGCATACCTGCAGCCGGTGCGGATGTGCGCAAGGCGTGGAGCAAGGAGCCTGTGCGCCGGCCCATCACCTTGACTGCACCGGAAGACGGTGCGGTCACCCCCGATAACCCCGCGCAGAGCAGTGGCAGTGATGCCCCGGCCGCAGATGCACCTGCGGCCGGGGCCGGCCCGCGCGTCACCACCGAGGCAGCCACCCATGCGTAAATCCATGCTCGCCGTCGCCATGCTCGCGTCCATCGCCGCCGGCGGGCCGCGCTTCGCCGCGTTCGCCGCGCCGGCCGATGGCGGCAACCTGCCGGCCATTCGCCCGCTGATGGTGCTGCGGCCGCTGGCGGCCAGCACCACCGAATACGAGCTGCTGGTGTACGGCGACATCGGCGACAGCTGGTGGGGCGAATCCGTCACCGCGCTCAGCGTGGTGCAGCAGCTGCAGGCGCTGGATGCCGGCGTCACCCAGATCAACGTGCGCATCAACAGCTACGGCGGCAGCGTGAGCGATGGCATCGCCATCTACAACGCGCTCAAGCGGCACAGCGCCAAGAAAGTGGTCACGGTTGACGGCGTCGCCATGTCGTCCGCCTCGCTGATCGCCATGTCCGGCGATGAAATCCAGATGCCGGCCACCAGCCTGCTGATGATCCACGCGCCGTGGGGCATGGCGCAGGGCAACGCCCAGGACATGCGCATCATGGCCGACGTGCTGGACACCTACGCCAGCGCCATGGCTGGCGCCTACGCCAACAAGACCGGCAAGCCGAACGCCGACATGCTGGCCCTGCTCAGCGACGGCGTCGACCACTACTACACCGGCGAGCAGGCCGTGGCCGAAGGCTTCGCCGACGCGCTCATCGACGCCACCGCCGACCAGGGCGACACCACCGCCGACGACAACGCCAACGCCCGCGCGGCCGGCGTCAGCCGCCTGCTGGCCGGTGCCCCCGACCACGTCCGACAGCTCGCCATCGCCGCTGCTGCGCGGCATCCGGTGGCGCTGCCCGAACAGGCCAAGCCGCGCATGCGCATGCCGGCCGGCTTCGACGCCAAGACCCTCGAACAGGCACTGGCATCCGCCAGCGGTCAACAGGCCCTCATGGCCGCACTTACCACGGCCACCACGGCCGACAACGGAGATACCGATATGAAACTTCGCAAGCTGTTTGCCGCGGGCTTCCGCAACAAGCTCGGCGCCGACGGCGGCGAAGGTGGTGGCGGTGTTGCCGCATCCACCGTCGCCGACGTTCATGCCGCGCTGCGCACCCGCAACGATGAAATCAAGGCCGTGCTGGAGCCGTACATGAAGCGCGACGGCGTCAGCGCGTTGTACGTCGAAGCGCTGGCCGATCCGTCCGCCACCGCCGACAGCGTGCGCGCCAAGCTGCTGCCTATCCTCGGCGCCGGCAGCGAGCCGGCCGGCTCCGGCATGCACATCGAGATGGGTACCAGCGAGCGCGAAAAGATGCGCGCCGCCGCCGAGCAGATCCTGCTGGCCCGCCACAACGTCATCACCGGCCCGGAAGCCGCCGCCGCGCGTCAGGGCAACCCGTTCGCCCGCGCCACCCTGATGGGTATCGCCGAACACTGCGCCATGGCGGCCGGCATGAACACCCGCAGCATGGGCCGCGAAGAGTTGGCCCGCCGCGTGCTCGCCGCGCAGACCACCAGCGACTTCCCGGTGCTGCTGGAAAACGTGCTGCACAAGGTGCTCATCGGCGGCTACAACGCCACGCCGTTCACCTGGACGCGCTTCTGCGCCACCGGCACCCTGATGGACTACCGCCCGCACGGCCGCTACCACCTGAGTTCCTTCAGTGATTTGAAGGAAACCAATGAGCATGGCGAGTACGAAAACGGCGTGCTCGGCGACGGCGCCAAGGAAACGATCACCGGCAAGCGCAAGGGCCGCATCCTGGAGATCACCCCGGAAGTGCTCATCAACGACGACCTCGGTGCGCTGGTGCGCGTGGCCGGCGCCCTTGGCCAGGCGGCCGGCCGCACCATCGAAAAAGACGTCTACGCCCTGTTCGCCATGAACGGTGGCGCCGGCCCGGTCATGAGCGACATGCTGCCGCTGTTCCATGCCAATCACGGCAACATCGCCGGCACCGCGGCGGCCCCCGGCGTGGCCAGCTTCGATGCCGCCCGCGTGCAGATGGCCAACCAGATGGACCCGGGCGGCAATGACTTCCTCGACATCATGCCGGCCATCTGGCTTGGCCCGCTGTCGCTGGGCGGCGCCGCGCGCGTCACCAACCGCTCCGAGTTCGACCCGGACGCCAGCAACAAGCTACAGCGCCCGAACATCGTGCGCGACGTGTTCAAGGACATCATCGACACCCCGCGCCTGTCCGGTACCGGCTGGTACGCCCTGGCCGACGCCGCCACCGAGCCGGTGTTCGAGGTCGCGTTCATGGACGGCGTGCAGACCCCGACGCTGGAACAGGAACTCAACTTCCGCACCGACGGCATCGCGTGGAAGGCCGCCCACCGCTACGGCGCCGGCGCGGTCGGCTGGCGCGGCGCGATCAAGAACGCGGGCGCGTAATCGTCCAGTGGTGGCGCGGGTCGCCCGCGCCACTGCAGCACCTTTTCTCAGCTTCGGAGCAGTGCCATGACCACGCGTTACATCAAGCCGGGCGACGCCCTCAACTACACCAACGCCAGCGGTGCCGCGATCGCCGTCAACGACATCGTCGTCGTGGGCAGCTACATCGCCGTCGCCGCCACAAACATCGCCATCGGCGCCACCGGCAGCATCCTCGGCGATGGCGTCTTCACCCTGCCCAAGAAAGCCGGCACCGCCATGCCGGCCGGTACCAAGGTCACCTGGTCGGTAGCCGACAAGGCCGTCATCGTCGGCGCCGGCGTGACCGGCGACGTGTTCGGTTGCGGCGTGGTCGTGGAAGTCGACGCTGCCAGCGCCGACCTCACCGCCCGTGTGCTGATCGACACCGGCATGGGTAGCAAGGTCTAAGCCGTGTCGATGCGCGCCGCCTTCGCCGGTATGCACCGTGACCTGATCGCCACCATGGGCGATCCGGCCACGTACGTGCCGGCGGCAGGCGGCAGCATCCCGCTGCTGGCCGTGCTCGACCGCAACACCGCCGAGCTGGGCGAGTACGGGCAAACGGTGGCCTACCGGCCGTCCGTCTCCGTGCTGTGTGCCGACGTGGCGCGGCCGGAGCAGGGCGACCTGGTCAACTTCACCGACCCCGACACCGGCGCCGTCGTCAGCAGCTGGCAGGTCATCCGCCCGGCCAGCGCCGACGACATGGTCGTCCAGCTGTGGGTAGCGCCGGCATGATCGACCTGCAGCCCAAGATCGCCATGGTGGCCGACTGGGCGCGAGCCATTCGCAAGGCCGGCGGCTACCTCACCGACATCGGTGCCAGCGTGGTCACCGAGCGCGTGGGCGGCAACGGCGACGACAACGTCGTGCTGGTGGGCGTGTTTCTCTCCGACCTCACCCCGCTCAAGACCACGCCGCAGCGCCGCGACTGGCAATTCGATATCGCCATCGAGGCCCGCGTGCCCGTGTCGTTCAAGACCGCCGAAGCCCAAACGCTGGCGGTGATCGAAGACATGGTCAAGTGCATCCCGACCAAGAAAGCCACTGCCAACGACAACCTGGCCACGCTGGAAATCAGCGGTACCGACATCAACCGCCAGCCCGACGGCGTCCCCTACATCGTGGTGAGTGTGACCGTGCGGGGCACTTGCTACGAATTCATTTCCCAGCCCGCGTAATTCGGAGGATTCACCATGTCTGGTCTGCTTTGCTCGGGCAACGTCAACATCGCCCTGCTCAACGACGACGGCACCTTCAAGGGCTATCTTGGCCTGAAGAACACCGTCGAACTCGCCCTCAACCCCGGCGCCGTCAACTCGCAGGTTCGCGTCTCGAAGATGATCGCCGACTTCGGCCAGAACCTCGACACCGTCAACATTCCGGGTGGCCCCACGATCGCGCTCAGCGTCGACGATGTCGATGCCGACACCGTGGGCATGGCCTTCCGCGGTGACGTCGCCACCCTCAACCTGCCAGTGCTCACTGCCGCCGCATCCACGCTCGCCGTGGTGCCCGGCATGTGGTTCCCGGTAGCGCCTGCTGGCTATAAGATCACCGCGCTGGTCGTGAAGGATGCGGCCGATGTGGTTACCTTCGACTTGGGCACCGACTACACCCTCGATCCCGATGGCGCGATGATGTACATCGTCCCGACCGGCACCATCGTCGCGGGGAATCTCAGCCTCACCGTGACTGCCGCCGCTGTCACCGGCAAGCGTATCTCGCCGGCCACCAAGTCGGCCCTGCGCGTGGCTGTGCGCGGGCGCATGAAGAACCTCGCCACCGGCAAGTTCCTCATCGTCAACGTGCCCGACGCGAGCGTGTCGCCGGGTGAGAACGTGGACTTCCTGAGCGGCAACTACGCCGTCAACAAGATGACCGGGCCCATCCGCACCGCTGTCGGCCAGCCCCCGTACACCGTCGATTTCCTCGACTGATCGGCCAGGGCAACTTCGGGCCGGCGTGCAATGCGCCGGCCCTTTTGTGCCACCCGTCCGGTAAACGTGGCACAGCCCGGCGGCGATGCTGGGCGGCATGGCCTTCAACCGTCGCAACTCCGCCGTCAAGATCTACGTCAACGGCAGCACTGCCAACGACCTGTATGGCCTTGCCAAACGCGTCGGCCAGCAGGTATCGCGCATGTCGATGGCGTCGCAGCGCGCGCAGGCCTCGCTGGCGCGCAAGGTGCAGCCGGTGGCGAAGCGCGAGATCCGCAACGTCTACGGCGTCAAGGCCGGCATCCTCAACGGCCGGATGAAGCTGGAAACCGGCACACGCGGCAAGGGCGATTTTCTCAGCCTGTGGGCTAGCACACGCAAGGTGTCGCTGCTCGAGTTCGGCGGCCGCTGGCGGGGCGTGAAAACGCCGGGCGCCACCGCCTCCATCCTGCTCGGCACCAGCAAGACCTACGACAGCGCGTTCATCGCCAACGTCGGCTGGCGTGGCGGCAGCGGGCAAGCGGTGAAAGCCGACACGGTCAGCCGCGCCATCTACGTGCGCCAGCGCGGGCCAGACGGCAAGCGCTTCGGCCGCGGTCCGCTCAAACGCCTGTATGGCCCCAGCGTGTTCGAGATGATCGGCACCAGCCCGAAGGCCCATTCGGCCGATACCGTGCGCGCCGCCATGCTGCCGCAGCTGCAGGATTTCTACGTGACCGAACTCAGCCGGCAGATCGCCCTGGAGCTGCGCCGTGGCTGATGCCAAGTTCGAAGAGGTTATCCGCCTCGCGTTCGAGACCGCCGGCACCGAAGGCATCAAGCAGGCGGCCGGCGCGATCGCCAGCATGGGCGACGTGTCGGAAGAAGCCAGGCAGAAAGCGGCCGGGCTGCTCGATGATATCGGCAACGTGGAAAAAGCGGGAGCCGCTGCGCGGCAGTACGAGCAGGTCGGCAAGCAGGTGCTGGAATACCAGCGCCAGATCAGCGCCGCGCGTGGCAAGGTGCTGGAGCTGTCGGCCGCGGTCAAGGCCGCCGACGAGCCGACCAAGGCGCAGCAGCGCGAGCTGGCCAAGGCGCGCAGCACGCTCAGCGATCTGGTGGGCGAGCAGCAGCGCGAGCTGGGCACCTTGCGCACGCTCAAGACCAGCCTGGACGGGCAGGGCATCAGCACGCGCAACGCGGCTAGCGCGCAGAAAGACCTGGCCGCCCGCACCGCGACAGCCAGCGCCAACCTGCGGGAGATGGTCACGTCGCTCAAGGCCACCCGCGACGCCGATGCACACCTGCAGGCCGAGCTGGCCACCGCGGCCACCAAAGCGCGCACGGAAACCCAGCAGTACGACGCCGCGCTGGAGAAAGTGCGCGTGCAGCTGGACGCGAACAAGAACGCCGCCAAGCAGGGTGCCCGGGAAACCACGGCGAGCTTGGAAGCCACCACCGGCATCGTCAACAAGCTCAAGGGTGCGCTGGCTGGCCTTGGCGCATTCTTCTCCGCGCAGGGAGTCATCGGCGGCATCAAGTCGATCCTGAGCACCGGCGACGAATTCAGCAAGTTCGAAAAGCAGCTCAGCAGCGTCTACAACAGCGCGTCGAAGGGCAAGGAAGCGTTCGCGTGGGCGAAGCAATTCGCGAAGGATACGCCGCTGACGCTCGGCCAGGTGATGAAGTCTTTCATCCAGCTGAAGAACTTCGGCATCGACCCGATGAACGGCGCGCTGCAGGCCGCGGTGGATCAGAACGCCAAGCTCGGCGGCGAGTCGGAGCGGCTGGAGCGCATCACCCTGGCCATGGGCCAGGCCTTCGCCAAGGGCAAGCTGCAGGGCGACGACATCAAGCAGATGATCGAGGCCGGCGTGCCGGTCTGGCAACTGCTCAGCGAGGTCACCGGCAAGAGCACCGCCGAGCTGCAGAAGATGTCCGAGGCGGGCAAGCTCACCACCGACATCATGCAGAAGTTCTTTGTCCAGATGGGCAAGGATTCCGCCGGTGCCGCGCTCGACCAGATGCAGCTGCTGAGCGGCCAGTTTTCCAACCTGCAAGACAACCTGGAACAGTTCGAGGATCGCGTCGCTCAGAAGGGCGTGCTCAACTTTTTCCGCGACCAGCTGAAAGGCCTGAACGACCTGATCGGCAAGATGGCTGTGGACGGTCGGCTCGACGAATACGCCCAGAAGATTTCCGACGGCATCATCAAGACCGCCGAGGCGGTCAAGACCGGCACCACGTTCCTGATCGAGCATGCGTCCGCCTTCGGCAGCGTCATCAAGATCTACGCGACGTTCAAGGTGGCGCGCATCGTCGCGGAGTTGGCAATCGCCGCCAACCAGTTCGTGGCCACCACGAACGCGATCAACCTGACCGGCGGTGCGCTCGACGGCGCCACCAAGAAAGCCGGGTTTTTCAGCAAGGCACTGAGCCGCATCCCGGGCGGCGTCAAGGTAGCTATCGCAGTCGTAGGTTTCGACCTGCTGGTCAAGGCCGGCAACTACATCGGCGAGCTGGCCGGCAAGCACAGTGCCGCCGCCAAGAATCTGGAAGCCACGCAGCAGCGTGTGAACGCGCAGATCCGCCAGCAGGCCGAAGCGTACATGGAGGTGGAGCGTCAGTATTCGCGCTATTTCGACACGCAGGTGCTCGGTGCGCAGGAAACCGCGAAGCTGACCACGGCAGAACGGGCGAGCTACGCTTCGCGGCTGGACGGCCTGCAGGCCTACCTCTCGGCCAAGACGTCGGAACAGCGCCGCCTGGTGCAGCTCGGCGAGCTTTCGCAGGATGAGCTGGACAAGACCCTGACCGCCCAGCGCGCCGCCAAGGATGGCATGACGGCGCTGCAGCAAGGCGCCGAGCTGGCCGCCACCGCGCTCAAGGAAAAGCTGAGCACCGGCGCCGCTGCCGTGCGTGAAGGCTTGAAGGGAATCGGCGCCGACGCCACCACGGCGCAGACGCGCGTCGAAACGCTGTTCCAGTCGTTCCAGAGCGACTCGATCACGCACATCGGCGACATCGGTCTCGCCCTGGCCAATGTGGCCGATCAATCGCAGGCAGCCGACCAGGCGGTGCGCCTCGGCCTGGTCGGCACGCTCGGCCAGCTCAGCAGCACCGACCTGTTGAAATTCCAGTCCGCCTCCACCGCGGCATTCGAGCAATACAAGACCGGCGCGAAGGCATCCGCTGCCGTCACCGAGTCCGTGCTGCAGGTCGCGCTCGAGCGTCTCGGCGTCGCGGCCGACCAGTGGGGACTGGCCAGCACCGATGCGGCACGGCAGAACGTGGCGGCATTCCAGACCGTCGCCGAAAATGCAGCGGCCACCGCCGGCACGATCGAGGCCGCGTTCAACAAGGCACTGGCGAACGCCACCACGATCGAGGCGGTGAAGGATCTGGGCACCGCCATGCAGGTGGCCGGTGACCAGGGCAAGGTTGGGTTCGACGCCACCGAACGATCCGCCGCCGCGGTGCAGAACCGCATCCGGTCACTGCAGACCGCGCTCGACCCACTGAATGCCGCCTTCGCCCAGCTGGGCATTACCTCGAAGCGTTCGCTCGACGATGCCGCCGCTGCCGCGCGTACGTCGTTTGACCAGATCGTGCGCGCCTACCGCGGTGGCGGTGCGGCGATCGAGGATGTGCGCGCGGCGTTCGGCGCCTACGCCAAGACCCAACTGGACGCCGCGGCGAATTCCGACGACTGGAAACAGTCCTCGGTGCGCAACGCGCTGGAAGTCCAGGCGGCCACGCTTAGTGTCTCCGATGAGATGGCCAAACTTGGCTTGTCTGGCATTGATGCCGGCGACAAGGTTGCCCATGGCGCGCGCACAGCGACCGACGCCTTGCACACCACGGCCAGCGCCGCCGGTGACGTTGCCGCAGCCACCGACCGGGCAGGCGACAGCGCCGAAGCCTATGGGGACAAATCCCGGCGTGCGGCGGATAGCAGTGCAAACGCATGGGTGGCCAGCGGCAAGCGCAGCAGCGTTGCGTTGACGGGCCTGTCCGATACCTTCCTGCAGGCGTTGTCCAACCTCAACAAGTACATCGGCAGCCAGAACATCTGGCGCAACGCGTGGAACGCCACCGTGGCCGAGTGGCGCCGGCAGGGCGTGGAAGTCGACAAACAGATCGAGAGTCTCAACCGCCAGAACGCCGCGTTCGACGAACTGACCCAGCGCGTCGAGACGTTGCGCAAAACTTACAACTACCTCAACGACGACCAGCTCCGCGCGCTCGCCCAGGCGCAGCAGACGCTGGAGCAAAACCAGAAGCGCGTCGAGGATGAAGCCAAGCAGAAAGCCCAGGACCAGCGCGAGAAAAACGCCGCGCAGAACGCCGCGGATACCGAGCGCTGGAACAAAGAACTGGGCGTCGACCCCAACGCCAGCGTGGCCAAGCCAGGCGCCGGCACCGAGCCGCAGCGCATTGCCATCGACCTGAGCGTCAGCGCCAGCCAGCAGGCCGGCGCCGTGCCGGCGCAGCTTTCCCCCACCGACGTGCAGAAGGTGGCGAACGAAGTGGTTCGCCAGATCGGCATCGCCCGCACCATGAGCAACCGCTGATGCCCAACATCACCCTCGGTACCGTCACCTTGCCGCCCGACCTGCAGTGGTCGGATGAGTTCGCCTGGGTGGCGCTCGGCATGACCGCCAAGACCACGCTGACCGGCGCGGAAATCGTGCAGAGCGGCGCGCTGCAGGCTGGCCGGCCGGTCACCCTGCAAGGCGGCACGGACTTCGCGTGGGTGGATTACGCCACGGTCGAGGCGCTGCGCACGCTGGCCAGCGCGGCTGGCGCCACTTACACGCTCACGCTCGCCGACGACCGCGCGTTCAACGTGCGGTTCCGCTGCGAAGACACGCCGGTCGAGGGCGCGCCGGTAGCGCACCGCGTGACCCCGGACACCGGCAAGCGCGACGCCCTGCAGTACGTCCCCATCATTCGCCTCAAGACGGTGTAACCCATGCCCATCCAAGTCACCGACATCCAGCTGCTGGCCAGCGAGCGCCTCACCGACACCGACGACGGCGGCGGCAAGATGACCGGCACCGTGATCGAGTCCGGCGCCATCAACAACCTGTTCCCGGACATCTCGCGCCTGGACCGCACATACGGTCGCCTGAGCCTGCGCAAGGCGTTCATGTCGGTGCGCTCGCAGAACACCGACACGTACCTTGGCGCCCACGTGATCGTCACCGACCCGCCCAGCGACGACAAGGTCGCGGTGACCATGTTCACCACCGGCAGCCCCACCGACGTGCGCAGCAACGCGCAGGATCGCATCGAGAGCTATCTCACCGTCGGCCCGCTCAACGCCTACTACGTGTTCGGCAACCAGCCCCAGGGCGCGAAGGCCATCACCCTGTTCGGCCGGGTGGAGGATGCGCTGCCGGAAGTGGGCGACGTGCTGGTGATCAGCGTGGAGAGTGGCAACGTGGTCACCGCGCAGCAGTACGTGCGCATCGGCGACGTGAAAGCGGAGATCCGCAATTTCACCGATTCGCAAGGCGACTACACCCGCAAGGTGCTCACGCTTACGCTGACCAGCGCATTGCGACAGACCTACCTTGGCGCCGAGGCCAGCCGGCTCAGCAGCGTGGTGCCCCCCACGCGCATCCGCAGCGTCACCGTGGCCGACGCCAGCACGTATTACGGCGTCAGCAAGCTCGCCGCGCCAGCCGCGGCGAACGACCTGCAGGTGACGGTGGAGAGCATCACCGCCCAGCTGGTGCCCAGCACCACGCGCGAGGTAGCGGTGGCTGGCGCCACCCCGGGCCTGTCGCTCAGCTACATCGCGGCGGCCGTGGCGCAAGCGCTGAATACCGGCGCGTCGCCGCGCTACCAGATGCGGGGCGTGTTGCCCGGTAGCCTGCAGGCCACCACCAGCAGCGGCACCGCCAAGGATGATGGCGCCGGCAATATGCAGGTCGGTACCAGCAGCGTCGGCGCGGTGGATTACGAATCGGGCCGGCTGTCCGGCCCGACTATCAACGGCGGCACCTACATCCCGGCGGCCACGATCAGCGCGGCATCCAAGACGTTCGCGGTCGGCATCACGCTCAGCTCGCAGGGCACGGTGTACGTGGTCACGCTGCCCAGCATTCCAGCTCCTGGCACGCTCAGCGTGTCGTTCCGCTACTTGGGAAAGTGGTACACGCTCACCGACGCCAAGCGCGATGGCACCATTGCCGGATCTTCGATCGCGGCCGGCGGCGGTACGGTGGACTACACCAGCGGCGACGTCACCATGACGCTCGGCGCCATCCCCGATGTGGGCAGCAAGCTGGTCTATGCGTGGGGCGACCCGACCAGTTTCCAGCAGCACGCCGGCGACCTCACCGTCACCGACCCCGTGCTGATGTTCCAAGTCGCCCACTGGCCGATCAAGCCGGGCACGCTCACGCTGTCGTGGCTCAGCGGCGGTGTCACCAAGACGGCTACGGCCGACAGCGGCGGCACCATCAGCGGCAATGCCATCGGCAACGTGATCTACCTCGACGGAACCATTGTCATGGCTCCCGCCGCGGGCGCCTTTCCCGACAGCAACGCGAAAATCACCACGGTCTACACACAAGC
Source organism: Rhodanobacter thiooxydans LCS2 (assembly GCF_000264375.1). GTDB lineage: Bacteria > Pseudomonadota > Gammaproteobacteria > Xanthomonadales > Rhodanobacteraceae > Rhodanobacter > Rhodanobacter thiooxydans. The sequence goes on from NZ_AJXW01000043.1 coordinate 61,439, forward strand.
CGATGGCCTGAAATCCTCGGTCGTCGGCGCGTACGCCGGCGGCACGCTCACCTTCGATCTGCCGGCCGGCGCGCTGCCGGTGAAGCCCGGCGGGCTCTCCGGCGTGGTGGCCGGTTTCTTCGGCGCCACCAGCTACAGCATGTACTGGAAAGATGACGGCGCCGGCGGCATCGTCACCGCCGCCGAGCTGGCGCCGAAGTACCGGCGCACGAATGGCAGCACCGGCCAGCTGCCCATCATCAGCGTCAACGCCGGCACGGTGGACTACAGCACCGGGCACGTCATCATTCAGCCGGGCAGCGTGTGGAGCCGCGAATACACCGTGACCGGCGTGCGCCAGCTGCCGAACAGCAGCCAGGCGTACACGTACACCTACCTCAGCGGCACGTGGCAGGTGACCGATGGACAGGGCAACTTCGTGCCGTCCCCGTTGGTGCAGTTCAACGCCGTCCGCACCACCGCCACTGAAACCGCGCAGAACGAAGCGATCGACTACCCCGGCATCAGCTTCGTGCTCAGCCGCACCGTGGTCGATCCCATCCTGCCCGGCAGCGTGTGGTTCACGTGGGGCGGCAAGACCTACATCGACCGCCAGGGCAAGATCTTCCGCGACATGGATCCGGCCACCGGCAGCGCCACCCAGGCCGGCACCATCAACTACCAGACCGGCGAGGTCACGCTCACCGACTACGGCACCAGCACCGGCGGCAGCGTGGCGCTGAAATCGCTGGTGACCCAGTTCGGCATCATGCCGACCAGCTATGCGGTGTTCCGCACGCCTGGCGCACCGCTGCGGCCGTCGTCGTTCTACGTGCAGGCCATCCGTACCGACACCGGCGAGACCATCACCGCCACCAGCAACAACGGCGGCGTGATCACCGGCACCTTCATTGGCGGCACAGTGCAAAACGACATGGGCTGGGCCGAAATCAACTTCGGCAGCTTCGTGCCGGCCGCCGGCAACGAAACCCAGCCGTGGTACAACGCCGCCAACGTGGTCGGCAGCAACGTCTGGAGGCCGATCTTCGTCGACCCCACTACGATCAAATTCAACTGCGTGGTGCAGACCACGCTGCCGCTGAATGCCGACCTGCTCGGCATCGACCCGGTGCGCCTGCCGCTCACTGGCCGCGTGCCCATCTTCCGCGACGGCGACGTGGTGGTGATCCACGACGACCGCGTCGTCAACCTTTCGGGCGGCTTCACCGCCGGCAGCACCTTCACGCTGCCCGACGCGCCCATCTCGCAGTTCGCCCTGGTCGACGCCACCGGCGCCGTCGTGCCCATAAGCAACTACACCGTCGACATGACCACCGCCACCGTCACCGGCGCCACCGGCTACGACGTCAGCGGCTTCACCGCCCCCATCAGCTGCGCCTACACCGTCGACGACATGCTGCTGGCCAGCAGCGTGGAGCTGGGCGGCCAGGTGTCGCTGGTGGCACCGCTCAGCCGTGCGTACCCGGCCGGCGCGAAGGTGAGTAGCGTCCTGCTGTTCGGCGATCTGCAGGGGCAGAACCCGGTGTTCTTTTCGCAGCAGACGTGGACGGGGGCGTGGAGTGATTCGCTCATTGGCGCGGGCACGACGGCGCAATACAACCGCACGGTGTATCCGCTGCAATTCGTCAACGCCGATACGGTCACCGAGCGTTGGTCGCTCATTTTCACGAGTTCGGCCAGCGGAAACATTGTCGGTGAGACGTTGGGTCAGATCGGCACTTTTACGACATCGATCGACATTGCGCCGATCAATCCGATTACTGGTGCGCCGTACTTCACGTTGAAATCCGCTGGGTTCGGTGCAGGGTGGGGGGTTAGCAATGTTATCCGGTTCAACACCATCGGGCCGAATGCGCCGATCTGGATCGCGCGAACGGTGTTGCCGGGTGCGCAGGCTGTCATCGACGATGCGTTCCGGTTGCAGCTGCGTGGGGACGCGACATAATGGCCGCCTCCAAAACTTACCTGCAAGAGGTATTGGCTGATTCTCCGGTATTCGCATTTACTTGCAATGAGACGACTGGGACGTCGATCGCTGATGCGACTGGTAATGCTCATCCTGGAACGATCAGTGGCACTTACGCGCTTAATCAGCCGCCGATGACTGCAGGTCTTGGAAAAAGCATAGCGTTTACTGCTGGTCGGATATTCTTGCCGTTCAACTCGGCATTTATGTATTCCAATAATTGGGCTATCGAGCTTGTCGCCAAATTCACAGGGACAGCACTTGGTCAGGTATTCGGATTTTTTGACAGTGCTGCTCCGAATGGCGGACCTGCGGTATATGTGAACAATGGTGCGGTCGGCTCAGTGCTATTGCGAGATAGTACAGGAGCGGGCAGCACCGTTTCGTTGGGTGGACTGATAGACGGGAAATTCAGGCATCTATTTTTAGGCAGGCGCGGCCCCAATCTAGAGGCATGGGTAAACGGCGACCTGACAGGCTTGGCCACAAACGTCGCAGTTTATAAGCCGACATCCAATCCGGCTATGTCGCTGATGCAATTTAGAGATGGTAGTCAATCTGTACCTGGCGGTGTCGACGAAGCTGCTTATTATACGAGCATGCCGTCCAGCGATCGGATCAAGATTCACGCCGCGCGAGCCATGGCACGACAGCAGCTCGGCGGGTCGGCAAATCTCGATACTGGTTCGGCTGCGAGCAAGGTATTGGTTAGACGTTGGGACACGCATGAGCATGTGGATGCCGTTACTCCAGATGGCACTGGAAAATGGACGTCTCTTGTCGATCCGGGGGATTATGAGGTGACCACGATCGGGCCAAGTGGGTATCAGCCCATTTGCCACGGTCCGGTGACTGCGTTGGATTTCTGATATGTCGTGCCCTCCATACGTGCCTCCCAATGGGCAGGTTATCGCGGTGGTTTTGGCCGCCGGTTACACGCCGCCGAACGGGCAACTTGTCAATGTAATCCTCGACCCGTGCAGCGGATCTTCGCCGAATCCGCGCCAGACATACAGATCGGTGCTATCGCGTTATCGTGGCGCATCGGCGCGGTCGACGCGGCCGGTGGATTCCATTTGGCGTCCGACTCGAGAGCGGGTCTTGGCCAAATCGCTGTCGTGGGATTCCCCCGCGCCGAGTGGGCTGGAATCGGTCCACTCCTGGGGGCAGGTAAACCATGCCGATATAACCCGACAGCTTGGATGGGCTTTCTCGACGTCGGCCGTTCTTGACATCCGTGCCGTATGGCTCAGGGTCGGCACAGTGGACAATACCTGCGCGTCGCCTTGGGAGGCCGCTGCCCGATGGCCCCAGCGCCAAATGTGCGCTGCGTGGGCGCCCGTATATCCGCGAGAACATGCATCGTGGAATGAGTGGACGAGAGCGCATCAGCTGTCCCTGCTTTACCAGGCGCCACCATCGGCCGCGTATGTACCACCCCGCGGCGATGCCATCGCCTTCGTTCTGACGGCTGACTATTCGCCGCCGTTGCAAACCGCGATCAACGTAACGATGACGGGGTTCGCGCAGGCGCCCCCCGTGATTGTCATGCAGGCCGACCAGCCGCCGCGCGCGCATCCATGGGGAGTGACCAATGCATCTGACGCGCGCTGGAAACTGCGCTGGGGCCACGGCCCTCAATACCGCCGCCCCGACCCACCACCCATCGGCTCCGGCTGGACCGGCAGCCCGAACGAGCCGCCGCCCATCCCCATTGCCCGCAGGGTCTACATCGTCATGAATGATGTGAGCGTAGTACGGCTGCCCGAGCGCACGCCGATCGAAGTGTTGTCCGTCGACCTGCAGGCCACTGTCGACAGCTGGTGTTGGGGCGTGCGGATGGAGCTGGCCGACCCCTCGCAGGTCGCGCTGCTGAAGCCGGACGGCAATGGGCCGAAGCTGGTCGAGATCACCATGAACACCTACGTGTGGACTGCGGTGATCGAGGGGCGCGAGCGCAGCCGCGAGCATGCCAACGCCGCGATCACCGTCACAGGCCGCAGCCAGACGGCGCTGCTGGCCGATGACTACACGGCGCGGCGCTCGCTGGCGGTGACGGATGTGTTCAGCGCGCAGCAGCTGGCCAACAAGGAAATCACTGACCGCGCACTGCCGTTCACCATCGACTGGCAGGGACTGGACTGGGTGGTGCCCGGTGGCGTCTGGTACTACCAGGACATGGCGCCCATCGAGGTCATTGCGCAGATCGCTGCGACGCGCGGCGCGGTGCTGCAGTCGCACCCCAGCGACCCGAAGCTGATCGTGCAGAGCCGCTACCCGGTGAGCCCGTGGAACTGGTCGGCCGGCGTGGCCGATGTAGCGCTGCCATCGGACTGGATCACCGGCGTCACCGCGCAGCAGCAAAGCAAGCCGCTGTACGACGCGGTGATCATCGCCGGCCAGCAGCAGGGCGTGCTGGCCAAGGTGACCCGCCTGGCCAGCGCGGGCGCGACGTTCGCGTCGCAGGTGGTCGACCAGCTCATCGTCACCGCCGACGTCGCCGCCGAGCGCGGCCGCAACGTGCTCAGCGATCGCGGCATGCAGGAACAGGTGAACATGGATATCCCGCTGTTCGCGCCCGGCACCGTCACCGCCGGCATGTCGGGCCTGTACACGCCGCTGCTGCTGGTCGACGTGCAGGATCCGACCGACCCCTGGCAAGGCCAGAGCGTGGGCGTATCCATCACCGCCCGCCGTGGCGGTACCGACAACAAGGCGCTGGAAATCTGGCAGACCGTATCCCTCGAGAGGCACCTCACCGATGCTAATTGACGTCTGGAAACGCTTCGAAGGCCTGCTGCCGTCGCAAACCGTCACCATCGCCACGGTGGCGGCGATCAACACCGACGGCACCAGCTCACTCACCACGCCCGAAGGCGGCACCCTGCGCGCCATCGGCACCAGCGTCGGCGTGGGCGCCAACGTCTACGTGCAGCTCGGCCGCATCCTCGGGCCGGCGCCGACCCTGCCCACGTACAACCTGACCGTGTAGGCGCATGCCGATAGCCGAATACGGCGGACGCCTACTGCTGCGCCACGCCGGGCGGAGCATCATCGGCGGGCGCACTGTCGCGCATTGCCACAGGGGAACCACCATGTCTGACGATCTGCACAACCGCGGTCCCGCCGACCGCTCCCGGGTCAACGTCAACGAGTCGTGGGAAGTGCGATACTGGTGCAAGGAATTCGGCTGCACCGAGACGCAGCTTCGCGCTGCGGTCAAGGCCGTTGGGGTCTCGGTCGTGGCGGTCCGGGCTCATCTCAAGAAATAGGAAGCATGCGATGAAACGATGGTTATTCCTTGTTGCCGGGCTGATGCTGGCCTTCGCCGTGCAGGCATCCGACAGCGTGCGTTTCGGCAGCCGCGTCATCACTGTGGGCGATTCAGAAAGCAAGGTGGCCGAGATTGCCGGCGAGCCGGTCCGCCGCGTGCAACTGGAGAACAAGTTTGGCGGCGCGGTGGGCTATCGCCTCGACTATGAACAGGGCCGCAAGACCGTGCAGATCTACATCTCGCAGGGCCGTGTAGAAGCCATCGCGGAGCTGTACTGACAGCAGTGCCACCCGTCCGGTAAACGTGGCACAACAAGGCGGCGATGCTGGGTACATGCCCAGTCATCGCCGCCTTCATTTTCTGCTGGTGCGTCAACCGTGACGCCCACCGTCGATCGCGCCAAGCCCATCCAGCTGGCCTGGGGCATGCGTGTCAGCACGGGCTTTGCGCGGGGCGTGCTCGGCCTCTGCAGGGGCTTCGGTTGGGGGCCGGCGCACGCCAGCTGGCTGATGGCGTGCATGGCGTTCGAAAGCGCCACCACGTTCAGCCCGTCGATCCGCAACGCGGCCGGCAGCGGTGCGGTGGGGCTGATCCAGTTCATGCCGTCGACGGCGCGCGGCCTGGGCACCACGGTCGAAAACCTCGCGCTGCTCTCGGCGGAATCGCAGCTCGACTACGTCGCCGCCTATTTCGAGCCCTACGCGAAGCGCATCCGCTCACTGAGCGACATGTACATGGCCATCCTGCTGCCGAAGTACATCGGCCAGCCGGAAGACGCCGTGCTGTTTTCCGGTGGCGTGGCCTACCGCCAGAACGCCGGGCTGGATGCGAACCACGACGGCAAGATCACCAAGGCCGAAGCCACCGCACGCGTGGCCGACATGCTCAAGCGCGGCCTGCAGCCGGGTGTATTCGCAACGTACGAGGGCGCGACATGATGATGCTGGAGACCCGCGCCGGCGCCTTCGTCGGCTTGATCTACTCCGCCGCGGCCGCCGCCGCGACGTGGAAAAGCCCGCTGGAATTCGTGGGCCTGCCCGCGCCGATCGTGTTCATGGCACTGGCCGGCGTGGCGTTCGGTCTCATCCTGCAGCCGCCGAAAGCGTCGCGGATCGTGATGTTCATGCTCACGCTCGCGTACGCGTTTTTCGCTGCGGTCGCCGCGGTGCTGCTGGGCAGCATCCCGCACCTGGAATGGACGCGAGCTGCCGGCCCGGCCATCGCCGGTTTGCTCGGCTTCTTCGCCCAAGCGGCGGTGCCCGCCGCGCGCGGCAGGCTGCAACGCGAAATCAGCGACAGGGGATCCAACGGCTCGAGTGGAGGCGCATCATGATCCTCGACACCATCGGCTGGCTCGTCGCGCTGGTCGCGACGCTCACCGGCCTGGCGATGCTGCAAGACGCCAACCGCACCCCCGCAGACACCAGCCCGCACGGCTGGTGCCGGCACATCATGCGGCTATGCCTGCTCATCGGCATCACCGCATCCGCCGTCGTCGTGCTGATGTCACCTGCCATGCGTCACGCGTCGCTGTATGAAGTCGCGTTGCGCTGCTGCCTCACCGGCATCCTGGTCATGCAGTCGCCGTGCCCATGGTGGCACTACGTGTTCAAGGGGCAGGGCGCTGCGCGTATCGAACGTCGGAGAGTCATATGAACAACCGCCATCGGATTCTGTGTCTCGCGCTTTGCCTGCTTAGCATCGTGCTTTGCGTGCTGAAACTCTTGCACATCATCCGCTGGTCATGGTGGTGGGTGACCGCGCCGTTGTGGGGTGGCGGCGCGTTGCTGATCATCGGGCTGCTGTTGCTGCTGATCGGGCTGGCCTTTGCCGCGCGAGACGGAAAACCGATATGAGCAAGGTCTTGCTGTGGCTGCGGTTCCTGCGAAACCACTGGGAGCCGATCCTCGCCGGCCTCGTCGTGCTGTACTTCGCGGTCGTGGCGATCGGCAAAATCCACGCCTACGGCCAGCGCCAGTACCAGGCCGGCCGCAACGCCGTCATCGCCGAGGATGCCATCGCCGCCGCGCAATCCAGACTCGACGCCGACCAGCATGCCGCCGCCGCCGCCGCCGCTGGCGTGGCGATGCACACCACGCTCGACATCGCGCTCCCGCGCATCGAGGTCACCACCCATGACACCGTCGACAAGATCCACACCATCTACCTGGCCGCGCCTGCTGGCCCTGCTGCTGTGTGCGTGCGCCCTCTCGGCGTGCAAACAGCACTCGACGCGGCCCGTGATCGAGCCAACACCGCCGCCCGTAGTCAGCTGTGACCAGACTCAGCCGGCGGCGCTGATTCCGCCGCTGCCATCCGCCGCGACCCCGCCGGCACAGATGCTTGCGGCGATGGATGCGTGGGCCGTGAAGATGATGGGACTCTACGAGACCGAAACCACCACCCGCCACGCCGAGCACGGCTGCATGCGCGAGTTGCGCCAGAAGGGCGTCATTCGGTGAAAGCTTCGATGAACTGTTAGTCGCCACAGCGAGAGCGGCGCAACTGCGAGGATACTGAAATGCATTACCGAAACGGGCGTGAGGCGAAGAACGGCGATAAGATCGTGAGGTTGGAAGGCGGCAAGGTGGTCGCCTTTGGCGTGTTGCATAGCGCAGTGCCGGGCAACGATTACTGCAACGGCAACATTGCCGTCGTGCAATCGGCGACCGAGTACGCCTGCATGTGTGACTGCCTGCACGTCGATGACGTGGCGGCGCTGCTGGCCGAAAAGAGCCTGGACAAGCGCCCCGAAGGCAAGTGATCCAGTAGACTGGCCGTGCAGGTTTGAGTCCCTTTCGGGGACTCGCAGTGCGGCAGGCAGTGCGCTACGCATTTTCTCCCCACTGCCGTCTCGCGAGCCATATGTAACGCCGTTTTCGGGTTCCCCTCTTGGGCACCACATTAGATGGCTTCGCTGAACATCGCAGGAGCTTAAAAAAACCGCCTTTGGCGGTTTTTTTGTTTGCGACGAGCGGGAGGGGAAAACGCCCCGGCCGACGGCGCAGGCCGGCACGACGAATGCATGCTGCAGATCGAGGCGGATATCGCAGCACGCTTCCCGTACAGGAAGCGTAGGCGCCGACCGACATATCTGCCGCCATCGCCATGACACATTGCGCCGACCACGAGGGCAGGCCGGCTGTCACGCCGCTGCAGGCTTCTCGCGGCAAGGGAATGGGGTCCATGGTGACGATTTCGCTTGGACAGGTGGCTGCGGGCGACTGGAATGTTCGTCGCGGCCAGGTCACATTGTTCAGCAACCTGCAGCTCGCGGCGGCAATCAAGCTTGCCCGCGAGATGGCTCGCGATGAGTACGGGCGCCACGGGTATCCGGTTCGCGTGGAAATGCCGGGACCGACCGGCGCGATCGTGCTGGCGCAATACGGCTGGGGCGGCACCAGTGGTGCCGTCGCGGCGCTGGCGACCTGAGCCTCCGCTGATGTTGAAACCCACCGGCGCAGCCGTCTCCGGAGGGCATTCCATTACCGTGCGTGTCGAGCGACGAGCCACTTGCAAAGGTGCCTCGCGCAGCCTAATTTCATGCAGCCCAACCAAGGAGGGCGTCAAGTGATCAATGTGGTCCTGGTGGACGATCACGAGCTGGTTCGCACCGGCTTCCGAATGATCCTGCAGCAACAACCGGATATCCGTGTTGGCGGCGAGGCGGGCAGCGCCGAGGAGGGCCTGCAGCTGATCCGGAGCCTGAGACCCGACATCGCCCTGGTCGATGTGCACATGCCCGGCATGAGCGGGATCGAGCTCACCGAGCGCGTCTGCCGCTCGAAGATGTCCACCCACGTCGTCATCGTGACCGTGGTCGATGACGCGCGTTTCCCCAAACGCCTGCTCGACGCCGGTGCGCCCGGTTACCTGACCAAGGGTTGCAGCGCCGACGAACTGGTGTCCGCCGTGCGCCAGGTGGCCAATGGCCGCCGCTATCTTGCCCCGGCTGTAGCGCAGCAGCTGGCACTGGCCACTCTCGACGGCAGTGCCTCGCCGTTCGACGTATTGTCCAGCCGCGAACTCGAGGTCGCTATGATGCTGGTGCGCGGCAAGCCGCTGACGATCATCGGTGAACAGCTCAACCTGAGTCCGAAGACGGTGTCTACCTACAAGCAGCGCCTGATGGAGAAGCTGCACGTGGACCATGTGCTCAGCCTTGCCCACCTGATGACGGTGCATGGGCTGATCGATGCGCCGAATCATCATGTTGGTACGTGATGTCGCGCAGCCGGTGGCCTGAAGCGAAAAAAAACCGGACCCATGTCCGGTTTTTTTTGTTGTGCTCCACGGCGTGGCGGATCAGCCGTTCGAGTCGCCCTTGTGGGCGTCGGACTCGCCGCGCGACTGTGGCGATGCAGCTTCGCTGTCATCGGTGGATGGAAGCAGCCCGTCCTGAGGCCCCGCTTGCGCCAGCAGATCGCCCTGCTTGGGGTGCGGCAGCGAAACCGCGGGCTGGACTGCAACCGGTGTTTCGGGCATGCCGGCAGCGGCAGCGGGGAACGCCACGCTCGTCGACGGGCTAGCCTCATGGGCAAGTGAAGCGATCGGTGCCGGAGCCGTCGCCGCTGCGGACGGCGCGGCGACCGTCGAGCTTGCCGGGGTCACCGCTGTCGGAACGGGTTCTGCACCCGACACTGCGACGACCGCCGATGACGCGGTGTCGGAGGCCGCTCGACTGAGCGTCGTCGGTGTTGCCACGGCGGTGACGACAGCCGCCGAAGCGGGATCGGCCTTGGCGGCCTGGGTATCCACGCTGCTCACCGCGACGGTGGTGGTTGTCGGCGTTGGCGCAGGAGTGCTAGCCGGGGCGACCATGACAAGCTCGTGTTCGTCAGCGGCGGCCGTTGCCGCGGCGGACTTCACCGACTCCGGAATCGGCGGCAGCGGCGGCAGGTTGAATGCCGTGGTGACGGGCGTCGCGGTACTGGCTGCCGTCGCGACAGGCGTTACGGCGTGCGTTTCGTTCGGCTGGGCAGGTGTCGGTTGGCGAACCGGCGGAATGGCCGGTACTGCCTCGCCAGCGGCGGCCACCGGCGACGATTCATGCGACGACGGTTCGCTGCGCGCGGCCGGGACGTCCGCGGTCGCAGTGGTTTCGTCGCGATCCTCGTCGTCGAGCGCCTCGGCCTGCGTGCTGTCGGCACCCGTGCCGTCCGCGGCGGCCTCGTCGTGACGCCGGCGCCGGCGGCCGCCACGGCGACCGCGGCGGCGACGCGACTGGTTGCCCTCGCCATCCGCGGTGTTGTCGGTGGCTTCGGGTATGGATGACGCCGTCGGCGGCGTCAGCAGCAGTTCGGCTTCGTTCGCTGCGTCAGCTGGTGGTGCGACGGCGGGACGCTCGTCCGTGGCGACGCGCGGCTGGCGCTCGACCTTGGACGGCTGCGCCGGATTCGGCTTGCGCTCCGCGCGCGCCGGGTTGCTCTCGGCTGCTGTGGTCGGCCTGGGCTGGCGGTCTGCCTTGGCGGTCTGGCTCGGGGGTTGCGGCGCAGGGCGCGGCTGGACCTCGTTGCTGCGCTGGCGGTTGCTGCGAGCCTGTTGCGCGGAAGCGGGCTTCGTCGAGCCCGGCTGGGCGGCTTCGCGTCGCGGCTGGCGCGGCGACGACGCACTCGAACTGGTGCCGGGGCGGTTGCCGCGCTCGTCACGACGGTTGCGGCTGCTGCCATCGCTGGCGTTGTCGGTGCGTTTCGGTGCCGGTGCGGGTGCCGCCACCTCCGTGCTGCGGAACCAGCCGAACAGACGCGAGATGATGCCGCCGCTCGGTGCAGCGGCAGGGGCAGGGGCGGGAGCTGCCGCCGGCTGGCGGCGGACAACCGGCGCTGCCGTGGCGACTGGCGCAGCGACTTCCTCGCGCACCGGCGCCGGGCTGGCGGGCACGATACCGCTCACGGCGGGCTGCTCGCCGCTGCCCAGGGTCTGGCCCATCTTCGGCAGTTCGACGGCGTCCACCGCGGTGAGGCGCTCGTAGCTGGGCTTGCTGTGCTCGCCCATGTCCGCCTCGCGGATGCGCTGGATCTCGATGTGCGGCGTCTCCAGCTTTTCGTCGGCGACGATCACCACGTGCGCCTTGTGGCGCAGCTCGATCTCGACCACGCTGGCGCGCTTTTCGTTGAGCAGGAAGTTGGCGACGCTGGTGGGCGCCTGCACCAGCACTTGGCCGGTGTTGTCTTTCATCGCGTGTTCTTCGATCAGCCGCAGGGTGGACAGCGACAGCGACTCCACGCCGCGGATATGACCGTGGCCTTCGCAGCGCGGGCAGGTGATCTGGGTGGCTTCGCCCAGGCTCGGACGCAACCGCTGACGCGACATCTCGAGCAGGCCGAAGCGCGAGATGCGACCGATCTGCACGCGGGCGCGGTCCAGTTTCAGCGCATCTTTCAGGCGATCCTCCACCTCACGCTGGTGCTTAGGACTGTCCATGTCGATGAAGTCGATCACCAGCAGGCCGCCGGCGTCGCGGATGCGCGCCTGGCGGGCGATTTCCACCGCGGCCTCGCAATTGGTGTTGAACGCCGTTTCCTCGATGTCGCTGCCCTTGGTCGCCTTGGACGAGTTGACGTCGATCGCGGTCAGCGCCTCGGTCTGGTCGATCACGATCGAACCGCCCGACGGCAGGCGTACCTGGCGGTCGAACGCGCTCTCGATCTGCGTCTCGATCTGGTAGCGGGTGAACAGCGGGGTGTCGTCGCGGTACAGCTTGAGCTTGCGCAGGGCGTTGGGCATCACCTGCTGCATGAAGTCGCGGGCGTCGTTGTACAGCGGCTCGTCGTCGATCAGGATCTCGCCGATGTCGCTGCGTAGGTAGTCGCGCAGGGCGCGGATGAACAGCTTCGATTCCTGGTAGATCAGGAACGGCGCCTTCTGCTTGCTGGCCGCTTCGGAGATCGACTTCCACAAGGTCAGCAGGTAGTCCAGATCCCACTGCAGCTCTTCGGCGTCGCGGCCGAGGCCGGCGGTGCGCACGATCAGGCCGACATCGTCGGGCACCGTGACGTGATCCAGCGCCTCCTTCAGCGCCTGCCGGTCCTCGCCCTCGATGCGGCGCGAGACACCGCCGGCCTTCGGGTTGTTCGGCATCAGCACCATGTAGCGGCCGGCCAGGCTGATGAACGTGGTCAGGGCGGCGCCCTTGTTGCCGCGTTCCTCTTTCTCCACCTGCACGACAACTTCCTGACCTTCCTTGATCAGCTCGCGGATGTTCGCCTTGTGCGGGTCCAGGCCCGGGGTGAAGTACTCGCGGGAAATTTCCTTCAGCGGCAGGAAACCGTGGCGCTCGGCACCGTACTCGATGAAGCAGGCTTCAAGTGAAGCCTCAACCCTGGTGATTCGACCCTTGTAAATATTGGACTTTTTCTGCTCCCGCGAAGGGATTTCGATGTCCAGGTCGTAGAGGTTCTGGCCATCGACAATGGCCACGCGCAACTCTTCACGCTGAGTCGCGTTGATCAACATGCGTTTCATGGTGGTAATCCTCGGCTTGGCCGCGCGTCGCGTGCCACGGTGGCGCCACAATGGCGGCCTGCCCGGGGATCGCGCCGCTGCGGTTAAGCGGCAAAAAAACGGCACCGTTTCCGGCGTCGGGATGATTCGGTCAGCTGCGCCTGCCGTCCCGATACCGCAATGGCATCGGACAAACGACGGCCCAAACCGTTACGATGAAAGGGAGTCGCGACCGGCCGCCCGAAAGCAACTGGAGCAATCCTCGCCGACGTTACGGGCAGGCACCCGGCCCGGACCGGACTTCGGTGGGCTGAATGTAGCGCCCGCCGAGTATCCTATTTACGCAGGTTTTTTTCAATGCAGACGGCAACTTCCCATGACGCACCTCACAGGGTACGTCAAGTCGAGATTGGCCCCGAGCGCGACGGGCAACGCATCGACAACGCGCTGGTGACCCTGCTCAAGGGCGTCCCCAAGAGTATGATTTACCGGCTTTTGCGTACCGGTCAGGTGCGGGTGAACGGCAAGCGGGCCAAACCGGATACGCGTCTCGTTGATGGCGATACGCTGCGTATCCCGCCTGTGCGGGTGGCGGAGCGGCTGGAGGAGCGGGCACCGGCCAGCGGCCTGGTGGCGTCGGTAGCCGATGCGATCATTTTCGAGGACAAGCACTTCCTGGTGATCGACAAGCCGGCCGGCGTGGCCAGCCATGGCGGCAGCGGGGTCAGTCACGGGGCGATCGAACTCCTGCGCGCCGCCCGTCCGCAGGAACACCTGGAGCTGGCACACCGGCTGGACCGCGACACCAGCGGCGTGCTGGTGTTTGCCCGGACCCGGGCGGGGCTGACCGGCCTGCAGGCGGCGATCCGTGCCGGCGAGGTCACCAAGCAGTACCTGTGCCTGATGCTTGGTCATCCGGCCAAGGCGAAGTTCGACGTGAATGCGCCGCTGTTGAAGTCCGTGCTGCAGGGCGGCGAACGGATGGTGCGGGTCGCCGACAACGGCAAGCCGTCGCTGACCTTCTTCCGCGAAATGGAACAGTACCCCAGCGCCCGGCTGATGCAGGCCACGCTGGGTACCGGCCGCACCCACCAGATCCGGGTGCATGCGGCGCACATCGGCCATCCGCTGGCCGGCGACCCGAAGTACGGCGATCGGGAGATGAACAAGCGCTACCGCGAGATGGGCCTGAACCGGATGTTCCTGCACGCCTCGCACATGAGCTTCGACCTGGACGGGCGTGCCTACAGTTTTTCTGCGCCGCTGCCGGACGACCTCAAGGATTTCCTCGACGTGCTGGCGGTGAAGGGCAAGCGGCTGGTGTGGATGCAGGAAAAGTCGCGCACCGATTTCTGATCAGCGCGCCAGCAGGGCGTCGACCCGCGCTGCGCAGATGAAGTCGTTCAGTGACAGGCCGCCCACGTCGTGGGTCGACCACAGCAGCTGACAGTGGCCGTAGCCGGCTTCGAGGTCCGGGTGATGGTCTTCCTGATTGGCCATGAAACCCACCGCGTTGATGAAACCCAGGGTGTGGTGGAAATCGGCGAAGCGGAAATCCTTGACGATGGCCTTGCCGTCGTGGCGCAGCTGCCAGCCGGGTACTTGCTGCAACAGTTCGGCCACTTGGGCGGTATCCAGCGCGTGTTCCGTGCCCTTGCGCGGTTGGCAATGCCGGCTGGCCAGGTCGTTGGCATTCATGATGGTCTCCATCGGAGTCGAGATTCTTGGGATGCGAAGCGTCGAAGTTGCGTGCACAAAAGTCAAAGCAGGCGTGGCGTCCGAAACTGGACTAAAATGGTGCTGTTTCGCCGGCGCCGCTGCCGGCACCGATTTGAAGACCCCGGAGCAGGCATGATCGAGATCTCGGAACGCGCGCAGCAGCATTTTCTGCGCCTTCTTTCGCAGCAGGGCATCGATGGGCTGGGCATCCGTTTGCGGGTGACCTCGCCGGGTACGCCGGCGGCGAACTGTGAGCTGGAGTTCTGCGAGCCGGTGGACCTTGTCGGCGGAGAGTGGACTATCGAATGCGCCGGCTTCGACTTCCACATCGACGGCGACAGCGCCAGCTGGCTGGACCAGGCCAGCATCGACTTCGAGCCGAACGCCACCGGTGGCCAGCTCAATATCCGCGCGCCGAAGATCAAGGGCCACGTGCCGGGCGTGGAAGCGGGCCTGATCGAGCGCGTGCGTTACGTGCTGGAGGCGGAAATCAATCCGAAGCTGGCTTCGCATGGCGGCCGGGTCACCCTGCTGGAGATCGAAGCCGACGGCGCGGTGCTGCTGCAGTTCGGCGGGGGCTGCCATGGTTGCGGCATGGTCGACGTGACGCTGAAACAGGGCGTGGAAAAGACCCTGCGCGAGCGGGTGCCTGAAGTTACCGCGGTGCGCGACGCCACTGATCACACCTCCGGCGAAAAGCCTTACTACAGCAAGGCGGGGGGCAAATCGGCGCTCGCCTGAATGGCGTCGCGGTCGGTCGGTGCAAAAGCAAAGGGCCCGCCGAGTGCGGGCCCTTTGCTCTTCGCGTGAAGAGGCGGCGCCTACTTGCTGCCGCTGATGTGGTTCTTGAGGGTATCGAGCTTGCTTGGCAGGCTGGAGAAGTACGTCGAAACGTCTTCGATGTCCTGGTCGGACAACGTGGCCACCATGCCCTTCATGATCGGGTTGTCGCGCTGGCCTTCCTTGTACTCGTGCAATACGCGCTGCAGGTAGAGATTGTACTGGCCAGCCAGGCGCGGGTACTGCGGATCCACGGCGTTGCCGTCGGTGCCGTGACAGGCGAAGCAGGTGGCGGCTTTCTGCTTGCCGTTTTCGGCGTTGCCTGCGGCAAGCAACTGGGAGGAAGCGAACGCCAGGATGGCGCCGAATGAAAGCAGGGTGATTGCACGTTTCATGCGGGAATCCTTGGCAACTTACTTGGCGAGGCTGGAAAGATAGGCGGCAATGTTCTGGATGTCCGTGGCCGACAGGCTCTGCGCCTGCGCATCCATGGTCGGATGCTTGCGCCCGCCACTCTGGTAACCCTGTAGGGCATTGATGATGTATTGCTCGTTCTGGCCGGCGATCTTCGGCACCGGGTACTGCGGGTAGGCATTGGTGTAACCGGGTACGCCATGGCAACCGGCACAGGTATAGACCAGTGCGCGTCCGGCGGCCTTGTCGCCCTCGGCGTGAACACTGGTGGCGGCGAAGAGGGCTGTGGCCAGGGCCAGGCCAAACAAGGGCAATCGAGTCATCGAGATCATTTCCACGAGTACGACGGATAAGGAAGTACGCAAGCCACCGAGTATAGACGTTGCGTTAACGACCTAACAACACTCGGCTTGACGTTGGTCAATGTTTGCGCAGCACACATCCGATAGGGCTGGCTTGATCACGGGGCATTGCTGTCGCGAGTGGCGCCCCCATATACTGTTGCGGTCGGATCGTTTTCCCCGGGGGTGTCCTGGCTTCGACGGGGGCAGTGAGATGACTTGGTGCATGCCGAGGGGGCAGCTTTCCTCGTTAATCCAGCAGCAAACTCATAGTTGCCAACGACGACAACTACGCTCTGGCCGCTTAAGGCCTAGCCCCGAACCCACTTGTGCTCATGCTCGTCGGTGTAGGGTCATTATCATGAGATCGCCGAACGCTGCCGCCTGGCGGTTCTAGGCTAAATCAATCAGGCTGGTTCCGCGGTGCGCCTTGCCCATCGTGCTTGTCGCGGAACGAGATCGAACGGTGGGCTACGCATGTAGATCCAGGCGTTGAACGCCTTCGGACGCGGGTTCGACTCCCGCCACCTCCACCAACACAAAACCCCCGGCTTGCCGGGGGTTTTCTTTTGTATTTCCTGCAGTGACCTTCAGGCCGCGCGGTTGTGCGAGCGCATGGTGCGCTGTTTCTCGATCTGCCAGTCGCGCTGCTTTTCCGTATCGCGCTTGTCGTGCTCCTGCTTGCCGCGGGCAAGCCCGATCTCGACCTTCACCTTGTTGCCTTTCCAGTACAGCGCCGTGGGCACCAGGGTGTAGCCCTTGCGCTCGACTGCGCCGACCAGCTGGTCGATCTCCTTGCGATGCAGCAGCAGCTTGCGGGTGCGCCGGTCCTCGGCGATGACGTGGGTGGACGCACTGATCAACGGCGGGATCGAGGCACCAACCAGGAAAATCTCGTTCTTCAGCACGACCGCGTAGGCGTCGCCAAAATTGATCCGGCCCGCGCGCAGGGCCTTCAGTTCCCAGCCTTGCAGAGCGATGCCGGCTTCGAAGCGCTGGTCGATGTGATACTCGAAACGTGCGCGCTTGTTGAGCGCAATGGTGCCGCTGCCCTTGTCGTCCTTGTCCTTGCTCTTGGCCATGTCCGCTAAACTTCGGGCCTCTGGCGGCCGCACTGCCTGCGCGCCTTTCAGGGGCAGCGCTTCTTTTGAGAGTGCATCCATGGATGGATGCCCGTTTGATCTTCGCATTCATGGACGAATGCAAAACCACAGAGTGCGTCCATGGAAGGACGCTTGCCTGATCTTCGCATTCATGGATGAATGCACAAGCCCATGAGGTTGCCGTGATCGAAATTCGTCGTAGTGCGCTGGTGAAGTACTCGCCGGCGCAGATGTTCGACCTGGTCAACGAGGTTGAAGCATACCCAAAGCGCTTCTCCTGGTGTGCCGGGGCCGAGATCCTCGAGCGCAACGGCAACGTGCTGGTGGCGCGGCTGGAGCTCAAGTTTGCCGGGTTTCATCAAAGCTTCACCACGCGCAACACGGTTGACCCGCCGCGGCGCCTGCAGATGGATCTGGTCGATGGCCCGTTCCGCAGCCTGGAGGGCGTCTGGGATTTCATTGCGCTGGGCGATGCGGGATGCAAGGTCGCGTTCGCGCTGGATTTCGATTACGCCGGCCGGCTCGGTGGCGGCGCCCTGAAACTGGGCTTCCAGGGGCTGGCCGGACGCATGGTGGATGACTTTTGCCGCGAGGCGGAGCGGATCCATGGCTGAGCGCATGATCCGCGTCGAGGTGGTTTACGCAGGGACGGCAGGGCCGATCCGGCGTCGGGTCGAGCTGGCGGAAGGCAGCACGGTGATGCAGGCGATCGGCGCCTCGGGGATCGCCGCCGCGCTTCCGGCAGATGCGGTCGATCCGGCTCGCCTCGGCCTCTTCGCGCGAAAGGTGGCGCCGGAGCGGCAACTGCGTGAAGGAGACCGTATCGAGATCTACCGGCCGTTGCTGCTCGACCCGATGGAAGCGCGCCGCCGGCGCGCCCGCTGAGGGACCAGGCGGCCGGGTCAGTGCCCGTTGTTGCCGTCCGGGTTGCCACCCTGGCCGAAGCCGCCGTCATTCTTCTTGTCGTTCGGAGACGTGCTCTTGTCGCCCTGGGTCTCGTTGACCGGGTAGCCGGCGTTGTATTTCTTGCTGTCCTTGATCAGCTGCTGGGCATCCTGCGCGAAGAAATCGCCTTCCGTACGCACCAGCGTATCGTTGTTGAAGGTCAGCGTGAGCGTGCGCACCTTCATTGCGCCGCCGCGGTGCGACAGGGTCGATACGTAATCCCAGCGACCCTGGTCGAACGGCGTATTCACCGAGGGCGTGCCCATCAGCACCAGCACCTGGTGCTTGGTCATGCCGGGCTTGAGCTGATCCACGGTTTTCTTGTCCAGCAGGTTGCCTTGCTGCACGTCCGGCTTGTAGACGATATGGCAGCCGGCGACGGAGAGCGCCAGCATGGCGAAAACCAGCAGGGAGATCAGCTTTTGCATGCGTGTCGCGTCCGGATCATGAAGGTGTCGGATGATACACTACCGGCTCGAAAACGCCGTGTGCGGGGTGAGTCATGGAACAGGAAACCAAAGAGCTGCGACGGGTCGGCCTCAAGGTGACCCATCCACGCATGCGTATCCTGCAGGTCTTCGACGAAGAGGGCACGCAGCATCTCACTGCCGAGGATGTCTACAAGAAACTGCTGGCCCACCAGGAAGACATCGGCCTGGCGACGGTATATCGCGTGCTGACCCAGTTCGAGGCAGCGGGCATCATCGTCAAGCACAACTTCGAAGGCGGTCAGGCAGTCTACGAACTTGATCGCGGCAAGCACCACGACCACATGATCGATGTGGACAGCGGCAAAGTGATCGAGTTCATCAGCGAAGAGATCGAACGGCTGCAGCACGAGATTGCCGCGAAGCACGGCTACGTGATCGAGGATCACAGTCTGGTGCTGTATGTGAGGCCGAAGCAGCGTGCACACAAAGGCTGAGTGTCCCGAGCGCCAGCCGTCAGCCCCGGGCGAACAGCGGGGCGCAGGCGGACATAAAAAAGCCGCGGGGAGGACTCCTGTCCACCCGCGGCTGCTCCCCTACCTGTCGGTCGGCGGCGCGAATGGCTCGCTGTCGCCTTTGACTCTCGCCAGGTAGCGGCGAAACGGCATCCTGCCGTTGTTTCAAGGCCCCCGTCCCCACGGTGACCTTGATCCGCCATCTTGCGACGGCGGCTCCCCCACATCGATGGGAAGGATGCTAACGAGGACTTCACGTTTCCGGTATCGGAAAAATTCCTAGGTTCCCTGACTGCTCTCGGGGAGATGATTGCTGCCCCGCAGCAGGATCCGCAGATGGACACCGGCCGGGGCGGGGCGCAGGCGGAACTGTCCGCCGAGCGAAGTGACCCGGTCGCGCATCCCTTGCAGGCCGCGCCCGCCGCGGGGCAGGCGGCTGGGCAGGCCGGTGCCGTCGTCGCGCAGGTCAAGCACGGCCACTGCGATGCCCTGGCGCTCTCCGATGCGCAGGCGCAGCCGGAACTCGCTGGCCTTGGCGTGCTTGACGGCGTTGGTCGCGCTTTCCTGCACCAGCCGGTAGATCGCGGTGCGGGTGTCGTCGTCGAGCAGCCGCGGATCGCCGTGCAGCTCGGTGCGGTAAACCATCCCGGCGGCGCTCAGCAGGTCACGGATCGGGCCCTCGTCGAGTGCGCGCAGCAAGCCGAATTCATCCAGTACGGCGGGGCGCAGGTCGTCCAGCAGGCGGTGCAGGGCGCGCCGCATATGCGCCAGGATGGTGTTGATCGAGGTGCTGATGTCCTCCATGCCGGCCTGCAGCAGCCGCGCCTGCGCGAGCTTCACGTGGGTCTGGATCGCGGTGATGTTCTGCCCCAGCTCATCGTGCAGCTCGGCGGCCAGATGCCGGCGCTGGTTCTCGTCCGTCTGCAGGTTGCCGCGTGCGGCGTCACGCAATTGATGGGCCAGCTGATCCAGTCGGCGGTTGACCGCGCCCAGGTAGACGTTCTGCTCGGCCACCCGCTCGCTGCTCCGGCGCAGGGCGTCGGTGGCCGAGCCCAGCATCAGCGCGCCGGTTCCAGCCACGGCCAGAAACAGGTAGGCCGCGGCGGTCGAGGGGGCGTGCCCCAGGTGCTGGTCGACCAGGGTCATGCCGAGGCTGGTGACCAGCATCGCCAGGCTGGCGCCGCGCCAGCCGTGGCGGAAGGCGAAGAACAGCACCGGCGCCAGCGACAGCACGCGGGCAAATTGCGGCTGGGGAGCGGCCTGTTCGGACAGCACCAGCAGGATCGTCATGGACGGCAGCATCACCAGCAGGCCGTCCATGAACAGGCTGGCCAGGGCACGCCGCTCGATCCGGGTTCGCAGCAGCATGATCATCAACGGCACGATCAGCAGGATGCCCAGGTAGAGGCTGAGCAGTTCCTCGCCGAGTACGCCGATGATCAGTTCCGGCGAGCCCGGCGTACTGACCAGCGCCAGCAGGGCAGCGTCTACCGCGGTGGTGGCGGTCACCACCAGCACCACCGAGAGCAGCAGGCGGGTCACTTCCTGTGGACTGTGCAGGCTGGCGTGCAGATTGAACCGTCGCAGCAGCCACAGGCTGGAGGCCATCACCAGTGGTTCGGGCAGTTCGTCGACGGCGAAGCCAAGCCAGCCCCGGGTCAAGCCATGGACCAGGCCGATGCCGGCGGTGGCGACCAGCTCGCCACCCAGCAGCCAGCCCCAGTAACGCACTGGCACCAGCAGCAGCGCACCGAAACGCAGGCCATACGGCAGCATCCAGTACGGCTGCACGGTCAGCCACAGCAGCAGCCACAGCAGCAGGTAGCCGGCGCCAAGCAGCGGGCCGGAGTCGGGCAGGCGTAGGGGCTTCAGGCGCATGCGCGGATGTTACATGTGCGCCGCGGCGCGGTGGCCAGCCCCGCAACGGGCCGGATGTGCATGAGCGGGGAGTCCCTGTGTAAAGTAGCGGGATGTACAGCATCGTTCTGGTCGATGACCATGCCATCGTTCGTGAGGGCTTCAAGCGGCTGATCGAGATGGAGCCCGATCTCGACGTGGTGGCCGAGTGCCGCAGCGCCGACGACGCGGTCGAGGCGGTGGGCCACTGGCACCCCGACCTGGTCGCGCTCGATCTTTCGCTGCCGGACGGCAGCGGGCTGCCCTTGATCGAACACCTGCTCAGCGTGCATGCGCAGACGCATATCGTGGTGCTGAGCATGCACGACGGCGAACCTTACGTGTCCGAGGCGCTGCGCCGCGGCGCCAGCGGCTACGTCACCAAGGGGGTGGCGCCGGAGGAACTGGTGGCGGGCTTGCGCGCGGTGATGCAGGGGGAATGTTTCCTCAGCTCCGACCTGCGCCAGCGCCGGGCCGATCGGCCGGATGCAGCGCTGGACCCGATCAGCCGGCTGACCGCGCGCGAGCGCGAGGTATTCCTGCTGCTGGCCGGTGGCCGCGCGCCGAAGCAGGTGGCGGCGGAACTGGGGATCGGCCAGAAGACGGTCTACATCCATCGGGCCAGCCTGATGGGCAAGCTGGGTGCCGGCTCGGAACTGGACCTGTACCGGATGGCCTCCGAGCGCGGCATGTTGCCGCTGGCGAGCTGAGCGGCTGGCGGGAATCAGGCGCTCTGCGCCCGCTCCAGCATCTGCCTGGCATGGGCCCGCGTCTCGCGGGTGATCTCGAGACCGCCCAGCATGCGCGCCAGCTCGTCGCGCCGGCCGGCGGCGTCGAGCACCTCGATCTGCGTGTGGGTGGAGTCGCCGTCGCTGTGCTTGCTGACCCTGAGGTGCGCGTGGCCCTGGGCGGCCACCTGCGGCAGGTGGGTGACGCACAGCACCTGACGCTGGCTGCCCAGCGCGCGCAACTTCTGCCCAACTACCTCGGCGACGGCGCCGCCGATGCCGCTGTCGACCTCGTCGAAGATCATGCTGCCGATAGTGTCCTTGCCCAGGGTGACCACTTCGATTGCCAGGCTGATGCGCGCCAGCTCGCCGCCGGAGGCGACCTTGCGCAGCGGTCGCGGCGGCTGGCCGGGGTTGGCACTCACCAGCAGCTCGCAGCGTTCCCCGCCTTGCGGATCCGGTTCGTCGCCGCTGGAGGGTTCCAGCTCGACGCGCAACAGGCCGCCCGCCATGCCCAGCTCGCCCATCAGCACGCTGACCTCCTCGCCGAGCCGAGCCGCCGCCGCGGCGCGAGCCTCACCGAGCCTGGCCGCCGTGTGGGTGTAGTCGCCCAGCAGGCGCTCGCGTTGCGCCATCAGTTGTTCCAGCACGTCACCGGCGCCCTCGAGCTCGGCCAGTTCGGCCTGCAAGACGGCGAGCCGGTCGTGCAGCTCGGCCACGGGCAAGCGGTGCCGGCGCGATAGCTCGTGCAGGCGGGCCAGGTGGTTGTCGACCTCGGTGAATCGCTCGGGGTCGAGGTCGACGTCCTGCGCATAGCGCGCCAGGCCGTCGGCGGATTCGCCGAGCTGGATACCGGCATTGTCGAGCAGTTCCAGCAGCGGGTTCAGCCGGTCGTCGAGCGCGGCCAGCTTGCCCAGTTCGGCATGCGCCCGACCGAGGGCGCGACGCAAGGCGAATTCGCTGTCGCCGTCGAGCAACTCGACCACGCCGGCGGTGCCCTCGGCCAGCCGGCCTGCGTTGGCGAGGCGTTTGTGCTGCATCTCGAGTTCGGCCAGTTCGGCGGCAGGCAGCGCCCATTTCTCCAGCTCGCCGATTTCATGGCGCAGCAGTTCGATGCGCTGGTCGCGATCGTCGCCGCCGCTGAGCTTGCGCATGCGCGCGCCGAGTTCGCGCCACCGCACGGCGTTGCCGCGCACTTGTGCCAGCAGCTCGTCGTGGCCGGCGTAGGCGTCGAGCAGGGCAAGCTGGTGCGGGCGCGACAGCAGTGCCTGATGTTCGTGCTGGCCGTGGATCTCGACCAGCAGCGCAGCCAGTTCGCCGAGCTGACGGGCGTTGGCGGGGCGGCCGTTGATCCATGCCTTGGAGCTGCCCTCGGTGCGGATCACCCGGCGCAGCTGGCAGCCGCCGTCCTCGTCCAGTTCCTCGCGCTGCAGCCAGTCGCGCGCGGCAGGCAGTTCGGCCAGGTCGAACTCGGCGGCCAGTTCGGCGCGGTCGCTGCCGGCGCGTACCATGCCGCTGTCGGCGCGGGCGCCGGCCAGCAGCATCAGTGCGTCGACCAGCAGCGACTTGCCGGCGCCGGTCTCGCCGCTGACCACGGTCAGGCCCGGGCCGAAGGCCACCTCGGCAGCTTCGACGACGGCGAAATGGCGGACGTAGAGCGAAGTGAGCATGGGCAGGCTACTGGTGGCGTGGCGGGATTGTAGCGGCAGCCCGGCGGCGCAAGACACCGCTCCACTTGCAAGCTGCGCGTGCAAACCTTATTTCTTTGGGGTCTCAAGGATTGCTACGACAGCATGATCAAGCCACCCGGCCATGACCTCGACGCCCGCGCCCGCCGCCTGTTGCGCACGCTGATTGCCCAGTACCTGGTCGACGGCGAGCCGGTCGGTTCGCGCACGCTGTCGCGTTCGTCCGGCCTGGACGTGAGCCCGGCCACGATCCGCAACATCATGGCCGATCTCGAGGATGCGGGCCTGGTCGCCTCGCCGCATACCTCGGCGGGACGGGTACCCACGCCGCGCGGCCTGCGCCTGTTCGTCGACAGCCTGATCGAACTACAGCCGCTGCCGCGCGCCGAGATGGCACGGCTGCAGCGCGAGCTGCCGCCGGGGCCGACCACCACCCGCGACCTGCTCGGCAATGTCTCCACCCTGCTGTCGGCGATGACCCACTTCGCCGGTGTGGTCACGGTGCCGCGCCAGGCCGATTTCCCGCTGCGGCACATCGACTTCGTGGCGCTGCCGGATGCGCGGGTGCTGGTGATCCTGGTGTTCAGCGACAATCAGGTGCAGAACCGCATCGTGCAACTGGCCCGGCCAGTCGGTGGCAGCGAGCTGGAACACGCCGCCAACTACTTGAACAGCCATTTCACCGGCCTGCGTGTGGACGACATCCGTGCCCACCTGCTGGCCGAGGTGCGCAAGACCGGCAGCGAACTCAACCAGCTGCTCGCCAGCACGGTCGAGCTGGCCACCGCTTCATTCGCACCGCCGGCGACCGGACCGGGCGGCCCCGACGTGCTGGTTAGCGGCCAGACCAACCTGATGGGCTATTCCGAGCTGGCCGACCTGCAGCGCCTGCGCGAGTTGTTCGAGGCCTTCCAGCAGAAGAACGAATTGCTGCAACTGATGGAAGTCTGCGCCCGGGCGCCAGGTGTGCGCCTGTTCATCGGCGAGGAATCCGGCTTCACTGCGCTCGATGGCTGCAGCGTGGTGACCGCCAGTTACGGCGCGCAGGGGCGCGTGCTGGGCGCGGTCGGCGTGATCGGCCCGACCCGGATGGCCTACGAACGGGTGATCCCGGTGGTGCAGGCTACCGCCGGATTGCTCAGCGACGCCTTGAATCGCGCCGCCACGACCCTATAACCCCAGCGGGAGCGGGTTTCTCGCAAATTTTTCCAGGGCAGCCGGCATGCATGCCGGCCATGACAATTGTTTTTGGAGTGAGCATGCAGAACAACGATCCGCAGTCGCCTGGCGACGCGCCAGCCCAGGGCCAGCCGGGTGAATCGTCGGCCACGGAACTGGAAAGCCTGCAGGCGCGCGTGGCCGAACTGGAAGCCAGCAATGCCAGGTTGCACGAGACCGTGCTGCGCGAAAAGGCCGAACTCGAGAACCAGCGCCGCCGGCTGCACCGCGACCTGGAACAGGCCCGCCGCTTCGCCAACGAGAAATTGCTGAGCGAACTGCTGCCGGTCTACGACGGCCTGGAGAGCGGCCTGGCCATCGAGGGCGGCGACGTCGCCTCGATACGCGAAGGCCTTGGCCTGACCCTGAAGGCCCTGCTCAAGGTGGCCGAGAACCACGGCATGTCGCAGATCGATCCACTGGGCCAGCCGCTCGATCCTGAACGCCACCATGCAGTGAGCATGGTCGAGGCGCCGGGCCAGGTGCCGGGCACCGTGGTCAGCGTGCTGCAGAAGGGTTACGTGCTGAACGATCGCCTGCTGCGTCCCGCGCTGGTCGCAGTGGCGAAGGACTGAATGGCGCCATTGCCGGCGCCCGCCTGAATGGCGCGGCGGCAGGCATCGTCAAATCACATCCGGGGCCTTGCCGGCATTGAATCACCCAGGCAGAACCCCATCTGGAAACCATCGCGGCCGCGGGGGCCGCACGCAAAATTCGGAGAGCAATCACATGGGCAAGATCATCGGCATCGACCTGGGTACGACCAACTCCTGCGTGGCCGTGATGGACGGCAGCACGACCAAGGTCATCGAGAACTCGGAAGGCGATCGCACCACGCCGTCCATCGTCGCCTTCACCAAGGACGGCGAGGTGCTGGTGGGCGCCTCGGCCAAGCGCCAGAGCGTGACCAACCCGAAGAACACCTTCTACGCGGTGAAGCGCCTGATCGGCCGCAAGTTCACCGACAAGGAAGTGCAAAAGGACCTGCACATCGTGCCCTATGGCGTGATCGCGCACGACAACGGCGACGCCTGGGTGCAGACCTCCGACGGCAAGAAGATGGCGCCGCAGGAAATCTCCGCCAAGGTGCTGATGAAGATGAAGAAGACCGCCGAGGACTATCTCGGCGAGACGATCACCGAGGCGGTGATCACGGTGCCGGCCTACTTCAACGACAGCCAGCGCCAGGCGACCAAGGACGCCGGCAAGATCGCCGGCCTGGAAGTGAAGCGCATCATCAACGAGCCGACCGCGGCCGCGCTGGCCTATGGCCTGGACAAGAAAGGCGGCGACCGCAAGATCGCGGTGTACGACCTGGGCGGCGGCACCTTCGACGTGTCGATCATCGAGATCGCCGAAGTCGACGGCGAGAAGCAGTTCGAGGTGCTGGCCACCAACGGCGACACCTTCCTCGGTGGCGAGGACTTCGACATGCGCGTCATCGACTACCTGGTCGAGGAGTTCCAGAAGGAGCAGGGCATCGACCTGCGCAAGGACCCGCTCGCGCTGCAGCGCCTGAAGGACGCCGCCGAGCGCGCCAAGATCGAGCTGTCCTCCAACCACCAGACCGACGTTAACCTGCCGTACGTGACGGCCGACGCGTCCGGCCCGAAGCACCTCAACATCAAGCTGACCCGCGCCAAGCTGGAAGCGCTGGTGGAAGACCTGGTCAAGCGCACCATCGAGCCGTGCCGCACCGCGTTGAACGACGCCGGCCTGCGCGTGGCCGACATCGACGACGTGATCCTGGTCGGCGGCCAGACCCGCATGCCGAAGGTGCAGGAGGCGGTGAAGGACTTCTTCGGCAAGGAACCACGCAAGGACGTCAACCCGGACGAAGCCGTTGCCGTGGGCGCGGCGATCCAGGGCGGCGTGCTGGGCGGTTCGGTCAAGGACGTGCTGCTGCTCGACGTCACCCCGCTGTCGCTGGGCATCGAGACGATGGGCGGCGTGATGACCAAGCTGATCGAGAAGAACACCACGGTGCCGACCAAGGCGTCGCAGACCTTCTCCACCGCTGACGACAACCAGACCGCGGTGACCGTGCACGTGTTGCAGGGCGAGCGCGAGCGCGCCAGCGCGAACAAGTCGCTGGGCAAGTTCGACCTGCAGGGCATCGAGCCGGCGCCGCGCGGCATGCCGCAGATCGAGGTCACCTTCGACATCGACGCGAACGGCATCCTGCACGTGTCGGCCAAGGACAAGAAGACCGGCAAGGAGCAGAAGATCGAGATCAAGGCCGGCTCGGGCCTGTCCGAGGAAGAGATCGCGCGGATGGTCGCCGACGCCGAGGCGAACAAGGAAGAGGACAAGAAGTTCCACGAGCTGGTCGCCACCCGCAACAAGGCCGACCAGCTGGTGCACGCCACCCGCAGCGCGCTGAAGGAGCACGGCGGCAAGGTGCCGCCCGATCAGCTCAGCAGCATCGAGGGCGCCTTGTCCGATCTGGAGAAGGTCAAGGATGGCGACGACAAGGCGGCGATCGAGGCGAAGGTCGGCAAGCTGGAGCAGGTGGCGCAAGCGCTGCACGCCGCGGCACAGGGCGGCCCGGCCGATGCCGGCGCGCAGTCCGCACCGGGCGGTTCGGCCCAGCCGGACGACGTGGTCGACGCCGAGTTCACCGAAGTGAAGGACAACAAGCAATAATCGGCACCGTCTTCGGCACGGCCGATTGACCAGCCCGCGCCAGGCATCCTCCCGGCGCGGGCTGTTTTGCTGATTGGGACAGGGTGTGACAAGCAGTGTGGATGCATGAATGAGCAAGCGTGACTACTATGAGGTGCTGGGCGTCGAGCGCAGCGTCAGCGAAGCTGAGCTGAAGAAGTCCTTCCGCCGGCTGGCGATGAAGTACCACCCGGACCGCTGCCCGGACGATCCCACCGCGCAGGACAAGTTCAAGGAGGCCAAGGAGGCCTATGAAGTCCTGTCCGACACTTCGAAGCGCGCGATGTACGACCAGCATGGTCACGCCGCCTTCGAGAACGGCATGGGCGGTCGCGGCGGTGCCGGCTTCGGCGACATGGGCGACATTTTCGGCGACATTTTCGGCGACATCTTCGGTCGCGGCGGCGGTGGGCGTGGCCGTCCGCGGCGCGGCGCCGACTTGCGCTACATCATCGAGCTGGGCCTGGAGGAGGCCGTGTTCGGTGTGAGCCGGCAGATCGAGGTGCCGACCCAGGTCAACTGCCACCACTGCAACGGCAGCGGCTCGGAAGATGGCAAAGTCAGCAAATGCAAGACCTGCAACGGCCACGGCCAGGTGCGCATGCAGAACGGCATCTTCTCCATCCAGCAGGCCTGCCCGCATTGTGGCGGCAGCGGCCAGGCGATCGAGAAGCCATGCCGGGAGTGCCATGGCGAAGGGCGTCTGGAAGAAGCCCGCACGCTGTCGGTGCAGATCCCCGAGGGCGTCGACAACGGCGACCGCATCCGCCTGTCCGGGCAGGGCGAGGCCGGTCCCGCCGGTGCGCCGGCCGGTGACCTGTACGTGGAAGTGCGCGTGCGCGAGCACGAGATCTTCCAGCGCGACGGCAACGACCTGTATTGCGAATTGCCGATCCGCTTTTCGCAGGCAGCGCTGGGGGCCGAACTGCCGGTGCCGACGCTGGAGGGCGAAGTGCCGGTCAGCATCCCGCCGGAAACCCAGACCGGCACCCAGTTCCGCCTGCGTGGCCGCGGCGTCAAGTCGGTGCGCAGCAACCGCCACGGCGACCTGATCTGCCGCGTGGTGGTGGAAACCCCGGTGCGGCTGACCCGGCAGCAGCGCGAGTTGCTGGAATCGCTGGAGGCCACCTTTGCCGGCAGCGACGCCGGCAAGCACACGCCACGCGCCAAGGGCTGGGTCGACGGAGTGAAGAAATTCTGGTCCAGGGTTACCGCCTAGACCCCGCTGCGCGGTTAGCATGTACGCCCTGTTCCCTGGAGCGTGCCGTCGATGACTCGTCCCCTTCGCCTAGCCTTGAGCGGCGCCTCCGGTCGCATGGGCCGCGCGCTGCTCGACCTGCTCGGCGAGGACGCCGGCGTCGAACTGGTGCACGCCGTGGTGTCGCCGGGTTCGGTCCACGACGGCGAGCCGGTACCCGGTGCCGCGGCGGGTTCCCTGCGCTACGCGCATGACTGGACGCAGGCGCCGCCCATCGACGTGGTCGTCGACTTCAGCAGCCCGGCTGCGCTGGGGCCGGTGCTGGACCATTGCCTGGCGCAAGGCACGGCGCTGGTCAGCGGCACCACCGGCCTCGACGCCGTACTCGAGGCACGGTTGGACGATGCCGCGCGGCGCATCGCGATCCTGCGTGCCGCCAACTTCAGCCTCGGCGTGGCGGTGCTGACGCGCCTGCTGCGCGAAGCGGCGGCGGCCCTGCCGGGCTGGGACCTGGAAATCGTCGAGGCGCATCACGGCCGCAAGCAGGACGCACCATCCGGCACCGCCTTGGCGCTCGGCCGGGCGGCGGCGGCAACGCGCGGCACCACGCTGGAGGCCGCGGCGGTCTACAGCCGCGAAGGTCGTACCGGCAGGCGGAACGAAGGCAGCATCGGGTTTGCCGTGGTACGCGGCGGCGACATCGTGGGCGAACACACCGCCATGCTGATCGGGCAGGGTGAACGACTGGAGCTGGCCCATCGGGCCACCGACCGCATGATCTTCGCGCGTGGAGCCCTGCACGCGGCGCACTGGCTGGCGGGTCGTGCCGCCGGGTCGTGGCAGCTGGAAGACGTGATCGCCACGCCGCGCTGATCCAGTCGCGCCAGCGCGGCCCCCGCGAAGCAGACCTGGGCTCAGTCGCGATGCGAAGCGCTGCGATCGCGGCCTGCGCCCAGTCGGGTGTCGAAACGGCCGAACAGTTTCTTGAACACGCGAGAGAATTTGCCGCGTTTCGTCTTGCGCCGCTTCTCCTCCTCGCTGGTCAACCAGGCTACCTGGATCACCCGCCGCTCGCCTTCATAGGGCAGATGGCCATGGAAGGAGTTCTCGCAACGCTTGAACACCGCGAACTCGCCGTAGAGCGGAGCCAGCTCCGGCACCACGACGCTGTCGATGTCGTCGATGCTGCGCAGGAAGCGCAGGCAGCCATCGCTGGTGTCCGGCCATCGCGGGTTCAGGTAGATCAGCGCGGTGACCACTTTGGATTTGCTGTCGGTATGAATGGTGCCGTGGCGCTTGTTGAGCAGGCGGCACAGCGTCACCAGGGTGGGGTACTGCTCGAGGTGATCGACGCCCAGGCGCTCGCCGATGGCGCGGGCAAACGTCGGCGCGGTCATGTTGTCGATCAGTACGTTGACGCTCGGGCCGCAGTCGGCCGGGTCGTAGGGGAAAAAGCCGGCGCTGGCATAGCGGGGAAAGTCGCGATCCAGGTCCTCGCGCACCTCGTCCGGCAGTTGACCGTGCGCCATCATGAACGGGAAAGGCTGGTGCTGCACCGTGGTATCCGGGCGATCGAGACGAGCGGGATCGAGCAGTACGGCGGCACTCATGGGGCATCGGCCTCAAGCAAGACAAGTGGCTTAGTGTACGCCGCCAGCGCGGTGCGAAAGAGCCAGAGAATTCACGGATTCACGTTCCCTGAGGTGGACAGAAACGGCTCCGCCGCTTATCATTTCTACCCGCCCGAATTTCTTTCCCCACCAAACTCCACAAGCCAGCGATGGTGCGGCTTGCGGACTTTGCTGTATCCAAAAGGCGGTTACCCCGATGCCTATTCCTGCCCTGCTGGCCCTCGAAGACGGCAGCGTCTTTCGCGGCCATGCCGTTGGTGCCCCCGGCGAAACCGTCGGCGAGGTGGTTTTCAACACGGCCATGACCGGTTACCAGGAGATCCTCACCGATCCTTCCTATGCACGCCAGATCGTCACGCTGACCTATCCGCACATCGGCAACACCGGCGTCAATGCCGAAGATGCCGAATCCACCACCGTGCACGCGGCCGGGCTGATCGTGCGTGACCTGCCGCGCCGCGCCAGCAGCTGGCGCAGCACTGAAAGCCTGTCCGACTACCTGAAGCGCCACGGCACGGTCGCGATCGCCGGCATCGATACCCGCCGGCTGACCCGCATCCTGCGCGACAAGGGTGCACTCGCCGGCTGCATCGTGGCCGGTGAGCAGGTCGACGCGGATGCTGCGCTGGCCAAGGCCCGCGCGTTTCCCGGCCTGAACGGCATGGACCTGGCCAAGGTGGTCAGCACTGCCGCGCCGTACGTGTGGAAGGAGGGCGCGTACGACCTCGACCGCACCGCGTTCAACCAGCCCGCGATGCGTTTCAAGGTGGTCGCCTACGACTTCGGCACCAAGCTCAACATCCTGCGCCTGCTCGCCGAGCAGGGCTGCGAGGTCACCGTGGTGCCGGCGCAGACGCCCGCCGCCGAGGTGCTCGCCATGCAACCCGATGGCGTGTTCCTGTCCAACGGCCCCGGCGATCCGGCGGCCTGCGACTACGCCATCGCGGCAACCGGCCAGTTCCTCGAGGCGAAGATCCCGCTGTTCGGCATCTGTCTCGGCCACCAGTTGATGGGCCTGGCGCTGGGCGGCAAGACGCTGAAGATGAAGTTCGGCCACCACGGCGCCAACCACCCGGTGAAGGACCTGGACGACGGCCACGTGCTGATCACCAGCCAGAACCATGGCTTCGCGGTGGATCCGGCCACGCTGCCGGCGAACGTGCGGGTCACCCACGTCTCGCTGTTCGACGGCTCGCTGCAGGGCTTCGCGCTGACCGACCGGCCCGCGTTCTGCTTCCAGGGTCACCCCGAGGCAAGCCCCGGTCCGCTCGACATAGGCTATCTGTTCCAACGTTTCGCCGCACTGATGCAGGAGGCCCGCACGCATGCCTAAGCGTACCGACATCAAGAGTGTCCTCATCATCGGCGCCGGCCCGATCGTGATCGGCCAGGCCTGCGAGTTCGACTACTCCGGCGCGCAGGCGTGCAAGGCGCTGAAGGAAGAAGGCTTCCGCGTCATCCTGGTCAACTCCAACCCCGCCACCATCATGACCGACCCGGACACCGCCGACGCGGTGTACATCGAGCCGATCAACTGGCAGACGGTGGAGCGCATCATCGCCAAGGAGCGCCCTGACGCCGTACTGCCGACCATGGGCGGCCAGACCGGGCTGAACTGCGCGCTGGACCTGGCCGATCACGGCGTGCTGGAGAAGTACAACGTCGAACTGATCGGTGCGCGGCGCGAAGCCATCCGCATGGCCGAGGACCGCGAGCTGTTCAAGCGGGCGATGACCGAGATCGGGCTGGAGAGCCCGAAGTCGGACGTGGCCAGGAATTTCGAGCACGCGGTGGAGATCCAGGCCAGGCTCGGCTTCCCGGTGATCATCCGGCCCAGCTTCACGCTGGGCGGCACCGGCGGTGGCATCGCCTACAACAAGGAAGAGTTCGAGGCCATCGTCAAGCGCGGCCTGGAAATGTCGCCCACCCATGAAGTGCTGATCGACGAATCGGTACTGGGCTGGAAGGAGTACGAAATGGAAGTGGTCCGCGATACCGCGGACAACTGCATCATCATCTGCGCCATCGAGAACCTCGACCCGATGGGCGTGCACACCGGCGACTCGATCACCGTGGCGCCGGCGCAGACCCTCACCGATAAGGAATACCAGCGCCTGCGCGATGCCTCCATCGCGGTGCTGCGCAAGATCGGCGTGGACACCGGCGGCTCAAACGTGCAGTTCGGCGTCAATCCCGTCGACGGCCGCGTGGTGGTCATCGAGATGAACCCGCGCGTGTCGCGTTCGTCCGCGCTGGCGTCGAAGGCGACCGGCTTCCCGATCGCCAAGGTCGCCGCCAAGCTGGCGGTGGGCTACACGCTGGACGAGCTGAAGAACGACATCACCGGCGGTCGCACGCCGGCCTCGTTCGAGCCGTCGATCGACTACGTGGTGACCAAGATTCCGCGTTTTGCCTTCGAGAAGTTCCCGGCGGCCGATGCACGCCTGACCACGCAGATGAAGTCGGTCGGCGAAGTGATGGCGATCGGTCGCAGCTTCCACGAATCGCTGCAGAAGGCCTTGCGCGGGCTGGAGATCGGCAAGACCGGCCTCAACCCGACCGGCCTGGACCTGGGCACCGACGACGGGCTGGCCGTGCTCAAGCGGGAGTTGCGCGAGCCGCGGCCCGATCGCGTGTTCCACCTGGCTGACGCGTTCCGTGCCGGGTTCTCGCTGGAAGAAGTGTTCGAGCTCAGCCGGATCGATCCGTGGTTCCTCGCCGCGTTCGAGGACATCGTGCAGACCGAGGCGGAAATCACCAGGCAGGGCATCACCGCGCTCGATGCGCCGCGGCTGCGCGAACTCAAGCGGCTCGGTTTCGCCGACGCGCGCATTGCCGAGCTGATCGGCAGCGACGAAGCCGCCGTGCGCCACCTGCGCCAGACCCTGGGCGTGCGCCCGGTGTACAAGCGGGTGGACTCCTGCGCGGCCGAGTTCGCCACCGGTACCGCCTACATGTATTCGACCTACGAGGAAGAATGCGAGGCCAACCCGAGCACCCGCGACAAGATCATCGTGCTCGGCGGCGGCCCGAACCGGATCGGCCAGGGCATCGAGTTCGACTACTGCTGCGTGCACGCCTCGCTGGCGCTGCGCGAGGATGGTTACGAAACCATCATGGTCAACTGCAACCCGGAAACCGTGTCGACCGACTACGACACCTCCGACCGGCTTTACTTCGAACCGGTGACGCTGGAGGACGTACTGGAAATCGTCCACGTGGAAAAGCCCAAGGGCGTGATCGTGCAGTACGGCGGGCAGACCCCGCTGAAGCTGGCGCGCGCGCTGGAGGCAGCCGGCGTGCCGATCATCGGCACCAGCCCCGATTCGATCGACCTGGCCGAGGACCGCGAGCGCTTCCAGCACATGATCGAGAAGATCGGCCTGAAGCAGCCGCCGAACCGCACCGCGCGCAACGCCGACGAGGCGCTGGCGCTGGCCCGCGAGATCGGCTATCCGCTGGTGGTGCGCCCGAGCTACGTGCTCGGCGGCCGCGCGATGGAAGTGGTGCACGACGACGCCGACCTGTCGCGCTACATTCGTGATGCGGTGAAGGTGTCGAACGATTCGCCGGTGCTGCTGGACCGCTTCCTCGACCATGCGGTCGAGGTCGACGTGGACGTGATCGCCGATGCCGAAGGCACCGTGCTGATCGGTGGCATCATGGAGCACATCGAGGAGGCTGGCGTGCACTCGGGCGATTCTTCGTGCTCGCTGCCGCCATATTCGCTGAGCGCGGAAATCCAGGACGAAATGCGCCGCCAGGTCAGCGCGATGGCGAAGGAGCTGAAGGTCATCGGCCTGATGAACACGCAGTTCGCGATCCAGGGCGACACCGTCTACATCCTGGAAGTGAACCCGCGCGCCTCGCGCACGGTGCCGTTCGTGTCCAAGGCCACCGGCGTGCCGCTGGCCAAGATCGCCGCCCGCGTGATGGCTGGCCGCTCGCTGGTCGCCCAGGGCGCGACGCGCGAGGTGATTCCCTCGTACTACTCGGTGAAGGAGGCGATCTTCCCGTTCCTGAAGTTCCAGAATGTCGACCCGATCCTCGGCCCCGAGATGCGCTCGACCGGCGAGGTGATGGGCGTGGGACGCAGCTTCGGCGCGGCCTTCGCGCGTGGCCACGAGGCGGCCGGAATCAAGGCGCCCACGGTTGGCAAGGCATTCCTCTCGGTACGCGACGCCGACAAGGAGCGCCTGTTGCCGGTGGCGCGCGAGATCATTGCGCGCGGCTTCAACGTGGTAGCCACCGCCGGTACCGCCAGCTACCTGACCGGGCACGGCGTGGCCTGCGAGCGGGTCAACAAAGTGCTCGAAGGCCGTCCGCACATCGTCGACCTGATCAAGAACGGCGAGATCGTCTATATCGTCAACACTACCGAGGGCAAGCAGGCGATCGCCGATTCGTTCTCGATCCGGCGCGAGGCGCTGCAGCATCGCGTCACCTATTCCACCACGGTAGCCGGCGCCCGCGCGCTGGTGCATTCGCTGGATTTCCACGGCGACGGTGAAGTACACAGCCTGCAGGATCTGCACAAGGAGCTAAGCGCATGAGTCGCGCCCCGATTACCAAGACCGGTTCCGAGCGCCTGCGCGCCGAGCTGGAGCGGCTGAAGTCGGTCGAACGCCCGCGCATCATCGCGGCGATCGCCGAAGCCCGGGCCCACGGCGACCTCAAGGAGAATGCGGAGTACCACGCCGCGCGTGAGCTGCAAAGCTTCACCGAAGGGCGCATCGCGCAGTTGGAAGCGCTGCTGTCGACTGCCGAGGTCATTGACGTGGCGCGACTCAGCGCAGGCAGCAAGGTGGTGTTCGGCGCCACGGTGGACCTGGAGGACGAGGACTCCGGCGCCACGGTAACCTACCAGATCGTCGGCGACCTGGAGGCGGACATCAAGCAGCGGCTGATCGCGGTGTCCTCGCCGATCGCCCGCGCGCTGATCGGCAAGAGCGCCGGCGACAGCTTCGAGTTCACTGCCCCGAACGGCGTCAAGCACTACGAGATCATCGACGTCCGCTACGAATGATCTCCGGCCAGCGCAGCCGCTGGCCGGAGAACGCCCGCAAAAAAGGCCGCTTGCGCGGCCTTTTTCGTGACGTCGTCAGGCTGAAGTCAGCGCTGGCGAGCCTTGAAACGGGGGTTGCTCTTGCAGATCACGAACACCTTGCCGCGACGACGCACAACCTTGCAGTCGCGATGCCGCGCCTTGGCGGACTTCAAAGAGTTAAGCACCTTCACGGCCAGCTCCTGACACTAGACTAAAAATGTAAGCACGCAAGTATAGCGAGCGATACGGCTGGTCACAAGTCCGGCGCGAGGGCGGTTTGCGCCACCGTGGCCAGGAATTGCTGCAGGGCGGGGGAATGGTCGTCGGCCCTGGAGGCCACGGCCAGCAATAGATGGGCATCGGAATCTTCCAGCGGCACGTAGCAAACCCCGACCAGGCGCACGGCACGCATGCTGGCCGGCACCAGGGCCAGCCCCAAGCCGGCGGCCACCAGGGCCAGCAGGCCGTTGATCTGCTGGGCGTGCTGGGTGATTGACGGCTGGAAGCCGGCCCGCGTCGCTAGTTTCACCAGCCGGTCGTAAAGCGTGGCGGCGAGCTCGCGCGGTTGCGACACGAACGCGTCGCCGGCCACTTCGGCCAGGCGCAGGCTGCTGCGGCCGGCCAGCGGATGGCCTGCGGGCAGCGCAAGCAGCAGCGGTTCGCGGTCGATCACGCTGAAGCGCAGGTCGCGGACGTATTGCGGCTGCTCTGGCTCGTCGCGGACAAAGCCGACGTCGATCCTGCCGGCGAGCAGGGCGGCGAACTGCGGTTCGGTGTACATCTCGCTCAGTTGCAGGCGCACATCGGGAGCGATCTGGCCAAAACGCAGCAAGGTTCGTGGCATGGCTGGGTGGAACGAGACCGAAACGGTGTAGGCCAGCCGCAACTGGCCGGTGTAACCCGCGGCAGCGGCCACCGTCTGGTTGCGCGCCTCATCCACCTTGGCCAGGATCTGCCGGGCCTGTTCAAGGAACACCCGGCCAGGTTCGGTCAACGCCACGCTGCGTTTGGTGCGTTCCAGCAGGCACACGCCCAGATCCTGCTCCAGCGACTGGATCTGTTGCGATAGCGGAGGCTGGGAAAGATGCAGTCTCAGCGCGGCGCGGGTGAAGCTCAGTTCTTCCGCGACAGCGACGAAGTAGCGCAATTGGCGAAGATCAAACATATAGTGATATGAAATAAATAACGGTCTAAATATATATTAGATACTTTATTGCGTCGATCATAAAATCACTTCCGTCCCGCCACTTCCCCTCCCCCCTAGTGGCGGCGGCCCTCGCCCCGCAGCGACGCTAAATACGACATCTGGTTCAACTCCCCCCCTGAGCCCATGTCGATGCGTCTTCCCTGCGGGGCGCTTTTCTTTCCATGACCGACAGCGCCGCCAACAGGCGGCGCTGTCGGTGTACCAGCGTGCCTGGACCTAGATGGCGCTGGCTACGCGGGTACCCTGGGCGATGGCGCGCTTGGCGTCCAGCTCGGCGGCCACGTCGGCGCCGCCGATCACGTGCACCTTCATGCCGCCTGCGGCGATCAGTTCGTCGGCCAGCCGGCGGTTCGGCTCTTGGCCGGCGCAGATCACCACGTGCCCGACCGGCAGGATCTGTGGCTTGCCGTCGACGGTAATGTGCAGACCTTGGTCGTCGAAACGCTCATAACCGACCTTGCCCAACATGGTCACCCGCTTCGCCTTGAGCGTAGCCCGGTGTACCCAGCCGGTCGTCTTGTTGAGCCGTGCACCGAGGCGCCCCTCGCTGCGCTGGAGCAGCCAGACCTGCCGCGCCGGTGCTTCCGGTTGCGACGGTTGCAGGCCGCTGCGCTGCTGCAACTGCATGTCCACGCCCCATTCGCGGGTCCAGCGGGCGACGTCGGTGGTGGACGAGGGCGCGTGCTCGACCAGGAACTCGGCCGCGTCGAAACCGATGCCGCCGGCGCCGATGATCGCCACCCTGGCGCCTACCGGCTGGTGCCGGGCCAGCACGTCGAGATAGCCCAGCACGCGCGGGTCGTCGCTGCCGGGAAAGCTTACCTGGCGCGGCGTGATGCCGGTGGCGATCACCACCTCGTCATAGCCGCCGGCGCGCAGCGAAGCGGCATCCGCAACCTGGCCAAGGCGGATCTCGACGCCCGTGTCGTCCAGCTGGTGGCGGAAATAGCGCAGCGTCTCGTGGAATTCTTCCTTGCCCGGGATCTGCTTGGCATAGTTGAACTGGCCGCCGATCTCGCCGGCCTGATCGATCAGGGTCACCGCATGGCCACGTTCGCCCAGGGTAGCAGCGCAGGCCATGCCGGCAGGGCCCGCGCCGACCACGGCGATGCGCTTGCGCGCAGCAGCGACTCCGATCTTCAGCTCGGTCTCATGGCAGGCGCGCGGGTTGACCAGGCAGCTGGCGCGCTTGTTCTGGAACACGTGGTCGAGGCAGGCCTGGTTGCAGGCGATGCAGGTGTTGA
Source organism: Rhodanobacter thiooxydans LCS2 (assembly GCF_000264375.1). Taxonomy (GTDB): domain Bacteria; phylum Pseudomonadota; class Gammaproteobacteria; order Xanthomonadales; family Rhodanobacteraceae; genus Rhodanobacter; species Rhodanobacter thiooxydans. The sequence goes on from NZ_AJXW01000043.1 coordinate 98,888, forward strand.
TACGTTCGCTGCGCCCGGCCTTCGCCTTGTTCGCCCAGGCCGGGTCGGCCAGCAGCGGGCGCGCCATCGAGACCATGTCGGCCTCACCCTCGGCCAGGATGCGTTCGGCCACGTCCGGCATGTTGATGCGGTTGGTGGCGACCAGCGGGATCGTCACCTCGCCCTTGAGCTTCTGCGTCACCCAGGCGAAACCGGCGCGCGGCACGCTGGTGACGATGGTGGGTACCCGCGCCTCGTGCCAGCCGATGCCGGTGTTGATGATGCTGGCGCCGGCCGCCTCGATCGCCCTGGCCAGGGTGGCGATCTCACTCCAGTCCTGGCCGCCTTCGACCAGGTCGAGCATCGACAGGCGGTAGATGATGATGAAATCGCGGCCCACCGCCTCGCGCGTACGGCGCACGATCTCGACCGGAAAACGCATGCGCCGCGCGGCGTCGCCGCCCCAGGCATCGTTGCGCCGGTTGGTGCGCGCGGCGATGAATTCGTTGATCAGGTAGCCTTCCGAACCCATCACTTCGACGCCGTCGTAGCCGGCCTCCTGCGCCAGCCTCGCGCAGCGCACGAAATCGCCGATGGTGCGGCCCACCCCGCGTGCGCTTAGCGCCCGCGGCGTGAACGGGGTGATCGGCGACTTGATTCTCGATGGCGCCACCGATAGCGGGTGATAGCCATAGCGGCCGGCATGCAGGATCTGCAGGCAGATACGCCCGCCCTCGGCGTGCACGGCACGGGCCAGCTTGCGATGCCGCGGCTTGTGCCAGGGCAGGGTGAGGCGGCCGCCGAATGGCTTCAGCCAGCCCTCGATGCTCGGTGAGATGCCACCGGTGACCATCAGCCCGACGCCGCCGCGGGCACGTTCGGCGAAATACGCGGCCAGCTTGTCGTAGTCGCGGGCTTTGTCCTCCAACCCGGTGTGCATCGAGCCCATCAGGATGCGGTTGGGCAGGGTGATGTGACCCAGGTCGAGCGGAGCGAACAGCTTCGGGTAATTCATGCGACCCCCTGAAATTCAAACGACCGTATGAATGTGCCGGGATTCGGCGTTTGAAAGCAAGCACCGCGTGTGCAAGCCGCCGCAGGCCTCAGGCCAGCAGTTGGTAGACCAGCGCGATGTAGCGCCGCATGGCCTCTTCCTCGGGAACCCCGTTCAGCTGCGCCCAGGCTTCATGCTTGGCGGTGCCGACGAAATCGAAGAAACCGGGCTGCGCCCGCTTGAGATCGCCCTCCGAGCCCTGCTTGTAGAGCGCGTAGAGCTTCAGCAAGGTGTCGTTGTCGGGGCGCCTGGCCAATCGCCGAATGTCTCTGGCAGCCTGCTCGAACTCGCGGCGAAGGTCGGTCATAAGGCGGTGCGGGCAGGGCTGGCGGACAGGGGAGACCGGCTAGATAGCACGCGTTTCCAGTAGGGTCAACGCGTTAAACTGCCGCTTCTCCAGCCAGCCCAGGACTCCGCCATGAGCCATGCTCCCGCCGTTCCCGTACTCACCATTGACGGGCCGTCGGGATCGGGCAAGGGCACCGTCAGCGCGCTGGTGGCCGAGCGGCTGGGCTGGCGACTGCTGGACTCCGGGGCGCTGTACCGCGCGGTGGGCTACGCCGCCGGCGCGGAAGGGCTGGACCTGTCGGACGTGGAGGCGGTGACCCGCTGCGCGCAGGGCACGAAGATCCAGTTCCGCGCCGCCAGCGGCGGCGAGACCCGGGTGATCGTCAACGGCCACGACGCCACTGACGAACTGCGCACCGAAACCGCCGGGGCGGCGGCCTCGGCGATCGCCTCGATGCCGTCGGTGCGCGAGGCCCTGGTGGCGCTGCAACTGGGTTTCCGCAGGGCGCCCGGGCTGGTCGCCGACGGGCGCGACATGGGCACGGTGATCTTCCCGGATGCCGCGCACAAGGTTTTCCTCACCGCGAGCGCCGCCGAACGGGCGAAAAGGCGCTATAAGCAGTTGAAGGAAAAGGGACTCAACGTTACACTTGGCGGCCTTCAGCGAGAAATTGAGGCGCGTGACAGCCGCGATGCATCACGTGCGGTTGCGCCGCTCAAGCCTGCCGAAGATGCCGTGCTGGTGGATACCACCGGCATGGGTATCGACGAGGTGGTCGCGAAAGTACTTGCCGTCGCGCAGTCCTGAGCGGATTGCGTGGCGCTTTCTGTGCCCCTGCCGTGGCAGGGGGTTTTGGCCCATGGTGTCGACGGCCGGTTCTGCGGAACCACCCGAAAACACCCTCAACCGGTGGACCGGAAAGTCCGTGCGCAACACTCAACCAGGCGCAACGGGCGACGGTCTTTTCCCACTATGGAATCAACATGACTGAAAGTTTTGCCGAACTGTTTGAACAGAGCCAGCAGGCCATTTCCAAGCTGAAGCCCGGTGCCATCGTCACTGGCATCGTGGTGGAAATCCGCAACGACGTCGTCGTGATCAATGCCGGCCTGAAGAGCGAAGGCATCGTCCCGATCGAGCAGTTCAAGAGCGAGAGCGGCGTACTGGAAGTGCAGGTGGGCGACGAGGTGAAGGTAGCCCTCGAAGCCCTGGAAGACGGTTTCGGCGAGACCAAGCTGTCGCGCGAGAAAGCCAAGCGCTCGATGGTGTGGGACGACCTGGAGCAGGCGTTCGACAAGGAAGAGACCATCGTCGGCATGATCTCCGGCAAGGTCAAGGGCGGTTTCACCGTCGACATCAAGGATGTCCGCGCGTTCCTGCCGGGCTCGCTGGTCGACGTGCGCCCGGTGCGCGACCCGGTCTACCTCGAGGGCAAGGAACTCGAGTTCAAGATCATCAAGCTGGACCGCAAGCGCAACAACGTGGTGGTCAGCCGCCGCGCCGTCGTCGAGACCGAGTTCTCCGAGGAGCGCGAGAAGCTGCTGGAACGCCTGACCGAGGGCGCCGTGGTCAAGGGCACGGTCAAGAACCTCACCGACTACGGCGCGTTCGTGGACCTGGGCGGCATCGACGGCCTGCTGCACATCACCGACATGGCGTGGAAGCGCGTGCGTCATCCGTCCGAAGTGGTCAACGTCGGCGACGAGCTGGACGTGCGCGTGCTGAAGTACGACAAGGAGCGCAACCGCGTTTCGCTGGGCCTGAAGCAGCTGGGCGACGACCCGTGGGTCGCCATTGCCCGCCGCTACCCGGTCGGCAGCCGCCTGTTCGGCAAGGTCTCCAACGTCACCGATTACGGCTGCTTCGTCGAGATCGAGCCGGGTGTGGAAGGCCTGGTGCACGTGTCCGAGATGGACTGGACCAACAAGAACGTCAACCCGGCCAAGGTGGTGCAGGTCGGCGACGAGACCGAAGTGATGGTGCTGGACGTGGATGAAGAGCGTCGCCGCATCTCGCTGGGCATCAAGCAGACGCGCTCCAACCCGTGGGAAGCGTTCGCGGCCATGCACAAGAAGGGCGACAAGGTCTCCGGCCAGATCAAGTCGATCACCGACTTCGGCGTATTCATCGGCCTGGACGGCGGCATCGATGGCCTGGTGCACCTGTCCGACATCTCCTGGCAGATGTCCGGCGAAGACCTCGTGCGCAACTTCAAGAAGGGCGACGAGATCGAGGCCGTGGTGCTGGCGGTGGATCCGGAGCGCGAGCGCATCAGCCTCGGCATCAAGCAGATGGAGCAGGATCCGTTCGGCCAGTTCATGGCGGCGAATCCGCGCGGCAGCATCGTCACCGGCACCGTCAAGGAAGTCGATGCGAAGGGCGCCGTGATCGACCTGGGCGAGGGCGTGGAGGGTTACCTGCGCGCCAACGACATCGCCAAGGAGCGCATCGACGATGCCACCCAGCACCTGAAGGTGGGCGACAAGGTCGAGGCCAAGTTCACCGGCATGGATCGCAAGGGTCGCCAGCTGGCGCTCTCGATCCGCGCCAAGGACGAGGAAGATGCACCCGACACGTCGGCGGATTATTCGTCCGCGGCCAGCGGTACGACCAAGCTTGGTGCGCTGCTCAAGGAGCAGTTCAACAAGGTCGACTGAGCGCCTGCAACAGCCTGATACGGGGCGGCGGCTCATCGCCGTCGCCCCGTTGTTTCATGTCACGGACATTGGGGCCCCATGACTAAATCCGAATTGATCGAGGCGCTCGCCAGGCGCCAGACCCATCTTGCGTTCGCGGACGTCGAGATGGCCGTCAAGAGCGTCATCGAGCAGATGAGCCATGCCCTCGCTCATGGCGAACGCATCGAGGTGCGCGGCTTCGGCAGCTTCGCGCTGCATTACCGGCCACCGCGCATGGGGCGTAACCCCAAGACGGGCGAGGCCGTGGCGCTGCCCGGCAAGCACGTTCCGCACTTCAAGCCGGGCAAGGAATTGCGCGAGCGCGTCAACCAGGATCTGGAGCAGAAAACCGCCTGATATCCTGGCCGCCACACCGGAAAACCGATCGAAGGCAGGCGACGCGAGTCGGTCCTGCCTTTTTGTTGCCTGCCGCCAGGCGACCGCTGGCCCGCGATGGATCGCTGCCGCATGAAGCGGCCAGTGCCGCCTGTGCCTGTCACGACCAATCGGGTAAAGTCTTGGCCATGCGACTGCTCGCCATCATCGTTCTCGTGATCTTCATCGCCGCCGGCGTCGTGCTGGGTGCGCTCAATGCCGACCTGGTCGGTTACGACTTCGCGTTTGTCCGGATGCAGTTGCCCAAGGGCGCCGCCCTGTTGGGGGCGCTGGTGATCGGCTGGCTGCTGGGCGGGCTCACCGCCTGGCTCGGTGCGAGCATGCGCCAGCGCCGCCGGCAACCGCACGCGGACAAGCAGTCGCCGGCCAAACCATGAATCTCCTGTATGTGCTGGTTCCGCTGGTGCCGGCTGCATTCGTGCTGGGCTGGTGGGCCTCCCGCCAGGCCGGTGCGCGCCGCTCCGGCGCCGAAGTCAGCGAGCTGTCCTCGGACTACTTCCGCGGCCTGAACTACCTGCTCAACGAGGAGCAGGACAAGGCGATCGAGGTCTTCCTCAAGCTGGCCGAATACAACCGCGATACGGTCGAGACCCACCTGGCGCTGGGCAACCTGTTCCGCCGCCGCGGCGAAGTGGACCGCGCGATCCGGCTGCACCAGCACCTGGTCTCGCGGCCGGGCCTGACCGATGCGATGAAGACGGTGGCCCTGCTGGAGCTGGGCGAGGATTACATGCGTGCCGGGCTGCTGGATCGTGCCGAGGCGCTGTTCTCCGACCTGGTGGCGATGGATGCGCACGCGCCGTCGGCACTGCGCCACCTGATCGCGATCTACCAGCACGAGCGTGACTGGCACAAGGCGATCGAGCACGCGCGCAGGCTGGAGGTGATGACCGGCGAGGACGAGGCGCCGATGATCGCCCAGTTCTACTGCGAGCTGGCTGACCGCTCGCGTCAGCACGGCGCCCGCGCCGAGGCGCGCGACTACCTGCGCCAGGCGTTCGAGTGCCAGCCCGGCTGCGTGCGCGCCTTCATGCTGACCGGCCGCCTGCTGTCCGAGGACGGCCAGCATGCCGAGGCGGTCGCAGCCTACGAGGCGGCGATCAAGGCCGATATCGCCTTCACCCCGGATATCCTGCCGCCGCTGCTCAACAGCTACGCCCGTTCGCAGCAGATGGACCGCGCCGAACATTTCCTGCACGACATGCTCGGGCGCTACCACGGCGTGTCGCCGGTGCTGGCGCTGACCCACCTGTACCGCCAGCGTGATGGCGAGCGGGCGGCCATCGACTTCCTGACCGCACAATTGCGCAAGCGACCATCGGTGCGCGGGCTGATGGCCCTGATCGACGCCACCATGGACAAGATCGAAGGCGAGGCGCGCGAGAATTTTCTGATCCTGCGCGACCTGACGCGCAAGCTGCTGGAAGGCCAGGCGATGTACCGCTGCAGCCGCTGCGGTTTCGGCGCCAAGGCGCATCATTGGCAATGCCCCAGTTGCAAGAGCTGGAGCACGATCCGGCCGATCCACGGCGTTGCCAGTGAGTGAAGTGAGCCGAGTGAGGTGAGCATGTACACGGCCATCGGATGGTTGCTGGCCAGCTTGTCGATCACCCTGCTGCTGGTGCGCGGTGCGATCGGCTATGCGCAGCGGCGCGGCATGCTGGATCAACCCGGGCAGCGCCGCTCGCATCACCTGCCCACCCCGCGCGGCGGCGGTATCGGCATCGTTGTGGCCATGCTGGTGTGCTTGCCCGGTGTGCTGTGGCATCCGCCGGCAGCGTGGCCGGCCAGCGTGATCGCAAGCCTGCTCGCCGCGCTGGTGCTGGTGGCGCTGGCCGGCTGGTGGGACGACCACCGCTCGCTGCCGATCCTGCCGCGACTGGGCGCCCAACTGCTGGCGGTGGGCCTGTTTTCGTTGGGCCTGCTGACTACCGGCCTGTCGGGGTGGTGGATGCCGCTGCTGCTGATCGCCGGCGCCTGGAGCATCAACCTGCACAACTTCATGGATGGCATCGACGGCCTGCTGGCGCAGCAGGCGATGTTCGTGGGCGTGGGCCTGGCCTGGCTGGCCGCCGCGGCAGGGCAATCTGCGCTGGCCGCTGCGGCGGCGGTCTTTGCGGCCTCGGCGCTGGGCTTCTGGTGCTTCAACCGGCCGCCGGCGCAGATCTTCATGGGCGACGTGGGCAGCGGCAGCGTGGGCCTGCTGATCTTCGCCTTCAGTGCCATGCTGTGGCGCGTCGATCCCGCGTGGTTGTGGCCGGCGTTGATCCTGTCGTCCGCCTTCGTGGCGGATGCCAGCCTGACCCTGCTGACCCGCATGTGGCGCGGGCGGCGCTGGTACACTGCCCACCGCGAACACCTCTACCAGTGGCTGGTGCGCCGCGGGGGAACTCACTCACGCTCGGACGTGGTCTATATGGGGTGGAACCTGCTGGTCGCGGCACCTTCGGCCTGGTTGGCCTGGAGTCATCTGCGCATGGCGCTGCCGATTACCATGGCCGTCTATCTTGCAGCGGCAGTCGCCTGGCTGGCGCTGAAACGTCGCTGCCTGCGACGCCATCTGCCCAGGGCATCCCATGTCGCTGCGTAGGCTCGTCGGCTTCATCCATCCACGTATCGCCGTCGTGCTGCACGACCTGGCCATGGCCGCGCTCGCCTGGTGGATCGCCAAGCTGCTGCGCTATGCGCTGAGACCCGACGAGATCTTCGGTTTCCGGCTGCTCGAGTTTCCGATCGTGCTGCTGGTGCAGGGGCTGATCTTCCGCTGGACCGGGCTGTACCGCAGCGTCTGGCGTTTCGCCAGCCTGCCGGATCTGTGGAACATCGCGCGTGCCGTGGTCGTCGGCTCGCTGTTCATCGGCGTGTCGCTGTTCCTCTACAACCGGCTGGAAGGCGTGCCGCGCTCGGTGCTGGTGCTCTACCCATTGCTGCTTGCCGCGCTGCTGGGGATACCGCGCCTGGCCTATCGCTACTGGAAGGACAGCCGCAACGATCTGCTGCAGAACCAGGTCGCCAAGCGGGTGCTGATCGTCGGTGCCGATCGGGCCGGCGAAGTGCTCTCGCGCGACCTGCAGCGCGACAACCGCTACGGCGTGGTCGGTTTCGTCGACGACAACCCCAGCCTGCGCGGCGCCAGCATCAACGGCCATCCGGTGCTTGGACGGTTCGACCAGTTGCCCGAGGTCGCCCGCGAAGTGGCGGTCGACATGCTGCTGATCGCGCTGCCCGGCGCCTCGACCGCCGAGATGCGGCGGGTGGTCTCGCTGTGCGACGCCACCGACCTGCCGTACCGGACGGTGCCGCGGCTGGAGGACGTGGTGGCCGGCCGCGCCCAGTTCAACCAGATCAAGGAAGTGGCGATCGAGGACCTGCTCGGCCGCGACACGGTGGAACTGGACTGGACCGCAATTCGCGAAACCCTGAGCGGGCGCCGCGTGCTGGTCACCGGCGGCGGCGGCTCGATCGGCTCGGAGCTGTGCCGCCAGGTGGCCAGGCTGGGCGCGCAGTCGCTCACCGTGGTCGAACAGAGCGAATACAACCTGTACCGGATCAGCCAGGAGCTGCGCGCGGATTTCCCCGAGCTGATCTTCGACGGCATCCTGGCCAACTGCGGCGACGAGGCCGCCATGCGCAAGGCCTTCACGGACGTCCGACCGCAGGTGGTGTTCCACGCCGCCGCCTACAAGCACGTGCCGCTGCTGCAGGACCAGTTGCGCACCGCGTTCCGCAACAATGCACTGGGCACGCGCACCGTGGCCGATGCGGCCTGCGCGGTCGGCGTGGAATGCTTCGTGCTGATCTCCACCGACAAGGCGGTCAACCCGACCAGCGTGATGGGCGCGTGCAAGCGCGTCGCGGAGATCTATTGCCAGAATCTCGATGCGCACACCGCCACGCGCTTCATGACGGTGCGTTTCGGCAATGTGCTGGATTCGGCCGGCTCGGTGGTGCCGCTGTTCCGGCGGCAGATCCGCGAGGGCGGCCCGGTTACAGTGACGCACCCGGAGATCTCGCGCTACTTCATGACCATTCCCGAGGCCTGCCAGCTGATCCTGCAGACCGCGAGCATCGGCAAGGGTGGGGAGATCTTCGCGCTCGACATGGGTGAGCCGGTGAAGATCCGCGACCTGGCCGAGCAGATGATCCGCCTCGCCGGCAAGAAGCCCGGCAGCGAGATCCCGATCGTGTACACCGGCCTGCGTGCGGGCGAGAAGCTGTTCGAGGAATTGTTCCATCCGCTGGAGAACTACAGCGCCACCGCGCACGCCAAGATCTTCCTGGCGCAGCATCGCGAAGTGTCGTGGGAGTTGCTGCAGGCCATGCTGTGCAAGGCCGCCGAGGCGGCCGACGTTTTCAATGAGGAAGAACTTCGCCGCTGCGTGTCCAGCCTGCTGCCTTCGTTCCGCTGGAGCGAAACGGTGCAGCCGGACAACGTGGTGTCGATCCGCCGCGCCAACCCGGAGATCAATGAGTGAGCAAGCCCCTGCGCAAAGTGGTGTTTCCCGTGGCCGGACTCGGCACGCGTTTTCTGCCGGCGACCAAGGTGGTTGCCAAGGAAATGCTGCCGGTGCTCGACAAGCCGCTGATCCAGTACGCCGTCGACGAGGCGGTGGATGCAGGCGCCGATACGCTGATCTTCGTCACCAACCGCTACAAGCATGCGATCGCCGACTACTTCGACAAGGCCTACGAGCTGGAGTCGAAACTGCACGAGAAGGGCAAGGCCGAGCTGCTGGCGCTGGTGCAGGGCACCTTGCCGCAGCACGTGCGGGCGATCTTCGTGACCCAGCCCGAGGCGCTCGGCCTGGGCCATGCCGTGCTGTGCGCCAAGCCCGTGGTTGGCGACGAGCCGTTCGGCGTGATCCTGCCGGACGACCTGATCTGGAACGGTGCCGGCAAGAGCGCGCTGCGGCAGATGGCGGAGCTCGCCGATGCGCAGGCCGCCGGCGTGATCGCGGTGGAGGAAGTGCCGCGCGACCAGACCGACAAGTACGGCATCGTCGATGCCGTGCCGGTCGACGGGCGCAGCGCGCAGATCCGCAGCATGGTGGAGAAGCCCAAACCGGCCGACGCGCCGTCGAACCTCGCCGTGGTCGGTCGCTACGTGCTGCCGGGCCGCATCTTCCAGCTGCTGGAGCAGACCACACCCGGCGCCGGTGGCGAGATCCAGCTCACCGACGCGATCGACGCGCTGCTGAAGGAGCAGGGCAAGGTGCTGGCCTATCGCTTCGAAGGCATCCGCTTCGACTGCGGCAACAAGGCCGGGCTGGTGCGCGCCACCATGCACATGGCGATGCAGGATCCGAAGCTTGCGCCAACCGTGCGAGAGTTCCTTGGCCAGCTTTGAACTACGGCGGCCACAACGCGCGGACATGAAGGTCATGCTTGCCCCGTCACGGACACCGACGTCGCTCAGCGCTGCAGCATGAAGTCGCCCTCGGCCACGTCCTACTACCGCGCCACCGCCACGCCGTATCCGGCCTGGCAACCGCTTCAGGGCAGCACGCAGGCGCGCGTGGCGGTGATTGGTGGCGGCTTCGCCGGCCTGAACACCGCGTTGGGGCTGGTCGAGCGGGGCGTGCGCGAGGTGGTACTGCTGGAGCGCGAGCAGGTCGGCTTCGGCGCCTCCGGTCGCAACGGCGGCTTCGTCTTCGCCGGCTATTCGCTGGGTGAGCAAACGCTGCTCGACCAGTTGGGCGAGGCGCGCGCGCAGGCGCTGTTCAAACTCACCACCGAGGCGGTCGGGCGCATCCGCCAGCGCGTCGCCGATCATTCGATTGCCTGCGACATGGTCGACGAAGGGGTCATCTGGGCCAACTGGTTCCGCGATCCGGCTGTGTTGCGCCAGCGCCAGCAGTTGCTGGCCGACCATTACGGCGTGCATTGGCAATGGCTGCCCGAAACCGAATTGCGCGCACGCATCCGCAGCGAGCGTTACCACGACGGCCTGTATGAGCGCGATGCGCTGCACCTGCACCCGCTCAACTATGCGATCGGCCTGGCCGCTGCGGCAGCCGGGAAGGGCGTGCGCATCCACGAGCAAAGCGGTGTGCGCAGCCTCGTGCGCGAGGGCCTGCAGTGGCGCCTGCGCACGGCGCAAGGCGACCTGCTGGCCGATCAGGTGGTACTGGCTTGCGGCGGCTACCTGGCCGGCCTGCAGAAAACGATCGACCGCGCGATCCTGCCGATCGCCACCTACGTGATGGTGACCGAGCCGCTCGGCGCGCGGCTGGACGACTGCCTGCACACCCGTGCGGCGATCTACGACAGCCGCTTCGCCTTCGACTACTACCGCGCGCTGCCGGATACCCGCCTGCTGTGGGGCGGGCGCATCTCGGTGCTCAACCGCTCGCCGCGCGGAGTGCAGCGGCTGCTGACGAAAGACCTGCTGCGGGTGTTCCCGCAACTGGATGGCGTGCGAGTCGACCACGCCTGGTCGGGCCTGATGAGTTACGCGCGACACCAGATGCCGCAGATCGGCGGCGACGGCCAGGGCCTGTGGTGGGCCCAGGCCTTCGGCGGGCACGGGCTGGCGCCGACCTGCGCTGCCGGCGAGCTGCTGGCCGCGGCGATCGCCGAAGGCGACGACCGCTGGCAACAGTTCGCCGACTACGGCCTGGGCAGCACCCATCGCCCGTTCGGTTATCTTGCGGCACAGGCCAGCTACTGGTGGCAGCAAAGCCGCGATTGTCTGAAGACGAGGCTGGAAGGATGAGCGAAGCGAATCACCCCGAGATCAGCTGGGCCGATTTCGAAAAGGTGCTGGTCATCGCCGGCACGGTGACGAAGGTGGAACCGTTCCCCGAGGCGCGCAAGCCGGCGTGGAAAGTGTGGGTGGATTTCGGCCCCTACGGCGAGAAGAAGACCAGCGCGCAGATTGCCGCGCTGTACCAGGCCAAGGATCTGCTGGGCCGGCAAGTCGTGGGCGTGATCAACTTCCCCGAAAAGCAGATCGGCCCGTTCCGTTCGCAATTCCTGCTGACCGGCTTTCCCACCGACGCGGGCGTGGTGCTCACCGCGATCGAACGCCCGGTACCGAACGGCACCCGGCTGGCCTGAGCCGATCGCCGCGGGTTGCCCGCGATTTGCCCGCAACGCGCCAGCGCCTGTTCGCCACTGCCATCCACCATGACGGTCCCGTCCCGTCATGGAGCTCACGCATGAACCGCATCAACCGCACCCTGTGGATCGGCGCCAGTCTTTGCCTGGCCAGCCTGGCGCAGGCGCAGCAGGCGAGCTGGAGCCAGCCGCAGCAGCCCTTCCACATCTACGGCAACAGCTGGTACGTGGGCACGCAAGGGCTGAGCGCGATCCTGATCACCTCGCCACAGGGCCACGTACTGATCGACGGCACGCTGGAAGGCAACGCGGCGCAGATCGAGGCGAACATCCACGCGCTCGGCTTCCACCTGCGCGACGTCAGGCTGATCCTCAACTCGCACGCCCATTCCGACCACGCCGGGGCCATCGCCCGGCTGGCGCGCGACAGCGGCGCCACGGTGGCGGCCAGCGCAGCCAGTGTGAAAGCGCTGCGCCTGGGCGGCGACGACCCGGACGATCCCCAGTACGGCATGGCGCCGCGCTACCCGGCGGTCACGCCGGTCGAGGTGGTGGCCGACGGCGCGACGGCGCAGGCAGGGCCTATTGCCGTCACGGCGCATTACACGCCGGGCCACACCACGGGCAGCACCTCGTGGACCTGGCGCTCGTGCGAAGCGGGGCGCTGTCTGTCGCTGGCCTATGTCGACAGCCTCACTGCGCTCAGCCGCGAGGGCTTCCGCTACAGCGACGAGCCGGCCCGGGTCGCGGCTTTCCGCCACTCCTTCGCGACCGTCGCCGGTCTGCCTTGCGACATCCTGATCACTCCGCATCCGGAGGCCAGCGGTTTCATGCAGAAGGTTGCCGCACGCGATCGCGAGCATTCGTCCGTCGCCTTGGTCGACACCGGTGCCTGCCGCAGCTACGCCGCAGCGGCGGAGCCGCGCTTCGAGGAACGACTGAGGAAGGAGCGGCAAGAAGCACGCACAACAGGCGAGTGAGCCGCTGCCGATCACCGGTCCAGCCACACCTCCAGCCCCTGCGCATTCAGTTCGATGTCCATGCCCAGCAGCTGGCGCAGCATGTCGCGGCCCTGCTGCCAGCCATGGGCTTCGGCGCGGGCGGCGTAGAGATCGGTGAGCGATTCCATCAGCGCGGCGTGCCGGTCGGGCCGACCATGCGCGGCGCGGGCCAGCGCGACCATCGCGTCGACCTGCACGTGCAGGTCGGCCGCCAGCCGTTCGACATCTTCCACCCGGCCGTAGTGGGTGAGGTACATCGCCTTGGGCTTCAGCGCGAGCAACCGCTCGATCGACACAAGCAGCGCCGGCGGGTCGAACTGCACCGGCGACGTGGTGGGCAGGATGAACGGGCCGTTCGCGGTATCGAAATCGCGGTAGGAGAGGCCGAATACGTCACCGGTGAAGCACACGGCGGCGCACTCGTCGTATACGGTGAGGTGGTGCTTCGCGTGGCCGGGGGTGTCAAGGCAGCGCAGCGGACGACCGGCCAGGTCCACCACGTATCCGTCCGGCGCCGCGGTCACCCGCTCGGCCGGGATCGGGCGCAGCCGCCCGTAGGTCTGCTCCATCACCGACTCGCCGTACACCGCGCTGGCGCCGGCCCACAGCACCGACGGGTCGATCATGTGCCGGGCGCCGCGCGGGTGCACCACCAGCTGCGCGTTCGGCAGCCGTGCGATCAATTCGCCGGCGCCACCGGCGTGGTCCAGGTGCACATGGGTGAGAATCAGCCAGTCCACCGCGGCAGCGGAAATCCCGGCTTCGTCGAGCGCCGCCAGCATGCGCGGCACAGCGAAATTCGTGCCGCAGTCGATGAAGGCGCCGCGACCGTGCTCGACCACCAGGTAGGCCGCATCGAACTGCGGACGCACGAAGCCGGTGTCGATGGTGTGGATGCCGTGGGTATGTGCCATGCCTGCCTCGTGAACCGGACGATCCGTCGAGGGTAGCAAGCCGCCGCGACGCAGGCACCCGGACCATGGTCGAGTTCCGGCCAGCCGGGACCAGTTTGTTCCTGCGCCTGCACCACCCGCAGTTCATCGTACCGGGCCTGCTGGCGATCGGGCTGAGCGTGCTGGATTTCCTGTGCCTGGGCGTGGCCGGCTGGCTGGGCGGCAAGCTGGTGTACGGGCACCGGCTCGGCGTCAACCCGCCATCTGCCTGACCTTCGACGGCCGCGGCACGCGCCACAGGTACCAGGCTGCAGCGGTGCGGTGCGGGCTCCACTCCGCACCGATCGCGGCCAACGCCTTCGGCGCGGGCGCCGTGTCCAGCGACTTCAGCAGGCGATAGCCCTCGCGCACGCCGAAATCGTCCACTGGCAGGATGTCCGGGCGGTCCAGGCTGTAGATCAGGAACATCTCCACCGTCCAGCGGCCGATGCCTTTCAACACGCAGAGCCGGGCGACCAGTTCCTCGTCCGGCAGCGCCAATGCGGTGGCCAGATCGGGAACGATGCCGTCGACCGTGGCCGCAGCGATGCCGCGGATTGTCTCGATCTTGCGCGCCGAAAAACCGCAGCGACGCAGGCTGTCGACATCGGCATCCAGCAATTGCGCCGGTGACGGAAACGCCTGCTGCAGATGGAGGGCCAGCAGCCGCGCCAGGATCGCGTCGCCGGCCTTCACGTGCAGTTGCTGATAGGCCACCGCGCGCACCAGCGCCTCGTACGGCTCGCGCGCCGGTTTCGGTTCGTGGCCGCAGGGGCCGACCTGCGCGATCAGGCCTGCCCAGTCGGCATCGAGCGCGGCCAGGAACTTCGCGGCATCAGTCTGCACGGCGAAAACTCAGGTTGATGCGGCACTCGCCCAGCGCCGGGTGATGGTTCGGCTTCAGCGGCAGCACGCCGTGGAAGCGCAATCGCGCCGCGCCACCCCACACCACCACGTCGCCATGCGCCAGCGGCACGCGCTGCACGGGGTCGGTGCGCTGCAGGCCGCCGAACAGGAACACCGCCGGAATGCCCAGCGACGCCGATACGATCGGCAGCCCGAGGTCGCGTTCGTCGCGGTCCTGGTGCAGGCTGAGTCGGGTGCCAGGTTCGTAGCGGTTGAGCAGGCAGGCATCCGGCACGAAGCCGGGAAAGCCGGCGTGCGCGGCGGCGGCCACCGCCAGCCGCATGAACGCCGGCGGCAGCGGCGGCCACGGCTCGCCGCTGTCCGGATCGCGTGGGGCATAGCGGTAGCCGCGGCGGTCGCTGGTCCAGCCCAGCGGCCCGGCATTGGTCATCGCCACCGACATGCGCAGGCCGCCGGGCGTGAGCTGGTGGCGAAACGGTGCCTGCGCCGTGATCGCCGCCACCGCCTGCAGCAATGCCGATTCTTCCGCCAGGGCGAAGCCGCGCAGCACCACTGCGCCGTCGCACAGCCGCTCGTCCCGACGGACGGGATCGTGGTTGGCGCCGAACAAGTCGGTGGTGATCATGCGGCGTCGTGGAAGATGATGCCGAGCGTGTGGCGGCGGCCACCGCGCAGGCGACTGACGCCGTGGCGCAGGTTCACCCGGTAGCTGCCGCGCGTACCCTGCACCGGGCGCTGGTGCACCGCAAACAGCACCGCGTCGCCCTGGCGCAGCGGCACCACTTCGGCGCGCGACTGCACGCGCGGGCGCTGCTCGGTCAGCACGAATTCGCCACCGTTGAAGTCCCGTCCCGGCTCGGACAGCAGGACCGCCAGCTGCAGCGGAAACACCAGCTCGCCGTACAGGTCCTGATGCAGGCAGTTGTAGTCGCCGGCACCGTACTGCAGCAGCAGCGGGGTGGGGCGTTGCTGGCCGGCGGCATGGCAACGGGCGATGAACTCGGCATGCGTGGCCGGGTAGCGCGTGGCCAATCCCATCGCCGCGTTCCAGCGGTTGGCGATGGGCGCCAGCAGTGGATAAATCCCGCCGCGCAGCGCGGCCACCAGTTCGGGCAGGGGGTAATCGAAATAGCGGTACTCGCCACGGCCGAAACCGTGCTGGCCCATCACCACGCGGCTGCGGAAGCGTTGGTCGTCCGCGTACATGCCGGCCAACACGATGCACTCTTGCGGCGACAGGAGGGCTTCCAGCATCGCGCTCCCGTGCGTATCGAGTTCGTCGGCGATACCGGCCCAGTCGTACCCGTGCAGCCGTGCCCCGGTGTCGGTGGACGCTTGCAGCTGCGCATTCATGCCTGCGCCTCGCGCTCCAGCAATGCGCGTTTGCGCGGCACGCCCCAGCGGTAGCCGGACAGGCCGCCGTCGTTGCGCACCACGCGATGGCACGGGATCGCCACCGCCAGCAGGTTGCTGGCGCACGCCTGGGCCACCGCGCGCGCTGCCGTGGGTGCGCCGATGCGCCGCGCGATCTCGCCGTAGCTGGCGGTGCTTCCCGCCGGGATCTCGCGCAGCGCTTGCCACACGCGTTGCTGGAACGCGGTGCCGCGCACATCCAGCGGCAGGTCCAGCCCGATCGCGGGCGCCTCGACGAAGCCGACCACCTGCGCCACCAGGCGTTCGTAATCGCGGTCGCCGCCGATCAGCCGGGCCCTGGGGAAGCGATCCTGCAGCTCGCGCGCGAGCGCGTCCGGGTCGTCGCCGAGCAGGATCGCGCACACACCGCGTTCGCTCTGCGCCACCAGGATCGCGCCCAGCGAACAGGCGCCGATGGCGAAACGGATCTCGCTGTCGACGCCGCCGGCGCGATAGCTGGAAGGCGTCATGCCCAGTACCTGGTCGGCAGTTTCGTAGAAGCGGCTGCTGGCGTTGTAGCCGGCATCGAAGATCGCCTCGGTCACGCTGTGGCTGCGCTCCAGCTCGTTGCGCACGCGACGGCTGCGATGCGCCGTCGCGTACTGCTTCGGAGTCACCCCGGTGACCGCCTTGAACACGCGGTGGAAATGGAACGGGCTGAGACCGCTTGGTTGGGCCAACTGCTCCAGCGTCGGCGCGGCCTCGGCATGCTCGATCGCGCGGCAGGCGGCGGTGACCAGCGCCGCCTGCCGCTGCGCCAGTGACGGCTGGTGGGGCCGGCAGCGCCTGCAGGGGCGAAAGCCGGCGCGCTCCGCCTCGGCAGCGGTGGCGTGGAAGGCGACGTTCTCCGGCCGGGCCGCTCGTGCGGCGCAGGACGGGCGGCAGTACACGCCGGTGCTGCGCACCGAATAGAAGAAGCTTCCATCGGCGTGCGCATCGCGCGCTTGTACTGCAACCCAGCGTGGGTCGGCCAGGGTGGCGGCGCGTGCCGCCTGTTTGTCGAAGGTATGCATGGCTGTTCCTTCCGTCGGATTATCGCTCAAGGCGCAATCTACGGACTGGCAGCCGCCGCGGCACTCCGGGTCTTGCGGTCGAATCGAAGTGCTGCCATGCCGGCTGGTGCCGGCATGGCGTCGACCGCCATGCGAAGCTCAGGGTGCGGTGTCCACCAGCACCAGCTCGGCATCCTCGATCGCGGTGATGTGCAGCGTGGCCTCGTCGCGGATCGCCGCGCCGTCGCGGGCATCCAGCTTCACACCGTTGACGTCCACCTTGCCGGTGGCCGGCACCAGGTAGGCGTAGCGGCCACGCTCCAGCGCGTACGCGACGCTTTCGCCGGCCTTGAGCGTGGCGCCCAGCACGCGCGCATTGGTACGCAGCGGCAACGCCTCGGTGTCTTCCTTGAAGCCGCTGGCCAGTGCCACGAAGCGGCCCGAGCGGTCACCCTTGGGGAACGGCCGCGCGCCCCATGACGGCGGCTTGCCGTTCTCGTCGGGGATGATCCAGATCTGGAAGATGCGCGTGGTCACGTTCTCGCGGTTGTACTCGCTATGGGTGATGCCGGTGCCGGCGCTCATCACCTGCACGTCGCCGGCTTCGGTGCGGCCGGCGTTGCCAAGGCTGTCCTGATGGCTGATCGCGCCTTCGCGCACATAGGTGATGATCTCCATGTCCGCATGCGGATGCGGCGGAAAGCCGGTCTGCGGTGCGATGGTGTCGTCGTTCCATACGCGCAGCGCGCCCCAGCCCATGCGGCTCGCGTCGTGGTAGCCGGCGAACGAGAAGTGGTGTTTCGCCTTGAGCCAGCCGTGGTCGGCTCCGCCCAGGCGGTCGAAAGGTCTGCGTTCAATCACAGCGGTACCCCTCATGCTTGATCGCGCCGGATGGCGCCCGTTTCCAACATAAGGCTACGCAGCGGCATCTGAAACCGGCGCGAAGGAAACGGACCGTCGTCGTTTCGGCGCCAGTGGACTCACCAGTCCGTCGGCCGGTAGTCCTTCAGGAACTGGCCCCACACGTGCTCGCCGGTGTTGATGCCGTGGATGATCGGGTCGACGATGCGGGCGGCGCCATCGACGATGTCCAGTGGCGGGTGGAAGCGTTCCTGCAGCACCTTTTTCGCGGCCAGCTCGGCCGGGTCCTCGTCGGTCACCCAGCCGGTGTCGACGCTGTTCATGTGGATGCCGTCGTTGTGGTAATCGGTGGCCGAGGTGCGCGTCATCATGTTCAGCGCGGCCTTGGCCATGTTGGTGTGCGGGTGGCGGGTGGTCTTGAAGCTGCGGTAGAACTGGCCTTCCATCGCCGACACGTTGACGATGTGCTTGTCGCGCTCGCCGGTGCGCAGCATCAGCGGCTTCAGCCGCGCGTTGATGATGAACGGCGCGATTGCGTTCACCAGCTGCACCTCCAGCAACTCCACCGATGGCACCTCGGCCATCAGCAGCCGCCACGAATTGCGCTGGCGCAGATCGACCTGCTGCAGGTCCTGGTCCAGCCGACCTTCGGGGAACAGGTGGCTCTGCGCCAGCAGCTCTTCCGGCAGCAGCGGCACTTGCGACAGCTCGGCGGCGCGGGTCAGGCCGGCCAGTTCCGGAGCTCGGCTGGCCAGCGCGGTGCTGCCGGGCAGGATCTCCGCGCCGCGCAGGCCCTCGTAGTGGCCTACCAGCCGGCGCACATGCTCGGGCAGTTCATGCAGCGCGGCGGTCTCGCCTTCCATCATGTGCGCGTAGAACTCCGGCGGGCGGCGCACGGTCTGGCAGGCGTTGTTGATGATGAAATCCAGCCGTGGCCGCGTCGCCACCAGCTCCTGGCAGAACGCCTCCACGCTGGGCGTGTGGCGCAGGTCCAGGCCGTAGACCTGCAGGCGGTGGCCCCATTCGGCAAAGTCGGGTTCTTCCGCGTAACGCGCCGCCGAGTCGCGCGGGAAGCGGGTGGTGACGATCAGCTCGGCGCCGGCGCGCAGCAGCTTGAGCCCAGCCTGGTAGCCGATTTTCACGCGGCCGCCGGTGAGCAGCGCCACCCGGCCGCGCAGGTCGGCCAGCTCGCCGCGCTTGGCGTAGTTGAACGCGGCGCACTCCGGGCACAGCTGGTCGTAGAAGAAGTGGATGGCCGTGTATTTCTGCTTGCACACATAGCAGTGCTTCGGCTCGACCGACTCGCGCGGTTGCGCGGCGTCGGCCGCCGGCGGCACGTCGTGCGGGAGGAAGCCTTCCGGCGCGAACACGTTGGGTGTGGTGAACACCGGCTTGCGGCGCAGAGTGCGGATGCCGGTCTGGTTCAGCACGGTGTCTTCGGCCTCCACCTTCGAGGCGTGGCGCGCCTTCTCGGCGGCCTTCAGCCTGATCCGGCGCGCCGCCGGGTCGGGATGGTAGAGCTGCGCCACGGCCTGGTGCAGGCGTTGGCGATCCTCGGCCGGAAGCCGGTCCAGCAACTGCCGGTCGGCTGCCGCCGATTCCAGCAGTGCCGCGGCGTCGCGCAGGCGCTCCAGCAGGTCGGCGCCCGCATGATCGGGCAGGGAGGTGGGGGCGGGCACGGTCGTCAAGAGGTGATCCATCGTCGTAGGGGCGGGCAGGTGCCTCGCCAGCCGCCCATTTTGCCTGTTTTCCGTGCTGGTCCGGAAAGCGCTGGCGCGGCTCAAGCAGAGTCGAAGTTCGATTATTGCGCAGCAGTGCACATTTTCGTGGCACGGCTAATGCAAAAGTGGCGTCGTGGCTGTCCAGGCGGGACGGCATGAGCGGTACCCGGGCGGCGCGGTGCGACAGAGTCGAGCATCGTGGCTGCCTTTCAGCAGCGAAGGTTTTTTGTGAGTGTGTCGACCCCCGCAAGTGTGCCCCTGAAAGAGGCCGCCAAGGCCAGAACTGCTGCTGTTATTGCCTCCATCGATACCCTGCTGGGCGACCTGCCCACCGCGCACCGCGCGCTACCGATCGGCCACCGGATCGCCGGGCAAGGTTGCCATGGCACCAAGGCGCTCCTCCGGCCTGGCAACACCAGGCCCGCGGCTCGCGTGCATTTCGTCTACTTCGCGCGAAGCGGGGCCGATCATCGGGCCGACTGTCATCGGCACCTGGTCGTGGCCGAGATCCTGCTTGGGCGGGTGCTTGCCGCCCACGCCGCCGGCCTGCGGCCGATGGCGCCGGCACTCGATTACGCCGCCGAGGCGTGCGTCGCGCTGCGGCCGCCGCACGACATGTTCCACCCGGCCACGCTGGAGTACCGCCGCTGGTACCGCGCCGACGGCACCACGCGCACGCAGCCGCTGACCCGCGAGGCGCTCTCGCTGCGACTGGCTGCCAACGAGAACCTGTCGATGAAGGAGGCGCGTGCCCGCGTCGCAGGCCGCTCGCGCGCGCTGCCGGCCGCCGACCAGGCCTGGCTGATCGACCGTCGCAGCACCCCGCTGGCGCGCCGCCCGCTCAACCAGGCCGAATACCTTGTGCTGGCCGAAGCCCTCGACGGCATCTGGCAGGTGTCGACCGGCAGCTCGCACGTGGAGTGCGTGAACCGACGGATCGTATTGCGCGTGGTTGCCGCGCTGGGCAGCCTGCTCGACGAGTACGCCGCCTCGCCGTTCAAGATCGCTGCCCTGAGCGAGGTCTTCAACGAACACCACCTGGCCCACCTGCGCCGGAGCATCGAGGACTCGCGTCGGGCGGAGTCCGATTCGGGCGCCCTGCTGGCCGGCCCGAAGGCCTGGTTTGCCGCCAAGAGCGCGCGGATGCGCGCCGAGCATCAGCTTGGCCTGGCCAAGTCGCCGGCGGCGTTCCCGGCGATGCAGCTGTCCGGCCGTGCGCTGGTCGCGGTGGTCGGCGGCCGCCTGCACACGTTCGTGGACGGACGGCGTCCTGGTGTGCGTCCGGAGCCGACGCACGTCACCTTCGGCTGAGCACCTCGCGCCCCAGGCTGGCGCGGCGCAACTCAGTGCATGTAGCTGATCGCCAGCGCGGGCGTGATCCTGGTTGGCGTGTTGCGTCCGCCGGTGATGACACGGGTACCAAACAGCACGCCCAGCGTGGGACTCCAGCTGTACTCGATCGCCGGCGCAAAGCCGAACGCCTCGCTGTAGCGCCCGTCCAGGCGCAGGGCAGGCGAACCCGCAGCCCCATCGCAGCGTACGCGGGCACCATGACTGCGCCAACAGGTGAGGTCGAGCGCCAGCACCCAGCGCCGGCTGAGGCTGTATTCCCAGGCGGCGTTGACGTAGAACGAACGCCCCGGCCGAGCGTATCCGCGAAAGCCCTCCGGGGTACCGTAGACGCTGGCATCCTCGACTCGCGCCCGCGTCGAGAATGACTGCGCCACATTGAAACGCATGCGCAGGATGCGTCCGTGGCGCGGCGATGGTGTCACAGCCGCGTCAGTGGCCGGCCCCGTGCCCTGCGCCACAGCGGCCAGCGGTAACAGGCTGGCGGCAGCATGCGCGGCCCGGGTCAGCGCCGCAGCCAGCGGCGGGAGCTTCCAGCAGCAGGACGTTCGCGCCGGGCGTGCAGCCAGCACAGGCGAAGCGTGTGTCATCAGGTGCCGAGCAGGCCGGCCTGAGCGGCAACCAGTGCGCCATGCAGGCGCATGTCGAGGCGATGCACCAGAACCTGATGCGCGACATGCGCGTTGCCGATCGGTCCCGCCGCATCAACCCCGAGGCTGCCCGCGCTGCCGTACGCCCGCTGGCCGGCGTGCAGTCCACCGCGTGGATCGACCGGGACAATCTGCTGGTGGTGGTCGGCTGCGGCGTCCACTGCAGTATGGCGACGATCGACCGGGTCTGTCGTGTGGAAGGCGCGCTTCTCGTTGCTGCCGATCACGTTCCCATGGCACGCTCCCGCGTTCACCTGCGGGACATCCTGCAGCTTCGAAACTCCATCGTTTGAACCGTGGGAGCAGCAGTGCGATACGGCCCATCCGAGAACGCTGCACGCCGACGCTGCTCGCGCTTCGTCGGTTGCGCTTCGTGGCTACTCGTCTATGCAGGCTTGGTCAGTGCGGCGCGCGCCGAAGGCGTTGCAGTGCGCAGCAACGCGGATGCCACGCCGCCGCGCATGGCCATCCAGGTCAACGACGATCGCATGACGGTGACGCTGGCCGGGGCGCCGCAGATTTATCTGTACGGCGTGATCGACGCCGATGCACCGCAGCGGTTCGAGGCTTTGCTGAAGTCGGGCAAGGTTCCCGCCGGGGCCGACGTCTACCTGAACTCCTCGCAGGGCGAGCTGGCCGCCGGCATGGCGCTGGGGCGCCTGTTCCGCGCCAGCTCGATGACGACGCATCTGGGCACGCCGCGGCGCAAGCGTGGCGGCTACCGGGGCGCGAAGGCCGCCGTCTGCAGCGGTGCATGCGCCTATGCCTACTTTGGCGGCCTTTACCGCTGGGCTCCCACGGGCGGCGATCGCATCGGTTTGATCCGTCACCGGTCCGCTGTTACCGCGCCGGCCCAGCCGATGCAGGGGGAGGCGGACGCCTACCTCAAGGCGATGGGCATCGACCTCGATGCTCTCGCTGCGCCGCCGGCGCCCGCTGTCGATTCGCCGATCTGGTTGGACGCGGACCAGATGACCGTCGCCGGCGTGGCCAACAACGGCCGGCTACCCTTGAAGACGAAAAGCTGGCTGTTGCCGCCGGCGCCTTCACTGGAACTGCATCAGGAGAACCGGCGCGGCACCTATCGGCTCGTCCTGCAATGTCAGCCGGGCAGCGTGACGCTCACCGCCTATGACCAGGTGGGTGCCACCCGCGCCGCGCAGATCGTGGCGCACGAAACGCGATCGTATTTCGAGGTCGATCGCCAGCCTGTGCTGGTCGAACCGCGCGGTGCCGCGCGCGTCGTCGATAGCGCCGTGGTGATCAGCCGGCCGTGGCCGCCTGGCGAGCTGGGGCGGTTGCTTTCGTCGAGCTCCATCGGCGCATGGGTCGGCGGTCGGCGCAGCGCGTTCCGCTACGGTGCCACCTTCGTGCTCTATCCGGCCCGGCAGGCCATCAAGGATTTCTACAACGCCTGCTGGCGCGTCGCGCCGTGGCCAGTCAAACAGGCACAGGAAAAGAACGGCTGAACCCGCGGGTCGAGCGGTTGCCGCAAAAACGGGTGCGCACCGCTGCAACTTCACGGATGCATGACTTCCGACCTTCAATGACCTCTGACCCTTCGGCGCCGGCCTGACGCGGCATAGGCTGCGCGCAACCATCGCGTGTGGCCGCGCGGCTCCCGATGGCCGCGGACGGAGAGTGAAATCGATGCCTGCCACGGTGGCCATCCCCAGGCCCAGCAGGCGGCCGTCCGGAATTTCCATGAGCGGATGGCCAGGCAAGCTGGCGGGCTCATGTCCCTGTCGTTTCAACGAAATCAGGAAAATTCCATGAACAAGCACTCCCTCCCGAGCCATCCTCCCCGGCGCCTCCGCGGCTTTCCGCTTCGGTGTCTTGCGATGATCACGCTCATCGGCGCATGTGCGGCGGGATCCGCCACAGCCTTCGCGCAGGCCACCATGGGCAATATCTTCGGCAAGGCACCGGCCGGCGACACCGTCTCGGCGCAAAGCACCACGTCGGGGTTGTTGCGCCGGGGCCAGGTGGATGCCAAGGGCCGCTACTACATCGGACCACTGCCGGTGGGCAATTACACGGTGACCCTGGAAGAGAACGGCCGGCCCATAGTCAAACACCTGAACGTGCCAGTCGTGGTGGACCGCGGCATCAAGGTCGACTTTCACTGCATCCAGAACTGTGCGCCGCTCGCAAGCAAGCCGTGACGTGATGACAATCGGGCCGACACCGGCAGCAAGTCCGGGCGCCCGCCCGGAGGAATGAGCGAACCGTTGCCGCGGCCGTCTACCGGCTTGCACCCGTGCTGGTGAATAGTTGCCTGGCGCCGGACGGCGCCAGGCAACTCCGCTGCGGTCGTCGCGCCAATCAGGGTAGGGTTCGTGCCCCGCACCGATCGCCACTTTCCACGGCTGGCCTGCATGACTGCACAACCTAGCGGTTCCGGCACGCTGGCCCTTCTCCCTGACGACTGCGAACTGGCCGGGCTGATCCGCGTCTTCGACTGGCGCAGCCATGGCCGAGCGAGTTACGGCATCGGGACATCGAAAATCTCTTGCCGACGAGCGGCTACTGCCCTTCACATTGGGCCTTGACTGCCTGCAGCATGGGGCCAGGCGCGCTTTCGTGACCGAGACGGAAGCGCCGTTGGGGCCGCGAAACCGGGACCGAGAAAATTGAACTTGCGGCACGCTGTCGCAACCGCTTCCATGCTCCTGAATTGGGCCTAGATTGGACTCATCACCCTCACCCGGAGCGAACTCATGTCCAGCAAGTCCTACAAGGAAATCACCCAGGATATAAGCAGGGCGATCGGTACCTTGCGCGCGGCGCAGCCAGGCACGATGAACGGGTTTTCGGCGATGTCGAAGGCGGCGCTGGAGCCGGGCGTGCTGTCGGCGATCGACAAGGAACTGATGGCGTTGTCGATCGGTGTCGCGAGCCA
This sequence comes from Rhodanobacter thiooxydans LCS2, assembly GCF_000264375.1. Taxonomy (GTDB): domain Bacteria; phylum Pseudomonadota; class Gammaproteobacteria; order Xanthomonadales; family Rhodanobacteraceae; genus Rhodanobacter; species Rhodanobacter thiooxydans. The sequence continues at coordinate 123,032 of NZ_AJXW01000043.1, forward strand.
TTGCGATGGCTGCATCGGTTTTCACGTAAAGGCGCTGGTGCGCCTGGGCGCCAGCCATGAGCAGCTCACCGAGACGCTGGCGGTGGCGGTGTACATGGGCGGCGGGCCGTCGCTGATGTATGCGGCTGATGCGTTGCGCGCATGGGAAGAGTTCGGCGGCAAGAGCTGACCTGCACGGTGGACTGGACTACCGTTTTGGCGGAGTCCCCGAAAATAAAGAACGGCACCGCTTCTCAACGGCGCCGTTCCTGTTTTGGATTCCGGCCTTCGCCCACTGTTGTCCGGGATAAATCCACGCCGTGCGTTTCACGGTGATCATTCCTGTAACCCTCCCGGCCGTCATCCCGGCGAAGGCCGGGATCGCACTTGATCCGGTGGCCTGAAGGCGTAGGGCAGTGCGATTCCGGCCTTCGCCGGAATGACGAACTTTAGAGCGCCTCGAAAATCCCCGCCGCACCCATGCCGGTGCCGATGCACATGGTGACCATGCCGTACTTCTGCTTGCGCCGGCGCATGCCGTGCACCAGCGTAGCGATGCGTACGGCACCAGTGGCGCCGAGCGGATGGCCGAGCGCGATCGCGCCGCCGAGCGGGTTGACCTTGGCCGGGTCGAGCTTGAGATCGCCCATCACGGCCAGCGCCTGGGCGGCGAAGGCTTCGTTGAGTTCGATCCAGTCGAGCTGGTCCTGCTTGATGCCGGTTTGTGCGAGCGCCTTGGGGATTGCTTCCTTCGGGCCGATGCCCATCACCTCGGGCGGCACGCCGGCGACGGAGAAGCCGACGAAGCGGGCCAGCGGTTGCAGGTTGTATTGCTTGATCGCCTTTTCGCTGGCCAGCAGCACGGCGCCGGCGCCGTCGGACATCTGGCTGGAGTTGCCGGCGGTGACGGTGCCGCCGAACTGGCCGTTGCGGAACACGGTCTTGAGCTTGGCCAGCACTTCCAGCGTGGTGCCCGCGCGCGGGCCCTCGTCGTTGCCGATCAGGCGACTGTCGGTGACGATGCCGCGGGTGGCGAGGTCGGGGTAGTGGTCGGCGAGCTGGAACGGGGTGATCTCGTCCTTGAATTCGCCGGCGGCCTGGGCGGCCAGCGCACGGCGGTGGCTTTCCACCGAGAACGCGTCCTGCTGCTCGCGGCTGACCTTCCACTTTTTCGCCACGTTCTCGGCGGTGATGCCCATGCCGTAGGCGATGCCGATGTGTTCGTTGTCGAAGATGGCCGGGTTCATCGCCACCTTGTGGCCCATCATCGGCACCATGCTCATGCTCTCGGTACCGCCGGCGAGCATCAGGTCGTCCAGGCCCAGGCGGATGCGGTCGGCGGCCATTGCCACCGATTGCAGGCCGGAGGAGCAGAAGCGGTTGACGGTGACGCCGGGCACGGTGTCGGGCAGGCCGGCGAGCAGCAGGCCGATACGCGCCACGTTCATGCCTTGCTCGGCCTCGGGCATGGCGCAGCCGATGATGACGTCGCCGATCTGGTGCGGATCGATGCCGGGGTATTGCGCCATCACGGCGCGGATCACGTGGGCGAGCATGTCGTCCGGACGGGTGTTGCGAAACACGCCGCGCGGCGCCTTGCCGACCGGGGTGCGGGTGGCGGCGACGATGTAGGCGTCTTGCACTTGCTTGGTCATGGGATTTGCTCCGTGGCGTCGCGCGAACCGCGGCGACGCGCTTTTGTTTTGATCGTCATTCCGGTGAAAGCCGGAATCCAGTGTCTTGGCTTGGTGCCTTGAAGTCGCTGGATCCCAGCTTGCGCTGGGATGACGGCATGGGTGTGGCGGTCGGTCAGTTCCTGAGTGGCTTGCCGGTGGTCATGGTGTGCGCGATACGTGCCTGGGTCTTTTCGGTTTTCGCCAGTTCCACGAAATGCTTGCGCTCCAGTGCCAGCAGCCATTCCTCGTCTACCTGCGAGCCACGTTCGATCACGCCGCCGCACAGGGTGTCAGCGATGCGCCGGGCGATTTCCACGTCGTGCTCGGAGGCGAAGTAACCGGCCTGCAGATTGGCCAGCGAGGCGCGGAAGGTGGCGGTGCCCACGTCGCCGGCGACCGGGATGGCGCGCTGGTACAGCGGCGGGCGCCAGCCGGATTCAGCCAGCGAGTTCGCCACCTGCTTGGCCACGTAGAGCAGCTCGTAGGCGTTGAACACCACCACGTCGCTGTCACGCAGCAGGCCCATGGCCTTGGCCTCGATCGCGCTGGGCGAGACCTTGGCCATCGCCAGGGTCTCGAACACCTTCTTCAGTTCCTCGAATGGATCGGCCGGGTTGGCCTTGCCAGCGCGTACGGCCAGCTCGTGCAGGCCGCCGCCGGCCGGCAGCAGGCCCACGCCGGCCTCAACCAGGCCGATGTAGCTTTCGAGTGCCGCAACAGTCCGGGCGGAGTGCATCTGGAACTCGCAGCCGCCGCCGAGCGCCAGGCCGCGCACGGCGGAGACCACCGGCACCAGCGAGTGCTTGATGCGCATGCTGGTGCGCTGGAAGTTGGCGACCATCTTCTCGAAGTCGTCGAACTTGCCGGCCTGCAGCAGGCCCAGCGCGCCCTTGAGGTCGGCGCCGGCGGAGAACGGCTCGCCGGTCTGCCAGATCACCACCGCCTTGAGCTTCTCCTCGGCGATGCCGATGGCGTGCTGGATGCCGTCGAGCACGTGGTCGTTGACCGTGTGCATCTTGGTCTTGAACGAGATGATGCCGATGCCATCGTCGCCCAGCGTCCACAGGCGGATGCCCTCGTTCTCCCACACGGTGCTGCCCTGGTCGAACTTCTCACCCAGGATCGGATCGGGGAACAACTGGCGCTGGTAGACCGGTTGCTGCGAGCGCGGCTTGTCGGTCCTGGCGCTGGCCGAGTACGAACCGGCCTTGCCATGCACGCCGCTGCGGCCGTCGGTGACCCACGCGGGCAGCGGCGCCTTGCTCATTGCCTTGCCGGCGGCGATGTCTTCGGCGATCCACTGCGCCACCTGCTGCCAGCCGGCAGCCTGCCAGGTCTCGAACGGGCCGAGCTTCCAGCCGTAGCCCCAGCGGATCGCGAAATCCACGTCGCGCGCGGTGTCGGCGATGTCGGCCAGGTGATAGGCGGTGTAGTGGAACAGGTCGCGGAAGGTGGCCCACAGGAACTGCGCCTGCCTGTCGCTGCTGGCACGCAGCTTGGCGAATTTCTCGGCGGGATCCTTGATGGCGAGGATGGCGGCCACTTCGTCCGAGGCCTTCTGCTCGGAAACGCGGTAATCCTGCTTGGCCACGTCAAGCACGACGATGTCCTTGCCGGCCTTGCGGTAGAAGCCCGCGCCAGTCTTCTGGCCCAGCGCGCCTTTTTCGATCAGGCCGGCCAGCCACACCGGCGCCTTGAAATACTGGTGCCACGGATCGTCGGGCAGGGTGTCGGCCATGGTCTTGATGACGTGGGCCATGGTATCCAGGCCGACCACGTCGGCGGTGCGGTAGGTGGCGCTCTTGGGGCGGCCCACGGCCGGGCCGGTGAGCGCGTCCACCACGTCGAAGCCCAGTCCGAACTGTTCGGTGTGGTGCATGGTGGCCAGCATCGAGAACACGCCGATGCGATTGCCGATGAAGTTGGGCGTGTCACGGGCGATCACCACGCCCTTGCCGACGGTGGTGACGAGGAAAGCTTCAAGGCCGTCGACCACCTTCTGGTCGGTGAGCTTGGTGGGGATCAGCTCGACCAGGTGCATGTAGCGCGGCGGGTTGAAGAAGTGCACGCCCGAGAAGCGGTGGCGCATCTCCTCCGGCAGCGCTTCGGCCAGCGTGTTGATCGACAGGCCGGAGGTGTTGGAGGCGATGATCGCGGTCGCCGACAGGTGCGGGGCGATCTTCCGGTACAGGTCCAGCTTCCAGTCCATGCGCTCGGCGATCGCCTCGATCACCAGGTCGACATCCTTCAAGTGCGCCATGTCCTCGTCATAGTTGGCCGGGATGATCGCGGTGGCGAGGTTCTTGTCGGCCAGCGGCGCGGGCGACAGCCTGGCCAGGTTGGCGATGGCCTTCAGCGCAATGCCGCTCTTCGGACCTTCCTTCGCGGGCAGGTCGAACAGCACGGTTTCGACGCCGGCGTTGGTCAGGTGCGCGGCGATCTGCGCGCCCATGACACCGGCGCCCAGCACGGCAGCCTTGCGGATGCGCAGCGCTGATGTGGGTGAGTATGCAGCGGTCATTGGCTTCTCCGGATGTGCAAAGGGTGGGACAGATGGATCAGGGATGGCCGAGCCCGGCGACGGCGAAACGGATCAGGTGCTGCGCGGTCTGCTCGCGGTGCGCGTGCTCGCTGACGTCGCTCTTGCGCTGGATCATGCCGAAGCCGGACATCGCATGGGTCAGCGCGCCGGTGACCAGGTCGATGCGCCAGTACAGCTCTTCCTTGCTCAACTGCGGCAGCAGGCGCGCGAATTCGGCGGTGAACTGGCGCATCACGTGGCCGTAGTTCGCCGACAGGAACTGGCGCAGGGTATCGTCGTGTTCGGCGAACGCACGGGCCAGCACGCGCATGAACAAGGCGCCGCTGTCATCGTGCGAGAGGTCCAGGGCAGGGCGGATGAACGCCTCCAGCACCTCCTCGAGGGTAGTCTGCGGCGCTCCGGCGAGGCAGGACAGGGCGGTCAGGCGGCGTTCGTTCAAGGCATCCAGCCGGCGCCGGAACACTTCCTCGACCAGCTTGTCCTTGGAGCCGAAGTGGTAGTTGACGGCAGCCAGATTGACCCCGGCCGCGGCAGTGAGCTGGCGCAGCGAGGCGCCATCGAAGCCGCGCTGGGCGAACAGGAGTTCGGCGGCGCCGAGTATCCGTTCCTTGGTCGAGCCGGAGCTGTTCACGGGCGGAACCATCCATCGGCCAGAGGCCGTTCAAACGATCGTTTGAGCATACGCGGACAGCTTGTCGGCCGTCAAACGGGCGTTTGTCGCCAGCCGCCGGCGACTTGCGTATGAGTTAGAATCTGTCAGACTTTCGTGGGCTAAACCCGCAATCCAAGTCGGAATTGGCCACTCGCCGGCCTGCCGGCCTACCTCTTTTCCCATCCATCCGTTTTCCCGGAGCAGACCCGTATGGCGCTGGAGCGCACTCTTTCCATCATCAAACCCGATGCCGTTGCCAAGAACGTCATTGGTGAAATCTATGCTCGCTTTGAAAAAGCCGGCCTGAAGATTGTCGCCGCGCGCATGAAGCAGCTGTCACGCGCCGAGGCGGAAGGTTTCTATGCGGTACACCGCGAGCGCCCGTTTTTCAAGGCGCTGGTCGAGTTCATGATCTCCGGTCCAGTAATGATCAGCGTGCTGGAAGGCGAGAACGCCGTGCTGGCCCACCGCGACCTGATGGGCGCCACCAATCCGAAGGAAGCCGCGCCGGGCACGATTCGCGCCGACTTCGCCGAGTCGATTGACGCCAATGCCGTGCATGGCTCCGACGCCACTGACACCGCCAAGGTGGAGATCGCATATTTTTTCGCGGCAACGGATGTCCTGTCGCGTTAATTGGTGCGTTCATTCGTGAACGCGAAAACCAAATAGCGGCTATCCGTGGCCGCACAGTTGAAACAAGTGCGTTCATCCTTGAACGCGAAGATCAAAAAGCGGCCATCCGTGGCCGCACTATTCAAATAAGAGCGTTTACTTGAACCAAGTTGTTGCCAGCTCGAACAAGGTCAACCTGCTCGACTTCGATCGCCAGGGTCTGCGTGATTTCTTCACGCAGATCGGCGAGAAGCCGTATCGCGCCGAGCAGGTGATGAAGTGGATCTACCACGACCTGGAAGACAACTTCGAGAACATGACCGACGTGGGCAAGGCGCTGCGCGCCAAGCTCACCGAGGCCTGCTACATCGGCGCGCCGAAGACGCTGCTGGACAAGGTGGCCACCGACGGCACGCACAAGTGGCTGCTCGGCATGGACAGCGGCAACGCGATCGAGACGGTTTACATCCCCGAGCCGACCCGCGGCACCTTGTGCGTCTCCTCACAGATCGGCTGCGCGCTGAACTGCCAATTCTGCTCCACCGGTGCGCAGGGCTTCAACCGCAACCTGTCCACCGCCGAGATCATCGGCCAGGTGTGGGTGGCGGCGAAGTACCTGGGCAACGTCACCCACCAGAATCGCCGCATCACCAACGTGGTGATGATGGGCATGGGCGAGCCGCTGGCCAATTTCGACAACGTGCTGAAGGCGATGAAGCTGATGCGCGACGACCTTGGCTTCGGCCTGGCGGCGAAGCGTGTCACGCTGTCCACCGCCGGTCTGGTGCCGCTGATCGACCAGTTGTCGGATGCGATCGATGTGTCGCTGGCGGTGTCGCTGCACGCGGCCAACGACGAGCTGCGCACCGAGCTGATGCCCATCAACAAGCGCTATCCGCTCGCCGAGCTGCTGGCGGCCTGCCAGCGCTGGATTGCACGCAAGCCGCGCACCTCGATCACCTTCGAGTACACCTTGATGCAGGGCGTCAACGACCAGCCCGAGCATGCCCGCCAGCTGATCAAGCTGATGCGCAAGCTGCCGACCTGCAAGGTCAACCTGATCCCGTTCAACCCTTTTCCGGGTACCCAGTTCAAGCGCTCGGCCCCGGAAGACATCCACCAGTTCCAGACACAGCTGTTGAATGCCGGCGTGCTGACCATGTTGCGGCGCACCCGCGGCGACGACATCGATGCTGCCTGCGGCCAACTGGCCGGGCAGGTCACCGACCGCACCCGGCGCAGCGCCGATATCCGCAAACGGCAGGACGAGGGGGCAACGCATGCGATTTGACCGGGCCGTGATCTTCAGCCTGCTGTTGCCGCTGGCCGGCTGCGTCACCACGCACACCGACAGCAGCTCGCTGGGCAAGAGCATGCCGCAGAGCAGCAAGGCGGATCAGGCGGAAGACGCCGCGCGGATCCATACCGAGCTGGGCCAGCGCTACATGGCCAACGGCGACCTGCAGACCGCGCTGGAAAAACTGACCAAGGCACTGCAGTTCGACCCCAACTACGCGCCGGCGCATACCGTGATCGCGGTGCTGTACGAGCGTATCAACAAGCTGCCTGAAGCCGAGCAGCATTACCGCAAGGCAGTGGCGCTGGAACCGGCCAAGGGCGCGCCGAACAACAACCTCGGCGTGTTCCTTTGCCACACCGGCAAGATCGCCGAGGCGAACCAGTATTTCCAGAAAGCCGTCGCCGATCCGTTCTACCAGACCCCCGACGTGGCGCTGGCCAACGCCGGCGTCTGCCAGCTGCGCGCCAACGACGTCGCCGGGGCCGAAGCGAGTTTTCGTGACGCCATCGCAAGAAATCCCAATAATGCAGAGGCACTCTTCCAGCTTGCCAACACGCTTTATCTGCACAAGGATGCATTTCGCGCCAGGGCTTTCCTCCAGCGGTACGATGCGCTGGGCAAGCCGACTGCCGCGTCGCTCAAGCTAGGCCACGACATCGAAACCCGACTGGGCAACCTGGAAGGTGCCCGTTCCTACAGCAAGCGATTGCTCAGCCAGTTCCCGGATTCGGAACAGGCGCACACCGTAGACACCACTGCCAGCCCATGACCTCCATGCAGCAGCCTCAACCGCCCGAGCAGGGCTCAAGTGAGCCAGGGTTGTTCGGTATCCATTTGCCTGACTTGAATGTAGCGCCGGCAAACCCTCACACGGTGAGTTTCGGCAGTCGCCTGCATGCGGCGCGTGAAGCCCATGGCCTGGATCTGGAAGCCTGCGCCCATGCATTGAGGCTGCCTGTCCGGGTGCTGCGTCAGCTCGAGCACGACCAGTACGACGGCATCGACTCCAAGATCTATCTGGCCAGCTACATCCGCAAGTACGGCCACCATCTGGGCATCAACGAGGCGTCACTCCAGGTCGAGCTCGATCGCATCAAGCAGATCGAGCCGCCGCTGGTGGCCACCGGCGGTATCTCGCATTCGCGCTTCCTGCTCGATCGCTACGCCACTGCCGCCACCTACGTCGTGTTGACCGCAGTGATCGTGGTACCGATGATCTGGCTGGGCGTGCGCGGCACGCTGGATCGCGACCTCAGCCACCTTGCGCCGCTGGATGCCGCTCCGGTTGCCCAGTCGGAAGCCCCCGCCACCCATGTTGCCGCGCCCGACGCGCGCGTGGCGGCCGCGGCTCCGCAAAACCCGCCCAAGGCAGAAGCTCCGCAGGCACAGGAGCAGCCGCTACTGGCCTCGATGGCGCCGTTTCCGAACCTGGATAACGCCAGCCTGCCGCCGGTCAAGCCGGTCGCCCCTGCCGCGAGCAGCGAAGCGGGCAGCCACAGCCTGAGCCTCAGCCTTTCCGCATCGAGCTGGGTCGAAGTGACCCGGGCCGACGGCACGCGGCTGGAATACGGCCTGCTTCCGGCCGGCAGCAACAAGTCCTATCGCAGCGACCAGCCGCTGGATGTGCGCATCGGCAACGCCAGCGGCGCCCAGGTCAGCATCGACGGCAGCGCGATCGGCCTCGACGATTTCCGGCACGCCAACGTGGCTCACTTCCGCCTGCAGATGCAGGACGGCAAGGCCTCCGCAGCCAGCCTCTGATCGCCACCGCGGGCCGCTGCGTGCGGCCCATATCGGTTATGCTTGCCCACTTGGTTCGCTCGGCAACGAGCGGACGCAAGCGGCTTTTACTCTGGTTACCACACTGGCCTGTGTCCGCGTCCGCGCGAGTGGCCTCTTGAATGGTGATTGCATGGCATTTGAAGAATACGACAAGTACGAACAAAGCGAGCTGGTGCAGAAATGGCTGCGCGACAATGGCATGTCGATCGTCGTCGGCATCGCGATCGGCCTGGTCGGCATCTTCGGTTGGCAACAGTGGCGCAACCATCAGGCCCGCAACGAAGGCGCGGCCTCGCAGATCTACCAGCAGATCCAGGTCGCGCAGGCATCCGGCAAACCGGATACCGCCTCGCAGCTGACGGACCAGTTGATGAAGGATTACGCCAAGTCGCCGTTTGCCGTGTTCGCCGTCAGCGAGCGCGCCAGGCAACAGGTGCAGGCGGGCCAGCTGGACAAGGCCGAGGCGTCGCTGGAATGGGCCGAGGCCCATGCCGGCGCGCCGCCGCTGAAGTCGCTGACCTTGCTGCGTATCGCGCAGGTGGAACTGGCGCGCGACCACGGCCCGCAGGCGCTGGCCACGCTGGATCGCATCCCGGCCGACAGCTACCAGGGGTTGGTGCAGGAACTCCGCGGCGATGTACTGGTCAAGCTTGGACGCTCCGATGAAGCACGCAAGGCCTACCAGACGGCCCTGACTGCCCTGGGCGAGGAAGCGCCGCAACGCGGTGCCTTGCAGATGAAACTCGATGATCTGGCCATGGCCGGGAAGCAGGGTGCATGAAACCTGAAATGATCAAACGTGCCTTGCTGATCACGCTGGCTTCGTTGGTGACACTCACCGGGTGCCATTCGTTCAAGAAGGAAAATGTCCAGCCGCCGACGGCGCTGGCCAAGGACTTCAAACCGACGGTGCAGGTTACCCGCCTGTGGCGCACCAGTGTGGGCGACGGTGCGGGCGCCAGCGGCGTGCGGCTGCGCCCGACCGTGGTCGACGGCGTGCTCTATGCCGCCAGCACGGACGGCAAGCTGGTGGCGCTTGATGCCGCCAGCGGCAAGAGCCTGTGGTCGAAGAGTTCGCGCACCCACGGCTGGTTCGGCTGGGGCGACAAGAAGCGCAAGGACGCCACGTACGCCGGCGGCCCGGCGGTGAGCGGCGATCTGCTTGCCGTCGGCACGCTGGACGGCCACGTCTACGCCGTGAATGCGAAGGACGGCAGCCCCCGCTGGGACGTGGCGGTGAGCAGCCAGGTGCTGGCCCCGCCGGTGATCGTCGGCGACATGGTCGTGGTGCGTACCGGCGATGGCCGCATCTACGCGCTGGATGCCGCGACCGGCCAGCGCCGCTGGGTCTACGACCAGGGCACCGTGCCACTGCTCAGCCTGCGCGGCAACGGCCCGCTGCTGGCGGCCAACGGCGTGCTGTTCTTCGGCAGCGACGACGGCAAGCTGGTCGCCCTGCGCCAGGACAATGGTGCAAAACTGTGGGAACAGAAACTGGCCAGCGGCGAAGGCCGTACTGAAATCGATCGCCTGAACGACGCCGATGGCGCGATCCTGCTGGATGGCAGCACGCTCTACGGCACCGCCTATCACGGCAACCTCGTGGCGGTCGACGGCCCCAGCGGCCGACCGTTGTGGGCGCACCCGTTTTCCAGCTTCGAGTCACCGGCGGTGAACGACCATGCGGTCTACGGTGTCAACGACGCCTCGGTGGTATGGGCATTCGACAAGAATGGCGGCGCCGACATGTGGAAGAACGACGCGCTGAAGTACCGCTGGCTCACCGGCCCGGCCGTGCAGGGCAACTACGTCGTGGTCGGCGACCTGGAAGGCTACGTGCATTGGTTGCAGACCGGCGACGGCGCGCTGGCCGCCCGCGAGCGGCTGTCGAAGAAGGCGATCCGCGCGCAGCCGCTGGTGGTGGGCGACACCGTGTACGTCGAGGACGTCGAGGGCCGCATCGGCGCCTACCGTCTGTCCGCGCACTGATCGCCGGAAAAAGTACTTTCCATGCTGCCCGTCGTTGCACTGGTTGGTCGTCCGAATGTCGGCAAGTCGACCCTTTTCAACGTGCTGACGCGCAGCCGTGACGCCCTGGTGGCCGACATGCCGGGCGTCACCCGTGATCGCCACTACGGCATCTGCCGCATCGGCGAGAGGCCATTCGTGGTGGTCGATACCGGCGGCCTGTCCGGCACCGAAGACGCCATGGACGTGCTGACCGCGAAGCAGGTGCGCCTGGCAATCGCGGAAGCGGATGTGCTGGTGTTCGTGGTCGACGCGCGCGACGGCCTGTTGCCGCAGGACGACGCGATCCTGGCCGAACTGCGGCGCAGCGGCAAACCGATCGTGGCGGTGGTCAACAAGACCGACGGCCTCGACGAGCAGGCCGTGATGGCCGAGTTTTTCGCCTTCGGCATCGGTGCCACCTTGCCGTTGTCGGCGGCGCACAACCGCGGCACCGACGATTTTCTGCGCGTGCTGTTGCCGCTGCTGCCGGCCGATCGGGAACCGGCCACGGAAACCGGGGACGAGGACGGCAGCATCCGCGTGGCCATCGTCGGGCGTCCGAACGCCGGCAAGTCGACGCTGATCAACCGCCTGCTGGGCGAGGAGAGGCTGATCGTCTCCGACGTCGCCGGCACCACCCGCGATCCGATCCGGGTACCACTCGAACGTGACGGCAAGCGCTACACGCTGATCGACACCGCCGGCATCCGGCGCAAGGCGCGGGTCGAGGAGGCGGTGGAGAAGTTCAGCGTCATCAAGACGCTGCAGTCGATCGCCGCCGCCCAGGTGGCGGTGGTGATGATCGATGCCCGCGAGAATCTCGCCGACCAGGATCTCACCCTGATCGGCTACGCGATTGACGAGGGCAGGGCGCTGGTCATCGCGATCAACAAGTGGGACGACATGGATGCGTACCAGCGCGACGAATGCCGCCGCGCGCTGGATCGCCGGCTGGTATTCGTCGACTGGGCCAAGCAAGTGCAGATTTCCGCGCTGCATGGCTCGGGCCTGCGCGAGCTGATGCGTGCGGTGGTGCGCGCGCATGCGTCGGCGACCAGGGAACTGGTGTCCTCCGACCTTACCAAGGCGCTGGAAAAAGCCTACGAGAGCTATCAGCCGCCGCTGGTGAACGGCCACGCGCCAAAGCTGCGCTTCGCGCATCCCGGGGGCACCAATCCGCCGACCATCGTCATCCACGGCAGCCGCACCAAGCACATCGCACCGGCGTACCAGCGTTACCTCGAAAACTTCTTTCGCAAGCGCTACAAGCTGGAGGGTACGCCGATCCGGATCGTGTTCCGCGAAGGCGAGAACCCGTACGCCGGACGCAAGAAGGTGCTGACCAAGGAACAGCAGCACAAGGCAAGGCGCCGGCGCAGCGAGCTGATCAAGCGCACGCGCTGAGCCTGTTCGCGACTTCCGGATGCAGGCGCGGTTTGTGTGCATCGGGTGCAGCCCGGATAATGGCGAATCCCGCAGCCAGGCCTTTCCCATGAACGCACGCATCCTCGACGGCAAGCGCATCGCACAGGAACTGCTGGAGCGTGTCGGTGTGCGCGTCGCCGCCAGGGTGGCGCAGGGGCTTCCCGCACCGGGGCTGGCAGTGGTGCTGGTGGGCAACGATGCGGCATCGGCGGTCTACGTGCGCAACAAGCGCAAGGCCTGCCAGCAGGTGGGCTTCCGTTCGTTCGGCTACGACCTGCCGGCCAGCACCAGCCAGGAAGCACTGTTCGCCCTGATCGACCGGCTCAACGCCGACCCGGACGTGCACGGCATCCTGGTGCAGTCGCCGCTGCCGGCACATATCGACGAGGACGCATTGGTCGACCGCATCGACCCCAACAAGGACGTCGACGGCTTCCAGGCGATCAACGTGGGGCGGCTGGCCTTGCGCCGTTTCGGCCTGCGCCCATGCACGCCGAAGGGCGTGATGACCCTGCTCGGCCACACCGATCGCCCGGTGCGCGGCCAGCACGCGGTGGTGATCGGCGTGTCCAACCACGTCGGCCGCCCGCTGGTGCTGGAGCTGCTGATCGCCGGCTGCACCACCACCTGCTGCCACAAGTTCACCCGCGACCTGGAATGCCACGTGCGCCAGGCCGACATCATGATCGTCGCTGCCGGCAAGCCGGGGCTGGTGAAGGGCGAGTGGATCAAGCCCGGCGCGGTAGTGATCGACGTGGGCATCAACCGGCTCGACGACGGCCGCCTGGTTGGCGACGTGGAATTCGCCCCGGCCGCCGAGCGCGCCAGCTGGATCACCCCGGTACCCGGCGGCGTCGGCCCGATGACGGTGGCCACGCTGATGGAGAACACGCTGGAAGCCGCCGAGGCGCAAGCCACACTGCGCCGGGTGGCTTGACCTGCGGCTGCCGCCGAATTCAGCCGCCGTCTGGCGAGCATGCCGGCAGGGCGCGTATAATTCCCTCTTTGCAGCGGGACTTTTCGCATGCGCATCCTCGCCGAGGCCCTGACCTACGACGACATCTACCTCGTTCCGGGCCATTCCGTCGTGCTTCCCCGCGACGTCGACACTTCCACCCGCTTTACCCGCAACCTGCGCCTGAACATTCCGATCGTGTCCGCCGCGATGGACACGGTCACCGAGGCGCGGCTGGCCATCACCATGGCGCAGCAGGGCGGCATCGGCATCATCCACAAGAACATGACCGCCGAGCAGCAGGCTGCCGAAGTGCGTCTGGTCAAGAAGTTCGAGGCCGGGGTGATCCGCAGCCCGATCACCGTGGGTCCGGACACCTCGATCCGCGAGGTGCTGCGGCTGACCCATGCGCACAACATCTCCGGTGTGCCGGTGGTCGAGGGCAGCAAGCTGGTCGGCATCGTCACCAGTCGCGACATGCGCTTCGAGCGCAAGCCCGACGACCCGGTGCGCAACATCATGACTCGCCAGGACAAGCTGGTCACGGTGAAGGAGGGCGCCAGCCAGGATGAGGTGCTGCAGTTGCTGCACCGGCACCGCATCGAGAAGGTGCTGGTGGTCAACGACGCGTTCCAGTTGCGCGGGCTGATCACCGTGAAGGACATCCAGAAGGCCCGCGACAATCCGTATGCGGCCAAGGACAGCCACGAGGCGCTGCTGGTGGGCGCCGCGGTCGGCGTGGGCGGCGACACCGAGCAGCGCGTGGCCGCGCTGGTCGACGCCGGCGTCGACGTGCTGGTGGTGGACACCGCGCACGGCCATTCGCAGGGCGTGATCGAACGCGCCGGCTGGGTCAAGAAGCACTACCCGCAGGTGCAGGTGATCGCCGGCAACATCGTCACCGGCGAGGCGGCGCGCGCGCTGCTCGACGTGGGGGTGGACGCGGTCAAGGTGGGCGTGGGCCCCGGCTCGATCTGCACCACCCGCGTGGTCGCCGGCGTCGGCGTGCCGCAGATCACCGCGATCGACCTGGTCGCCACCGCGCTGAAGGACGAGATCCCGCTGATCGCCGATGGCGGCATCCGCTACTCCGGCGATATCCCCAAGGCGCTCGCGGCAGGCGCGTCCAGCGTGATGCTCGGCTCGATGTTCGCCGGCACCGAGGAATCGCCGGGCGAGGTGGAACTCTTCCAGGGCCGCTCGTACAAGAGCTACCGCGGCATGGGCTCGATCGGCGCGATGCAGCTCGGCTCCAAGGACCGCTACTTCCAGGAGGAGGCGGACGCCGACAAGCTGGTGCCCGAGGGCATCGAAGGCCGCGTACCGTACCGTGGCCCGCTGCGCAACATCATCCATCAGCTGATCGGTGGCCTGCGCGCCTCGATGGGGTACCTGGGTGCGGCCACCGTCGACGACGTGCGGCACAAGGCGCAGTTCGTCAAGGTGACTTCCGCCGGCGTCACCGAGGCGCACCCGCACGACATCCAGATCACCAAGGAAGCGCCGAATTACCGGCTCAACTCGTGATGATCGGAGCCGGGAATCATGTCGGAATCCGGGCTTCCAAACCTTAGTGGCGTCATTCCCGCGTTCGCGGGAATGACGCCGTAGTTGTTTTGTACATCCCAAGAGTCCGAAAGATGCAAGGCATCCACTCCGACAAGATCCTGATCCTCGACTTCGGCGCGCAATACACCCAGCTGATCGCGCGGCGCGTGCGCGAGCTGGGCGTGTACTGCGAGATCTGGGCATGGGACCACGACCCGGCCGAGATCGCCGCGTTCGGCGCGAAAGGCATCATCCTGTCCGGTGGCCCGGAATCGACCACGCTCCCGGGTGCGCCCAAAGCACCGCAACAGGTGTTCGATGCGGGCGTGCCGATCCTCGGCATCTGCTACGGCATGCAGACGTTGGCCGCGCAGTTGGGTGGCGCCACCGAAGCGGCGGACCAGCGCGAGTTCGGCCATGCCACGGTGGACATCGCCGGCAGCAGCCGCCTGTTCGCTGGCCTCACCGACCATACCGATGCGCACCGGCTCGACGTGTGGATGAGCCACGGCGACCACGTGTCGCGTACGCCGCCGGACTTCGTCGTCACCGGCAGCACCGACCGCATTCCGGTCGCCGTGATGGAGAACCAGACCAGGCGCTGGTACGGCGTGCAATTCCACCCGGAAGTGACGCACACGAAGCAGGGCGGGGCCCTGCTCAAGCGCTTCATCACCGAAATCTGCGGCTGCGCCACGCTGTGGACTCCGGCCAACATCATCGACGACCAGATTGCCCGCGTGCGCGAGCAGGTTGGCGACGACCACGTGCTGCTGGGCCTCTCCGGCGGCGTCGATTCCTCGGTGGTCGCCGCCTTGCTGCACAAGGCGATCGGCGACCGCCTGACCTGCGTGTTCGTCGACACCGGCCTGCTGCGCTGGCAGGAAGGCGACCAGGTGATGGCCACCATGGCCGAGCACATGGGCGTCAAGGTGATCCGCGTGAACGCGGCCGACCGCTATTTCAAGGCGCTCGCCGGCGTGGCCGACCCGGAGGCCAAGCGCAAGATTATTGGCGGCCTGTTCGTGGAGATCTTCGACGAGGAGTCGGAGAAGCTGATTGTCGCCGGCGGCAAGGTGAAGTGGCTGGCGCAAGGCACGATCTACCCCGACGTGATCGAATCGGCCGGCAGCAAGACCGGCAAGGCCCACGTCATCAAGAGCCACCACAACGTCGGCGGCCTGCCAGCGCACATGAAGCTGAAACTGGTGGAGCCGCTGCGCGAGCTATTCAAGGATGAGGTGCGCCGCATCGGTGTCGAACTCGGCCTGCCGCGCGAAATGGTCTATCGCCACCCTTTCCCCGGTCCCGGCCTGGGCGTGCGCATCCTGGGCGAGGTGAAGCGCGAATACGCCGAACTGCTCGCCCAGGCCGATGCGATCTTCATCGACGAGCTGCGCAAGGCCGACCTGTACGACCAGACCAGCCAGGCGTTCGCGGTATTCCTGCCGGTGAAATCGGTCGGCGTGGTCGGCGATGCGCGCGCCTACGAATGGGTGATCGCGCTGCGTGCGGTCGAAACCATCGACTTCATGACCGCGCATTGGGCACACTTGCCCTACGAGTTCCTTGGCAAGGTCTCAAACAGGATAATCAATGAGTTGCGATGTGTTTCTCGCGTAGTTTACGATATCAGCGGCAAGCCACCCGCGACGATCGAGTGGGAGTAGGCAAATCAATCGGTTACGTGCAGGACGAGGAGGCCGGCGATATGCCGGCTTTCTCATATGATGATCGCAGTGCCATGAAATGACTGAAGAAACGCCCCCAGGTTCAAGTGAATTCTCGGCTGCCGACGAGCAGTTCATGCGCCGGGCGCTGCAACTGGCGGCACACGCCCGCGATGCCGAGAACGAGGTGCCGGTGGGTGCCGTGCTGGTGCAGGGTGGGGAAATTGTCGGGCTAGGCTGGAACCGCAACATCACCCTGCATGATCCGACCGCCCACGCCGAGATCATGGCCATGCGCGCCGCCGGCGAGAAAGTGGCCAACCATCGCCTGTCCGGTACCACGCTGTACGTCACGCTGGAGCCGTGCTCGATGTGCGCGATGGCCATGATCCACGCCCGCCTCGGCCGCGTGGTCTACGCCGCCGCCGACCCCAAGACCGGCGCGGCCGGCAGCATGTTCGACACCCTGGTGGACGCGCGCCACAACCATCGCATTGAGGTGGCTGGAGGCCTGCTGGCCGAGGAATCCGCCGCGATGCTGCGCGAGTTTTTCCGCGCCCGACGTTGAGGCTCAGTTGCCGCCGGAAGGGATGTCGGTCGTCGCCAGGGTGCCGCCGGCGGGGCCATCTGCCCTGCTGCCCAGCAATTGCAGGTGCAACCCCCAGGGCGACACGAAATCCAGCGCGAGCCGACCGGCCAGGGGGCCGGAAGTCAGCCGATGCGGCGCGCCGCTGACGTCGACGCCCTGGTGGCGCAGCCATTGACCGTCGTGTACCAGGTCGTCCGTCACGAATCGCACCGTCTGGCCTGCCTGTTCCGGGGCAGGGGCGACGTTCCGCTGATCGAACAATTCGACGATCGAACCTGTGTCACAGATCAGCAGGCGCGATGGCCGCAAGCTGTCGTTGACGGCTCTGCCGGCAGTCGACTCGATCGGGCGACAATCCAGCACGCCGGTAAAAAAGGCCACGGCTTGTGGCAGGTCCGGCACACCGACCCTGGCGTAGTCGTCGCCATACAACGTGGCCGCACCCGCAGGCAGCGCGCCGACCATTATGCCGAGCACAAGAAACAGCCGCCAAAATAGTGATTTGCCCATGATCCGACGTCTCGATGCGCTACTGCGCAACGATATGGCGCCGGCCGCAGCCGATGAAACGCCCCGCAGGCGATCGGCGAGTTTCCGTGGATGGACAATCCGCTGAGCACGGCATCGTTCCAGTGCGGAAACGGTGCGATCCCGCTCGGATCATTGATCCATCATCCAGAGACCCCGATTCTTGCGGCTGTCCGCACGATCCCACGGATCGTGCCGATCCATCCACCTTGTGAGGAACCCCGGAAATGAAGATTAGCTTCAGCCGCCAGCCGCTCCATCTGCGACGCCGGTTCAGCCAGTCGGACGCCACTGCGCGCAGCGTTCCCGCCGGGAACGCCGCCGTCGGCACCAACCTGCGTCCCGAGGACGGCTACGACTGGTTGCGCCGGATCAAACCGATCCGCGCGGCGCAGCGGGCGGGGCGGTAGCCTGCTGCTTCACCGCTGCCCAGCGCTCAAAAGAACTCATACTCCACCTGCGCCAGCAAGGTGCGCTGCGGAGCAGCGGAATTGATGCCCAGCAGCAGGCCGACGCGGTATTCGACATTGCCACGCGTGCCCGGCACATGCCATTCACCGGTGACCACGGGACCTGCCTGATAGGAGTCGTCATCGGGCCGGCCATACGCCTCGATGCCGGGCCGGAAAGCGGGAGTCAGCGCATAGGTGCCTGCATAGCTATAGCGGAATTCGGTGTGGTGCGATGCGCCGCCGCCAATCTGGCGTTCCCAGATCAAGTTGACGCGATGATCGAAACGGCCAGCGGTCTTCTCGATCAGTGGACCAAACTCGAGCTCGCCAGGGCCGCTACCCTTGGGGTGACCGTAGGAGGCGAGCAGGCCGAAGTCGGCCCAATAGCGCCCCGGCTCGGTGAACTGGAACGTGTTCTCGAACTCGTAGCCCACCAGCTTTCCCCGCCCGCCTGGCTCCTTCTCGTACTCGGCCACGTAGAGCTCGGGTTTCCACCAACTGGTGAATGCGTGCGCAATTGAGAGTTCGGCCGCGCGCTCGCCGTTGATATCCGCGCGGCCGTCGCTGTAGCCGTAGCCGCGCAGTTCGAACTCGGTCTGGGTGGCAATCACGTGCGGCGAATAGACGATGAAGTCATCCGCGTGTACCAGACCGGCGCCTGCGATCAGGGCGAGGCCGAGGCCCGCGGGGATAACGCGCCGGGTGCGCCGGGGAAACGAGCGGTTCGCTTGCATGGGAAGTCCTTGGGAATATCGAGCCACGCAGTCCTCCTGCCGTCGGGCTGGCGCCGACGGCGAATGCGCAGTCGAAACGGATGGGAAGGGATCAATGCCTGGGGCAGCAGTAAGCCGGGCATGGAGCTAGCGGTTATTCCACGATCAGGCGCCCCTGGGCCGTGTCCTGGTGGAAGTCGCCAAAAAAGGCATAGGTGCCGGCACGTAATGGGCCGACGTAAACCGTGGCACTGCCGTTGGGCAGCACCAGTTTTTCGCGGTTGAAATCCGTGCTCTCGAATTCCTCGGGCGTCGGATCCTGGTTGTTCACCACGATGCGCACCTTGGTATTGGCCGGCATCCTGATCTCGCTCGGTTGATAGCGATGGTTCTTGATGACCAGCGTGTATTCCGGCGGTTCGCTTGCCGCCACATTCCCGGCAGCCAGCAGCAGGGCGGTCCCGGGATTGAGCCGAGATACGTGTAATTTTGACAACTAGAATCGAAATTCCACCGTCGAAGCAACGAGTTAGCCGTTTTTCTTGGCCGCGCGAGCCCGTAGGTCGGCGGGCGTCACCCGAGGCAACGCGATGAAGTTCCGTTCCGGCATGACCTCGTAGTCCTCTTGGAACGGCAGGTAAAGCTCGACGACCCACTCCCCTTCCTCCTGCCGCCCTGCAAAGGGATGGAGGATTTCCCCGTCCGGCCGACACCGGTCGAAGCGCAACACGCCCGAGTGTGGGTAAGGCTGAGCGTGCCGCGCCTCCAGCATGCGCGTCACGACCGCTGAGGGATAACCCGGGTGTGTCATCGTCTGGTGGTCTTTCAAAGCGGCTGACACTGCATCGGCATTTGTCAGGTGGCAGTGCGCGATCTCGTGCTCATCGAACACGACTTCTTTGGCGATGTACGGCGGCCCTTGGTACCAGTTGGGGTCCCGCCGATCGATCTGGATGGCCAAGACGGTCCGGGTGCCCACATCGGTGCACCGCCACCGGAACCCAGCGCTGGCCACGAATTCCAGGCCAATATGAAAATCCGAGAGCTCCACGGTACCTCCTGCCGCGCCGCCGCCACGCCGCTTGAAGCATAGCGAGCACGGGTCTCATGGGTTGAACGGCCACCGGCCAAGATGGGTTGCGCAGAATCACCACCCCTCGCCCTTCGTCATGGACGCTCAAGCGGCCAGCGCCAGTTCGGCTTCGTAGGGCTCAGGGACGGCCTCGGCATCGATCAGGTAGTCCCCAAAGCGTTTGATGTGGCTCGTCATGTAGGGGCTGAGCGCCGCGACGTCTTCGGCGGTGATCTTCCAGCCCTCCCGCATGAGCGATCGAATGATGCGGGTTTGCTCCACGACGTTATGGAAGATCACGGCGTTGGCGACCAGGTCGTTGTACTTGACGGCCTTCTCCTGCTCCACCGGGTCGTTGTCGGCAATGACGCCCTCCCCACCAAAGAAGAAGTATTTCGAGAATCCGTTATAGGCCTCGACCTTGTTGGTGGAAGCGGTGATTTGTTCGCGCAGGTCTTGGTCGGAAATGTACTGCAGCAGGAAGAGCGTACGCACGGCGGAGCCCAAGGCGCGGAATGAGTGGTAAAGCCGGTTCTTGCGGCTGTTGTTGCCCAGGCGCCGCAACAAAGTCGAAGCGGCCACCTTGCCGGCCTTGATCGACAGAACGACACGCATCAGGTCCTTCCAATGGGTCTCGATCAGGTCCCAATCGACGCTGTCGCGGAACAGCGCATCGATGTGCTCATAGGTGGCATCCGTATCGGGCCGGAAGAACCGGTAATCCTGCCAATTTCGGATGCGCGGCATCAGCTGGATGCCCAGCAAGTACGAGAGCCCGAAGACGGGAAGCGACTGCCCCTGGGTATCGGCATGCACGATGTCCGGCTGGATGTCGGACGTGTTCTTGAGCAAGCCGTCGATGATGTACACCGCCTCCCAGACCCCGCATGGGATGAAGTGGCTGAACAGCGCGACGTAGGTATCGGAGACATGATGGTACGCAATGCCGCCGTAACCACCGTACCGGATATGGTACGAGGCCAGGCTATTCTGGATGTACATCTCGTACTTGGTGCCATCCGCCGCGGCGCGCTTGCTGTCGCCCCAGTGCTTGGGCAATTGGAGGCCGGCGTAGCTATTGATGATGTCGCGGCACGCGGCGGCCAGTTTGTTCGCGTCGATGTGGCGACGATTGACGAACGACAGCATGTGCGCCGTGACGGCCCCACGGAAATGACGTGCCGCCTGATTGGGGCCCAGGTTGCATCCGTAGGTGAAGGCCGTGAGTACGTATCGCTCGCGTGCCTGATCAATCTTCGGGTCCGATCCGGACAGCGGGCCGAAATGGCGATGCCAGTTGGTCCAGTGCCCGACGTCGCATAGCACATCGATCACGCTGCGCTCGCGCAAGCGCTCATGAATGGCCGTTTCGAGGGCTTTGGCCTGGCTACTC
The DNA here is from genome assembly GCF_000264375.1 of Rhodanobacter thiooxydans LCS2. Taxonomy (GTDB): domain Bacteria; phylum Pseudomonadota; class Gammaproteobacteria; order Xanthomonadales; family Rhodanobacteraceae; genus Rhodanobacter; species Rhodanobacter thiooxydans. The sequence continues at coordinate 143,933 of NZ_AJXW01000043.1, forward strand.
ATCTCTTTGGCCTTGCTGCGCTTAAGAACCGGCATGCCTTGGTCATCGATCACGACCTGGCCGTTGTCGACGTACTCCTGGTCTGTTTGCTCGGCGACCTGCATCAGGCGCGACTGCAGTGTGTTGACGAACGTGATCGGGTCAGCCGGCAGGCCAAACTCTGCGCAGTAGGCGGCCACTTGCGGTTCGCATTCTTCCCAGCTCAACAGCTGCTCGCTCTGGTCGGCATAGTCCTCCGATCCCGGTACGGCCACATCACCGGATTTGAGTTCGTTCGCCAACGCCGAGAACACGCATACCTCGAAATGCCGACGGTGAATGCGCTCCTCGCCATCCTCGGTGCGCTGGGTCAGGGTCTTTCGCCACAAGTGTGTTGTGAAAGACAGGTCCATGGGCCCATCCAGCCAATCACCGCGCTGCCGCTCCTGCGCGAGAATCAACTCCAGGGCATCGATCAACGAACGATCCTCCGTCGTGCTTTTCAGATTGAGGATGCGCACCATGCGCAGCAGCGTGGGTCGGTGGCTCTTGTAGTATGGCCAGAGAAAGGGCAAGTAATTGTCCCCGCTGTGGGCGGCGATCGCGTTGCAGTCCTCCTGCAATGCATCGATGCTGCCGCGTTGCCCGACCAGGCGCCGAATCTCGCGGCCGGCGGCTGTGTCGCTGCGTTGTTCGGCAAGTACCCGAATGACATCGGACATCGTTGCTACCAGCACCTCGGCTTTCTCCCGGTACTGGCTGCGTAGGCGGTCGAGATGTTCCTTGCCGTGTACATGGATCTTGCTCATGCGCTTGATGAACATTGCCGCCAGATCGTCGCGCACTTGTACCCGGGCCCGGTGGATCAGGCAAAGCAGTACGGCATGTCGCTTGGTGGGACGAAACTCTTTGAGTTCGGCGGCATCGAGTGCACGCGCCTCAGCCGCAAAATGCTTGCGCTTGAGTTCGGGTATCCCAGTCAGCGGCGCGTCCGTGCCCACCAGCGCGTCAAGCCGCTCCATGTGGTCGATCAATTCCTGAAAGTGCCTCAGGGACGAACGCTTGGGCAGGCGTTTGACCTCGTGCAGCGGGCTTTTGCCGGCTTTTCCACCGGATTGAAGCAATCCATCCAGGCGTGCTTTCTCGTCCGCTGTCAAACGCTGGGCAATCGTTGCGAAGAGCTGGCCGTTGACCAACGCACGGACGCGTCGTGCCAGGCGATCGAGGGTACTGAAGGCTGGCAGTCCGATGCGGTCGGTGACCAACTGCTCGATGCCCACATTAATCAGATCCGGCGGGTGATCCATGATGGCCGCAGCATCTCGCATGGCTCTGGCCGCCACATCGAGACCGCCTTCCTCGAACGGCCGGAAATCCAGGTGCTTCCGGATTAATGCGTGATAGCGATACAGCGTGACCGCGCTAGGCTGGGCAGGCTTCACCTGGATCCGAAACTTCAGGGACGCCCTGATATGCCTCAGTACGGCTGCGGGCACCTCATCCAGTGCCGGGAAATAGCGCAATCGCTGAAAGCTCTTCAGCAGGATGGCCAGGGCTAATCGACTGGACGGCTGTCGTGCATGCTTGACGATGAAGGCCGTCTCGGACTCGTCGACGGTGTACAGCGCGACGAGTTCGCGAACCACAGGGTTACGTTTGAATTGCGGGTATGCAGTCCGATCAATCGAAGCCATGCCGTGCCTCGGAACCGATGGGAAGGGCGCGGCGTGCGGCAACGACCCGTAGCTAGCGTCGACTCGCTGTTTGCGGGCTGAACGCTCGTTTCGTCACGCCATGAAGGCACGATCATAGACCAGGCCCATGTTGAGCCACGGCACGGCCTGTCCAGGGCTGTAGCGGCGCAATCGCCGTCACGGTGCTGGCCATGCTGGCAAGGTGCAGGATGAACCGCACCTTCTCACCGACCTCCACCGTCGCCAGCAGCGCCGACGGATTGACTTTGCAGGTCATGGGCATCGTTGGTCGGTTGCATGCCTGCATGCCGGGCATGTTCGGATCCGTGTTCTGCTGCGCTAGTCGCCAATCTACCGATCCGCGCGGTCTACATCGTCGAGCCGGCATCGAGGCTTCCTTCTGCGGAGTGTTGCGTACAAGGGCGGGCCCAGCCCACCTTCTGCACGGTTAGCGGCAAGGAAAATATCGAGCCGATGTGGTCGCAGATGATCATCAGGCTAGGGCATCATGAGTGATTGTCAGGCGGGGTCAACGAAGCGCATGCCCGCGTCGTACTGGCATGCCGCCCACATCTTAGGCATGCACGCCGGTGCTGAAAGCCCACAACACAATGACGCACATCACCACCACGTAGATGCGCAACCCCCAGAACACCCACTGCTGCCACGGCGTCAACTGCAAGCGATGCACCGGCGGAAGCTCGTCATGCCAACCTTCCTCGGCCAGCAGCGCCTGCACCTGCTCGGGCGTGTACTCGTTAAGGTCTTTCATGGGTTGCCTCCAAAGATATGCGGAAATACGGTGACCAGGCCATATAGGACGTTGCAGGCAATCAGGGCGATCATGATCGCTACCGAAAGTGCGTTTCGCACCGGCCCGTTGGCATGCTCACCCATCAGCTCACGATCGTTGAGCAGCATCAGCAGGAATAGCATCGCCGCCGGCATGAACACCGTGGCGATCACCTGCACGCTGAGGTTTAGGAAGCCGATCGGCAGGTTCGGGAACAGCACCACGCCGGCCGCGACCACCGTGCCCATCACCGCCGGGGCATAAAAGCGCCACGCCTGGCCGGGTGAAGCGTTGAGCGAGCGTGGTAGATCCAGCGCCTCGCCGATCGCCCAGCCGGTACTGGCGGTGATCACGATGGTGGCGATAAGCCCGGCTTCGATCAGGCCCAGCGCGAACAGCTTCATAGCCGTCTCGCCTACGCGCTGCTGCAGCGCGGACAGCACTGCCTCGGTCGTAAGGTTCTTCGCATCGGGAAGTCCCGACAGCGCCACCGCACCGAGCACGATTACCGCGATTGCCACCAGTACCATGCCGCCCACACCGAGCATCAGGTCGCGTCGGCTGGCCGGGATGTCCTTCGGCAGCAGACCCTTGTCGACCACGCAGGACTGTTGGAAGAACAGCTGCCACGGCGCGATGCTGGTGCCGATGTTGGCCGACAACAGGATTAGGAAGGTCGCCGACAGCACGCCGCCGGGCAGCATCCAGCCCGAGCCTGTGAACGCACGCGCCACAGCATCCCAATGCGGGTGTGCCATGAGCACCAGCGGAACGAACACCAGGTTGAGCGCGGCGATGAACAGCGCGATGCGCTCCCACGCCCAGTAGCGCAGGAACACCAGCGTCATCACCACGAAACCCAGCGTCAGCGGCACGCTCAGCCCATACGGAATGCCGAACGCCTCGCCGCCGATGCGGATGCCAAGAAACTCGGTGACCAAGGTCAGGACGTTGGCCAGTACCAGGTCGACCAGCGAGAAGATGCCCCAGAACGGGCCGTAGCGCTTCCAGATCAGCTCGGCGTGGCCGCGCCGCGTCACGGCGCCCAGGCGGATGGTCATCTCCTGCACCACGTAGGCGACGAAGCCGAGCACTAACATCAGCGGCAGAAACAGGCCCAGCCCATAGGCTGCGCCGGTCTGCGCGTAGGTCAGCACGCCACCGGCGTCGTTGTCGCCCAGCATCACCAGCAGGCCGGGGCCGATCAGGGCGAAAGCCAGTACCAGCCGGTTCCACGGCGTGGCAGGGCGCCGGCGCAGTGTCGCCAGGTGCAGGCGGTCGCGGATACGTTGCTGCAGGCCTGCGCGGGCCGCGGCGCTGGCGTGTGGTACGGAGATATCTGGCACAGACATGATCAGGCTTCCTGTGGGTATCGAAGAAGTATCAGAGGCTCAGGTGCAGGCGCAGGCCGACCACCCGCGCCGGGCCGCGCGCGCGGTTGTAGCCGGGGTTGGCGATCCACTGCAGGTCCGGGCTCAGCTGCAAGTAGTGACCGAGTTGTAGGCGGTAGTAGGCTTCGATCACTCGTTCGCGGCCGTAGTCCAACGCGCCGTCGCACAGCAGGAAGCCGCAGCCGCCTGCGGCGAGGTAGGCGCGATGCGCGCTGGCTAGGCCGTTGAGGTCGAACGCGATGCCGATACGGTCCTCGGAGCGGCGCCAGTGCGCGCCGGACAGCTGCGCCCCCACGCTCAGCGCGCGCTCGGCCTCCGTGTAGGCGAACGACTGAGTGTGGCCGTCGTTCCAGCCCCAACGCGCGAACAGCCCGGTGTCGCCGTCGTCGGCCAGTGGCAGCTCGGCATTGATCACGTAGCCGTGCTTGCGGCGGCCGTAGCGGCCGTCGGCGGCGATGTCCGGCGTGGCGCCACTGGCGGCGGCGAGCGCCAGCGCCTGCGCGTAGTTGCCCATCTTGGCGATGTTGCGGAAGGCCAGCAGGCGCAACGCGAAGCCGTCACTACCGAACGGGTGCAGCGACAGCTGCACCTGCTCGGCACGGGCTCGGTCCAGTGGCCCGGCCAGCGCCTGACCATTGGCCTGCAGCGGCATCTGGTACACGCCGTAACGCAACGTCCAGTGGTGCTGGACCCACGCGACGATGAAGCCGTCGGTGTAGCCGCGGGTATCGGCGGCATAGTCATAGGACGCCGCGTTGATGAAATCCCAGTTCATGAACTGGTGGCGGGTATCGTTGGCGTAGCGGTTTTTGTCGAAGTCATCGGCCAGCGCCAGCCGCCCCAGCTTGAGCTCGATCCGCTGGGTGGCCAGCGTGCCGGGAAGCTGATCCTGCGCCCGCGCCATCGGAGCGCTGTTGGTGCCCAAAGGCAGATTCCAATCGAGGTAAGCGCGCGCAATGTACGGTCGCTGCTTGCCGCCCGAGCCGGGACCTGCGCGCACCACATCCCCGTTGACGTAACCGGCCAGGCCGGTGCCCTTGTTGATGCCGCCACCGGTGAACAGCTCGCCATCCAGATAGAAGGCCAGATGCGCCGGCAGCCGCATGCCCAGATAGGCACCGAACGTGCGCGATAGCGCTTGGTCACCGCCAGTCGGCAGGCTGAGCGGGCCGGTATAGGCAGAATGCATGCGGTCGAGCTTCTGCGCTACGTAGCTGATCTGAGCATCTAGCAACTGCGGCACGAACAGCGGTGGCGCGCTTCCGCTGTCGGCATGCGCGCGCGTGGCCAGGGCGCCGAGGCCCAGGAGCAGAAGTACGAACAAGTTGGATGTAGGCAAACGCGTCATGCGATCGATCTTCGGCAAGAGCGCCAGCAGCGACGGCCGCGGGCGCCAGTGTGGGGTAAGGGAATGTCAGCGCGAGGTCAGCCAGCGGGCGCGCAGACGCGTCTCGCCGGGCAGACGCTGCCAGTGTTGGATGAGCAGCGGACGCGAGGGCACGCCCGCCGGGTGAAGCGGCGGACGAGCCGGCGCAGCGCGCGGTGCGCGCGAGGATGGCAGTAGAAGGGTAAGCAGGAGCATGGCTCGCCTCCAGTCCGCAGACCGGGGGGCGAGCGGGACGTCAGGAGTGCCCGCCCGCGACCGGTGCGCGGGATGTATACACGTTGGGCTGAACCTCGGCAGCAACCGGCGCCGATGGCGCGATCACTGCGTTGGTACTCGGATAGATGTCCATGGGTCTCGGATGCAGCAAATAGATGCCCGCGGGCGATCCGCCGGGCGCGCATACGCTAATTGCCCTTGACGTTGAAGTCAACGATATTTGTGTCACCGCGATAGAATCATTGCCCGGGAAGGGAAGATTTGGGTGATGCCGTTCGGCTAACGGCGCGGTCGATTGCAGCTGGCAGTCGTGTCAGAGAGAGAACTTCAATGCGCTCACCGGCATGCCAAAGCGATCACCGGGGTCAGTCATGGCACATCTCCGCGAGGCACCGAGGTCCCGATGCGTGTTTTCGTAGTACTGGCATGTCGTGCATCTTCTTCTGCATGAACATAGATCGACGTCGTGCCGATGGAGCTATGACGCAGGTTCTTCTGGATGTGGTGGATCGGAGTGCCGTCCTCGGCCTGGTGCGTGGCGGCCGTATGCCGCAGCCAATGCGTCGAGGCGCGGCGCACTCGTGTGGCCTTGACCTCATCCTGCTGTTGCAATGTCTCGGCTACGCGCCGGAAGGTGTCCTTGACGATCTGGTAGACCGCCGTGGGCGTCAGCGGGGACGATCGTCCGGCGATGCCAAGAATGGCCGGGATTTTGCCGTCGCCCGAAGGCAACGCGTGCAAGCCGTGGAAGCGCCGATAGCGTGCGAAGTCGTCCATGAGACCGTCGCTCAGGGGGACGGTGCCTTCGACCCCACCTTTCCCCACGGTGTGCAACCACCACCGCCCACGGATAGGTTGGAAATCGCTTTCGTTGGCGGCCGCGGCTTCGGCGGCTCGTAGTGCGGTTTCATAGAGGAAGCGAAGCACCCAGCGAGCGCGTTCGTAGCGTTGCCGTTCCCGCATGGAGTCCTGCGGCCAATCGTCGACGGCGCGTAACACCTCTTCCCAGATGGCACGGTCCAAGTAGCGTTCGATCGTGCGTCGAGTGCCTCGGCGTGCCCGTTGTCGCTGCAGGACGAACGGACTGCCCGCGAGATAGCCGGCACGCACGAGGTAATTGAACAGTCCCGCAAGAATGCCCAAGGCCTGGCGACGGCTGCGCTCGGCCAACGGACCGACCAACAGTCGCCGATGCTCGCCGCGACGGGCGAGACCGGCGTCGCACCAGGTCGCAGGGGGCTGAGCAAGAAACGCCTCATAAGCGATCACATCCTCGCGGGTGAGACTCGACACCGGCTTGCCACGGATTTGCGTGGCCCAAAGCAGCAAGCGTTCGGCCTCTTTGCGATAGCTGCGGAAGGTATGCGGCGAGTCGTGATATTCCGCCAGCCACAGGCCGATCGCAGCCACGTCGTCGTTGGCGGCGATCTGCCGCGCCACGCTGGCCGAGGCGCGATTGGTGCCAGCGCATCCCGACAGGTTGGGCGGCAAGGCTTGGGGCAACGCTAGAAGGTTCGCTGCAGGCTCCGTCATGCTTCCGATGTCTGACGCCACGGGAAGCGTAGCGTACAGCCAATAAACATTCGATTATGGGAGTTATCGTAAATTTCTTGGACTTAACATTACACATATAACGTAATACTGTGATATACATACCAAGCATTCCACGAAATTGACCCACCGAGCGACTGGAGCTTCCATGAGCCGTGTCAGCGATACCCGTCAACGTACCCGTGAAGCTGCCGTGGCCTTGGTAGCGGACGGTAGACGGCCTCACGAACTCACCGTCGACCTGATCTATGCCGCTATCCAGCAGGGCAGCCGTACCACGATCAACGATGAACTGAAGCTGTGGAAGGATGAGCGGGCCAAGGCCGATGCTCTCGGCGCCGATCTACCTCCGGCGATCGCCGATGCGATGCGATCGCTCTGGGCGGCGGCCGTCGAACAGGGGGAGCACGTCTTCAACGAGCACCGCCAGGCGCTGGAGTCCGATCTGGAAACACAGAAGCGTGCGTACGATGACGCTGCTGTCGAACGGGATGCGGCCCAGGCCACAATCCACCAGTTGCAACACGAAATCAGCCAGCTACGCGAGCAAGGCATGGAGGTGCGGCAGCAGCTCACCCAGGAAACCGAGGCCAAGCGCGATGCCCTTGGCCAGGTTCAAGCGTTGCAGCACGAGGTGGCGGCCGTTCGTACCGACATGGCTCAGCAGCTCGACGCCGCACGGCAGGCCCACGACCGGTTGACCGCCGAATTCCAGGCGACCATTGCCGCCCGCGACGCTGCGTATCAAGTGGAACGGGACAAAGCCAACGAGCGCGTGGAGGCCGCTCAAGCCCGCATGCTGCAAGAAACCGATGCTGCGCGGGAAGGACAGCGGCATGCAGAGCAGCAATTGGCCAAGCTGCGGCAACGTAGCGAAGACCAGCAGACCAGCCTCACGGAATTGCGACTGGACATGGCGCGTCTTCGCCGGGAATTGGCGGAGGGCGAAGCGCGCTTGGCGGCGGTAGCCACCATCACGGGCGAGCGCGATCAGCTTGCCTTGGAGCTGGCTGGCGCGCGGGGACAAGTCTGCGGCTTGAAGGCGGCACTTCAGTCAGCGGAAGCCCGCGCAGTGGCCGCAGAGAACCAGTTGACTGTGGCCCACAAACGCCGTCTATCCAAGCAAAAATGAGGACGGGACAGGAACAGGCAGGGAGCGCAAGGAGAAGTAAGCTATCTCTATAATTTAAAAAGAGAATTTGACTTCTACTTATCAAAATTACACGTATCTCGGCTCAACCCCGTCCCGATCAGCATCAAAAAGCGATTCATCGGCAGGTTTCCTCGTGGTGAGTAAATGCTACTCATTGTCATTTGAGTCGTCAAGAAACCACGATGATGAAGGTCGGCTCGTGCGGGAGATACGGCATGGATGTGCCCGGGGATGGTGCGTATCGCTTGCCACAAGTACGCACGCCCGCATCGCGCAACACCCTTTGCACGATGCGGCGACGGCCATGGCGCAGTACTTCGGCTATTGGTCTTGTGTAGTTGCGAGGAGAACGGCAAAGGGCAACACGAACCTTCCGCAGGCCAGTGCTGCAGGTAGTGCGAGCAGCCGAAAGCAGCCCACGGAGCAGGAGAAAGCGCGACTGGATCGACAGGACAAGGGCGACGTGGGGCCATCGTCGGGTCGTCCGAAAAATGCGCCAGCACGGATCCCCGGTCAATTGCGCGATCCGCGGGAGGAGGAGAACCGGGGCAGCTCCACCCACAGGCGCGGTCGAAACGAAAACGTGGAACAACCCGGCCGTTTCCGCAAGCCGTGAGCATCGGCGCCCGCGCCGTCAGAGCGCGAGGATCATGCGGGATGATGCCGCCGAAGAACGAAGTGTCCCCGCCGGTGATCGAAATGCGTAAAGCGCCACCGACGAGGGCCATCATGACGACCTCGAATGCCGACATCTCGCCGAACGAGCGCTTGCCGGTCAGGCGCAACCCGCACAGCAGGATAAGGTAGACCCCGGCGCCACGCAGGCGAATGCCACCATGGCCCGGACAACTGCAGGAAGGCATCCATGGGCTGGGTTTCCTCGCTGGACCTCGGGTAGTGAACCGCACACCGCGCCCGGACCGCCGCTCACGAGGCCGGGCTCTCGTCATCCAGCTCGATCAGCTGGCGTCGCGCACGCCAGGTCGCGGCGGTCTGCGGCTTGACGAACAGCGACAGGATCTCCGGGTGGATCGCCTTCGCCAGCTTCTCGATGCGATTGACGCAGGCCTCGATCTGCGGCGTGGCCAGCGCGTCCTCGAACTCGGCGCTGAGGCTGGCCACCACCTGGTTCGGCCCCATCTGCACCGTCAGCACGCCATTGGCGCGATACACGCCACGGTCGGCGGCGGCGATCGCGAAGATCGTCTCGCTGCCCCCGGGTGGGCGGGCTCGCCGATCAACAGCCTCTTGGTTTCCCGCATCAGCAGTATGGCGAACACGCTCAGCACGCCGGCCAGCGCGATCAGCAGACCCAGCGGTGCCGCGCTGTCCTCCCGCATGACGGTAAAGGTGGAAGGGTCCTTGCTCAGCCGGAAGGCCTCGAAATAGCCGAGCCGCCCCTTGTGGGCACGGAACTCGCGCACCGCCACCACCCATGACGTGCCATCGAACAGGAACGAGACCGCCAGCACTGCGTAGTTGATCAATGGGTGCTCGATCGCCTCCGGCTCGCGGATGTGCATCACTCCTTCATAGAAGGACACGCCCGCGCCCATCGCCAATACCAGCAGGGCCACGATGAAACTCTAGAAGTAGAGTTCGCGGCCATAACCGAACGGATGGCTGCGATCCGGCGGCAGGTCGGCGCGGTGCAATCCGTACAGCAGCAGCACCTCGTTGACCGAGTCGACCAGCGAATGCACGCCCTCGCTGAGCATCGTCGAGCTGCCGGAGATTGCCGCCGCCACGAACTTCGCTACCGCAATCATCAGATTGCCCGAGTGCGACGTAGACGACTTTGTGCGAGGGGGGCCCGCCATGATCGATCCTCCGCATGCCGTCGCGGGCTGCGCATGCGCGCCTGCGGTTCGGTTCGGTGCGCCACGCCAGCTGGCGCATTACCGGGAGTAGGCAAGCCCACTGTGCGACGCGAAACGAGCAGGTGGAGTGAAGTATCGGTCGAGTGCGCCAAGTCGCCGGGCTGCCGTCCGGATCCAGCGATCCAGCCGGACCCGGCACACAGCGGAGCGAACGGCATGACTGTGCAGCGCGCGGCGCGCGGCGCGTAATGGCTTTGAAAATGGAGCATCGTGAGACGGCTGTGGGGCCGGCGTGCCGTTTCCGCGATTCGCCTGGCGAAGATGCTTCCAATGGGGCGGCGAGATGGCTATCCCGGAGATCGATGCCGCGCCTTCCTGCGCTACCGTCGCCGAGCAGACAGCCCACCTCGGCTCGGTGCGGATGCTGCTGGAGGCGATGCCGACGCCCGCTTATCTCCGCAACGGGAAGGCATGGTGGTGGCCGTCAACACCCGCGCCGCCGCGCTGTGGGGAGCTGTCCTGCAGAATCCGTGTTACGACCCGGCCCCCCGGCAGATCTGCATGACCCACAGTCCGCCGCAGCAGAAATGAACCTCACCGTCGAACACAGCCTCGACACGCCGGCCAAACTGGGGTCAGGCGGCTCATGATCCATGCAAGGACGCGATCAGGGGGCACGAAACCCGACCGTTCCCCGCGTGGCACTCGCCGACCAGCGTGGAGAGCGCATGCGCCATGCGGTTCAGGTCGGCGAGCCTGGCGCGCACGTCATCCAGCCGCTGCACGGCGAGCTCCGCCGCTTCGCTGCAATGCGTGCCGTCCTCCAGCTTCAGCAGTTGCCCGATCGCGCCCAGGGTGAAGCCAAGCCGCTGCGCCGACTTCACGAATTTCACCCGGGCCACGTCCGCGCTGCCGTAGCGGCGGATGCTGCCATAAGCCCGCTCTGGCGTGGCAAGCAAACCCTTGAGTTGATAGAAGCGGATCGTCTCCACATTCACCCCGGCCGCCCTGGCGAAGGCGCCGATGCTCAGGTTTTCCGGATGGCGCGACATGGTGCTTGATTCCGTAGTCGACTACGGAACTAACGTTACGCCATCCGACGAAGACACGGGAGAACATTCATGACCGAGCCCGGCAATGACCGTGGACTGCTGGCCGCTGGCGGCCTCGCCGCGATTCTCGCCTCGACCTGTTGTCTGGGACCGCTGGTGCTGGTCGCGCTCGGCTTCTCGGGTGCCTGGATCGGCAACCTCACGGTGCTTGAGCCGTATCGGCCGCTGTTCATCGCCGCCGCGCTGATCGCGCTGGCGTTGGCCGCGCGGCGCATCTTCCGCCCGACGCGCGCCTGCAAGCCGGGCGAGGTCTGCGCGATCCCGCAGGTGCGCGCGACCTACAAGCTGATCTTCTGGATCGTCGCCGCCCTGGTGCTGATTGCGCTTGCCTATCCCTACGTCCTGCCGCTGTTCTACTGAGAGGAAACCCGCCATGAAGAAACTTGCCACTGTTGCCGCCCTGGCCGCCACGCTGGCGACGCCCGCCTGGGCGGCCGTCAAGACGGTCACTCTATTCGTGCCCGGCATGACCTGTCCGGCCTGTCCGATCACCGTGAAAAAGGCGCTTGCCCGGGTCGAAGGTGTCGATCGAGTAGAGGTGAACGCGGACAAACGCGAAACGGTCGTGGCGTTCGATGACGCGAAGACCACGGTGGAAGCCTTGCGCAAGGCAACGGCCGATGCCGGTTATCCGTCCAGGCTGGAGCACTAGGCGGTGAACAACCAGAGCATCACCCATACGGCGTACTGCCGTCATGCGGCAGCGTGCCGCCAAGTCAACGAGGCGCCACGGCGCGCGGGGAGGGCGGAATGAGCGGTCTCGTTCTGCGGATCTCCGGCATGACCTGCGGATCGTGCGCAAGCCACGTCGAGGAGGCACTGCGAGAGGTGCCGGGCGTGCTCGCGGCCGAGGTGTCTTACCCCGCGGCCAGCGCCTCGCTCAAGGTGGCGACGGGAACGTCCACCGATGCCCTGGTCGCCGCGGTGGCCGGCCTCGGTTATCGTGCCGCCCCGGTCGATGCTCCGGCCGCGCCACCGCACGGCGAACCGCTCAAGCGCGGGCGCGAACAGGCCGGCCACGGCGACGGCAAGCTGCACGTCGCGGTGATCGGCAGCGGCGGGGCGGCGATGGCCGCGGCGCTGAAGGCTGTCGAACGAGGCGCGCGGGTGACGCTGATCGAGCGCGGCACCATCGGCGGCACTTGTGTGAACACCGGCTGCGTGCCGTCCAAGATCATGATCCGTGCCGCGCACATCGCCCACCTGCGGGCAAGCAGCCCGTTCGACGGTGGCATCAGCGCCGCCACGCCGACGATCACGCGCGGACGGCTGATCGCGCAGCAGCAGGCGCGCGTCGAGGAACTGCGCCACGCCAAATACGAGAACATCCTGGAGGGCAAGCCATCCATCACCGTGCTGCGCGGTGATGCGCGTTTCAGCGGCGGCCACAACCTCCTCGTGCGGATGCACGGCGGCGAGGAACGCGAGATGACCTTCGACCGCTGTCTGGTCGCTACTGGCGCGAGTCCCGCCTTGCCGCCGATCCCCGGCCTGGAGGAGACGCCCTACTGGACCTCCACCGAGGCCTTGGCGAGCGATTCGATACCGCCGCGGCTGGCGATCATCGGCTCCTCGGTGGTCGCCGCGGAACTGGCGCAGGCTTTCGCGCGGCTGGGCAGCCGGGTGACGCTGCTGGCGCGCAGCACTTTGTTCTTCCGCGAAGACCCGGCCATCGGCGAAGCAGTGACCGCCGCGTTCCGCGCCGAAGGGATCGAGGTGCGGGAATACACCCAGGCCAGCCACGTCGCCTATCGGAACGGCGAATTCGTGCTCGCCACCGGCGAAGGCGAACTGCATGCCGACCGCCTGCTGGTCGCCACCGGCCGTTATCCGAATACGCGCGGGCTCGGTCTCGATGCCGCAGGCGTGGCAACCCATGCGCAAGGCGCCATCCGGATCGACGCGGCCATGCGCACCAGCGCGCCGGATATCTACGCCGCCGGCGACTGCACCGACCAGCCGCAGTTCGTCTACGTCGCGGCCGCCGCCGGCACCCGTGCGGCGATCAACATGACCGGCGGCAACGCGATGCTGGAACTGTCGGTGATGCCGGCCGTGGTGTTCACCGACCCGCAGGTCGCCACGGTCGGGCTGTCCGAAGGCGCAGCCCACCTGGAGGGAATCGAGACCGACAGCCGCGTGCTCACGCTGGACAACGTTCCGCGGGCGCTGGTCAACTTCGACAGCCGCGGCTTCATCAAGCTGGTGGTCGAAGCCGCTTCGCATCGGCTGATCGGCGTGCAGGCGGTGGCACCGGAGGCGGGCGAGCTGATCCAGGCGGCGGCGCTGGCGATCCGTGCGCGCATGACCGTCGAGGAACTGGCCGACCAGCTGTTCCCGTATCTGACCATGGTCGAAGGGCTCAAGCTCGCGGCGCAGACCTTCAGCAAGGACGTGAGGCAACTGTCCTGCTGCGCCGGCTGAACGCGGCAGGCGAATCCTCGGGTTTGTTTGGTTTCGTGTGATCCAATCTCACGACGAGTCTGGCGGCCGATCGAGGCGCTGGCGCGACACTCCGTCAGGGAGTCGAAGCCTCGCCGCGCATGGCTCAATGCACGGATCGAAAAACCTAGATGTATAGTCCAACTGCCGAGCGGCGCCGAGTGATGCAGGCACGCCCGGTTGGAACTTGAGTCTCCATCCGGAAAGCAAGATCTTCGGCCTCATGCAGATACCCACATGCGACATCGACTGCGCTGATACGGACCCGGAAGCGCTGAACCGGCGTTGCGGCTGCGCCGTAGTCGACATCAACCAATTGCGCCACACCCTGGAGGCGGCGCTTCCCGGGCTGGATGCCATCGATCCGGTGCGGCATGCGCACCTGTTTTCACCCTATGCCCTGTTCGTGGACCGGGGTGCGTTGGACGCCATGGGTTCCGTTGCGGCAGCGGTATTTCGGGTCGCCAGGCATCCGCGCTACGTAGAGCACGTGCTGCGCCATGCCCCGGAGATCGCGCGACATGATCCGGGTTCCGCAGGCGGCGTGCTGGGGCTGGATTTTCATCTCACGGTCGAAGGGCCGCGGCTGATCGAGATCAACACCAATCCCGGTGGGCTGCTGCTCAACGCGTTCCTGCTCGATGCCGTGCAATCCTGCGCGCCAGCAGCCTGGGCGCCATGGGCGACCGGTGCCGCGGCGCGGGAGGCAGGCGTTTCGGCATGGATCGAGGACGCGCAGCGCCAACTCGGCCGGATGCCAAGGCGCATGGCCATAGTCGATGTCACGCCGCGCGAGCAGTTCCTTTATCCCGAATTCGAGTTGTACAGGCAGGCATTCCAGTCCCGGGGCATCGACACGGTGATCCGGGCGCCCGAAGAACTCATTCACGACCGCAATGGTCTGCGTGACGCCGACGGACCGGTCGACGCCATCTACAACCGTCTTACCGATTTCGCCCTGCGTGAACCTGCCTGTCAGCCGCTGGCCGCGGCATACCTGGCGGGCTTAATTGCCCTGACACCGCACCCCCGGGCACACGCGGTGTACGCCGACAAGCGCAACCTCGCAGTACTCGATGCCCCACAGTTGCTCGAGAGCTACGGAATCGATGCATCCACGGCCAATCTGTTGGCAAAGGCCATCCCGTCGACGGTCGAGTTGACTGCGGGAAACCGCGATGCCCTGTGGGCCGCGCGTGACCACTACTTCTTCAAGCCCGCATCCGGCTACGGCAGTCGCGGCAGCTATCGTGGTGACAAGGTGACCCGGCGCACATGGGAAGCCATGGCCACTGCGGCTTACGTGGCACAGGCTTTCGCACCGCCCAGCGTGCGTATCCCGCACGCCGACATCACGCTCAAGGCCGATGTGCGCTGCTTCGCTTCAGAGGCCGGCACACTGCTGTTCGCGGCCCGCCTCTACCAGGGGCAGACCACGAACATGCGTACCACGCACGGTGGATTCGCCGCGGTGCTCACCTCGCACGAAGCACGCGTGCCCTGAGCAGCCACCACGCATCGGCGTTTGTCAGGGCAGGGCAACATAGCCGCCGGGGACGCCGTTGCGGGCAAGCACGATCTGCCACAGTTGTGTATGGCGCGCGCGGCTGTAGATCGGGAGTGTCTCCGGCATGGCCGCGTAAAGATCGTTGCCTGGGTGTAGTGCCTTCCGACCTGGAACGTACGTCGTCCGGATTGGCGACTCGACAGGCGCGCACGCGCTGCGTCCCATAGGTCTGCGTCGCGCTGGCGGTCAGCCGGGCGAGATGGTCTACAGTGCAGCAAGCAGCACGCAGGTTCATGGGACCTCCGATACAGAATCCTGCACCATCAGTCCCGACGCCGTTGCCGCGACCGCAGTGCCCAGGGGAATGGCATTGGATACGTGCGCGATGGTGTCGGTGCTGACAATGCGTTCCAGGCCCGCGGACTGCAGCCGTAGGCGTCGCCCGCGAGCACCGGATGAATGGCGACGACCAACACGGGCGCATGCCAGCACCGACAATGCGTCGGCGAAACTTTACATAATATACATTATGCGAAGTGCCGGAGGTGTCGGGTGAGGTGGCCACAGCTGCCGGAACCCGGCCTCTGGGCCGCTATCTACAACGACTGCCCCCGCAGCAACTAAGAAACCGCCTCCCAGCAGCCAACTAGCTGCCGCATAGTCGCTGACCGACCAACGATGTGCCTCATTTGGAGCATGGGTTTCACGCGCTTTCAGTCGCCGACTCCGGGGTGAACCAGCCTATAGCTGTGGTCGGGTGATTCGCAGCCTGGACTTGCCCCACATGGGCTTCAACGGGAAATAGGCCTGGTGCGTGACGCCATCCACGGCGACGACGTGGGCATTCGGGCCGAGCATCGCGGTAGCGAGCGGTCGAACGGCCTGCCCGGTGACTTTGAGGATCGACACCTCGCCGGATTCACCGGCCACGTAGAGCCAGCCGAGCGAGGCATCGAAGGCCAGGACATCCGGATCATCGGCAACGTCGAAGGTGGCCCGCACCTTTCGACTGGTCAGATCCAGCACCAGCAACTTGCTGTTGTCCTCACACGCGATAAAGGCCAGACGTGAGGCGCCATCAATGTAGAGGCCGTGATTGCCGGCGGCTCCGGGAAGGTTGATCCGGCTGATCACCCTGTCGGTAGCTGGATCGATTTCCACCAGCTGCTTGCGGGTCTGCGCGTTCGCGAAGATGTGTCGGGTGACCGGATCGTACTGGGTGTTGCCAACCTCGCCGCCCAGCGGGATCGTGGCCACCCGCACGTTCGACCGTACGTCGATCACGGTATCGGTGCCGCCGTGTTCGTCGGAGACATACAGCTTGTGCACGTCCGGAGCATAGGCCATGCCGTCCGGATAATCCCCCGCCGGCATGCGCGCGATGATCTTGAAGGTTTTGGCGTCGATCGCGACCACTTCATCGGCGCCGGTCGCCGAGGCATACACCCGACCCAGCTCTGGCACGTACAGCACGCCGTGGACGGAGCTGACGTCGGGAATGGTCGCCACCACCTTGCGCTGGGCGGTGTCGAACACGACGACGGCGCTGTCGCCCAGGTGCGCCAGGAAAAGAAGATGGCTTCGTTCGTCGAGGCTGGCGTAGTCCCAGCGCGTGGCTCTGCCGGGCAAGGGCACCTCCGCGAGCGTGGTCAGCGGCAACCGGCTGCCCGGACTGCTCGCCCCGCTGCACGCGGGCGTGGCTACGAACAGTAATGCAAAGGCCACCAAGGCCATCAGGCCTCGACGGAGAGTGCGGTCTGCCTTGAGGTTCATGTGCCGGCACACGTGTCCAAGGCACACATGCTACGCGCTACGCGTGTGGTTCGCCTGTTCGGGGGGATCGCCAATGGCTCGCGGACGCGGTCGAGCAGGCGCCGCTTGCCCGGCGTGGCCGGTTCAGGCTCATGGCCACGTAGACCCGCCAACTGCGGGTCTTCCCACATCCCTTTGGCTGCAGGGCTTCGTCGAACAGCAGGCCAAAGCCATAGCCGGGGTTGTCCTTCAGGTGGAGCTCGATCGCCTCGATCAGCGCCGAGTCGTCGCGGCGACGCAGCGCGTAGTGCCTTGCCGAGCACGACAGGCCCTGCGCGCGGTCGGCACGCCAGGCTCTCAGGCCGTAATGGGTTTGCATCGTCAGACTCAGCTCCAATCGCCGCACATGGCTCAGTCTTTTTGCGACAGCGCGTCCTTCAATGCATGGTGCCCCAGCGCCAGGTCGGCATACATGCGCTTGAGCGGGCCCAAGTCGCCCTCGACGTCCTTCAGGTGCCGCAGTTGCGACACCTCCATCCCGGCGTACTTGTCCTTCCAGACGTAGTACGTCGGCTCGCTGATGCCGTACCTGCGGCACGTCTCGGCGACCTTCACGCCGGCCTCGACCTCCTTGAGGATCCGGATGATCTGTTCCTCGCTGAACTTCGACTTCTTCATGCAGAGCTCCTTCATGGGAAAACTCTGCTTCCGATTGGCTCGAATCAACGAGGACGCTTCAACTTCTCCCCAGCCGACGCGCTACCTCTACTCAATTGGCGCGGACAATCATCCGCGCATCACAACCACCGCCGCACTCAAAAATCTGGGCAACGGACCAGGCGATGTCCCTGGATCAGGGCATCGCTTCGTCCACCGGAGCATCCCGCTGCGCGCGGACGCCCGATCGTGCACTGGCATCCAGCACCACCACCTGCCCCGACTTGACCTCGATGCGCTCGCCGGGCAATAACGCCATGCGCGGATAAAGACCGGGGTTGATGTCTTTCTGCGATTCGTCCTCGATGCGCTCGATCAGGTGCTCGCTGTTTCTCGACAACGCTCCACAATCACTTCGTCCGACATGGGTCCAGGACATTTCAGGGACAGGTTTTTTTGGCCATTCGCGGTGGTTATGCGGAAGCCAGGTCGTGCAGAGACCGTTCCAGCACCATATCAGCCGGCTTCCTGCGGGAGCGACGCGCCCGGGTCTTGAGCAGCACGATGGCAAAGGACGAATCTGGGGCACTGGCTCACAACGCGATGACCATTTCCGACAGGAGCTCCAGGTTCCGATCCGCCAGTACGCCATGCACCGGCCTGCTGGACAAGGTGGCATCGCGCGCCGCCATGACTTCGTGAATCTCGCCGGCGCACAGCGCGACCACGCTTTCCAGTACGGCGTCGATGCTGGCGTGGCCGGTGTCCAGGCGCATCCGGGCCAGCAATCGTTCGGTACCCGCGGCGCTCAGCATCAAGTCGCCGGTAACCCAGCTGTTGACGGTGAACAGACTGGTTGGCACGCCCTTGGCGCTCATCCCCATGCCCAGCAAATGCCGGGTGGTGACTGACACCTGCGGATCGCCGGTCAACGCGGCGAAGGCCTTTTCCGCGCCCGACCGGAGCCGCCCTGCCCACAGCGGACGGCAGGCAAACAGATGGAAGTGACCGTGTTCGCTGGCGCCGGATCGATCTTCGGGTGAGTGCGAGTGGTAGAACCACTGGTAGCCACTGACCCGATCGATCGCATCGTTTTCGGGATAGTGCTGCCATTGTCGCGGGGGTTTGCCCGCAAGCAGGCCGTGCAGCAAATGCTCGCCGCGCGCCGCCAGGGCGGCGTAGGTTTCCAGCAAGCGCTGGCCGGCGGCATCGGCGTCGGTGCCGCCAACGGGGGCCCGAGGCCGCCGGCCAGACGCCGGTGCCATCAGTGCTGGGCAGCGCACTTGGGAGCGCACTTCGCTCCACACCTGGGTGCGCACTTGCTGGCGCCGCACTTCGCCTTCATGTTCCGATGCGTGTGCTTCTTGGCGGCGCACTTGCCCGCCGCGCACTTGGCGCCGCACTTGGTCATGCTCGTCGACGACCCGCACTTGCCTTGGGTGCCGCTCATATCCGCGGCAGCTGCGGGAAGGGCAACGATGGCAGCGGTCAGCGCGGCGAGCGAGGCGAGTTTCACGGAAGCTTTCATGGGTTTCTCCAATGCAGGTGACAGGAAAAGTTGCGGATAGAGACATACGGTCTCGGCAACAGAGAGGCCGCCGGCGAACAAAAGGATTCAGGAAATCGGCGCGGCAACCGGTCAGCCCAACCACCAGTACAGCAGCGCGCCGAACATCGCGCCGACGGGCACGGTGATCACCCACGAAAGGACGATGGCGGTCATCACGGGTCGATCCACGCCTGCACCGTTGCTGATGCCGCTGCCGGCGAGGGCGCCGACCGACACATGGGTCGTGGACACCGGCAACCCACTGAATGAGGCCGTGCCGACCAGCAGGCTGGTGGTCAGGCCGGCGGCCAGCGCCCCGCCGGCATCGAGCCGCGTGATCCTGTCGCTCATGGTGCGGGCAACACGCGCCGCCCCCAGCAAACCGCCCACGAGCATCGCCAGACCGACCGCCAGCGCCGAGGCGCTATCGTCCAGCGCAGCGATCGGCAACAGGAGTGCCGCGATCTTGGGCGTGTCGTTCAGGCCCCTGGCGAAGCTGACCGCGCCGCCGGACAGATACAGCAGGCCATCCACCACGCCACGGGCATCAGGCCGCCACACGCGCCGGGCCCCGACGCTTTCGCACTCGGCCACGGTACCGGCGATGGCCACCGGCATGCCCGTGCGCAGCATCAGCCCGTCCGCCGAAACCTGCACCGCACTCACCGTGCACTCGCACTCCGGCTCGCGCTCTGCTCGGGCGGTCAGCCTGCGCAGCCACGGTGCCAGCAGGTAGGCCGGCAGGACCGCAATGACGGGAGTCGCCAGCAGCGGCAGCAGGAAGCTGTATCCCAGCGTGCCGAACTTCACCGCCGGGCCGACGGCCATCAGGCCGACACCGCTCATCGCGCCGACCAGTGCGTGGGTGGTCGAGATCGGCTGCCCACGCCAGGCGGCCAGCGCGACGGTAATGCCGGCGCCGCCAGCGACCGCCAGCGCAAACGGAAGCTGTGCTGCGACCTCGGCCGGCACCAGGCCGGCACCGGTGAACGCCTTCAGCAGCGCACGCGCGAGGAACACCGAGGACAACGATCCGGCCAGGGTGGTGATGCTCGCCCAGCCCAGGCTGGTCCAGTAACCGGCGCGGCGACTGCCGTACACCACGGCCACGCCCTTGAAGTTGTCATTGGCGCCGTTGGTGGCGGCGAGGAACAGCACGGTCAGTACAAGCAGGGTTTCCATCGGGCATCCGGGGTAGCGTCACGCGAAGACGAAGCGGCGAAGTACAAGGCCGCATGTCATGGAGTCACCCGGGTGGCAAAACGATTCAGGCCGTTGGAGATCCTGCAAGTTGCCGCTGCATCCATTTCGCCAGCGCACGCTGCGCCGGCAAGGCCTCCGGCAGCCGGCCAAGCGCATCCAGCACCCGCGGCAAATCGTCGGCGTTGTCGACATCGGTGAGTACGGGCAGCTCGACGATGTTTTCCGTCGCTGGCAGTGCTTTGCGCAGCGCCAGGCAGGTGTCGCCCCGCGAATAGCGCACCGACTGCCAGGTCGCCAGCGGCACCGGCGTGTTGGCGCCGAACAGCCAGAAGCCGCCATCGGTGGCGGGACCGAGCACGCACGCCACCGGGGGCTCGGCCAGTGCCTGTGCGGCCTGGGCCAGTTGCCCCGACGTGAGCTGCGGCACGTCCGCACCTACCAGCAGCACGCTGTCGTGCCGACCCAGCAGGGTTTCTAGAACGTGATGCATGCGCGTACCCAGGCCGCCCTCCCCCTGCCAGATCGTGGGAAAGTCCGGCCACGCCGCATGCGCCGCGTCGTCGGCCTCGGCCACTGCCCAGTAAGGCGTGATGAGCGGCCGGGTCGCCTTGGCCACCGCCGCCACGGCAGCGCTGGCCAGCCGATGGAAATCGAGCGCAGCGTCTTCGCCAATCGCCGCCGCCAGCCGCGTCTTCAGCGGTGAATGGCCCGGGGTCTTGACGAAGATGGCCAGCGCGGTCGTCATGTCCTCGTCCGCCGCGTGGCGCACCATGCCTGGGCCGCGGTCAGTCGCCAGTGCCGGAGCGTGGTGCTCAGCCAGCCGTGTCGCGCATACTTGCGTGCGCTGGTTTCCAGCACGGCGGGAATGCGCCGCAATGGCAACCCTGCATGTCTCACGGCCCATACCAGCAGGTGATCCTCGCCGCAACGCGCCTGCTCGTTGAAGCCATGCAGCGCCTCGAAACTATGTCGCGGCAACAGCAGCCCCTGATCGCCGAACGGCAACCCCAGCCAGCGCGCGCGCCAGTTGGCGCCGGCGGCGTTCAGCGCCGTCCAGCGCGGGCCGTCGCCGCGAAAGGCGAGCGTGAACCATCCCAGCGCCTCGCCGCCCTGCGCGATGAAGCGCTGTAGTTGGTGCAGGGTGCCGGGACGCAAACGCGAGTCGGCATGCAGGAACCACAACCACTCGCCCGTGGCCAGGCCGGCGCCGAGATTCTGCTGGCGGGCACGGCCGACTTCGCTGCGGCACTGCCGATAGTGCAGACATGCGGGCCACGTCGTCGGTGGCGGTCGCGGCTCGTCGTCGGCGCACACCACGATCACCTCGCTGCCATCCGGCAAGCCCGCCAGCTGCCGCAGCAGCTCGGGCCATTCAGTCTCGCCGGGCGCCAGCGGCACGATCACCGACAACGAAGTCATGTCAGCAACAGCCGGCCGAAAAGCTGGCCGCGGCGCCGGTCGACGCGGCGGGCGCGCAATCGAACAGGCCGAAATGCCGCCGCTTGTCGCCGTCGACGCGGAAATGCGCGGCATAGCGGCTGCCCGCCAGCATGTCGGCGGTGTTGCCGCAGACCCGCACCGGCCGACCGCTCTCGAACAGGTGGTGGTCATCCAGCGCAAAGCGGTGCGGCTGCCCGGGCAAGCTGCCCAGGTAGGTCGCGACCTGGCCGTGATCCTCGCAGCGATCCTCCAGCGGCAGCTTGAATGCGCGCCAGGTGATCGACTCGAAGTTCGCAAAACCGATACGTTGCTCGATCGCCGCATCGGTCAGCGCGATCGGGCTGCGTGCGCACACGCGTGCATCGGCCACGCCCAGCTCGCCGAGCAAGCGGCGGAAATCCTCCAGGTACAGCGCGCCGGCGAGGCACTCGCCCAGCAGCACCGGGTCGGCCAGCAGCTCGCGCGGCAGCCGGCGATCACTGAACACGTCGGAGAAATACAGCTCGCCGCCGGGCTTGAGCACGCGGCATATTTCGGCGAACGCGCGACGCTTGTCCGGCACCAGGTTGAGCACGCAGTTGGATACGACGACGTCGACCGAGTTCTCAGCGATGCCCAGCGCGGCCAACTCCGCGAGATCGCCCAACTGCAGCGTGACATTGCTGCGCGCGTGGCCGAAGGCCTGCGCATGCCATTGGCGATGGCGCTCGGCCACCGCCAGTTGCTGCTCGGTCATGTCGACGCCGATCACCCGCCCCTGCTCACCCACCAGCTTCGACAGCAGATAGACGTCCCGTCCGCTGCCACAACCGAGGTCGAGTACGGTGGCGCCCTCCAGCGCAGGCGGCAGCGGCGAACCGCAGCCGTAGAAGCGCTCGCGCACCTCCGGATGCAACTGGGCGAGGATCGAGCGCAGGTTCTCCGGCATGGCTTCCAGGCTGCAGCAGGCCGTGGTGCGCAGATCACGACTCGACTGCAGGGTCTCTCCGTAATAGCTGCGCACGGCGGCTTGCTGCTCCTCCGCGTATGTGGCCGCGTCTTGTTCCAGGTTCATGCTCATGTCAACGATCCTCCACAGGAGCTGCCCGCCCCGGCGGTACAGCCATAGCAATGGTCGGCGAATGCAATCGGGCCGTGCCCGGCGTCCGCCAGCGTGTCGATTTCCCACAAGC
Organism: Rhodanobacter thiooxydans LCS2; assembly: GCF_000264375.1. Lineage (GTDB taxonomy): Bacteria > Pseudomonadota > Gammaproteobacteria > Xanthomonadales > Rhodanobacteraceae > Rhodanobacter > Rhodanobacter thiooxydans. Next base: position 166,751 of record NZ_AJXW01000043.1, read on the forward strand.
TGCGTCGGCGGCCGCCCAGCGGCAGCCCCAGCGCCTGGTTGAAATCGCAGTCGAACAGTTCACCATCCCAGCTCACCGACAGCAGGTTGCGGCACATCACGCCCAGCGCCGCGCGCGGATTGAATGCATCGAGCAGGGTCTGCATGTAGCGCTCGTAGCGGCCCTCGCGCTCGAGCAGGTGCAGGAAGCGCTTGATCGGCATGTTGGTGATGGTGAACAGGTGGTTGAACACGATGCCGAAGTGTTCGGCCAGCTCGCGCCGATAGGTCGCCTCCAGCGCCGCCTGGGCGGGCGGCAACGTGGCGCCCAGCGGGTTGTAGACCAGGTCCAGTTCCAGCCCGAAGCCGGCGCGGCCGTAGCCGAGCGCATTGAGCCGATGAAGGGCACGCAGGCTGGGATCGAAAACGTGCTGCCCGCGCTGCTGCTCCACGTTGGCCTTGCTGTAGCAAGGCAGCGAGGCGACCACCTTGACACCCTGCGCGGCCAGGAACTCCGCGGTGTCCTCCTGTCCCGGACGGAACAGCACGGTCAGGTTGCAGCGGTCGATGACGGTCTTGCCCAGCGCGCGCGATCCACGCACTAGGGTGCGGAAATGCGGATTGAGTTCCGGCGCGCCGCCGGTCAGATCCACCGTATGCACGCCCGGCGCATTCGCCAGCAGTTCCAGGATGCGTTCCACCGTGGCCGCCTGCATGATCTCGGTGCGCCCGGGTCCGGCTTCCACGTGGCAGTGCTGGCAGGCCAGGTCGCACAGCTTGCCGACGTTGACCTGCAGGATCTCCAGCCGCGTGCGCGGCAAGGCGACTCCATGCTCGCGCAGGGAGCGGGCGAACGAGGGTGCGGCGAAAGATGGAACGGCGTTCATGGCAGCGTGTCCTGGTGGTGTTCGAAGTCGTGATTCCTCATGCCATCCTCACTTCCGCCGCCAGGCGTGATAACGGGCCAGCCAGCGCAACGTAGGTTCGGGCGCATGGGCCTTCTTCCAGTTTCCCGCCGCGTACTTGTTGGCTTCGGCCCAGGTCGGATACGCGTGGATGGTGCCAAGGATCTTTTCAAGCCCCAGCCCATGGCGCATCGCCAGCACGAACTCGGCCAGCATCTCGCCTGCATGCTGGCCCACGATGGTCGCGCCCAGGATGCGATCCTTGCCCGGTGCGGTCAGCACTTTCACGAAGCCATGCGCCTGATCCTCGGTGATCGCCCGGTCCAGATCGTCCAGTTCATAGCGCGTGGTCTCGAACGGGATGCCCCGCGCCTGCGCCTCGCGATCGTTGAGGCCGACGCGCGCCACCTCCGGATCGACGAAGGTCACCGCCGGAATCACCGCGTAGTCGACGCGAAAACGCCAGATCGAGCCGAACAGCGCATTGACCGCGGCGTACCACGCCTGGTGAGCGGCGACGTGGGTGAACTGGTAGGGCCCGGCGACGTCGCCGCAGGCATAAATGTTCGGATACAGCGTGGCCAGCCACGCATCCGTATCCACCGTCCCGGTCACGGGAATGCCCAGCTCCTCCAGCCCGAAGCCGGCGACGCGGGGCCTGCGCCCCACCGCCACCAGCAGCGTATCGAAGGGGATTCTTGCGCGCCGGTCCTGGTGGTCGCAGACCAGCGCGTATTGCCCGCCGTCGCGCTCGACCGCCACGGCACGGCAGTCCGTACGCACGTCCACGCCATCGGCCGACAGGCGCGCCCGCACGAAGGCGGATACCTCGTCGTCCTCGCGCACCAGCAGGCGCCCTTGGCTCTGTACCTGGATGACCTGCGTACCGAGTCGGGCAAATGCCTGCGCAAGCTCGCAGCCGATCGGACCGCCACCCAGTATCAGCAGGCGCCCGGGCGGGTCCTGCAGCTGCCACAGCGTTTCGGAGGTGAGATAGCCCCCTTCGGCCAGCCCCGGCAGATCCGGCACCACCGGTTCGGCGCCGGTGGCGATCACGATGGCACGCGTGGTGACAGGCCTGCCGTCGATCTCGACCGTCCACGGCGACACAATGCGTGCATGGCCATGCTGCACGTCCACGCCCAGCCCGCGATAGCGTTCCATCGAATCGTGCGGCGCCACGGCCTGCACGGCGCGCCGCACGCTGTCCATCACGGCACGGAAATCGACCCTGATGTCGCCGGCATCCACCCCGACGCGCGACGCGCCCCGCGCCTGCGCCGCCAGCCGCGCTGCGTGGATCAGCGCCTTCGATGGCACGCAACCGGTATTGAGACAGTCACCGCCCATCGCGTCGCTTTCCACCAGGGTGACCTTTGCCCGCACGGCGGCGGCGATGTAGGCGCTGACCAGTCCGCCGAACCGGCGCCGATCACCACCAGGTTGCGATCGAAACGCTTCGGCGCCGGCCAGCCTGCATGGAGCCGCCGCCGCTTCACCCGCGCCACGCTCCAGCGCGCCAGCCACGGGAACACCCCTAGCAGGACCAGCGAACCGGCGATGCGGGGCGAGACGATGCCCGCCAGCGAGTTCAGGCTGGCCAGCTGGGTGCCGGCATTCACGAACACCACGGTCGCCGCCAGCATGCCTAGCTGGCTGACCCAGTAGAAGGTGCGCAGCGGCAGCCTGGTCAATCCCATCAGCAGATTCACCACGAAGAACGGGATCACCGGCACCAGCCGCAGCGTGAACAGGTACAGGGCGCCTTCGCGCCGGATACCCTCGTCGACCGCATGCAGGCGCTGGCCGAAGCGCCGCTGCACCATGTCGCGAAAGACGAACCGGCTGGCCAGGAAGGCCAGCGTCGCGCCGATGCTGGAGGCAAACGACACCAGCAGCGTGCCTTCCAGCAGGCCGAACATCGCGCCGCCGGCCAGGGTCAGCAAGGTGGCCACCGGCAGCGACAACGCGGTGACCGCCACATACAGCGCGAAAAACCCGCCACCGAGCAGCCACGGATGAGTCTGCCGGAAAGCCTCCAGCGCGAGCAGGTGCGCCCTCAGCGCAGCAAGCGTGAACTGGTGCTGCCAACCCAGTGCGAAGAACACGGCGACCGCACCGGACAGGCCGATGACGATCAGCCAGCGGAGGATCGTGGTGCGACTTTTCATGCGTACGGAATCCGGTCGGCGGCGCTCAGTCCCTGAGATATTCCTGGACCATCTGGCGGCCACGATGGATGCGGCTCTTGACCGCCTCCCGCGTCAGCAGGAGCTGGCCGGCGATCTCGCTGATCGAGTACTCCTCGAAATCGCGAAGAATGATCGCCTCCCGGTATTTTTCCGGCAGCGACTGGATGGCGGCGGCCAGGTCCGAGCGCAGATCGAGATGCTCGACATAGATGAAAATGGCATGATCCGGCTCCGGCAACGCGACCTGCCCGCGCATCGCGCGCAGCAACCGGTGGCATTCGTGGCGCACGATCGAGAAGGCCCAGGCAGGAAACGCGGCGATCGTGCGCAGCGTGCCGAGCCGGCGGTAGATCAGCAGCAACGATTCCTGCACCGCATCGTCCGGGTCCACGCTGCTGGCGCATTGCGATTGGGCAATGCGCCGCAGGTCGGGCCGGCAGACGGTCAGCAGCCGCTCGACGGCAGCGAGGTCGCCTTGCCGCGCGGATTCCAGGAGGGCCGGGTCATGTCGCATGGGTGAACCTTTGCTCGGTTGCTCGATGGTGCAAATGGCGGAGATTCCTGTTCTCCCGCCCCATAGAGGACTCCGGCGCATCAAAGGATTCAAGCGGATTGACCGGCACGGCCGGCTACCCTGCCCGTACCGCGGCCTCCGCGCCGTCGCACCGCCGGTCCATGGGCCGGAATCGCTCGAGGATCCGATCGAGCGAGAACGCGCCCGGTCCCCAGGCGATCACCGCCAGCAGCATCATCGCCCAGACCTTGTGGTCGCTGAAATCGTTGCCGACCAGGCCGGCCCAGAAACCGTGCGGCCACAGATCCGGATAGGAAACGACGGCCATGATGTTGTAGATGAACAGGAACCCCGCGGTCAGCCGCCCGCCCAGCCCCAGCAGCAGGAACCACGGCGCGACCAGCTCGATCCAGGTGCCGAGGAACGCCGCGGTGTCGCCGGACATCAGGGGCACGTGATATTCGTTGTTGAACAGGTAGGACGTACCCGCCGGATCGTCGAGCTTCACCACACCGGCGCGCCAGAACGCCAGCGCCACCCACACCCGGAACAGCAACAGCACCACCGGCCCCAGGCTCGACAGTGCCGCCGCCAGTTGCCGGTAGTAACCACTCGTGCGCCACAGCAGCTTGTTCATGTGCAGCCCTCTTGGTTGTTGAACGCCACGACCAGGCCCTGCACGAGCAGGTCCCGCAGGCAGGGTTGAAGATCGAAAGCGGCATCCAGGTCCATGGCCGCCCGGTGGGCTGCAGCCACGTCGCCGCCCGCGGCCAGCACGTCGATGCAGCGGAACGTGGCGGGGTCGACGGCAGCCATGACCACCTCGCCGCCATCACGCCACAGCAGGACGCTCTCGCCACCCCGATCGGGACGCGGAGCGGGCCCGACGGGCGACTGGCACCAACGCCACAGCGTGAGCACGGCCCAGCGGCTGTGCAGCAGATGCAGGCTCGGATGCAAGCGCAGGTGCAGCTGGCGCGGTTCCACTGCAGCCGCGTCGGCGGCGGCGTGGGCGTCGGCGGGCGTCGCATCCGGCGCCAGCACGGTCAGCTGGCGCAGCCAGTCCAGCCTCGCGATGTCCGCCAGGTAGCCCAGCGACCGGGCCTGCGGCATCGCCTCGATGAACCCGGGCAACGCGCCGCCGAACGACTGCAGGTTGCCGCAGGTCGAGGGATGCCGCTGCCGGTAACGCGCCGCCATCGCGTCGAAGAAATCCTCGCCCACCAGCGCGTGCACGGTGGGGAAAGTGTCGTGCAGGGCCGCCTCGAGGGTCGCGGCCACCGCGTTGCGGTAGATGCGCAGCCGCGCCGCCGGGTCCAGCCCGGCGCCGTCGATCCATGCCGCCACGTCGTCGCCGTGGCCCAGCACGGCCGCGGCGAAGCCCTGCTGCAGTTCATGCAATCGCGGTGCGGCAGGCATGCAGCTCCTCCTCGGCACGGGCGGCTTCGGCCAGCAGCACCTCCAGTTCGGGAATATCCTGGTCCCATTCGATCAGGGTCGGCTGCGGTCCGCACAGTTCCAGCGCCTCGCGGTAGAGCGCCCATACCTCGTCGGCGACCGGACGGCTGTGGCTGTCGATCAGCAGCGGCACCGGCAGGCGGTCCTTGCGCAGAAAGCCGGCGAGGTGGATCTCGCGCACCGAGGCATGCGGCATGGCGCGCAGGTACTCGCCCGGGTCGAAACCGTGATTGACGCTGTTGACGTAAACATTGTTCACGTCCAGCAGCAGGCCGCAGCCGCTGCGGCGTACCAGTTCGGCGACGAAGGCCGACTCCGGCATGTCGGCATGGCGGAAGTTGAGATAGCTCGAAACGTTCTCGACCAGGAACTCGCGCCCCAGCGCGTCCTGCACCTGCTGCACGCGCGAGACCACCAGGTCCAGCGCTTCCCACGTATACGGCAGGGGTAACAGATCGTTCAGGTGGATGCCGCCGATGGCGCCCCAGCAGATGTGGTCCGAGACCAACGCGGGCTGGTAGCGGTCGACCAGCTGCCGCAGGCGGCCCAGGTGCGCAACATCGAGCGCATCGGCCGAGCCCAGCGACAGGCCGACGCCGTGCAGACTGAGCGGATAGTCGGCGCGGATGCGCTCCAGCGCCGCGTGCATCGGCCCGCCGGCGGCAAAATAGTTCTCGCTGTGCACCTCGAACCACGGCACCCGCGGCCGCTCCTGCAGTACCCGGGCGATGTGCGGCGCGCGCAAGCCGATCCCGGCGGCTGCCGGGATCGGGTGCTGCGCATGGGGCAGCAGGCAGCTCATGGCCTGACTCAGCCCTTCTCAGTCGGTGTGGTGGAGCCGCCGTCGATCTTCTCGCACAGGCCGGCCGGCAAGGCCACGAACGCGTTGGCGTCGCGCGCCTTGCTGTCCTGGCCGGCGCACGAATGCCCCGGCGACTTGCAGTCGTTCTTGTGCGCCGCATTGATGCCGTAGCACTTGACCATGGCCATGTTGGCCGACTTCGTGTCGTTCGCGCCGTTCGGTGCCGGGCTGGCGGTGGCGACCGATGCCACGCCAAGGGTCAGCGCACCGGCCAGGGCGACCTTGAGCAGACTGTCGTAGTTCATGATGGGTATCTCCGTAAGGTGAGCCGGGGCATCCGGCACCTCATAGAGCCGCCTGGAAGGCCAAAGGATTCACGATACGGGTGTGCTGCATACGTGCCATCGAGTTAATCAGGCAGCAAGGCGGCAAGGCGGCAGGCGTCGGCTGCGCCGCCACGGCAACATCATCCGTCGGCGGGCAACATACTGGTGCGGGCGCCGACCTGCGGCCGCGGCGTACCGATTGCAACGCGGCCCTCGATGGCGTCAAGCTGCACGAATGAACCACAGACCGGCAAAAATCTGGCACTCGTATCGCAGCCTGCCCCGCTGGGTACAGGTCTGGGTAGGCTTCGTGCTGATACCGGTCAACGTGTTGCCGTTCCTGCTGCTGGACACCTGGAGCGGGCGTGCGGGTGCCGCGGCCGCCCTCTTTGTGGTGGCCACCAACCTGCCGATCATGTGGTTCGCCGGCGGCATGAGCCGGGCAATGTCGCTGCCGCACCTGCTGGCCTGGGTTCCGCTGGAAATCGCGTTGGTTCTGCGCATCTCCGGTGCCGCCGGCAATCTACCGCCGTCAACGGCCGAACTGGCCCTCGCGATCGCCCTGTTGCTCATCAACGGCATTTCGCTGGCGTTCGACGCGCTCGACTCGTGGCGCTGGTTGCGGGGACAGCGCGAGGTACCCGGAACTGCCGCCTGAGTCTGCGGTGGCGGGGAACGGCATCAGCCGCGTACCGCCACTGACGACCGACGCGAGCCGGCTTCCTGCCATCCATGGGTGGACGCACATTCCATCGCCGGCAGGGTCATCGCCGTCCAAGCCCCGCCGGCCCTGCAGCGGTCGTGGCATGTGGATCCACCAAGGCAGACTGCTCATCGCGCAGTTCGCGCAGGAAGTGCTGAAACTCCGGCGCCTGAGTCAGCAAGCGCCCGGCCAGCGAGCGCAGCGCATCGACCTGGTCGGCATGCAGGTGAAATGCCGTCGGCATCGCATTGAATCGCTGCCGTTCGGCACGGTCCTCGATCTGGCTGAAGGTCAGCACGGCAAAGTTCACGTCCACCGTGGGGGCTCCCGCCGGACGCAGCGCGTTGACGTGGCGTGCCCACATCAGGAAGCCGTTCTTCGCCAGCGCCGCGGTCTCGTTGTTGAGTATGCCCAGTGAAGCGTCGAACGAGGCGCGCAAGGTATCGATCGTTCCCGGAGCGCGCCCCCGTTCGGACCATGGGTAGGGCGCATAGACCTGGGCATTGGCGACGATGACCAGCACATGCCGCACACGGCGCAGCTGTTCCGGCGTGAAGGCACCGGCCATGTCCGGCACGTTGCCGTACTGCGCCACCGGACTCATCATCGAGCCGCGTACGCCGAGGTTGTCGGTGATGCCGCCGTCGACCAAGCGCAGGATCGGCATCCGTTCCGGCTCGTCGTAGCGCGACAATGCCAGCGCCACGGCATGGCGGCGTGACAGCAGATCATCGTGCGCCAGCGACTGCGCTATCCAAGGCTGGTGTCGTTGCGGGCAATCGGGATAGTTGCGCAACGCGATCGGCGCGAACAACCCCGACACGGCAGCCGATGCCATCACCGCGTTGGCCACCGGATAGGTCGACAGATCCGAACAGAGAAAATCGAACTGCTGCTGGATGAAGGAAAACGTGGTGGCGTTGTTCAGGTCGCTGGCGTTGAGAATGACCATCGGCAGGCCCGCCGGCGACATGTCGGCGAATGTTTTGCCCTCCAGCAGGGTCCGGTCGAGATAGGCGGCAACCAGATCGCTGCGGTTGTAGTGGCGGCCGGCAATCGACAACAGATGATCCGGGCGCCCCAGCAGGCCCAGCAGCTCGCCTTGCCAGTCGCGATAGAGGAAGCGGGTCCGGAAGTCACCAAAAATGCGGTCGCCGAACAGGCCGTAATACGCCGCGGTGTAGCTGCCGCCGGAAACCGAGGTGACCACATCGACCAGGTCGAGCAATCGCGTCGGCTGGCCGCCTGACGGGACCTCGGTGTCGCGCAGCTTTTCCAGCACACCGTAGCTGAAGGCAGCCGCGCGGGTGCCCCCGCCGGAAAACGCAAGCACCACGAAGGTGTCGCGGGGAGCGTGCGGGAATCGCGTCCTGAATTCGTAGCGATCCTCCACCCCGGCCGGCTTGATCCGGGTATTCCAGGTCCGCGTGGCGCAACCGGCCAGCACACACAGCGCGAGGCCAAGCAGCAGGAATGGCCAGCCGCACGGCAGATGACGGGACGCAGGCGTCACGGCCTTGTCCGCGTTGCGGTCGGCATGGTCCGTCCCCGGCCTGGGTGGTTTCAGGCGCGCACCGTGACGCCGTGCCAGAACGCGACGTATCCACGGATCTCCGCCGCTTCCGGCTTGGGCTGCGGGTAGTACCACGCCGCCGCAGGATTGACCTCGTCGTCGACCACCACATCGAAATAGCTGGCCGTGCCTTTCCAGGAACACACCGAATGCCGGGTGCTGTCGCGCAGGTGCTCGCGCCTGAGCGACTCCGGCGGGAAATAGTGATTGCCCTCGATCACGATCGTGTGCTCGCTCTCGGCGATCACGCTGCCTTGCCACGTGGCGCGCATGGGTATCTCCTCGTTGCGGTTGGTCGAGGTTGCAGGGTGTCGGAAAAAACCGGAACCGATGCTGCCGCCCGTTCACGCCAGCCGGGTGATTCGTCATCAGCGGTGAAGACGCGCGCGGCAGCTCAGGCAGGCTCGGAATCCATGGCAACGGATGCGGGGGAATGGCCATGGATTTCCCGCTGCCGCGCGACGCCCTCAGCCGATAGAGGGACCGGACCGGCCGAAGGATTCAACGAAGTTTCAAAGCGATCGCGAGACACCCGGCGAGTGTCCGTGGAGGCGCTTGAAGGCGCGGCTGAAGGCCGCCTCCGTCGCATAACCGGCGATCACCGCCGCTTCGGCCACGCTGACACTGCGCTCGGCCAGCGCCGACTTCGCCTGCTGCATGCGCAGGCCAGTGACGTACCCCATCGGGGTGGCCCCGGTCGAGTGGGCAAATCGCCGGGCGAATGCCGCCCGCGACAGATGCACCCGGTCGGCGAGCATCGCCACCGTCCAGGGCTGCTGCGGATCCCGATGGATGGCCAGCAAGGCCGGGCCGAGATGCGGATCGAAAATCGCGGTCAGCAGCCCGTGCGCGACCGTGCCGGCGGCCAGGCACTGCCGCAGCGCGTACATGAACAGCGCATCGGAAAGCTTGTCCATCAGCGCCATCGCGCCGGGACCGTTCAACTCCGCTTCGGCGACGATCAACTGCAGCAGGGCCGCCGGAGCGCCGGAGTCCCCGCCATCCGGCTGCGGAGCGTGCCGAAGCAACAGTTGCGCCGGCAGCGAAGCCAGCAGCACTTCCGACAACGGCGAGTCGAACTCGAAGTAGCCGCACAGCAGCAGCGTGGGAACGTCGCCGTCGGCGTCCACCGACGCGATCAGGCAATGGTCCAGCGGGCGGTTGAACAGTACTGCGTCGCCGGCCCGAAGCAGGATGTCATCGGCACTGCCGTCATGCCGCATCACGCAGCGGCCGGTGGCCACCAGGTGGAACATCGCCTTGCGCTCGTATTCGCCATCGACCACCCACTGCCCGCAATGCGTGGTCCGGTGGAACACGCGCGTCTGCAGGCGGAGGTGCCGCATCAATTCACTCAGTTCGTCCACGGCGGCTCCAGATCAAGACGCGGAGACAAGCATGCGCGCGTTGCGGACATGGTTGCGTTTGCGGTCGAGGGCCAAAGTATGCCCATGGCCGGTTCGTCATTCGATCGGCCATCCATCAACCCATCCATGGAGTATGAACCATGAGCGAATTCACCTTGCAGACCCCCGATTCCGCCCCGGAAGCAGCACGCCCGCTGCTGCGGGGCGCACGCGACAAGATGGGCTTTGTGCCCAACCTGTATGCCAACCTCGCCAACGCGCCGGCGGCGCTGGAAGCCTACTTCGGGCTTTCCGCGCAGTTCGACAAGACTTCGTTCAACCCGGTGGAACGCCAGGTAGTGCTGCTGGCCGCCAGCGTGGAAAACGGATGTGAATTCTGCGTCGCCGCCCATTCAGTGATCGCTCGCAAGATAGCCAAGGCTCCCGATGCGGTCGTCGACGCGTTGCGCAACCGCACCACCCTGCCCGACGCCCGGCTGGAAGCCCTGGCCACGTTCACCCGCCGCATGGTGAAGGAGCGCGGCTGGGTGGCCGGAGCCCCGCTGCAGGCCTTCCTCAAGGCCGGCTTCACCCACCAGCAGGCGCTGGAAGTGGTGCTTGGCGTCGCCATGAAGACGCTCAGCAACTACGCCAACCACCTGACCGGAACCCGGACCAACGAGCAGTTCGCCAGCGAGGCATGGAAGCGCCAGGCGTGAAGTTTTCGGCAAACACCGCGGACTGATGCATTCGGCCCGCAGCATACCCAATCATCAGGAAATCAGGTCCATGCACTACATGCAAAAGACTCTCACACTTCTTGCGGCATCCGCGGGTATCGGTTTCGCAGCCGGCCCCGCCCATGCACAACTTCCCAAGACCACCATGCAGGTCGACCACGCCAATACCGCGCTGGTCGTGATTGACCCGCAGGTCGACTTCCTCAGCCCCAAGGGCGTGACCTGGGGGCTGGTCGGCAAGAGCGTCGAGGCCAACCACACCGTTGAAAACCTCGACACCCTGTTCAAGGCCGCGAAGGACAGCAACATGCTGGTCGTCATTTCGCCCCACTACTACTATCCGTGGGACCACGGCTGGAAATTCGGTGGCCCGCTTGAAGTGGCGATGCACAAGATCGGCATGTTCGACCGCAAGGGCCCCCTGAGCCTCGACGGGTTCGAGAACTCCGGCGCCGACTGGATGCCGCAGTACAAGAAGTACATCAATGACGGCAAGACCATCGTCACCAGTCCGCACAAGGTCTACGGCCCACAGACGAACGATCTGGCGTTGCAGCTTCGCAAGCACGGCATTTCGAAGGTGATACTCGCCGGCATGTCGGCCAACCTCTGTGTCGAAAGCCACCTGAGGGAACTGCTGGAGCAAGGTTTCGAAGTCGAAGTGGTGAAGGACGCCACCGCTGCCGCGCAATTGCCGGGGCTCGACGGCTACGCCGCCGCTTTGACGAACTTCCAGATGATCGCCAATGACGTGGTGACCACCCAGGAAGCGAAGGACGCCATCCTCGCCACCAGGTAACCGCCTTCGACCGTGCAGCCCTTCCGGGAAGGAAGGACTGCCCGGGTCGATTGCATCGAACACCAGCAGGGCGCACCCCTGCGTTCGAGCAGAAGCAAAGCGTACCGACAGATTCCCTGGCGCGCGCGAAGTGCTCCCCAACCATGAGCAGGAAAACCATGATCAAGGTCAGTGTGATGTACCCCGATGCCCCGGAAGCACGGTTCGACCATGCGTACTACCGCGACACGCACATGCCGCTGGTGAAGCAACGCATGAGCGAGAGCTGCCGGTACTACTCGATCGACAAGGGGCTGGCCGGCGGGGCGCCCGGGGCAGCTCCGGCCTACATCGGCATGAGCCATATTTTCTGTGACTCGGTGGAAGCCTTTCAGAACGGCTTCGGACCGCACGCCGCCGAACTCATGGCCGACCTTCCCAATTTCACGGACATCACGCCGGTCATACAGACCAGCGAGGTGATGGTCGAGCGCGGCTGACCGGCCTTGCGTTGTCAATTCATCCATTCGGCAAAAGGATGACCGTCAGTCTGTCGCCCTCGTCTTCATCGGAGATCCATCCCATGAACTCACCGAAACGGCTGGGCCGGGCACTGCTTGGGCTGCGCCTGTCGATCTTTCTCGTGATGCTGATGTGGACGCTGGACAAATTCATCCGGCCCGAACACAGCGCCGGTGTATTCAGCCATTTTTACGCCGTCACCGGCCTCGGCCAGGGCGCCTTCTTCATGATCGGGGCGATGGAGCTGGTACTTCTTCTGGCCTTTGTTGCCGGGCTCGCGCGGCGTTACAGCTACGGTGCGGTATTGCTGCTGCATGCCGTCTCGACGCTGTCCGCCTGGCATCAATACGCGCACCCCTACGAAGGCACCAATCTGCTGTTCTTCGCCGCCTGGCCCATGCTTGCCGGATACGTGGCGCTCTATCTGCTGCGCGATGCCGACAGCATGACGATCGACGGCCGCAGACAAGTCGCTCGCGGCAACCCGGGCCATTCCTGAACCTCCTCCCCAAACTGATGGAGGCATGGTCACCATGACACACCCCGACATCGCGGTATTCGACGCCTACGGCACCTTGTTCGATGTGCACTCGGCGGTAGCCCGGCTGGCCGATCGCATGGGCCCGAAGGCCGAAGACATATCCGGGCGATGGCGGCAGAAGCAGCTTGAATACACCTGGACCCGCAGCCTGATGCGGCGTTATGCGGATTTCTGGCAGGTAACCGGAGAAGCACTGGATTACGCCCTGGCCGCCGCGGGTCGCCGTGATGCCGCGCTGCGCTCGGCGCTGCTGGACGCCTACCGCGAGCTGGATGCCTACCCCGAGGTACCCCGCGCCCTGGCCGGATACCGCGCGGCGGGGATGCGCGTTGCCGTGTTTTCCAATGCCACCCGTTCGATGCTGCAGACGGCGCTGACCGCCGCGCAGCTCGGCGACCTCGTCGACGTGGTGTATTCCGTGCACGAACTGCAGGTATTCAAGCCCGATGTCCGCGTCTACGCGGCGGCGGCCGACGCATTCGGCGTCGCACCGTCGGCCATCGCCTTTCATTCGTCCAACGCCTGGGATGTCGCCGGCGCGGCCTCCTCAAACTGGCATGCGTTGTGGATCAACCGGGCCAGGCGTCCACCGGAATACCCGTGGATTACGGCGCCCGTTGTGCCTGATCTCGAGCAGGCACGGCGGCACGTCGTGGGAGAGCCGCCAGTTGCCGGCATCGACGACACTCGCAGAGGAGCGGATTGATGAGTTGGATCAGCGAAACACCCGAAAGCGAGGCACATGGTCCGCTGCGGGACATCTACGACGCCATCAGGAAGCAACGCGGCAAGGTGGCGCGCATTCTCCGCGTGCACAGCCTCGATCCGGGCGCCCTGCAGCACCATCTCGACCTGTACATGCATCTGATGTTCTCCCCCGGCCCGCTGAGCCGGCGCGAGCGCGAGGCCATTGCGGTGGTGGTTTCCGCTGCCAACGGCTGCGCCTATTGCGTCGCGCATCATCTGGAAGCACTGCACCGCTACGAGAAGGATGAGGCCGTGCTGGCCACTGTAAGCACCGCACCCGACCAGCTCGCCGACTTGCGGCTGCGCGCGATGCTGCTGTACGCGCGAAAGCTCACCGCCGCCCCGTCGACGATGGATCAGGCGCAGGTGGCGGCATTGCGCGCGGAAGGACTCACCGACCCGGATATCCTGCGCATCAACCTGGTCACCGCCTATTTCAACTTCGTCAATCGCATCGCGCTGGGCCTTGGCGTGGAAGCCGACTCGGAAGAGATCAGCGGCTATGCCGACGAATGAAGCGGTTCCCGCTCATAGCGGCACCCGGGCCGGACAAGACAAGCCACCTCATGCTTGTCACGCGACGTCATGCTCAGTGGTAGGGTTGCCTGCGCGGGTGGTTCCGGCGCGGGTAATGCGGCGTTCCCGTCCTGCGCGCCACTGCCCGCTTCACGATCTGCTGCCGGGTCCCGTTCCATGCCGGCCTGCCGGAAAGACCATGACATGCTGACGCTGCGCCACATCCTGAGGGTGGTGTTCCACCCTCCCCATCTGAAACGGACCTGCATGGTGGCGCTGCTGGTGGGTGTGTGGCTGAGCGTGTTCAACCTCGGTGGCCAGCTGCTGGCTGGACCGTGGAACGCGCAGCTGGTGATCAAGATCGCCATGAATCTGCTCACCCCGTTCGCGGTCGCCAATCTCGGACTGATATCCCGCCAGGCCGGAGCGGAATCGGACAAGGCTGGATGATGCCCTCGACGATCGATCCGGCCTCCTGACCAGGGCACCCGACGATGGCCCCGTTTCTGCTTGCCCACGAACCTGCGATCCGGCTGGGTGCCTTCGCCGGCATCTTCGCCGTGATGGCGCTGTGGGAAGCACTGGCGCCCCGACGGCGCCAGGCGATCGGTCGATGGCGGCGCTGGCCCGGCAATCTCGGTATCGTCGTGCTCAGCAGCCTGCTGGTGCGGCTGCTCCTTCCCACCGCCGCCGTCGGCGTGGCGCTGTACGCCGAGACCCCTGGGTGGGGGCTGCTGCATGTGCTGAAAGCACCCAACTGGCTGGCGCTCGGCGCATCGGTACTCCTGCTCGATCTAGCCATCTATCTGCAGCACGTGTTGTTCCACGCGGTGCCAGCCTTGTGGCGGCTGCACCGGATGCATCACGCCGACCTCGAATTCGATCTGACCACCGGCGTACGCTTCCATCCGCTGGAAATCCTGCTGTCGCTGGGCATCAAGCTCGGCGTCATCGTGGCGCTGGGCGCGCCCGCGACGGCCGTGCTGGTTTTCGAGGTGCTGCTGAACGCCACCTCGATGTTCAACCACGGCAATGTCCGCTTGCCGCTGCCACTGGATCACCTGCTGCGCCGGATCCTCGTCACGCCGGACATGCATCGCGTGCATCACTCTTGGCATCCGGACGAGACCAACTCCAACTTCGGCTTCAACCTGTCCTGGTGGGATCGCCTGTTCGGCACCTATCGTGCGCAGCCGCGCGATGGCCACATCAACATGACCATCGGCATCCACCAGTTCCGCGACCCGCGCGAGCTGCGCCTGGACCGGATGTTGTGGCAGCCTTTTCGCATCGGCCGGGGCGCTGATCAGAACAACCGCCCATCATCCGGCCTCTGACCATGGCGGGCCGGATCGGGGTTCCGCGCCCGCGCATCCGTCCGCTCGTCGGAACTGACCAAGCTTGTTATTGTTGCAAGCGGTGAGCGCGGTGCGGGACCGCGTCACAACCGTTTGCCCTGCAGGACACCGTGGCATGACCTCGTGGCCGGGCATGGCTGCATGGCGTGCGACTCACCGACTGCGGGTGCGCAACACAGGGGCGAGGGGAAATGAAGATATCGCTTGGACGCAAGTGGCTGCTGCTGGCTGTCGGCGTGGCCTTGCTTGGCGCTGCTGCCGGAGTCTGGGTTTTGCTGCATCCGGCCAGCTTCGTGGTGCAGCCGTGGCGGGCGCAGCAGTCGGTCACCGCCGCGCGCTTCGTGTTCGGCCCCTATCCGGTGGATGCGGACATGTCCCGCCTGAAGGCGCATGGCGTCACCACCATCATCAGCCTGCTCAACCCCAGCCTGCCCTACGAGTCGGTGCTGCTGGATCAGGAAAAGGCGCGAGCGGAGCAGCTCGGCATCCGCGTGCTCAATTTCCCGATGGGCAGCATCCTGGGGCAGCGCTTCGGTGCCGACTACGAGCGCAATTCCCGCGCTGCCGCCGAAGCAGCCATCGCCGCCGACGGCACCGTGTACATCCACTGTTACCTCGGCCTGCACCGCGCCCGCAGCGTGCGCGACTACCTGGAACAGCACGCAGGCCAGGTCGATACGCGCCAGTTCGACGGTTCGATCGGGCACAACCGCACGCCGCGCCAGCTTGCCAACGAGCGCGCCCAAGGCTTGTTCGAACAGGACGACTACGAAGGTGCACTGCGTGAGCTGGGCAGCGTGCAGCCCATGGACTACGCCGCGTACGTGCTCACCGGCTGGATCCAGCTGCGCCGCAACGACAACATGCTGGCGCGCGATCAGTTCCGGCAGGCAACCGGCATGGCCGACGTCAAGGCCGACTCCTGGAACGGCCTGGGCTTCGCGCTGCTGCGCCTGGACGATCTGGACGGCGCCGGGTCCGCCTTCGGGCAGGCGCTGAAACTGGCGCCGCAGGACAACGACGCCATGCAGGGCATGGCGCAAACGCTCTACCGGCAGAACAAGCCGGCGCAGGCCCGCGCCCTGCTCGAACAGCTGCATGCCGCGAATCCGGACAACCCCGAGGTCAATCAACTGCTGGAGCGCCTGAAGCAGCAGGCCGACGCCTCACTGTAGGACACCCGCTGACCGCACGTTCCAGGTTTGTCCCCGGCCCGCGCCTGCGCTTTGCTCAACTCACGCGGAAACGCTCGCCGTACTTGTCGGCGTGGGCAAGCAGATAGGCGTTGAAGAAATCCTGGTCGCTGCCGGGCATGTCCACGATAGCGGCGACCAGTTCGGCGTCCATGCGGGCGCGGATATCACCCAACTCGTAGCTGCGCCCGTCGTAGGTGACGCTGCCGGTTCTCGCTTCGGGCTCCGGCATCTTGGCCGGGATGAACGGTGAAACCGGGTCGCTGGCCGGAAAGGTTTCCTCAAGGGCCTCGTCCTGGTTTTTGTTCGTCTTGTCCCGGCGCCGCCGACGCGTTTCCGGGGTCTCGTTCTCGACATCGCCGCGCGGGTTGTTCAGATGGGGAAGGTCCTTGCGGTCATGGTCGGACATGGCACTTCTCCGGCTGCGGGAACGTGAGCCAGCCTGCGGCCACGCCGGTTAAGTCCCGATGTGCATTTCGTCTAGCCAGCTTCATGTCGAGACAGTCACGACATTGCCTCGGCCACGCATCGCACGATGCATCCGTTTGCACGCTCGCGTCGCCAAGTACGCATCGGCGCGGACCATGAGCGCATTCACAGGGACAGAACTCTTCCGGTGCGACGGTTGCACTTCCGGCAAATCGCGGGGATCGGTGCCATGTCTGCCAATCGCGTTCTGCTGGTGGAGAACGATGCCGCTACCCGCGAGGTCACCCGCCTCCTGCTGAATCATGCCGGGTACGACGTGGTGGCCGTGCACGACCTTGCTACCGGCCTGGCCATATCGCGCGAGCGGCAAGACATCGGCATGCTGGTGGCCGACATGTACCTCGGTTGCGGCGAGCAGAGCACCTCGTTGATCAGCCACCTGCGTCGTGACAACGCCGCCTTCCCCATCGTGCCCACCTCCGCCGACAACGAGGCCTCGCTGATCGCCGGGCAGCTGAAGGTGGTGTTCCTGCGCAAACCCTACGGCCGGCTCGAGCTGCTTTCCGCCATCGACTGCGCCGCCAGTCGCGCCCACCTGGCGTGACGCGCGATCCAGGCGAAGAAAGCGAAGAAGAAAGATGCAGTGCTAGCGCCCTCAGGAAAGGGCGCTTGGCGCATTGAATGGCAGCGGCCGGGCGCCCAGCTCGAGCAGCACCGCCTCGGCCTTGGCCAGCTGGTCCGGTTTGCCGTCGACGGCGACCAGCACGTGGCCGGCGGCAATCTCGTCCTCAAACCGGCGCCGGACCGGACCAGGTTCGGCGGTGCCGGTCAGCATGCCCACCCAGCCACCCACCGCCGCACCGGCGGCGGTCATCGCTGCCGCGCCGGCGAGGGTGACGCCCAGCGGAGGAACGGCGACGGCGATCAGCCCCACCAGCAGGCCACTGCCACCGCCAGCCAGCAGGCCCTTGAAGCCGCCGCGACTGAAATCCCCGCTGGTGTCCTGGCGGTCGTCGGGAATCTGGTCGTTCTCGATGTCCTGGCGTGCCACCAGCGAAATATCGTCGTCGGGCCACCCCACCCGGCGCAGCGCGTCGATGGCCAAGCGGGCGGCGTGAATATCGTCGGTGCTGAATACATGACGTGTCTTCATGTCTGCTCCCGTTTTTCGATGAGCACCGCGCGATTCTGGCGGCGCTGCGGTGACCGGTGCGTGAGAACTTCTCTGCCTGCTTGTGCGCTTCGCGTGATTGCGGCGGCAAACGTTATTGAACGAAATCGTGCCGCACCCGTCACGCGAGGTCGGTTCCAATACGACTCACGACAACACTCTCCGAAGGAGAACTTCCGATGAAGAGCAACCACGACATCAAGACCCTCAACAGCCTGATCGAGACCACGCTGGACAGCGCAGACGGTTATGCGGAAGCGGCCAGGGATGCCAGGAGCGAACCACTCGTCTCGCTTTTCAGGGAACGCGCCGACGAGCGCAGGCAGGTGGCTTCGACGCTGCAGAAGCGCGTGCGGCTGCTGGGTGGCGATCCCGCGAACGACGGCACGGTGGCCGCTTCGGCGCACCGCATGTTCGTCAACCTGCGTACCAGCCTCACGTCGAACGACAACAAGGCGGTGGTCGACGAGGTCGAGCGCGGCGAGGACCACCTCAAGTCGAAGTTCGAGCATGCCATGAACGACAAGGATATTTCGGCGGATACCGAGGCGGTCATCGCCGACATGTATACCTCGGTGCGCAACGGACATGACCAGATGCGTGACATCAAGCGGGCCTTCCACGGCTGAGCTGCGCCTGCGCCGACCGGCGCAGCTTCGCAAGTCGTCCCCGCTTGGCGGGGCGCCTTCCGCAGCCCGGGCACCGCAGCCCCGCGCACCCACTGGAGTCGATGCTCTCGAACGACAGGCATCGGCATCTCGCGGCTCCCTCGATGGGAGGCCGCTGCATGGGAAGGTCCGCTATGCGCAGCTTCTGCCCACCGCGCCCGCAAGGTCAGCTCGCCTTGCGGGTGGCAGAGGGCTTCTTTGCCGTTGCCTTCTTCGTCGATGATTTCTTCTTGGTGGCTGGCTTGCCTGCGCGTGCGCCCTTGCCGGATTTTCCGGCAGCTTTCGCGGCGCTCTTTTTCGCTGGCGTGCGCCGGTGGCTGGCCAGGCTCTTCTGCAGCAGCGACATGAAATCGACCACGTTGGTGGTGGCGTTCTCCGGCATCGCGGCCTCCTCTTCGGTCTCGGTAGCGACCACGCCCTTGGAGCGCATCCGCTTCTCGATCACCTTGCGCAGGCGATCGCGGAACTCGTCGCGGTAATCCGCAGGGTTCCATTCGTCGCTCATCGACTCGACCAGTTGCCCGGCCATCTCGATCTCGCGGGATGAAATGCGGTAGTTCGCCGCTGCCCCTTCGGGAATCTTGTAGTCGGCGGTATCCACCAGCTCCTGTGGATAACGCATCAGCATCAGCACCAGGGCATGGCCGCGCGGAATCACCGCGGACAGGTACTCGCGCGTGCGGATCACCACCCGCGCAATGCCGATCCGGCCGGTGCGTTCGAGCGTTTCGCGCAACAGCACATAGCCCTTCTCCGCCTTCTTGCCCGGCACCAGCACATACGGCTTCTCGAAGTATTCCGGGCCGATCGCATCGGCCCGCACGAACGTCCTCACGTCGACCACTTCGCGGCCGTCCGCCGCGGCCGACTTGATGTCTTCCGGCTCCAGCACGACGTAGTTGCCCTTGGAATACTCGAAGGCCTTGACGATCTCCTTCCACGGCACTTCCTCGCCGGTTTCGGCATTGACGCGCTCGTAGCGCACCGGCGTGTTGCTGCGGCTGTCCAGCATGCGGAAATGCAGGTCGACGCTACGCTCGCCGGGCATCAGCGAGACCGGGACGTTGAGCAGGCCGAACGACAGGGTTCCGGTCCAGATGGGACGTGCCATGGTTCGTTTCCTCCACCAGTGGCGCGGTCAGGAGGCCTTCCTGGCGCGCGTCCTGGCCGCTTTCTTCGCCGCTGCCGAGCGGCCCGCGGCACCCTTGGCGTGCGCCGCCTTCTTGGCCGCCGCCGAGCGCGAGCTGGCGCTGCGCTTCGACGCACTGCGCCTGGCGTGCGCGGACAACGCCGATTTCGAGGCGGCCTTGTGGCCTTCCTTCTTCAGCGCCTTGCTGGTCGCCCGCGAACGTTTCGCTGCGGGCTTGTGGTGCTCGTGCGAGGCAGCTTCGTCCTGTGCCGCCTTCTTCCTAGTCGACTTGCTGGCGTTCTTGCCGGGCCTGGCCTTCACGCCGGCGCGCCGGGCCTTGGACAGGCCGATGGCGATCGCCTGCTTGGTCGATCTTGCGCCATGCTTGCCCTCGCGCACGTGCTTGATCTCCTCATGCACATATTCCCCGGCCTGGGTGCTGGGGGACTTTCCTTCTTTCTTGTCCTTGGCCGCGGCCCGACGGGTACGACTCTCTGGCATGACAATCTCCGGCGGCGAAAAGGTTTCTGCACGTGGACTATTGCGGCATCGGCGTGGACAGGCTGTAAAAAACGCCGTAACCCGCGTTTCACCTGTGGCGTACGCCGGCCTCGCTAGCGTGTGGACGTTCCCGCGATGGAGGTCTGCACCATGGCTGCAAGCAAGCGCACCGCCACCAAGGGGGCCAAGGTCACCGCCGAACGCCAGCGCGCGATCCAGGCTGCCGTCGAGGACAACGTGGAGCGCAAGACACCCGGGAAAGACGCCGCGCAGCAGCCTGCCCCGAAAACAGGCAAGTCGAAAGGCGGGCAGCCGCCGCAGCATCAGCAGAAGCCCGGCCGCGAACAGCAGCTCGACCCGCGGCCACAATTCCTGGCGCCGACCTATGCGGGCAGCGGCAAGCTCGCCGGCATGGCCGCGCTGATCACCGGCGGCGACTCCGGCATCGGCCGCGCGGTGGCCGTGCTGTTTGCGCGCGAGGGAGCCGACGTGGCCATCGTCTACCTCAACGAACATGCCGATGCCGAGGAAACCCGCGACTACGTCGAAGGCGAGGGCCAGCGCTGCCTGCTGATTCCGGGCGACGTGCGCGACCTGGCATTCTGCCTCGACGCCGTGGCACAGACGGTGGAGGCGTTCGGCAAGTTGTCCGTGCTGGTCAACAACGCCGCGTTCCAGGAGCACGCCGACTCGATCGAGGAGATCAGCGAAGCGCACTTCGACGAGACGTTGCGCACCAACCTGTACGGCTATTTCCACATGGCCAAGGCGGCGTCGCCGCATCTGGGCAGCGGCTGCTCGATCATCAACACCGGCTCGGAGACCGGCCTGTTCGGCAACGACAAACTGCTCGACTACTCGATGACCAAGGGCGGCATCCACGCGTTCACCAAGGCGCTGGCAGCGAACATGGTGACGCGCGGCATCCGCGTGAATGCAGTGGCGCCCGGGCCGGTGTGGACGCCGCTGAACCCCGCCGACCAGTCAGCCGAGCGCTTGCGCGACTTCGGCAAATCCAGCGCAATGGGCCGCCCCGCGCAACCGGAGGAGCTGGCACCAGCCTACGTCTTCCTCGCCGCGCCCTCCTGCGCCAGCTACATCTCCGGCGCAGTGCTGCCGGTGATGGGCGGCCCGACCAGCTGACCATGGACAGCCTGCGGGAGTACCAACGCAAGCGCGACTTCTCCCGGACGCGCGAACCGGCCGGCGACATGGCGGCCGGCATGGACCACCGCGCCATCTTCGTGGTGCAGCTACACCACGCCAGCCGCCGCCACTTCGATTTCCGCCTGCAGGTGGGCAACGTGCTGAAGAGCTGGGCGGTGCCGAAAGGACCAAGCTACGACCCGCAGGTGAAGCGCCTGGCGGTCGAGGTGGAAGACCATCCGCTTTCCTACGCAGGCTTCGAGGGCGACATCGAGCACGGCTACGGCAAGGGCCACGTCGACCAGTTCGATACCGGCGTGTGGGCCAGCGAGGGCGACGCCGAGGCGCAGTTGCGCAAGGGCCACCTGCGCTTCGAGCTGTTCGGCAAGCGGCTCAAGGGCGGCTGGCATCTGGTACGCAGCGGCCGCAGGGAACGCCAGCAGGCGTGGTTCCTGATCAAGGCGAAGGACCGCTTTGCCGGCGACGTGGAAGCGGACGACCTGCTCGACGCGAAAATGGTCCGCAGCACCCGCGCCGCTGCGAAGGCGCCGACAGACAAGGCGGCCACGGGAAGATCCCCCGTCCGTCGCACGGGCGTGCCGAAAGGCCGCAAGGCACCGCGCGTGCGCCTGGCCAGGCTTGCCGCCGCGCTGCCAGGCGGGCGTGCGAGGCCGGCCACCAACGCGTTCTTCGCACCGGAGCTGACTCGCCTGCGCGAGTCCCCACCCTCGGGCGAAGCATGGCTGCATGAAGTGAAGTGGGATGGCTACCGCATCCTCGCCGCGATCGCCGACGGCGAGGTCAAGCTGTGGTCGCGCAACGCGCAGCCATGGAACGACCGGCTGCCGGACATCGTGCAATCGCTGGAATCGCTGGGGCTGCAGTCCGCCCGCCTCGATGGCGAGCTGATCGCACTGGGCGCACGCGGACACAGCGACTTCAACGGCCTGCAGCAGACGCTATCCGGCGAAGCGCAGCTGCCGCTGGCCTACGTGCTGTTCGACCTGCCCTACCTCGAGGGCAGCGACCTCTCGCAGGTGCGCCTGCTGGAACGCAAGGCGCTGCTGCAGCAGCTGCTGGCCCACGCGCCGAAACACCTGGCCTTCAGCAGCCACACCCTCGGCGATGGCGAAGCCGCGTTCCGCATGGCCACCGAACAGCAGCTGGAAGGCATCGTTTCCAAGCGCATCGACTCGCCCTACCGCCCCGGACGCGGCGACGACTGGCTGAAGATCAAGCGGCTGCACAGCGACGAGTTCGCCGTGGTCGGCTACACGCCGCCCAAGGGCAGCCGCAGCGGCTTCGGCTCGCTGCTGCTGGCGCGGCCCGACGCCTCGGTGAAAAGCGGCTGGGTGTATGCCGGCCGCGTCGGCACCGGCTTCAGTGACGAACAGCTGCGGCAACTGGGCAAGACCATCGCCGAGCGCGGAAGCGCGCAGCCCACGGTGAAGCTCGCCGCGATCGACCCGCTGCTGCGCGACGCGCGCTGGGTCAAGCCGGTCGCGGTGGCCGAGGTGTACTACCGCGGCATCGGCAACAAGAACCTGTTGCGCCAACCGAGCCTGAAGACCATGCGTACCGACAAGACCGCCGCAGACCTGGCCGACGCCGATCGCCCTGCACCTGCCCGACCGGCCAGGGCCGCCACGCGCCGCCAGGCTGGGCAGAGCACCGGCGACATCGTCATCAGCCATCCCGATCGCGTGGTGTATCCCGAGGACGGCATCACCAAGCAGCAGGTGGCCGACTACTACGCCAGCGTGATGCGGTGGTTCCTGCCCAGCGTGGCCGGCCGCCCGGTGTCGGTGATCCGTTGCCCGGAGGGCACGGCGAAAGCCTGCTTCTTCCAGAAGCACATGATCCAGGGCCTGAAGCACGTCGGCAGCGCGAAGCTGAAGGAAGAGTCCGGCGCCCAGGCCACCTACATCTACCCGCTCGACGCCGTCTCGGTGATCGAGCTGGTGCAGTTCGGCGTGCTGGAGTTCCATCCCTGGGGCGCGACCGTCGAGCAGCCCGACCGTGCCGACCGCGTGGTGTTCGATCTCGACCCAGGCGATGACGTCGGCTGGGAGCGCGTGGTGGCCGCAGCGCGGCTGGTGCACCGGCGGCTGTCGCAGCTGGGCCTGGAATCGTTTTTGCGCACGACCGGCGGCAAGGGCCTGCACGTGGTGGTGCCGCTGAATCCCGGCTGCCCCTGGCCGCAGGTGAAGGACTTCGCGCGGGCGTTCGCCGGCACGCTGGCGCAGGCCCATCCGCTGGAGTTCGTCGCCACCGCCAGCAAGGCCCGCCGCAACGGCCTGATCTATGTGGACTACCTGCGCAACAGCCGCGGCGCGACCAGCGTGGCGTCGTACTCGCTGCGCGCGCGCCCCGGCGCACCGGTCGCCATGCCGCTGCGCTGGGCCGAGCTGGGCAAGCTGAAAAGCGGCCGCGATTTCGACATCCGCTCCACGCCCAAACGCCTGGCGCGTTTGCGCACCGATCCGTGGGCCGGCGTGGACACGCTGCGCCAGAACCTCGACCAGGTGATGAAGAAGTTCGGCTGAAGCCGTTCCCCGGCCGTGCACCGCATACGCGCCACGGCCCCGTACCAAGGAGATACGAACATGTCCCTGTCACTGTTGCTGGTCATCATCCTCATCATCCTGCTGATCGGCGCCCTGCCCACCTGGGGCTACAGCAGCTCCTGGGGCTACGGCCCGACCGGAGGCATCGGCCTGATCCTGTTGATCATCCTCGTGCTGTGGCTGCTCGGTGTGCTCTGACCGGTCGAGCAGGCGGTGATTGCGCTGGCCAAACCGGTCGAACACGTGCCCGCAGGCAACCTGGCGACACTGCGCCGGATGGCGGCGGACTGCCGGGCCTGCCCGCTGTGGCGCCAGGCCACCCAGATCGTGTTCGGCCGCGGGCCGGCGCACGCGGCGGCGATGCTGATCGGCGAGCAGCCTGGCGCGCAGGAGGACCTGGCCGGCGAACCGTTCGTGGGCCCGGCAGGGCAGTTGCTCGATCGAGCGCTGGCCGAGGCCGGGCTCGACCGGAGCACGCTCTACCTCACCAATACCGTCAAGCACTTCAAGTACGAGCTCCGCGGCAAGGTGCGGCTGCACAAGCGCGCGAACGCCACCGAACAGGCCGCCTGCCGCCATTGGCTGGCGGCGGAACTGGCGCGGGTGCAACCGCGCCTGGTCATCGGCCTGGGCGCGATGGCGGCGCAGACCTTGTTCGGCAAGGACTTCCGGATCGGTTCCGAACGGGGCCGATGGCGCGAACTCGGTCCGCAGGCGCGGGGGCTCGCCACCTGGCACCCCTCCGCGGTGCTGCGCACGCCACGCGAGGCGCGCCGTCACGAAGCCTATGCCGAACTGGTGACCGACCTGCGCGCGGTGGCCGCCGCGCTCGCCGCATTGAGCGATGCCGATGGAGCCACGCGATGAACCGGCAAGGTATGGCCTGGTGGGTGCTGGCGCTCGCGGCGATCCTGGCGGGGGGCTTCTGGCTGGGCGCGATCCACCGCGAACCACGCCCGGACGACGGCTCGCCGGCGGCGACCGGCTCGCAGGATTGAGCTTCCAGCGGCACGAGGTCAGCGCAGGAAGCGCAGCACCCGCCGTTCCAGCTGACGCGGATGCGCGGCCGCAGCGGGTGGAATGGCCCGCTGCAGGCTGCCATCCAGCCAGCCTGTCAGCACGCGCGGGTGGATGTAGGAACCGCGGCACACCGCCGGGGTGTTGCCGAGGATGCCCGCGACTTCGACGACGGCTTCCGCCAGTGCGCTGCGGCGCGCCCGCTCGCCACCCTTGCGGGGTCGCGGCGTGCAGGCGAGGACGCGAGCGGCACGCACCGTGCCACCCCAGGTGCGAAAATCCTTGGCGCTGAATTCATGGGCCTGGCCGTTGCCGCAGGCCGCACGCAGATACTCGTTGACCATGTCCGAATCCACCGGCTGCCGCTGGCCCTCGTCATCGATGTACTGAAACAGCCGCTGCCCCGGAAGTTGCTGCACGCGGCGCACGATCCGCACCAGCCGGCGATCGTCCATTTCCACTTCGCGCTCCTGCCCGCTCTTGCCGCGAAAGGTGAAGCGCAGTCGCCCGCGCTGCGCACGCACGTGCCGGGAACGCAAGGTGGTGAGTCCATAACTGCGATTGTCGCGGGCGTAGCAGTCGTTGCCGATGCGTATCAGCGTGTCGTCCAGCAGCCGCACCAGCAGGGCCGCCAGCTTGTCGTGCGGCAGGCCTTCGAGAGCGAGATCCCGGCGCACGCGTCGGCGCAGCGCAGGCAATGCCCTGCCGAACGCCACGATGCGGTCGAACTTGCCAAGGTCACGCTGTTCCCGCCAGCGAGGGTGGTAACGGTATTGCTTGCGTCCGCGCGCATCGCGGCCGGTCGCCTGCAGGTGACCGCGCGGGTTGCTGCAGATCCACACCCGGGTATAGGCCGGCGGAATCGCCAGCGCGCGGAGGCGCGCCAGTTCATCGCGATCCGTGATCGGCCGGCCATCCGCATCGCGATAGCTGAAGCCCTTGCCACGACGCCGTCGGCTCAGGCCCGGCTGCGTATCGCTGACGTAAACCAGACCCATCGCACGCGTCTCGACGCGCAGGTCCGGGACGTTCTCATGCGCAGGTTTGCTGGCCATTCGCGCCGAGTATGCGCAAGCCGGGTCAACGACAGGTGAGCCGCGACGAACTCAGTGGAAGTCCCGAGAGCGCGCATCCAGTGCACCCAGCAGCGGGGTGAGGTCCTTCAGTCGATGTGCGATCAGGTGACTGACGCCATCCACGTTTTCCCACTGTCCTTCCACCGCAAGCAACCGTGCCTGCAACAGCGCACGACGCTGGGCTTCGGCCACTTGCCGCCACACGATGACGTTGATCAGGCCATGCTCGTCCTCCAGCGTCACGAAGATGATGCCGCTGGCGGTTTGCGGCTGCTGTCGCGACGTCACCAGCCCGGCCACGCGCACGCGACTGTGGTGTGGCTGCCTGCGCAGTGTTTTTCCGTCCATGCAGTGCGCCGCGTTCAGGCGGGCGCGGATCTGCCGTAGCGGGTGCGCGCCCAGGCTGAGACCGACGCGTGCGTAGTCCGCCAGCGTGTCCTCGGCCTGCGTGGGCAACGGCAAGGCTACGGCCCGCTCGCCCGGGCTTTCGCTGCCGAACAACGGCAACTGTGGCTCGACACCGGCCACCGCCCAGCGCGCGCGATGGCGATGACCGGCCAGCCCACGCAGGGCTGCTGCATCCGCCAGCAGTTCCTGATGACGGCGATCGAGACCGGCCCGCGAGCACAGATCGGTGACGTCAGCGAACGGTTGCCGTCTGCGCGCTGCCATCAGGCGAAGCGCGGTCGCTTCGGAGCATCCCCGCACCATGCGCAGGCCCAGCCGGATCGCGCGCGCATCGGCGTGACCGCGCGGATCGGGTTCCAGCGTGCAATCCCAGTCGCTGAAACGTACATCCACCGGCCGCACCTCGACGCGATGACGCCGCACGTCCTGCACGATCTGGCTCGGCCCGTAGAAACCCATCGGCTGCGCATTGAGCAGTGCGCAGGCGAACGCTGCCGGGTAATGACACTTCAGCCAGCACGAGGCGTAGACCAGGTTGGCGAAACTGGCCGCGTGCGACTCGGGGAAACCGTAGGAACCGAAGCCCTTGATCTGCTCGAAAATGCGTGCGGCGAATGCCGCCGTGTAACCGTTCTTCAGCATGCCCTGCATCAGCTTGTCGCGATGCGGCTCCAGTCCGCCATGACGTTTCCAGGCAGCCATCGAGCGGCGCAGCTTGTCGGCCTCACCATCGGTGAAGTCGGCCGCCACGATGGCCAGCTTCATCACCTGTTCCTGGAACAGCGGTACGCCGAGCGTGCGTTCCAGCACTTCCTTGAACTGCGGTGACGGATAATCGACGACTTCTTCCTTGTTCCGGCGCCGCAGGTAGGGATGCACCATGTCGCCCTGGATCGGGCCAGGCCGCACGATCGCCACCTGGATCACCAGGTCGTAGAAATTCGCCGGTCGATGTCGTGGCAGCATCGCCATCTGCGCGCGGCTTTCGATCTGGAAGACGCCTACGGTGTCAGCACGCTGGATCATCTCGTAGGTGGCGCGGTCACCCGGCTCGATCGTGGCGATGGTTTTCGCCACGCCATGCCCGCTTTCCAGCAGAGCGAAGCATTTGCGCAGACAGGTCAGCATGCCCAGCGCCAGGCAATCGACCTTCAGCATGCGCATGTAATCCAGGTCGTCCTTCTCCCACTGGATCACCGTGCGGTCGGGCATCGCCGCATTTTCCACCGGCACCATTTCGCTCAGCGAGGTATCGGAGATCACGAAACCGCCGACGTGCTGCGACAGATGCCGTGGCATGCCCAGCAGTTCGTACGTGAGCTTCAGCACGCGGCGGATGAGCGGGCTGTCCGGATCGAAACCCTGTTCGCGCAACCGTTCGTCAGCCTTGCTGCCGCCCCAGCCGCGCGCAAAGACGTCGCTTAGCCGGTCGACCTGGTCCAGCGGCAGGCCGAGCGCCTTGGCCACGTCGCGCACCGCGCTGCGGCCGCGGTAGCAGATCACGGTGGCGGCCAGCGCCGCGCGCTCGCGCCCGTATTTCCCGTAGATGTACTGGATGACCTCCTCGCGCCTCTCGTGCTCGAAATCGACGTCGATGTCGGGTGGCTCGTCGCGGTCCTCGCTGATGAAGCGCGCCACCAGCAGGTTGTTCACCTCCGGGTCCACCTCGGTGACGCCCAGCGCGAAACACACGGCGGAATTGGCGGCCGAGCCGCGGCCCTGGCAAAGAATGCCTTCGCCACGCGCGAAGCGGACGATGTCGTGCACGGTGAGAAAAAAAGCTTCGTACTGCTTCGACGCGATCAGCGCCAGTTCGTCATCGATCAGCTGGTGCACCTTGGCGCTCGCGCCTTGCGGCCAGCGCCAGCGGATGCCCTCCTCCGCCAGCTGGCGCAGCCAGCTGGTGGGCGTGTGGCCCTGCGGCACCAGTTCCGTCGGATAGTCGTATTTCAGCTCGCCCATATGGAACGTGCAGCGTTCGGCGATGCGCATGCTTTCCTGCATCAGGGCCTCGGGGTAGATCCCGGCCAGCACGTCGCGTCGGCGCAAATGCCGTTCGCCATTGCGGAAGATCAGCGCGCCCGCCTCGACGATCGGCACGCGATGGCGGATCGCGGTGAGCGTGTGCTGCAAGGCCAGTCGGCGGCGCACGTGCATGTGCACGTCGCCGCTGGCCACCAGCGTAAGATCCAGGGCATGCCCGAGCGTCTGCAGTTCGCGCAGGCGCGCGGCGTCATCGGGCCCGCGATGCAGTTCCACCGCCAGCCATGCGCGGTCGCCGAACGTCGCGCGTATCCAGCGGCCGTGGGCGGTATCCGGTTGCAGCCCGGGCGTCCACAAGGCCAGCGTGCCCGGCATGCCGCTTTCCATGTCCGCGCAGGTGAGCCGGTACGTGCCTTTTCCCGAAGCGCGGCGCCCGCGCGTGATCAACCGGCAGAGTTCGGTATAGCCCTGCCGGTTCTCGCACAGCAATACCAGCTTCGGGCCATCCTCAAGCTGGAACTCGGCGCCCACGATCAGTTTCAGGCCGGTTTCGTTCGATGCCTGGTACGCGCGCACGATGCCCGCGAGCGAACATTCGTCGGTGATCGCCAGCGCGCGGTAACCGCATGCCCTGGCACGCTCGAACAACTCGGCCGCGTTCGAGGCGCCGCGACCGAAGGAGAAGTCGGACAGGCAATGCAGTTCGGCGTAATCGTTCATGCGAGCCGGCTCATGCGAACCAGCCATGCAGCATCCAGCCGCCCTGCTCGCCAGGCGGACAGAAGGCCCACGCCCGCTGGCCGGGCGAGGTCTCGACCACGTAGTAGTCGCGGCAGGCTTCGGCGCCATCCCACCAACCGGTTTCCAGCCGCTCGGGGCCGGCCAGGATGCGCGGCGATGCGCCGCGCAGGGGAATCGGATGCGCCAGCAGCCAGGTCGGTCGCGGCGATGGCTCGTCGTGGACGCCGCCGCATTCGGCCACGGCCTGGGCGCGTTCGGGACGCGGATCGGTGGTGCTGCCCAGCCGATAGACCGCCCGATCGCCAAGGCGCGCGCGCAGGCGTTCGCGCAGCTGCCCGATCGGCAATGCGTTTGCCGGCCGTTCGTCGAACAGATCGCGCCCGGCGGGCACGAACGCCGGCAGCTCGCGCGCGATCAGGTGCAGCGCCAGCACCGGCTCAGGAAGCACGACGTGTTCCAGCCGGCCCCGTGCGAACTCGAACAGCATCGCGCCCTCGCGCTGCGGCGCCAGCAGCCCCACCGGCACATCGGTATAGCATCCTTCGCGATGTTCCAGGCGCAGCAGGAAACGTTGCACGCCTCCATCGCGGCCGGCGAGATAGGCGGCAAGGTCATCGGCCATGCGCCGCAACGGAAAGATCAATGCCGACTGATTCTCCACTTCGTGGAGCAATTCGATGCGCAGGTCGAAGGTGTCCGGCGGGCGATACAGCTCCAGCCCGGAGGGCCGGTCGCCGATCAGGCGATCCAGCGCATCCAGCAGTTCCGTGCCGAAGCGCCGGCGCAGGCCATCCCGGGGCAGCGCCAGCACCTGTCCCAGGTTGCGGATGCCCATGCCGGGCAGCGCGGCGATGGCGTTCGCCGGCAAAGAGCTCTTCGCGAGCGGCACCCGCTGCAAGGCATGGCGCAGCGCATCGACAGACAGCACCGCCTGCCCGTCGGAGACCGTGGCCAGCACCTGCGCGGCGTGAGCCGTCGGTGCCGCGGCCAGCCGATGGCGAAATCCCAGCCCGGCGAAATCCGCCCGCAGCATCGCGTCAAGCCGTGGCCACGGCCCGAACAAGCCCATGCTGCGGCTGACCTCCAGCACGATCGCATGCGGCAGCAGGCTGACCTCGGAACTGTACCGGTAGGCCACGGCGGCGAGAAAGCGGTGCCAGCGATCCACCGATTCGCGCTCGTACGGAATCGCCTCGAACTTCGACAGCAGCGCCTGGGCGGCGCTCAGCCGCTGCCCGACATGCAGGCCCGCCGCCTGTGCGGATTCATTGGCCGAAACGATCGTGCGGGCGTTGACCGGACCGTCGACGAGCACCAGCGGCCCCGTCGTGGGGCGGCGTCGAAGCATCCCATCCATGGCCAGATGCGACAGGTTGATGCAGGTCCAGAGCATGTCCGGTCGCCATCAACCGGCAAGTCGCGCCAGCGGAACGGGCCGGGTGGGCACGGCCCCGCCGCGGCATTTGCGCACCCATAGCTGCGGCCGCGGCAAGGCTTCCAGTTCCAGGCGCAGCGCGGCCGGCGAGGCGTTGGAAAGATGGGAGCGATCGCGGAACACGAAGGCGAGCGCCTGCCCGGTAGCCGCCGCCACCTGCAGGCGGCGCAAGGCGCGATCGTCGGCCTGCCGCGGCCATGCCAGCACGGCGGCGCAGCTTCCCGAGCGCAGGCATTGCTCGGTCGCCCAAAGCACGTCCTTTTCAGGGGCCTCGATGATGTCCACCTGGCGCATGTCGACGCCTTGCTGCTGCCAGCCGGCGACACACGGCGCATATGGCGGCGACACGATCACCACGTTGCGCCGGCTCCGGGTCAATCGCGCCAGCGTGGGCAGTACCAGGCGAAGTTCGCCCACGCCATCGGCGGGCAGCAGGATCTCGGACAAGGAGGCGTCGGGCCAGCCCCCCGCCGGCAGCACGGCATCGAGTGCGCGCCAGCCGGTGGGCTGGTCACCGGCCGGGACCTCGGGAGCGCGCCCCCGCCAGACCTGGCGCGCATCGAGCAACGCGGAAAGGGGAACCACGGCGTTCATCAACTGCCCCGCAGCAGGCCCGCATACAGGCCCTCAATCGCGAAGTCTTCGGTGGGATCCACCTCGATGGGACGGAAGCCCGGGCTGTTGGGCAACAGGCGAACCACATCGCCTTTCCAGTACAGCCGCTTGATCGTGAAACGATCACCGCCCACGCGCGCGGCTACCACCTGGCCATGACGGGCCACCAGTGTGGCGTGCACCGCGACCAGATCGCCATCGAGAATGCCTTCCCCGCGCATCGAATCGCCGACCACCTTCACCAGGTAGTCCGGCCGCAGCCGGAACAGCGAGCGGGATACGCGCAGGCTGCGATCGACCCGTGACTCCGAGAACAACGGTTCGCCGGCCGCGATGCGACCGATCAGCGGCAGTTCCATCGTGTCCGCATCCATCGGATCGGGTTCGCGCACCAGCCGGATGCTGCGGGCGCGGTTGGGTTCGATGGTCAAGCGGCCTTTTGCTTCAAGGGAACGCACGTGCTTGAGCACCGCACTGACACTGTCGATGCCCAGTGCCTCGCCGATTTCCTCAAGGGTGGGCGACTTCCCGTCACGCTCGATCCGCGCGCGGATGAAGGCAAGGACGTTCGACTGGCGCTGGGTGATCTGGATGGTCATCGTCTGCATATTTTCACCTAAATAGGTGAAAATTGAGAGTGAAAAAAAGCCTCGCCACGACACCTAGATGGATCAACGGCTTGGCGTGGTAATCGCATCCAGTTTCGAAGGCGAGGCGAACTCCAGCGTCACCCGTTGCCATCTCAAGGAATGAGAGGACAGCACGATGCCCTGCCCACCTCTCGCGTCTATGCGCATGTGATGGCCGACCTGCGGGCACGCACGTGTTCTGCGAAGCCCGCGATCGCAAGAGAATCCGAAGCGCCTTCTTCTTCCGGCGTTTCCACCGCTGCCTTGATAAGTGCGCAGGAACAGCCATCTTTCACTGTATTCGAATCACGACAGGAGGCTCCCGCATGCCCCGTTACACCAGGAATCCCGAGGTGTTGTCGCGCCTCAGCCCCGAGCAGTATCGGGTCACCCAGCAAAGCGGCACGGAGCGCCCCGGCACCGGCGAGTACCTGCACAACCGGGAGCCGGGCATCTACGTCGACGTCGTGTCGGGCGAGCCGCTGTTCGCCTCGACCGACAAATTCGAATCGCATTGCGGCTGGCCGAGCTTCACCCGGCCGATCGAGCCGGCCCACGTCCACGAACTGCGCGACGCCTCGCACGGCATGATCCGCACTGAAGTGCGCTCGGTGCATGGCGACAGCCACCTCGGCCACGTCTTCCCCGACGGCCCGGCCGATCGCGGCGGCCTGCGCTACTGCATCAACTCGGCCTCGCTGCGTTTCGTCCACCGCGACGACATGGAGGCCGAAGGTTACGGGGATTACCTGGACCAGGTGGAGGACGCGCGATGACGACCGAACGCGCGGTCCTGGCCGGCGGTTGCTTCTGGGGCATGCAGGACCTGATCCGCCGCCTGGACGGCGTGGTTTCCACGCGAGTCGGCTACAGCGGCGGCGACGTGCCGAACGCCACCTATCGCAACCATGGCAGCCACGCCGAAGCGATCGAAATCGTGTTCGATCCCGCACGGATCAGCTATCGCGCGCTGCTGGAATTCTTCTTCCAGATCCACGACCCGTCCACGCCGAACCGGCAGGGCAACGACCGCGGCAGTTCCTATCGCTCGGCGATCTTCTATACGTCCGAGGAGCAGCAGCGGATCGCCGAGGACACCGTCGCCGACGTGGATGCCTCGGGCCTGTGGCCCGGCAAGGTGGTGACGGAAGTGGCGCCGGCCGGCGATTTCTGGGAAGCCGAACCGGAGCACCAGGACTACCTGGAACGCTATCCCGACGGCTACACCTGCCATTTCATCCGGCCGGGCTGGAAGCTGCCGCGCCGCCAGCAGACCGGCTGACGGCGGGCATCAACGCCCGAAGATGATTTCCTTGCCTTCGTGGTCGCGGTCCCAGCCGCGCAGCTGGTCGCGGATGTGCGCGATGCGCTGGCGACCGAGCGCGTTGCGTTCCTCGTCCAGCACCTGACCATCCAGCAGTTCGGCCAAGCGCTGCGCGGTGGGCAGCATCGCATCCCACGCGTCCAGTGCGGGCAGCGGCGCCGGTAGTGTCATGAAGAAGCTCACCCCCGGCGTGCGCAAGACATCCAGCCGGGCCAGGTCGAAATTGCCGGGCTTGAGCATGTTGGCGACGCTGAAGATCGGCCCCAGCTCGCGCTTGCCGTCGACCAGGCGGTGGTAGATGCCCATGTCGCCGAATTCCAGCCCGGCCTTCTCGGCGGCCACGACCAGGTCCGGGCCGTGGAAGCGCCCGTTGTCGCGGGCCACCACGAACAGGGTGACGATGCGCTCCACCGGCAGTTGCGGCGGGCGCCGGCCAAGCTCGGAACGCGGCGGCGCAGCGGCGGCTGGCGCGGCAACGGGCGCTGGCGCCGGTAGAGGGGACTCCTCCGCCGCAGGCGGGGCATTCGGTACCTTCGGTTCGCCGGAACTGGGCGCGCGCAGGGCGTCGATGATCGAGGCGACATGGTCGGCCAGCTTGGGCTGCTGCCTGGATCTGGCCTTGGGTGCGGCGGACATGGGCGCCTTGGCGCGCTCGCCGGACAGCGTGGCGCCCAGCCGCTCGAGCTCCTCGCGCAGGCCGACGTCGAGCTCGCCCTGCTGCGGCTGCGTCTCTCCGATGAAGGGTTCGCCCGCGACCGGTTCGCTCCCCGGCTCGCCCAAGGTGGGTTCGCGACGCTCGCCGGCGTGTGGCTCCGACTCCGGCATCGCCCTGCGCCTGCCCTGCTCCTTCTTCGGCTGGCCGAACAGCCAGATCAGCGCCAGCACGACCACGCCGACGATCAGCATCGGAATGCCGACGGCAGGGTTCCAGGCGAAGGCGAGCACGGGTTGCAACGTCATCATCAGGTCCTTAGGCAGCTCCCGCCAGTTTAGCCGCTTCGGCCAGGTCCACCTGCACCAGGCGCGACACGCCGGGCTCGCGCATGGTCACGCCGCACAGCTGGCTGGCTGCTTCCATGGTGGCCTTGTTGTGGCTGACGAAGATGAACTGCACCTTCTCGCTCATCTCACGCACCATGTTGGAGAAGCGGCCCACGTTGGCCTCGTCCAGCGGCGCGTCCACCTCGTCGAGCAGGCAGAACGGCGCGGGATTGAGGTTGAAGATGGCGAACACCAGCGACACCGCGGTGAGCGCCTTCTCGCCGCCGGAGAGCAGCGAGATGTTGGAGGGCCGCTTGCCCGGCGGGCGCGCCATGATCGACACGCCGGTGTTGAGCAGGTCGTCGCCGGTCAGCTCCAGGTAGGCGTGGCCGCCGCCGAACAGGCGCGGGAACAGTTCCTGCACGCCGGCGTTGACCTTGTCGAAGGTTTCCTTGAAGCGCTGGCGGGTCTCGCGGTCGATCTTCTTGATGGCGTTTTCCAGCGTCTCCATCGCGCTGGTGAGGTCGGCGAGCTGGTTGTCCAGATAGGTCTTGCGCTCGCTCTGCTCGGCGTGCTCCTGGATCGCCGCCAGGTTCACCGGCTCCAGCCGCGCAATCTTCTGGCCGATGTCGCCGAGCTGCACGCGCCACTGCTCCGCGTCGATGTCCGCGGCCAGTTCGGCCAGCAGGGTTTCCAGTTCGAGGCCGGAGGCGCTGATCGCCGCGGCCAGCTGTTCGGCGCGCAGCTGCAGCGCCTGGGCGGCGAGGCGCTTCTCGGACATGCCCTCGCGCAGGCTGACCAGGCCTTGCTCGGCCAGGTGGCGCTGCTGTTCGAGCTTGCGGAATTCGAGGTCGCAGTCTTCCAGCGCGCGGCGTGCCTCGACCAGTTGCTTGTCGACCAGCAGGCGCTGGTCCAGATAGGCTTGCCGTTCGGCT
Source organism: Rhodanobacter thiooxydans LCS2 (assembly GCF_000264375.1). Lineage (GTDB taxonomy): Bacteria > Pseudomonadota > Gammaproteobacteria > Xanthomonadales > Rhodanobacteraceae > Rhodanobacter > Rhodanobacter thiooxydans. The sequence goes on from NZ_AJXW01000043.1 coordinate 201,698, forward strand.
TCGAGTTCGGCGATCGGGTCGGAGCCGGCGGCGAGCTGTTCGGTAATCTCGTCGCGGCGCGCCTCGATCTGGCGCAGCTGGGCGTCCATGCGGCCCAGCGCCTGTTCCAGCGAGCTCAGCGAGGATCGCTTCGACTCCAGCGCCAGGGCGAGCGAGTGCGACTGCTCGGCAGCCTCGCGCGCATTCATGCGTGCCTCTTCACGCGCTTCGAGCAGCGTGCGCCGCTCGTTCTCCAGTTCGCGGCGCTGGTCTTCCTGGTCGCCCATCAGGCCGACCGATTCGTCCAGCCGCGCGCGCGCCTCGCGGGTCTGGCCCTGCAGTTCGTCGAGCTGGGTCGCCAGACCATCCAGCTCGCCGCTGACCTTCTCGGCGCGGGCGCGGGCGGTTTCCAGCTTGCCGCGGTGGCTCTGCAACTGGCCGGCCAGTTCGGACTGGCGGCGATGCGCGTTGTACAGCTCGCGCTGCGCATCGTCGCGGGAGCGCTCGGCCTCGAACTTGCTGATGCGCAGCGCGTCGAGCCGTTCGCTGGATGCTTCCAGCTGCGCTTCCAGCGCGGCGATCTGTTCGGCCAGCAGACGCAACTCGCGCTCGCGCGCCAGCACACCGACCTGGCTGCCCTGCGCGCGGCGCACGCGCGCCCAGCCCGGCCCCAGCCATTCGCCACTGCGCGTGATCACCGACTGGTACGGCGCCAGCGCGGACAACGAGGCCAGCTGCCGCTGCGCGTCGTCCAGCGACTCGGCGGTGAGCACGTGGCCGAGGATGGTCAGCGCCGCCGCCGGGCCGCGCACATGGGCGGCCAGCGTGCCGGCGGTGTGGGCGCCGCCGTCGGCGGCGTCGAGCAGCGCCACGTCGGCGTTCTCCAGCGCCGCGAATTCAGCGGCCAGCGCGTGCGAACCGTCCACCAGCACGCAGTCGAGGAAACCGCTCAAGGCGGTTTCGACGGCGGTTTCCCAGCCGTTCTCGACTTGCAGCGATTCGCCGAGGCGGCGTGACTTGTTCAATCCGAGACGGGCCAGCCAGCCGCTGGCCGCGTTTTCTTCCTGGCCCAGCGCGGCGTGTTGCAACGCCTCCAGCGATGCCTGCCGGCCGCGCGCCGCCTGCAACTGCTGGCGCGCCTCGTTCAGCGTCGACTGCACCTGGCGCTCTTCCTCCAGCAGCTTCTCGTGGCCGCCCTTGTGCTGGTCGAGCAGGCTGCCGAGCGTCTCGACGCGCTCGCGCTGGGTCTCGTGTTCGTCGACCAGTTGCTGGCCGGCGGCGTCCAGCGCGGCCACGTCGGTGGCCTTCTGCTCCGCTTCCAGCGTCTCGCGCCGGCGCGACAGGTCGATCGCCTGGCGGTCGAGATAGTTGAGTTTGGTGCGCTCCACCTCGGCCGCACGGTTGGATTCACCGGCGCTGCGGGTGTGGCTGTCCCAGCGCTGCTGCCAGTCGGCCAGCTTCGCCTCGGTGCTGCGCTGGGCTTCGGCGGTGTCATCCTGCAGCTGCTGCAGGGCTTCGAGTTTCGGATCACCTGCGGCCAGCGCCAGGCGCAGCGTCTCGATCTGCCCGCGGTCGTTGGCGACGTGCGCGGCCAGCTCGGCATGCTCGCGTTCGGCGTCGCCGTGGGCGCGCTGCAGGCGGTCGGCGGTTTCCTTGTTGTAGCGCACCTGCTGCTCGACCCGGGCGATCTCGGCGCCGACCTTGTACACCTCGGCCTGCACCGCGTTCAGGTGCTCGCTGGCGTCGGTGTGGCGTTCGCGCACGCTTTCCAGCTGCGCCTCGATCTGGCGCTGGCCGGCCAGCTGCTTCTCGATCTCGATCTCGGCGGCGGAGAGTACTTCGCCCTCGCCGTCATGCTGAATCTTCAGGCCGCGGTATTCGAGCGCGCGCAGTTCGGCTTCCTTGCGCGTTTGTTCTTCCTTCAGCGCCTTCCAGCGTTCCGCCGCGCGGGCCTGGCGGTGCAGGTGTTCGAGCTGCTTGTCGACTTCGTCGCGCACATCCTTCACGCGGTCGAGGTTCTCCCGGGTGGCCTTGATGCGGCTCTCGGTTTCCTTGCGTCGTTCCTTGTACTTGGAAATGCCGGCGGCTTCCTCCAGGTGCGTGCGCAGTTCCTCCGGGTGCGCCTCGATAATCTGGCTGATCATGCCCTGCTCGATGATCGAGTAGCTGCGCGGGCCCAGACCGGTGCCGAGGAACAGGTCGGTGATGTCGCGCCGGCGGCAGCGTGCGCCGTTGAGGAAGTAGGCGGACTGGCCGTCGCGGGTGACCTGGCGCTTCACCGAGATCTCGGCGTACTGGCCGTACTCGCCCTGGATCGAACCATCGGCGTTGTCGAAGATCAACTCCACCGTGGCCTGCCCCACCGGCTTGCGCGTGTTGGAGCCGGAGAAGATCACGTCGGTCAGCGAATCGCCGCGCAGGCGGCTGGCCGCGCTCTCGCCCATCACCCAGCGGATCGCGTCGATGATGTTGGATTTGCCGCAACCGTTCGGGCCGACCACGCCGATCATGTTGCTCGGCAGGTGCAGGGTGGTGGGGTCCACGAAGGACTTGAAACCGGCGAGTTTGATCGTGGTCAGGCGCATGCAGTCGTCAATGGGTCATCGGTAGTGCCCGCACGGTCCGGGCGACAAGCCACTGTGCCAAACGCGGGACAGCGCCGCAACGCATTCTTGCATGCAGCGTCACTTGAATTGTATCGCACAACTTCATATTAAATAACGATATTTCACTTTGCATCGATCGACAAGGCATGGATGCCGTCATCCATCAGCCCGTCCAGTGCCGCATAGACCATCCGGTGGCGCCTGATCGGCGACTGGCCGGCGAAGGCGGTGCTGACGATGCGCACGTGGAAGTGGCCCTTGCCCTCGCCCGCGTGGCCGATGTGCTTGTGGCCTTCGTCCAGCACTTCCAGCTCGGTGGGGGCGAAGGCGGCCTGCAGGCGCCCGCGGATCTGTTCGATGACGGGCGGCGCGCTCACGGCAGCACTTGGCGGAATGGCTTCACCATGGTGTCGCGATAGACGCCGGCGGCGAGGTACGGATCGGCACCGGCCCAGGCCTGCGCCTCGGCCAGCGAGGAAAACTCGGCCACGATCAGGCTGCCGGTGAAGCCGGCCGGACCCGGATCTTCCGTGTCGATCGCCGGGAACGGCCCGGCCAGCAGCATGCGGCCTTCATCCTGCAACTGCTGCAGGCGGGCCAGGTGCGCCGGCCGCGCGGACTTGCGCGCTTCCAGCGAGTTTGCATTGTCGGTGCCGATGATCGCGTACCACATGGTTTATGCCTCCGGGCGCATGTAGGGGAACAGCAGCACGTCGCGGATCGAGGACGAGCCGGTCAGCAGCATCACCAGCCGGTCGATGCCGATGCCGAGGCCACCGGTGGGCGGCAGGCCCACTTCCAGCGCACGGATGTAGTCCGCGTCGAAGTGCATCGCCTCGTCGTCGCCGGCGTCCTTCGCGTCGACCTGGGCCTGGAAGCGCGCTGCCTGGTCTTCCGGGTCGTTCAACTCGGAGAAGCCATTGGCGATCTCCTTGCCGCCGATGAACAGCTCGAAGCGGTCGGTGATGCCCTTGTCGGTATCGTTCTCGCGCGCCAGCGGCGACACTTCCACCGGATGCTGGGTAATGAAGGTGGGCTGCACCAGGGTGTGCTCGACGGTCTTCTCGAAGATCTCCAGCAGCAGCTTGCCCCAGCCGTAGTTGTCCTTGACCTGCACGCCGAGCCGCCTGGCGTGCGCGGCCATCGCCCCACGGTCGCGCAACTCCTCGCGACGGATCTCCGGGTTGTGCTCCAGCACGGCGTCTTCCATGCGCCAGCGGCGGAACGCCGGACCAACGTCGATCGCGGCGCCATCCCATTCCAGTTGCGTGGTGCCGAGCACAGCCTGCGCGGTGTCACGGATCACCGCCTCGGTGAGGTCCATGATCTCGTGGTAGGTGGCGTAGGCCTGGTACAACTCCAGCATGGTGAACTCGGGATTGTGCCGGGTCGACACGCCCTCGTTGCGGAAGTTGCGGTTGATCTCGTAGACGCGGTCGAAGCCGCCGACCACCAGCCGCTTCAGGTACAGCTCCGGCGCCACGCGCAGGTACAGGTCCAGATCCAGCGCGTTGTGGTGGGTCACGAACGGCTTGGCGGTGGCGCCACCGGGGATGATGTGCATCATCGGCGTCTCCACTTCCATGAAGCGGTGTGCCGGCGCCTCCAGCCACTGGCGCATGTAGCCGATGATCTTCGAGCGCAGCATGAAGGTGCGCCGCGCTTCCTCGGTGACGATCAGGTCGACGTAGCGCTGGCGGTAGCGCTGCTCCACGTCAGCCATGCCGTGGTGCTTGTCGGGCAGCGGGCGCAGGCTCTTGGTCAGCAGGCGCAACTGGTCGACCCGCACCGAGAGCTCGCCGGTCTTGGTGCGCATCAGCGTGCCTTCGGCACCCACGATGTCGCCCATGTCCCAGCCCTTGAACGCTTCGTAGACCGCCTCGCCCACCGTGCCCTGGTGGATGAACAGCTGGATGCGGCCGGTCATGTCCTGCAACTGCGCGAAGCTGACCTTGCCCTGCACGCGCTTCAGCACGATGCGGCCGGCCACCTTCACCCGGCGCTGCGCCGCCTCGACGACCTCGGCGGTGTGCTTGTCCTTGTCGGCGAACTCTTCATGCAGATCGCCGGTGAAGCTGTCCACCTTGAAATCGTTGGGGAAGGCGATGCCCTGCTCCCGCAAGGCCGCGAGTTTTTCGCGGCGCTCGGCGATCAGCTTGTTCTCATCGGCGGCAGGCAGGGTATCGGTGACTTCGCTCATGGGGCTTCCGTGGTGACCGGCGCACGCGGCGCCGGCCGGCACATGTGTCGTGGTGGAGGGCGTGTCGGGCGATCAATCGCCCTTGTCGAACACTTTCTTGGTGGCGCCCTTGGTGGCTTCCCAGCCTTCCTTCGCGCCGTGACCGATGGCGATGCCGGCGTCCCTGGCGCCATGGCCGACGGCGAGGCCCGCCTTCTTCGCGCCGTGGCCGATACCGGTGCCGGCTTCCTTGGCGCCGTGGCCGACCTTTTTGGCGACGCGCTTGGTGGCATGGCCCACGTCGCGGGCGCCGTTGGCGACGCCGTGGCCCACGTCCTTCGCATCCTGCTTGATGCCCTGCCCGGTGCCGCCTTGCGTCGACTGCGCAGCCACGCCGAAGACCGCCAGTGCGGCGCAGGCGAACAGGACGGTGCCAATCTTCTTGCTGTTCATGCGGGTCACCTCGTCAGTGATCGGAACTTATGCGTCGATGCGCTTGGCGCCGGCCCCGAGGCCGGATTTCAGGCTCGCCTCGATGAACTCGTCGAGGTCGCCGTCGAGCACTTTCTGGGTGTCGGAACGCTCGATGCCGGTGCGCAGGTCCTTGATGCGGCTCTGGTCCAGCACGTAGTTGCGGATCTGGCTGCCCCAGCCGATGTCGGACTTGGTGGCTTCCAGCGCATCCCTCTCGGCGTTGCGCTTCTGCACTTCCAGTTCATACAGCTTGGCGGCCAGCATCTTCATCGCGCGGTCGCGGTTCGCATGCTGGCTGCGCTCGGTCTGGCACGCCACCACCGTATTGGTGGGCACGTGGGTGATGCGCACCGCCGACTCGGTCTTGTTGACGTGCTGCCCGCCGGCACCCGACGAACGGTACACGTCGGTCTTCAGGTCGGCGGGATTGATGTCGATCTCGATGCTGTCGTCCACTTCCGGCGAGACGAACACCGAGGTGAAACTGGTGTGCCGGCGGTTGTCGGAGTCGAACGGGCTCTTGCGCACGAGGCGGTGCACGCCGATCTCGGTCTTCAGCCAGCCGTAGGCGTAGTCGCCCTCGACGCGGAACGTGGCGGACTTGATGCCGGCCACCTCACCACCGCTGACTTCCATCAGCTCGACCTTCCAGCCGCGGTGCTCGCACCAGCGCAGGTACATGCGCAGCAGCATTTCGGCCCAGTCCTGCGCCTCGGTGCCGCCGGCGCCGGCCTGGATGTCGACGAACGCGTTCATCGCATCCATCTTGCCGGAGAACATGCGCTGGAACTCCAGCTTGCCGACCTGCGATTCCAGCTTGGCCAGGTCGTCGGTCACCGATTGCGCGGTCTCGTCGTCGCTGTCGGCGATGGCCATCTCCAGCAAGTCGCCGGCGTCATTCAGACCGGCGGTCAGCGTGTCGATGCCGTGGACGATGGTGTGCAGGCGGGCGCGCTCGCGACCCAGCTCCTGCGCGCTGGCCGGGTCGTCCCACACGGTGGGGCTTTCCAGTTCGCGGGTTACCTCTTCCAGACGTTCGCTTTTCGTGGCGTAGTCAAAGATACCCCCGAAGCGACTCGACACGGCCGCGAAGGTCGGCGATCTGCGCATGGATGGGATTGGTCTCGATCATGGTGGTATCAGCGATGGATGCAAGCTCAATAGAATAACAGACGCATTACAACAAGCGTCCCGCTCTCGTAGGGCGGGCACTGCCCGCCAGTTCTCTTGGTGTATTGAAGAGCCGGCGGGCAGTGCCCGCCCTACGAAGCGGGTGGCACCTGGCCGATCGATCTGCCAGCTAACCAAATTCACGCCAGCGCCTGGGCGTGGACGCCTCTCACTGCCCGCCCGGACGGATCGGCTGCGTTCGCGAAGGCCGGGTCCCATGCCAATGCCGCCGGCGAGGAACAGGCGATCGACTTGCCGCCGGGGACGGTGGCCGCGCAGGCTTCGCCGGGGAAATGCCGCTCGAAAATGCGCCGGTAGAAGTACGCCTCCTTGGTCGCCGGCGTGTTGAACGGGTACCGCGCCGCGGCCGCGGCGAATTCGCGGTCGCTGACCGCCTGCTCCGCATGCGCCTTCAACCCGTCGATCCAGCCGTAGCCCACGCCGTCGCTGAACTGCTCCTTCTGCCGCCACAGGATTTCCTTCGGCAAGGCGCCGTCGAACGCCTCGCGCAACACGTGCTTCTCGATCTTGCCGTTGCCGGCCATCTTGCGCGCGGCATCCAGCCCCATCGCCACGTCGATGAATTCCAGGTCCAGGAACGGCACCCGCGCCTCCACACCCCAGGCCATCATCGCCTTGTTCGCGCGCAGGCAGTCGTAACTGTGCAGCGCGTCGAGCTTGCGCACGGTTTCCTCGTGGAAGGCCTCGGCCGAAGGCGCCTTGTGGAAGTACAGGTAGCCGCCGAAGATCTCGTCCGAGCCCTCGCCCGACAACACCATCTTCACCCCCATCGCCTTGATCCGCCGCGCCAGCAGGTACATCGGCGTGGCGGCGCGGATGGTGGTGACGTCGTAGGTCTCGATGTGGCGGATCACTTCCGGCAGCGCGTCCAGCCCTTCCCAGAAGGTGTAGACGAAACCGTGGTGCACGGTGCCCAGCGCGTCGGCGGCGACCTGCGCCGCGGCCAGGTCGGGCGAGCCGTCCAGCCCGATCGCGAACGAGTGCAGGCGCGGCCACCAGGCCTCGCTGCGGTCGTTGTCCTCGATGCGCTCGCGCGCGAATTTCGCGGCACAGGCGGCAACCAGCGAGGAATCCAGCCCGCCGGACAGCAGCACGCCGTACGGCACGTCGGTCATCAACTGGCGGTGCACGGCCTGCTCGAATGCCTTGCGCAAGGCCGATGCGGCGACAGCGTGGCCGCGCGTGACGGCATAATCGCGCCACGGCTTCACGTAGTAGCGCTGCAGCTCGCCGCTGGCGCTGTCGTAGACATGGCCCGGCGGGAACGGCGCCACGTCGGCGCACAGGCCGACCAGCGCCTTCATCTCCGAGGCCACGCACAGGCGGCCCTGCGCGTCGTGGCCCCAGTACAGCGGGCACACGCCGATCGGGTCGCGCGCGACCAGGTAGCGCTGCGCTGCGCCGTCCCACAGCGCGAACGCGAAGATGCCGTTGAGCCTGCCGACGAAGTCGCTGCCGTGCTCGCGGTACAGCGCGTTGATCACCTCGCAGTCCGAGCCGGTGGTGAAGTCATACGTGCTGGCGCTGCGCAGTTCGCGGTGGTTGTAGATCTCGCCGTTCACCGCCAGCGCCAGCGCGCCGTCGCGCGAGCGCAGCGGCTGCGCGCCGCTGGCCGGGTCGACGATGGCCAGGCGCTCATGCACCAGGATCACCCCGGCGTCGACGAACACCCCGCTCCAGTCCGGTCCGCGATGGCGCTGGCGCTGCGACAGCTCCAGCGCCTGCCGGCGCAGCGCCGCCAGGTCGTCGCCCGGCTGCAGGTCGAACATTCCGAAAATCGAGCACATGGTGGGTTTTCCTCGGTTGCTGGTGGTGAATGCCGCTTTTATGAAGAGTCGGCCATGGATGGCCGGGTTTGCTCTTGCGCGGATGGAACCGCGCATAAAGTTGAAACATCGGCCATGGATGGCCGGGTGTTGCTCTTGCGCGGATGGAACCGCGCATAAAGTTGAAACATCGGCCATGAATGGCCGGGTTGCTCTTGCGCGGATGGAATCGCGCACGCCAAAACGACCAAGGCCCGCACTGGGCGGGCCTTGGTCGCGTGTCTGGTAATGGTTCTTGCAGCTACGCGCGGGCCCGCCAACGGTTGGCGTTATTGTTCGCGCGATTATTGTTGTTGCCGGCCGGCACGAAGCCCCGCGCGGAAGGCGCGGCGAGGTTCAGGCAGCTGGCGGTGACGGGATGCATGGGCCAACTTGAGCAGATCGCTCCGGCCTTGGCAAGTGCCGCGAACACCCCGACGGGTGCCTCAGCCATCGCCCGGAGCCGTGATCCAGCGGGTGGCTTCCTCGATCTCCGCGCCGTGGAACAGGCGGAACTGGGCCGGAATGACGAAGCCGAATGCCATCGCGGTGGCGCGCAGCCAGACTACGTCGGTGACCAGGGCCACGCGGTCCCAGCCGCTGAAATGGCGCACGCCCAGCTTGGCGTCGTCCCACATGGCGCCCGGGTCGAAGCCGGTGAAGTCGTCGGCGGTGACGTACAGCAGGCGCAGCTTGCGGTTCAGCGCGAACGCGGCCTCGACGTCCGGCACGATGATGTTCTCGTAATCCTGCGCCGTCACCTGGCCGTGGGCGCGGAAGCCCAGCGTACCGGGCGGCAGTCCTTCGATCAGTGCGATCACGGGCGTTCTCCATGAGCGGGGCGAACGCCAGTCTGGAACGGGCTGCGTGAAAAACGCGCAAGCGGCATCAGGCCGGTTCGATATGCCGCAGCAGCAGCCGTGGCGTCTCGCGCCCCTGCCAGTCGTTGATGGTCAGCTCGTAGGCCGCGCGCAGCCGCGACGGTGGCGGCTGGCCGTGGTAGGCGTTGAACATCACCGCGTCGTGCACGGCACCGTCGCGCGGATCGCACAGTTGCAGGCGCAGGTGGCTCTCGCCCATCGGCTTCCAGCCGGCGCACTCGAACAGGTTGTCGAACAGTGGTTCGGGGAAGGCCTGGCCCCATGGCCCGGCTTCACGCAGTTGCCGGGCCAAGGCCAGCGTGGCGGCGCCGGGCGGCAGCTCGCCGTCGGTGTACAGCACCGCCTGCAGGCGCTCGGGTTCGATCAGCTCGCGCGCGACCGCGTCGAACGCGGCGGCGAAACGCGGGTAGTCGGCGGTTCTCAGGCTCAGCCCGGCAGCCATTGCATGACCGCCGAAGCGTTCGATCAGGCCGGGCTGGCGCGCGTCGACCGCGGCCAGCGCGTCACGGATGTGGAAGCCCGGAATGGAACGGCAGGAACCACGGAGGTTTTCGGTGTCGTCTTCGCTGGCTGGGGCGAAGGCGATCACCGGACGGTGCAGCCGCTCCTTCAGTTTCGAAGCGACCAGCCCGACCACGCCCGCGTGCCACGACGGTTCGTACAACGCCACGCCGACTGCGTCGACATGTCCCAGGCCGGCGACCATCACCTCGGCCTCGGCCACCATCGAGGCCTGCAGCTCGCGCCGCTCGCGGTTGATCGCATCGAGCTGCCCGGCAAGGTGGCGCGCCTGCGCCACGTCGTCGGTGAGCAGGCATTCCACGCCCAGGCGCATGTCTTCCAGCCGCCCGGCGGCGTTCAGGCGCGGCCCGATGGAAAAACCGAGGTCGCTGGCGCACAGCGTGGCCACGCTGCGCCTGCCGGCCTCGACCAGCGCGGCGATGCCGGCGCAGGCGCGGCCGCTGCGCATGCGCTGCAGGCCGGCCTCGACCAGCACGCGGTTGTTGAAATCCAGCGGCACCAGGTCGGCCACCGTACCCAGCGCGACCAGGTCGAGCAGCGACGACAGGTCGGGTTTTGCCGCGCCGAACGCGCCCTGCTCGCGCAACTTCGCGCGCAGGGCCAGCAGCAGGTAGAACATCACCCCTACGCCCGCCAGCATCTTGCTGGGAAACGGGTCGCCGGGGAGATTCGGATTGACCATCGCGTCGCAGGCCGGCAATTGCCCGCCGGGCAGGTGGTGATCGGTAACGATGACCTTGATGCCGCGCGCCTTCGCCGCGGCGACGCCGGCCACGCTGGCCACGCCGTTGTCGACGGTGACGATCAACTGCGGCGCCGGCTGCATCGAGGCCACGAACGCCGCGCTCAGGCCGTAGCCGTGCACGAAGCGGTTGGGGATGGCGTAATCCACCCGCCGCGCGCCGAGCAGGCGCAGGCCGCGCACGGCCACCGCGGTGCCGGTGGCGCCGTCGCAATCGTAGTCGCCGGCCACCAGGATGGACCAGTCGTCGCGGATCGCCTCGGCCAGCAGGTCGACCGCCTGCGCCATGCCGCCGAGCAGTTGCGGCGACAGCATCCGTGCCAGCCGGTGCTCGGCCTGGCCGGGTTCCAGCACGCCCCGCGCGGCGTAGATCCACTGCAGCACCGGGTGCACCGCGTCCGGCCAGCCGTGCGGCGCCCCCCTGCTTTCGCGCCGACGCAGCTGCAGCACGCTCAACGCCCTGCCCCGCGCCAGAAGCGCCAGCGATGACCGGGCTTGTGCAGCCAGCGTTCGCCGCTGGCGAAATGCAGCACGACGGCGCGGCGTTCGAGCAACGGCTGCAGCAGCGGCCACCAGCGCGAGGCCAGTTCGTGCGCCGGCAGGTCCTGCAGGTCGATCAGCCAGCCGGCTTCGCCGGTGGCGATGGCCTCGGTTGTACGCAGCTGCTGCGCGATGCCGGCACGCGCGGCCAGCGCACGCAGCAGCAGGTCGTCGCTGACCACGCCGGCCAGTTCGCTGGCCACCGGCGGAGGCAGGCATCCGCCGCCCCACAGCCACAGGCTGTTGACCGGCGACTGCCCACGCGCCTGTCGTTGCGCATTGAGCGGATGCTGGTGCAGCAGCACCTGGATGTCGTTGAGCAGCACACGCCAGCGGCGCCCTTGCGCGCCCTGCGGCAGATGCTGCGCCAGGTCCTCGCCCAGCGCCTGCTCCGGCGCGGCAAACTCCGGCAGCGGCGTAGCGGCCGACAGGCGCAGGTGCCAGTGGTCCGGCGTGGAAATCTCCAGCTGCATGCCGGCCTCGTCGAATACCGGCCGCAGCGGTTCGGCCAGCGCCTGCGCCTCGTCCATGCCCAGCTCCATCCGGCCGCAGGCGAGCAGGCGCACGCCATTCATGTCCGGCTGCACCCAGGCCGGGTCGGCCGACAGCCAGCTGTCGTCGCCTGCATCGCCGGCAAGGAATTGGCGGGTGATCGCCGCGGCGGGCACGAGCGCGTCGATGCCCCGGAAGTGCTCACCCAATCCGCCCAGGTAGCCGACGCCGCCGTCCGGCAGGCGGTCGGCGCGGGGCAGCCATGGACGTAGTGGATGGTCAGGCTCGACGTGCGCGAGGGCGGGCAGCCACAATTGCAGCGATCGCTCCGGCTTGGACATGGCTCAGGCTTCCAGTTGTTCGACCAGTGCCAGCCACTCGGTTTCCAGCACTTCCTTCTCGCCGCGCAGTTGCGCCTGGCGCTGGCCGATGCGCATCATTTCGCTGGTCGGGCCGTTGTAGGTGGCCGGATCGGCCAGCTGCGCCTCCAGCGCGGCCAGCTCGGTGTCGATGCCGGCGGTACGTGTCTCGATTTTCTTCACCCGCTGGCGCGCGGCTTTCTCGTTGTCGCGCTGGGCGGCGGCCGGGCGCCGGGCGGTACCGGCGCGCGCGTCCTGCGCACGGGCATCAGAAGGCGGGCTTGCCTGTCCGCACTCTTCGATTTTCTTCGCGCTCTTCTTCGCGGCGGCAGTACGCGTCTTCAGCCAGCGCGCGTAGTCGTCCAGGTCGCCGTCGAACGGCGCTACCTCGCCGTCGGCGACGCGCCAGAAACTGTCGCAGACCATGCCGAGCAGGTGGCGGTCGTGCGAGACCAGCACCAGCGCGCCGTCGAAATCGGCCAGCGCGTCGGCCAGCGCTTCGCGCATGTCCAGGTCGAGATGGTTGGTCGGTTCATCCAGCAGCAGCAGGTTCGGCTTGTCCCACGCGATCAGCGCCAGCGCAAGGCGTGCGCGCTCGCCGCCGGAGAAGCCGTCGACCGATTCGAACGCGCGGTCGCCGGCGAAATTCCAGGTGCCGAGAAAGTCGCGCATGACCTGGGTGGCCACGCCGGGCGCCTTGTCTATCAGGTGATCGAGCGGACTAGCGCCTTCGCGCAGGCTTTCCACTGTGTGCTGGGCGAAGTAGCCGACCTTCAGGTCCTTGTGCACCTTGCGCTCGCCGCCGAACGGTTCCAGCTCGCCCACCAGGGTCTTCACCAGGGTGGACTTGCCCGCGCCGTTGGGGCCGAGCAGGCCGATACGCTCGCCGGCCTCGATGCTGAAGCGCACGTCGGACAGCACGATGTTCGCCACTTCGTGGCCGCCGGCGGACGGATCGACCTGGTAGCCGGCCACGATGTCCTCCAACTGCAGCATCGAATCGGGCAGCCGGCCTGGCGCAGGGAACTGGAAGCTGAAGGGCCGCTCGGCACGTACCGCCTCGGTGCCGGACAGCTTCTCCAGCCGTTTCATGCGCGACTGCGCCTGCTTCGCCTTGCTGGCCTTGGCCTTGAAGCGGTCGATGAAGGACTGCAGGTGCGCGCGCTCGGCCTGCTCGCGCTCGTGCGAGATCTGCTGCTGGCGCAGCTGCTCGGCGCGCAGGCGCTCGAACGCGCTGTAGTTGCCGGTGTAGAGCCGGGCCTTGCCCTCGTTGAGGTGCAGCGTGTGGGTGATCACGCCGTCGAGGAACTCGCGGTCGTGCGAGATGATCAGCAAGGTGCCCTGGTAGCGGCGCAGCCATTCCTCCAGCCACAGCACGGCGTCAAGATCGAGATGGTTGGTCGGCTCGTCGAGCAGCAGCAGGTCGGACGGGCACATCAGCGCGCGCGCCAGGTTCAACCGGCCGCGCCAGCCGCCGGAAAATTCCTGCACCGCGCGCTCGTGGGTTTCCGGCGGGAAGCCCAGGCCATGCAGCAGACGACCGGCGCGGGCGCGGCCGTCGTAGCCGTTCAGTTCCTCGATGCGATGGTGCGCCTTCGCCATCGCCTCCATGTCGCCGCGCTCGCCGGCCTCGGCCTCGTCGCGGATCGCGGCGGCCAGCTCCTCGTCGCCGCCCAGCACGTAGTCGATCGCCGCGTCCGGCAAGGCCGGGGTTTCCTGCGCCACCGAGGCGAGGCGCAGCTTGCCGGACATTTCCAGCTCGCCGGCGTCGCCTTCCAGGGTGCCTTGCAGCGCGGCGAACAGGCTGGACTTGCCGCAGCCGTTGCGGCCGATCACGCCCAGCCGCCAGCCGCCCTGGATCACCAGGTCGATGTCGGAAAGCAGCAGCCGGCTGCCGCGGCGCAAGGCGAAATGTCGGAAGGAGATCATCGAAAACCCGGATCGGAAACGGGCGGGCCGTCGCCCGCAGCCGCCCATGATAGCGGCGATGGCGCTATTCTCGACGCGTCTACCGATTCCGCCGCGCGCGGCGAATGCCGAACCCATCGCATTCGGCGGCCACCGGCATGGCGCGGCACCGGCGGTTCTGCTACAACGACGCCGCATACAGCCTTGTCTGGAGAGGGGAGCCATGGTCAAGTTCACGAGCCGTTTGCCGATCGTCATCCTGCTGGCCGCTGCCGCCGGCCTGGCCGTATCGCAGCCGGCCGGCGCGGCGCAGTCGCGCGAACACGGCGACAGCCTGCTGATCCATCGCGTGCAGCAGGAAAAAGACATGAACCTGCCCAAGCGTGGGCTGAGCATGGCCCAGGTCGAGAAGACCTGGGGCGCGCCGCAGCGCAAGCTGTCGCCGCGCGGCGGCGACAGCAAGAAACACCCGCAGATCAATCGCTGGGAGTACGCGAACTTCATCGTGTATTTCGAGCACAGCCATGTGATCCACTCGGTGCTCAACACGCCGGCCGGCAACAACACCAACCCGGCAGACGTCAACTGAACGGACATTCCGGACGAAGCGGCCCGCGGCAACGCGGGCCTTTTTTTCGTGGCGGACATCCGGGTGCGCCACCTTGGACGGGTACCTTGCCGCGCACGAAACGCCGATCCCGCCGTTTTTGCCGTGCGCATATCGCTTAAAATGTGCGGTCCGGCGCCGCGCGGCGCCCTCCCGCACGAGAATCCGTCATGACCGACCCCCGCTGGCGCCTGCCTGCCGAATGGGAACCGCAGGCCGCGGTGCTGATCGCCTGGCCGCACGCCGGCACCGACTGGACCGAACGCCTGGCCGCGGTGGAAACCACCTACGTGGCGCTGGCCTCTGCGGTGACCCGTTTCCAGCCGCTGATCGTGGTGGTCGCGGATGCCGCACTGCGCGCGCATGTGCAGGCGCAACTGCACGGCGGCGGCGCGGACCTGTCGAGGGTCCGCTTCGTCGAGCTGCCCTATGACGACACCTGGCTGCGCGATTCCGGCCCGATCACCCTGGTCGACGGTGCCGGCGGCTTCCGGCTCACCGACTTCCGCTTCACCGGCTGGGGCGGCAAGTTCAGCGCCGCGCAGGACGACGCACTGATCACCGGCCTGGTGCAGGCCGGCGTGTTCGGCCATGCCATGCACAAGCGCATCGACTGGGCGCTGGAAGGCGGCGGCATCGAGAGCGACGGCGCCGGCACCGTGCTCACCACCTGGAAATGCCTGCACCAGCGCCACCCCGAGCAGTCGCGCGAGTCGATGGACGCGATCCTGCGCGATGGCCTGCACGCCGACCGCGTGCTGTGGCTGGACCACGGCTACCTCGAAGGCGACGACACCGACGCGCACATCGACACCCTCGCCCGCTTCGCGCCGGGCGAGCGCATCGTGTTCCAGGCCTGCGACGACGCCGCCGATCACCACCACGACGAACTCCAGCGCATGGGCCAAGAGCTGGCCGCGCTGCGTACCGCCGATGGCCGTCCGTACCGGCTGCATCCGCTGCCGTGGGCAAAGCCCATCCTCGACGAAGGCCGCCGGCTCGCCGCGTCCTACGCGAACTATCTGATCGTCAACGGCGCCGTGCTGGTGCCGGCCTACGGCGACGCCGCCGACGCCGAGGCTGCGCGCATCATCGGCAGCGCGCACCCGGGCCGCGAGGTGGTGCAGGTGCCATGTCGCCCGCTGATCTGGCAGAACGGCAGCCTGCACTGCGTCACCATGCAGCTGCCGGCGGGGATCGCCTGAGCCGCATCGGCTAGACTTGGCGGTCTGGCCTGTGCCGAGGATTGACCCCGATGACCCGCAAGACCCTCAAGGTCGCGCTGCTGCAGGAAACCGACCGCGGCAGCCGCGACGCCAATCTCGACGCGATCGAAGCCGGCCTGCGCCAAGCCGCCGCGGCCGGCGCCGAACTGGTGCTGCTGCAGGAGCTGCACAACGGCCCGTACTTCTGCCAGCACGAGTCGGTGGAGATCTTCGACCAGGCCGAGACGATTCCCGGCCCCGGCACCGAGCGCATCGGCAAGCTGGCCGAAGAACTGCAACTGGTCGTGGTGGCTTCGCTGTTCGAGAAGCGGGCGACCGGGCTGTACCACAACACCGCCGTCGTCTTCGATCGCTCCGCGGCGATCGCCGGCAAGTATCGCAAGATGCACATCCCGGACGATCCGGCGTTCTACGAGAAGTTCTACTTCACCCCCGGCGACCTCGGCTTCGAGCCGATCGACACCTCGGTCGGCCGCCTCGGCGTGCTGGTGTGCTGGGACCAGTGGTACCCGGAAGCGGCGCGCCTGATGGCGCTGGCCGGCGCCGAACTGCTGCTCTACCCCACCGCGATCGGCTGGGACCCGAACGACGACCAGGCCGAAAAGGATCGCCAGCGCGACGCCTGGATCACCGTGCAGCGCGGCCATGCCGTGGCCAACGGCCTGCCGCTGCTGTCCTGCAACCGCACCGGCTTCGAAGCCGACCCCACGGGTGTCGGCGCCGGCATCCGGTTCTGGGGTTCCAGCTTCGTCGCCGGCCCGCAGGGCGAGTTCCTGGCCCTGGCCGGCAACGACCAGCGCGAGCTGCTGCTGGCCGACGTCGACCTGCAACGCAGCGAGCACGTGCGGCGGATCTGGCCGTTCCTGCGCGACCGCCGCATCGATGCCTACGCCGACCTGCTCAGGCGCTTCCGTGACTGAATCGCGCCGCGCCGCCTGCTTGTTCCGGGCGGCCGTCGTCCCCATGCTTGGATTCCCTCCACGACCGGCCTGCTGAACGCATGAGCGCCCCCGAAACCGAAGTCACCGCGCTGCCCGCCGCCGTGCAGGGCCAGCCGGTCGAGCGCGTGCGGCGCGACGGCGTGGAATACGTGGTGCTGGGCACGGCGCACGTCTCGCGCAGCAGCATGGAGGCGGTCGAGGCGCTGCTGGAGCACGAGCGCTTCGACGCGGTGGCGGTGGAACTGTGCGACAGCCGCGCGCAGAGCATGCGTGATCCGGAAGCGTTCAAGCAGATGGACCTGTTCAAGGTGATCCGCCAGGGCAAGGCCGGCATGGTCGCCGCCAGCCTGGTGCTGTCCACCTTCCAGAAACGCCTGGCCGACCAGTCCGGCATCCAGCCCGGCGCCGAGATGAAGGCCGCCATGGACGGCGCAGCGGCGCGCGGGCTGCCGCTGTGGCTGATCGACCGCGAAGTCGGCACCACGCTCAAGCGCGCCTGGCGCAGCGTGGGCTTCTGGCAGCGTTTCGGCCTGCTCGGCGGCCTGCTGGCCAGCGTGTTCGAGCGCGAGGACATCGAACAAAGCGAGATCGAGAAACTGAAGCAGGGCGACCTGCTGGAAAGCGCGTTCAGCGAATTCGCCAGCGGCTCGAAGCCGCTCTACGACAGCCTGATCGGCGAACGCGACGCGTTCATGGCCGCGCGCCTGCGCGAGGAAGCCGCCCGTACCGCCAGCGCAGAGAACCGCCGCGTGCTGGTGGTGATCGGCGCCGGCCACCTCAAGGGCCTGTGCGCCCTGCTGCGCGAGCAGCAGGACGATCCCACCGCGAAGGTCGCCGAGCTGGCCGTCCCGCCGCCGAAGGCGCGCTGGCCGAAGTGGCTGGCCGCCGGCCTGGTGCTGCTGGTGTTCGCCGCGATCGCCTGGGCCTTCCACCGCAACGCCTCGCTGGGTACGCAGGCTCTGCTGGCCTGGGTGCTGTTCACCGGCGGCTTCGCCGCGCTCGGCGCGTTGGTCGCCGGCGCCCATCCGTTCAGCATCACCGCCGCCTTCATCGCCGCGCCGATCAAGCCGTTCCGCCCCGGCATCCCCGCCGGCGGCATCAGCGCGATGGCCGAAGCCTGGGCGCGGCGTCCGCGGGTGGTCGACTTCGACACCCTGCGCGACGACATCGTGCACTGGAGCGGCTGGTGGAAGAACCGCGTGGCGCGCACCCTGCTCAACTTCTTCCTGGTCAGCGTGGGCACCATCATCGGCGAGTACAGCGCCGGCATCCACATCTTCAAGAGCCTGTTCTGACCCGGCCGGAGACACGGCGCATGCTACGATGCGCCTGCCCGCAGCCCATTCACGCGCTGTGTCGGGGCGGGCGACAGGCAGGGGCCAGGGTATCTTCGACCCTCCAGCGCCGAGCCCTCTGCACTGGGAGCCGGGGAACGACGCTGCAAGGTTCGACGCTTCACGATACGCCCGAGTGGTGAAACTGGTAGACACAAGGGACTTGAACAATTTGAGCCCTCCGGGGGAAACCCCCGAGGTGAAGCCCGTCAAAGTCGGCGAACGCCCTGGGTGCCCCCGGCACCCGAGCCAACGCCGAGCCAAGCCCAGGCCCGAAGGCCCGGGAAGGTGTAGAGAGCAGACGGCGGGCACCTACGGCCGCGTAGGCTATGGTGAAGGCGTGCTCCAGACCACGAACGGCGCGTGCACCGGCGGCGAAAGCCGAAGTGGCAAGAAAATCCCTCGACCTCACGGTCATGCCGGTTCGATTCCGGCCTCGGGCACCAGTACGAAGGCGCATCCTGCCCGAATCCAGGCAGCGCTTGCTTCCCGCCTCCCGGCGGTGCCGCAGGTCACCGATCCAGCCGGCGCCGTTTGATCCTGCGCCACAGGGTGGTCTGGCTGATACCCAGGAAGTCGGCCGCGCGGCTTCGATTGCCACCGAACATCTGCAGTGCGCGATCGATCTCTTCCTGTTCCACCATCTGCAGATGCCCCTCGCATTCGCGATCGAGCCTGGCGACGGCGAACAGCTCCGGCGCAACCCTCGGCAAGGCGTCGACGACCGCACCGCTGTTGCGATACAGGCGGTGCGAGACGACCAACCGCTCGACGATGTTCTCGAGCTGGCGTACGTTTCCCGGCCAATGGTAGCGGCGGAACGCGGGAGCGACGCCGTCGAGCAGCACCTCCATATCCACATCGACTCCGTACCGCTGCACCTCCCGTTGGACCATGTGGGTCGTCAGGGCAGCGATGTCCTCTGGTCTCTCGCGCAGCGGTGGAATGCGGATCGAGAACGTACTGAGCCGGTAAAACAGATCCTCGCGGAAGCGGCCGGCACGCATTTCCTCGGCGAGATCGACGTTGCACGCGGCGATGAACTTGATGTCGAGCGCGATCGTCTGGCGCGACCCTACCGGCGTCACCTCTTTTTCCTGCAGCACGCGCAGCAGCTTGGCCTGCTGCGCCAGGGGCAGCGAATTGATCTCATCGAGGAAGAACGAGCCATGGTTGGCGGTTTCAAGCAAGCCCGAACGACCGCCGCTTTTCGCGCTGGTGAATGCGCCGTCGGCGTAGCCGAACAGCTCCGACTCGAACAGGTCGAGCGGAATCGCCGAGCAGTTCACCGCGACGAACGGCCCTTCCGCGTTTTCACTGGAAGCATGGATGCAACGCGCGGCAAGTTCCTTGCCGGTACCGGTTTCGCCGTGCAGCAGGACGGTTCCGGCTGTCGCCCCGTAGGTGGCGAGCAGGTTGTGAACCTCCGCCATGCGTTCCGACCGGAAGACCAGGCGACGGCGATCGTCTTGCGACTCGGCGACCGGGCTCCACTGGAAGCCGTACACATGGCCGATCGTTTCACCGCCGAATTCGAACGATTCCTTGTCGAGCGCGCATAGCCGGCCCTCGATCAGCAAGCGTTCCGAACGGAAGCTCGGCGCGTCGAGTATCTTGCGATCGAACAGGCCGTTGAGCCAGCGACGCTTGGCGAAGCGCGGAATCTGGGCGATCGCGGCCGCATTCCAGGCAACCGCGCTGCCGTCAAGGTTCGTGAACACCACCGGGTGCGGGTTTCGGTCCAGCACGTATTGCATCAGCGCGGCCTGCTGCCGCTGCCGCTTGTGCTGGCCGGCCACTCGAATCGCCTTGCGCAGCAGGTTGCGGCACGACTCGCGCGAGTAGATCAGTACCGAGGCCATATCCCACTGGTCGGCAAGATCGCAGGTGTAGCTTGAACCGACGACGACACCATAGCCGTCTTCACGGCACTGGTGGAAGACTTCCTTGATCACGTCGGCCGTCGTATAGGTCCGGTGCGTCACTTCGATGTCGTCGAACACCTTGAGTACATCGAGGTTAGTCTCCTGGCGCTCGTAGGTCAGCAAGAGGATGCGGCGGGAGATGCGACGTGCCGTCAGCATTGCCTGGATCAGATCGGCGGAGCTTACGCGCAGACCGAGCACCGGCACCGACAACGTGTCCTGCAGGTAGAACGCGTTCGCGCCCGCACTGACGAAGAGATCGACCTGCTGCTGCTCGATCAACTCGCGCGCCGCCCTCACCGCATCGTTGAAGATGTTGTCGATGATCG
Organism: Rhodanobacter thiooxydans LCS2; assembly: GCF_000264375.1. GTDB lineage: Bacteria > Pseudomonadota > Gammaproteobacteria > Xanthomonadales > Rhodanobacteraceae > Rhodanobacter > Rhodanobacter thiooxydans. The sequence goes on from NZ_AJXW01000043.1 coordinate 221,738, forward strand.
TGATGCGCGCGACCGCCTCGAACTCGCCGATCAGGCTGTGGACTATCTGGCTGAGCTTGGAATTGCCGATCAGGCAGATTCGTGGCTTGCTTGGCGTGACATTCGCGAAGTCCATGCAGCTCCCTCGTCGGAAACCTTCTCGGCTCTCACCGGAGACCGGAACACACGGCTTGCATCATCGCCTCTTGTCGCCCGGGGGACAACGCCGCCGACACGGTCGGCCTAATCGGGATCCTGGCGCGTGTGCCGGAAGACCCACGGTTCGGCCGCGCGGCGGCGTTGCTCGTAGCAGCGGATGCGATCGGCCAGCATCAGCGTCTCGCCGACCTGGTCGAGTCCTTCCAGAAGGTTCTGCCGGCGCCCTTCTTCCAGCATGAACTTCCAGGTCTCGTCCGCCACCGCCAGCGTTCCGGCTGCCACGTCGACGTCAACTTCGACCACGTTCCGCGAGCGAACCAGTTGAAACAGCCGGTCGACGACGGGCTGCTCGACCACGATGGCGAGCAGCCCGTTGTTGAAACAGTTGTCGCGAAAGATGTCGCCATAGCTAGGCGCGACCAGCACCCGCACACCGAAGTCTCGCAATGCCCATACGGCATGCTCGCGGCTCGACCCACAGCCGAAATTTGCCTGCGCAAGCACCACTGTTCCATGGCGATAGGGCGCCCGGTTCAGAACAAAACCCGGATTGATGCGACGGTTTGCGACCGGCGTATCGATCTCGCCATGGTCGAGATAGCGCTCGTCGTCAAACAGGAAATCGCCGAAACCGTAGGCGTCGAGGCTCTTCAGGTACTGCTTCGGCAACAGCATGTCGGTATCGATGTTCGCGCGGTCGAACGGAATCACGATACCGCGGTGACGGCTCAATGGCTGCATCGTCACAGCTCCCGCACATCGACGATCGCACCGGCGACCGCGGCCGCCGCGGCCATGGCCGGCGACATCAGGTGGGTACGTCCGCCGCGGCCCTGGCGGCCCTCGAAATTGCGGTTCGAGGTCGACGCGCAGCGTTCGCCAGGCTCCAGCCGGTCGGCGTTCATGCCGAGGCACATCGAGCAGCCCGGCGCACGCCACTCGAAGCCGGCCGCCGTGAACACTTCGTCGAGCCCCTCGTGCTCCGCCTGCAGGGCGACGAGACCGGAACCGGGCACCACCAGCGCGAGCTTGATGCGCGGGTCGATACGGCGGCCGCGCAGCACGCGTGCGGCCGCGCGCAGGTCTTCGATCCTCGCATTCGTGCACGAACCGACGAACACCTTGTCGATCGGCGTGCCGTGGATGGGGCGTCCCGCTTCGAGGCCCATGTAGGCCATCGCACGCGACCAGTCGCCGCGTTGCACATCATCGCGCGCCTCGTGCAGCTGCGGCACTGCGCCAGAGATCGGCACGACCATCTCGGGCGAAGTACCCCAACTGACGCAGGGCGCGACGTCTTCGGCGCGAATTCCGACGATCCGGTCGAAATGCGCGTCGTGGTCCGAATGCAGGTCCTGCCAGTGGCGCACCGCGCCTGCCCACTGCGGGCCTGCCGGCGCGAACGGCCGGTCCTTGACGTAGGCCTGCGTCACCCGATCGTAGGCGACCAGGCCGACGCGCGCCCCGGCCTCGATGCTCATGTTGCACAAGGTCATGCGCGCCTCCATCGAAAGCGCTCCGATGCCGTCGCCCCGGAATTCGATAGCGTGTCCGCTTGCACCCGCCGTGCCTATCCGGCCGATAAGGTGCAGGGCGAGATCCTTCGCGACCACGCCTTCGCCAAGCACGCCGTCCACGACGACGGCCATGTTCTTCGACTTGCGGCCGCGCAGCGTCTGGGTAGCCAGCACATGTTCGACCTCGCTGCTGCCGATACCGTACGCGAGCGCGGCGAGCGCACCGTGCGTCGCGGTGTGCGAGTCGCCGCAGACCACCGTCATGCCCGGCAGCGTCAGCCCCTGCTCCGGGCCGACCACGTGCACGATGCCCTGGCGCACGTCGCCCAGCGGGAACAGCGGCACGCCGAATTCGTGGCAGTTCCTCTCCAGCACATCAACCTGCCTGCGTGCGATCGGGTCGTCGAAACCGCCAAGGCCGAGTTCGCGCAGCACGGTCGGCACGTTGTGGTCCGGAGTCGCCAGCGCGGCATCGACACGCCACGGCTTGCGCCCCGCCCGGCGCAGGTTCGAGAACGCCTGCGGCGAAGTCACTTCGTGCAGCAGGTGCAAGTCGATGTAGAGCAGGCTCGATCCGTCGGGCAGCTCTGCCACGCAGTGGCTGTCCCATAGCTTGTCGTAGAGCGTGCGCGCGGTCACGGCTTGTTCTTCCCGGAAGTCATTGGTAAGGAACCCAGAGGTACAGCTCCCTGCCCGTCGGATCCGGCCTGCGATAGCCACACCAGCTGTCCAGGCGGCCATCGCCGAGCGGGCGGATGATGCAGTACGGCTGCTCGCATGAGGCCTCGTCGACACCGTCGCGCGCCAGCTGCTCACGCGCGACGCGCAGGGACTCCGCCCCGGGGTTCCCGCCACGGTCCAGGCGCGCGACGTTGCCGCGAAAATGCCCGACCCAGGCGGCGACATACCCGCGACACGGCTCCGCGGCCGCCTCGGCCGCAGTCAACGCGGCGGGGCGCGCACGCTCTCCGCCGCCGGCCGCGCAAGCGCCGAGCAGCATCGCCGTACTAAGCACCGAGCAGCGCCAGGCACGCATCGAGATCCGCCACGTCGGCGTACTTGATCTGGAGATCGCGCAGGTTCGCTGCGTGCGCGTCCTGGTCGCGGTCGCCGACGGCCTCGTACGGGATCAGCACGCGCAGGTCGTGTTGCAGGGCGTCCAGCGCAGTCGCGCGCACGCAGCCGCTCGTCGTGAGCCCGCTGACGACGACGCCGTCGGCGCCGGTCGCGCGCAGGCGCTGTGCGAGGTCTGTCCCGAAGAAACCACTCGCAGCGTGCTTGACGATGACGTACTCATCAGCGCGAGGGGCCACGCGCGCGTCGATCCCGACCAGCTCCGATCCCGCGACGAGGTCATTCAGTGCCGGGATCTTTTCGCGGAATACGTACGCCTGGGCAGGCGAGTCGTAGGCAACCGTGGTGTAGAACACCGGATCGCCACGCTCGCGGAATGCCGCGAGCAGGCGCTGGTTTGCCGCGATCACGTCGTCGCATGCAAACGCGAGGCGGCTGCGCAACGGGTCAGTGAAGCCGACCGAGAGATCGACCAGGATCAGTGCGTAACGGCGCGCCGGGTTAAGCCGATGGGATTCGAGCGCCATGGCCGTACCGCCGCTCAGTTCCACACCGGCGTCACGGGTGCCGGCAAGCCGGTTTCCGCAAGGCAGCGCTGTTTGATCTCGTCGAGCGAGCCGCCGCGATTGAACAATGCGACCGGTCCGCGCGATTGCGCCAGCGTCGCACGCAACGCGTGCGTCGCACCTGCATCGACGGCGTCGCCGTCGATGACGACGCCATAGCGGCGCGCGCCTTCGACGCTGACCAGCCCCTTGCGCACGTCGGCCAGCACCTTGGCCGGATCGCGTTGCAGCGGATCGCCCCAGCCGCCCGCACCCCAGGTGTCGAACAGCAGAAGGTCGCCGGCCTTCACCTTCACGCGGTCGCACTTCGACGGCAGGATCTGGCAACTGCCGTCGACGCGCACGAGCTCCTTGCGGCTGCGCTGGCCAGGCTCGCCGCCGTTGACGCCCCATGGACAAGTCAGCCAGCGGTCGTCATGGATCGAGACTTCGCCGTCGGCGAGAAGGCGGTATGCGACGCGCAGGCCGTTGCCGCCGCGGTGCAGGCCGGCACCGCCGGAATCGCGGATCGTCTCGTAGGTCTCGATGCGCAGCGGAAAATACGCCTCGATGAATTCGTTCGGCACATTGGTGAAACCCGGCCACAGCGAATGGCCGTCCGGCCCGTCGCCGGCCGGGCGGCCGGGGATGCCGCCGAAGCCGATCTGGAACAGCTGGAACCATTCGCCTGCGGCGTCGTAGCCGGAATACATGAAATGCGGCGAATCGGAGAAGCCGGCCGCGTTCATCGCCTGCGGAACGCCCTGGCCGAGCAGGCCGCCCATGACGTCGAAAATGCGTCCGAGCAGATGCGTGCGGCAAGACAGCGGCGCCGGGAAGTTCGGTTTCAGGATCGAGCCTTGCGGAATGCGCACCTCGACGAGGTCGTAGAAGCCGTCGTTGAGCAGGATCGCCGGATCGAACAGGCTGATCGTCAGCGCGCCGAAGAATATCTTGAACATCTCCTCGTTGAGGTAGAAGTTTACCGACGAATCCGCCTGCGGATCGGTGCCTTCGAAATCGAAGATCGCCTTCTCGCCTTCGCGCCAGAGCGCACAGCGCACCGTGTACGGACCGAACCCCGCGCCGTCGTCGCAGATATAGTCCTCGAACACCTGACGCGTTTCCGGCACCACGCGCTGGATCACTTCCTTCATCGCGCGATGCGTGCGTTCGAGCATCGACTGCTGCGCGCTGTAGAACACATCGTCGCCGAAGCGCCCGGCGAGTTCGATGCAGTGGCGCCCCGCGCTGCGGCAGCCGGCCACGATCGCGTTGAGATCGGAGCGGTTCCAGCGCGGCATGCGCACGTTGTGCAGGATCACGTCGAGCATGTCGGCGTTGAGCTCGCCGCGGCGGTACAGCTTGACCGGCGGGATGCGGATGCCCTCCTCCCAGATCGTGCGCGCGTCGGTAGGCAGGCTGCCCGGCACCTTGCCGCCGACGTCGGACATGTGCCCGAACATCGCCGAGTAGTTGATCAGGCGGCCGTCCTTGAAGATCGGCATCAGTACCAGCCAGTCGGGCAGATGGCTGACCGCGCCATTGCACAGGTACGGGTCGTTGGTCAGGAAGACGTCACCCTCCTCGACCGTGCCGTCGTAGGCCTGCAGCAGGCCTGCGATGAACGATCCGAACTGTCCGACCAGCATCTTGCCGTTGCAGTCGGCGATGATCGGGAATGCATCGCCCTGCTCGCGAATGCCCGGGCTCATCGCCGTGCGGAACAACACGGCGTCCATTTCGGTGCGCGCGTTGGCCAGCGCGTTCTCGACGATGTCGATGGTGATGCCATCGACATCGACGCGGCGGAACGGCGCCTGGTTGGCTTGGATGATGCGTGCGCTCATGCCGCGATCTCCTGGGTTCCGGGACGGATCAGCAGGTTGCCGACCTCGTCGACGATGGCATGGTGGCCGGGCAGGATCAGGGTGGTCGAATCCAGTTCAAACACGATCGCCGGCCCGTCGAGGCGGCGCTTCGGCGCGAGCCCCGCACGGTCGTAGATGGTCGCTTCGTGATTGCGGCCGGCGTAGTGGATTGCTTGTGCGCCGATGACGGCTGCCTGCGGATCGAGGCCGGAACCTTCGGCCGCCTTGTCGGCGATCGACGGCCGTGGCGCACGCGCGATCGCGCGCAGACCGACCAGCTCGTGTGCCTCGCTGAGCGAGAACGTGAACTGGCGTTCGTGCTCGGCGTCGAACGCCATCGCCAACCCGCCGAGGCCGTGCGCGCGAACATGCGCCGGATCGATCTCAAGCGTCAACAGTAGCGCCTGGCCCTGGTAGCGCACGTCGGCCTGCCAGTTGACCTGTTGTTGATCGAGCGCGATGTCCTGCCCGGCCAGCGAGGCGCGCACGGCGTCGCCGAGCTGCTCCAGGGCATCCGCCACTTCTTCCGCCGTGATCTCGCTGAGGCGTCGCACCAGCGAGCGCGAAGCCTCGTCCTTGATGCGCGTGGTTGCGTCGCCGTAAGCGCACAGCACGCCGGGCCCCGGCGGCACGATCACCGGCCACGCATTCATCAGAATGCCGAGCGCATTGCCGTGCAAGGGCCCGGCGCCGCCGAACGCGCACAGCGCGAAGTCGCGCGGATCGTAGCCCTGTTCGACGCTGATCAGGCGTAGCGCGCCGTACATGTGCTCGTTGGCGATGCGCACGATACCCTCAGCCGCTTCGAGCAGCGATACGCCCATCGCATCGGCGATCTTCTGCACCGCCGCTGCGGCGAGATCGTGGCGCATCTGGAAGTCGCCGCCGAGTTTCTGCGTCGCCGGCAGGTAACCGAGCACCACGTTCGCGTCGGTCACGGTCGCCTGGGCGCCGCCATGGCCGTAGGCCGCCGGCCCGGGCACCGCGCCGGCGCTTTCCGGGCCGACACGCAGCGCGCGCGTCAGTTCCGGCACGAACGCGATCGAGCCGCCGCCGGCGCCTACCGTGCGCACGTCGACCGACGGCGCGCGTACGGCAATGTCGCCGACGCGCGTCTCACGGCGCACGCGCGCGTGGCCGTCGTCGATCAGCGCGACGTCGGTCGACGTGCCGCCGACGTCACAGGTCAGCACTTTCGGGAAGCCGCCGCGCGAGCAGAACCATATCGCGCCGGCAACTCCGCCGGCCGGTCCGGACAGCAGCATGTTGACCGGCGCCTGCGCGGCCGACTGACTGGTCGCGAGGCCGCCGTCAGAACGCAGGATCGCAAGGCGGACATCAGGGCGCAGCCGCCGTTGCAGTTCCTCCTGCAGGTGCTGCACGTAGTGCGCGACCTGCGGCCGCACGTAGCTGTTGACGACAGTCGTCTCGGCGCGCTCGTACTCCTGCATCTCGGGCACGACTTCCGACGAGAGCGACACCGGCACGCCAGGCATGATCTCGGCGGCGACTCGCGCAATGCGTTGTTCGTGAGCGGCGTTGCGATAGGCATTGACCAGGCAGATCGTCAGCGCCTCGACGCCGGCCTCACGCAGCATGCGAAGGCCGCTGCGCACGCCGTCCTCGTCGAGTTCGCGCACGACCTCGCCGCGCGCGCCGATGCGCTCGTCGGCCTCGATCGTCAACTCCAGCGGCGCCAGCAGTTCGCCCTTGTTGAAAACGACCCAGCCGCCGAGGCCGCCCGGCACGAACGAACGTGCAATGTGCAGCACCTGCTTGTAGCCACGCGTCGTCACCAGGCCCACGCGCGCGCCGCGGCGCGTAAGGATCGCGTTCGTCGCCACCGTGGTGCCGTGCATCACCGAATGGATTCCGGACGGATCCACCCCCGAACTGCGGCAGATCCTGTCGATGCCGTCCAACACCGCGACCGACGGATCGGACGGCGTCGATGGCACCTTCGCGATGAAACTCTCGCCGTTCGACTCGTCCATCAGCAGCAGGTCGGTGAACGTGCCGCCGACATCCACACCCAATCGATAACTCATGGCTTCTCCGTTCGGCGGCCGGCCGGGCCGGCGCCTTCGTCTTGATCGTTCCGTTGCGGGCGCGCCTCAGCGCGCCGCCTTCTCGAGTTCGCCAAGATTCACGTTCTCGGCCTTGATACCAGGCGTATTGAGCTTGGCCGAATCGGCGAGGATGAACACGGTGGCGTGGCGACGCTGGTAGTCGATCGTGAAGCCCGCCGCCGAAATGATGCCCTTGTCGCCGTCTTCGGTCCTGACCGTCTTCAGGTGGTAGTTCATCCACTTCCAGAAATCGCCTTTGCGGTCGTACGCCTCGGCCTGGTAGAAGCGCGGGAACTGCGTGTCCATGTACAGCACTTTCTTGCTGTACGGATGCTCGGGCGGCGTGACGGCCTCGATGACCCACACCTCGCGCGGTTCCCAGCCGTCCTTCGGATTCCAGTGCGGCGCGCCGTCGAGATCGATGACGGGGAACTCTGCGCTGCCGCTGGCCTTCGGGTCCCAAGTCTTCGTCGTCGAGTTGGCGACGGCGAGGATCCAGCGCTTGCCGATCAACTTGTAATCGGCATACCAGCTCGGGTGGGCGTTGAATATCTCGATGTCGTCATTGAGCTGGTCGGTGCCGCCGATGGGGTCCATCCAGGTGCCGCCGGACAGGCGCCGCGTGCGCCGCACGGACTTCAGGTATGCCCACGAGTCCTCGAGCTTGGGCGAGTCGTAGCGCACCGTGAACAAGCCCAGGCCGCGGATGTCGCTGGGGTACGTTGCGTACAGCAGTGTCTTGGTCAGGATCGAACCGTCGCCCTCGACCACCGGCTCGACGCCGAGGCGCCCTTTCATGTAGTAGCGTCGGAACGCCCATTCCTGGCGGCGCTCGAGGCCGCTCTTTTCGCCGATGAACAGATAGGCGAACTTCGGGTAGTCCTGCAGGTTCTTGATCGGCTGCGCGTAGTGGTGGTTCCAGATCAGCTTGGCTGCGGCATCGGGGTCGCTGGCTTCAACCTTCGGGAACGGAATGCCGCCGACCCAGCCTTCGACGATGCGGGTGTCGTGGTCATACCTGGCCTTGCCGGCGTTGTCCTGCGTCGCCTTGAGGTAATCGCGGCCCAGTTCCACGGGCTGAGAGGCCTTCAGCGTGATCTTCAGCCCCTCGTCGCGAATCAGCTTCTGCATGCGTTCGGTCAGCAGATCGGAAATGGTGTGATTCTCGAAGCTGTCGGAAAGGTGGGAGGCGAGGTTCGATGCCTCCAGTACCGTGCCCGGCTTCAGTTCGGCTGCGTGGACCGCCGCCACGGCGCAGGACAGGGTCGTCAATAGCAAGGTGGAAACGAGATTTCTCATCGCGATGCTCCTCAGAACTGGTACGTCACGCGAACGGACAATTGGTTGTTGCCGGCAAAGTAGCCGAACAGGTTCGTGTCGTTGAAACCGGTCAGCGCACGCTTCTGGTGGGTGCGATTGAAGAACAGGTCGGCCTCGGCCTTGATGCGCCAATGGTTGCCGTAGGCGAATTCGACGCCCGGAATGACGAAACCGCCGCCGTAGCTGAGGTCGGTACCGAGGGCAAGCGTCGGGTTGATGCGGTCGCCGCGGTAGTTCATGGCGAGGATCGCAGTCAGGAGCGTCGAGTGCTTCTTGGCGCGACCGCTGAAGCCGGCGAGGTTGACGATCTCGTCCTTGCGGTCGTAGTCGGTGATCCAGGTGTCGAACAGCTGCACCGAAAGGAACGACGGGCGGCTCGTCCCGAGGAGTGAGGTCAGGTTGACCTGCTTGTCCATGCGCAGCATCAACTTGACGGCATCGCGCTCGACGACGCCGCAGAAACCCGGGAAGAATGCGCAGCCACCCGCCTCCCCCGCCTGCACGCCGACGTTGTAGGTATTGTCCGGAATGTAGGAAGCTTCGACCGAGAGCACCGCATCGAGGCCTTCGAGGTAGCGGTTGGCGGTGGCGCCGAATACGTTGAGCTGCGGGAAGATCAGCTCGCCGACCGTCGAGCTGCGGTCGGAGCGGTATTCGCCGTGCCAGGCACCGAGGAAGCTGCGGCCGCTACTCGCGTTGCCGACACCGAGCGGGTTGTCCGGGTTGGGATTGATCACCGGCACCTGAGACGGCCCCTGGAACCAGCCCAGCGAGTATTCCCACTTGCCGGCGACCGCTTTCCAGCGCAAACCGAGCGCGGCATCGTCCATGCGAGCGTCGCGGTGGTCGTAGTTGTACGGTACGTCGGCACCGAACGGCGCCGCGGCGAAAGTGATGCCGCGGTTCGGCGTGTTCGCCCAGCGGCCGCCTTCGACGTCGTAGTTGTTGCCGCGCTGGTCGGCCGGGTTCATGCGCCCCGGGATGTAGACGAACTGCAGGCTGCCCTCGACCGCATCGAAGCGCTGCACGACGTTGGCCATCCACAACGGCTTGCGCAGTTCCTCGTTCTCGGCCTCAAGGAAGGAGCGCCAGCGGAAGTCATAACCGTGGATGACGTCCATCGACTGGAAGAAATCCGTTTCGCCCCACACGACCTGCTGCTTGCCGAGCTTGATCGTGGTGCCCTCGCGCAGGTCGGTCTGCCACCATAGCTCGCGCACTTCGGCCTGGTTGTAGACGTCATCCATCAGATTGACGCTGGAGCGGCGGCGATTGCTGAACAAGTCGGTCGCGGCGTATTGGTCGGCGACCTCCTGCAGGTCCTTCAGGTAACCCGTCTCGTATTCCCGTGAGCCACGTAGCGAAATATTGAGCTTCGAGTTGCCGAAATCCTTGAACAGGTTCAGCTTGAGCGTGCCGCGCATCATCGACAGGTCGTGCTTGTAGTCGCCTTTCGGAGCGCCGTTGTTGACCGGATCGGCCAGATACGGACTCTGCAGGTTCATCGACAGATGGCCACGCAGGTAACCGCTGACCTCCCAGTCGTCGAGGAACCCATCACCGGCCTGCGCGCTCATGGACATGCCGAGACCGAGCAGCGTCGACGTGCAGGCCAGGTACAGCTTTCGCGAACTTGAAATCAAGGCGCGACGTGCGTTGTTCATGCGATCCCCCTTTGGATGTGTGGTTCCAGACGACCGTTTTCCGCGCTCGACGCGGCGTTGCGGACTGGGTTCCCGAAAATGAAATCCGGCTTGAATACCAGCGCGAGCGAAGGCATGACGAACAGTGAAGTGAAGGCGGAGGCCATCAACCAGAGGCCGATGAGGATCCCCATTTCCGCCTGGAAGCGCAGCGACGACCCGGACCAGAGCAGCACGCCGGCGGCGAGCGTCAGTGCGGTCAGGATCACGCCGCGTCCGGCCGATCCCAACGACTGCCGCACCGCGTCCGTCGGCGATGCTTCCGGATGCTTCTCGAGGTGTTCCTTGATCGCGTCGACGATGTAGAACGCGTAGTCGACGCCGAGCCCGATGCCGAGCGCGACGACCGGAAGCGTACTGATGCTCATGCCGATGCCGTGCCAGGCCATGTAGGCGAACGTCGCCACGTTCGAGATCAGCACCGGCACGATGAAGAAGACGCCGCTGACCGACGATCGATAGACGACGAGGCAACAGAGGACGACGACAAGGAATGCGAGCGCGATCGCCTCGATCTGGTCACGCAAAAGGATCTCGTTGACTGCAGCGGTGATGCCCAGCACGCCGCCTGCCAGCTTCGCCTCGGCTTGCGGCATCGGGTTGTCGGCGATGAACTGCTTGCCGTTGTGGATCGCGTGGCGTAGCGTCTCGCCCTTGTGGTCGCGGAAGAACAGCGTGACCGCGCCGTTCTGGAACGGCACGTCGCTGAACTGGTTGAGATCGTCGGGGTCGGCACCCTGCATGTAGAAGCTGACGAGTTCGCCGTTCTCGCCGGCGTCGGCGCCCAGTTCGCGGTAACGCGGGTTTCCCTCGTGCAGGTTGCGGCGGATCTCGACGACGATGTCGGCCAGCGAGACGCTGCCGCCGATCCCGGCCTGACGCTCCATATAGCGAGAGAAGCGCTGCATCCAGTCAAGCACCTCCGGCTGCTTCAGCGCATCGGGCGCCTTGCCTTCGACCGCGATGAACATCTGCTCCGATCCTGGATACATGCCGTTGATCAGCGCACTGTCGCGATTAAACGGCGAATCCCGCCACAGGATCGGCGAGCCGTCGCTGGCGTCGCCCACGGTGATGTGCGTCGCCTCGAACAGGAGGCCCGCGAGAAGCACCAGCATGACCGGTGCAACGGCGTAGCGCGCACGGCTCGTCGCGACCCACGTCGCCGGCTTCGTGAACGCGCTCAGTACGGCATCGAGGCGCAGCGGGTGGATGTAGCGGTCGGGACGCTTCACCCACGACAACAGCACCGGCGTCAGGATCACCGCGGAGACCGAGATCGTCATGACCCAGACCGCGCCGATGATCGCCACTTTGTGCATCATCGGAATCGGCGTGAGTATCACGCAGAGGACCGCGCCGGCATCGGCATACAGGCCGAGCATGCCGGGGCGGAACAGTTCGCGCATGCTCTGCTCGGCCGCGCGTCTCGGTTCGATCGATTCGCCGACGGCGAGGTCGTCGAAGCGCGTGACCAGCTGCACGGAATGGGAGAACGCGCGCGCGGTGATGATGAACGCTACGACGATGACGAGCGGATCGAAGTTGTAGCCGAGCAGGCTGCCGATGCCAAGCGCCCAGGTCGCGGAAACGATGCCCGCGAGCAGCGGCAGCAGCATGCCTCTCCAGGTGCGGCTGATGGCGAACAGCAGCACGAGCATCGAGACCAGCGACAACAGCGAGATCGCGACCGTCTCCCCCAGGTAGTGTGCGACCCAGCCGTACAGGATCGGCTCGCCGACCAAGTGCAGGCTGACCTGCGCTTTCGCGGGCGACGCGTCGAGGATCGCCTGGACCTGCGGGAAGATCTTCCCGTAGTCGACCAACTGGTCGTAGAAGTCGACCTGGATCAATGCCGACTTCAATTCGGCGTCGACATAGAGGCCGTAGACCATCGGGTTGTTCAGCACGGCCTGGCGCAGCGCGTCGATCTCGACCTGCGTCTTCGGCAGGTCCGGCCACATCATCGGGCGTGTCTCGATGCCTTCGCTGGACGCGTCGACGCGCTTGAGCTTCTTCGAGGCGAGCGAGGTGATCTGCAGCGGATTGACGCCGTGCACCTTCTGCAGCTCGTAGGTGATGCGCTGAATCTCCCGCAGCACAGGCAGCTTGAAGATGTCGCCATCGAGCGAACGCACCAGGATCGTCACGCGATTGCTCGCGGCGAAGTTCTCCTGGTACTTCTGGTGCACCTTCACGTAAGGGTGGTCATGCGGAACCATGTCGCCGAAGCGCGTACGCACGTCGAGGTGCGTGAGGCAGGCACCGAAGAACAGCGTCACCAGCGCGATGGCCACACAGACGCCGACACGGTTACGGATCGCGAACGATGAGACCGCACTCGCAAGGTCGATAAGCTTTTTCATCGTGCCGCCTCCGCCGGCCATGCCCGGTAGTTGCCTTCGTTGTCGAGCAGGCCGATGCCGCTGCCGATCAGGACATCGCCCTCCTGCACCGCCAGCAGGCCCGTGCGATAGCGCTTGCCCGATCCTTCCGGCGCCAGCGGCCGCCAATGGGCGGCGGCGCGCGACGCCGAGAACAAGGCGCCGCGATCGCCCGCCACCAGCCAGCCGCCCTGCCGCGCAACCACGTCGTAGAGATGCTCCGTCGTGAACGCCGGTACCGGCTGCCAGCTCTTGCCGCCGTCGGCGCTGCGGAAGGCCTGGCCGCGATTGCCGACGACGACGCCCTCCTCGCCCGCGAACGCGATCGACTGCAGACTCTCGTTGCCCAGTTGCACACTGCTCCACGAGACGCCGCCGTCGCGGCTGTGCAGCAAATGGCCGAATTCCGCGGCAACCCAGATCGAACCGTCCGGGCCGGGCCGCACGCGGTTGAAGGCGACATCGACCGCGTCGCGCAGGCGCGTCCAGTTCGTACCGTCTGCGTCCGCGCGAAACAGCGCGCCCATCTCGCCGACGACCCAGAAATGGCCGTCCAGAAAAGCGACGTCGATCAGCTTGTTGCCGACATCGCCGACCGGCAACGATTGCGACGTCCACTGGCCTCCCTTGTCGCGCACCCACAGGCGTCCGCCGTTGCCGACGGCGACGAGCACACCCGCGCCGGACGCCGCGATGCCCTGCAGGTTCGCGACCGGCTGAAGCTGCGAGCGTTCCCACTGGCGGGATTGCCCATCCATCGACAGCACGGCGCCCGCCTGCCCCACGAACCAGAGGCGGCCGTCGGCGGCGGCTCCGCCAAAGAAGAGATCGCGACTCTCGGCCAATGGCTGCCGCATCGTTCCCGTCGCGCCATCGACCTGGACGAAGAGCGCTGCGTACGCAAGCCCACCGATGATGAGCCAGGGCGAAAGCCGCGCAGCCACGCTGGAAATGCGATCAAACATGCGCCCCACCCTTCGCCTGACCTGCACGCCGGCGCAGCCAACGGAACGCGTGTCCGCCGAGCGGGCTTTCGAGCAATTCGCTGACGCGCTCGACCGCGGCGACGAGCGCGTCGAGATCGATGCCGGTACGCAATCCCATCGATTCGAGCATCAGCACCACGTCCTCGGTCGCGACATTGCCGCTCGCCCCTGGCGAAAACGGGCAACCGCCGAGGCCGCCGATCGAGCTGTCGAAATCGCGCACGCCCTCCTCCAGCGCGGCCAGCACGTTGGCCAGCGCCATGCCGCGCGTGTCATGGAAATGGCAGGCGACGTGCCGTGCGCCGTCGGCCCGCACCAGATTTCCGATCAAGTGGCGCACTTGCGCTGGATTAGCCGCGCCGATCGTATCGGCGATGATCAGCTTGCGTGCGCCGGCGCCGAGCATGCGTGCCGCCAGGCGCTCGACCTGCGCCGGTGGCGTCGGTCCTTCGAACGGGCATTCGTAGGCGACGGCGAGATACGCCCAACCTTCGATCCCATCGGCAGCAGCGCGCGCCATCAGTTCAGCGCAGGCAGCGGTTGTCTCGTCGAGGCCCATGTTGATGTTGCGCCGGTTCATCGTCTCGGTGGCCGACAACACGACCGAAACGGTCCCGACGCCCGCCCCGCGCGCGAGCTCGTAGCCGCGCGCGTTCGGCACCAGCGCGGAATAGCGCACCTCGTCGCGCCCAGGCAGGCGCGCAAACAGCTCGCCGGTTCCGGCCATCTGCGGAACCGCTTTCGGTGAAACGAAGCTGCCGGCTTCGATGCTGTGCAGGCCGGCCTCGACCAGAGCCCGGATCATCGCCAGGCGCCCGTCGCCGTCGAGCGTGCGCGTCTGGCTCTGCAGCCCATCGCGCGGCCCGACTTCGTTGACAGTAACGTGCTCGGCGACCATGTCAGCCCACCACCTTGTCGCTGTGCAGCGAATCGATTCGCGCCGTGTCGTACCCGAGCAGGTCGAACAGGACGGAGCGAGTGTGCTGGCCAAGCAGCGGTGGCGCGCCGTAGTCGTCGCCGTCGTCGACCGACAGCTTGATCGGATTGCCTGGCGCGCGCACGGCGCCGCCCTCGGGATGCGGAATCTCGACCACCATGCGCCGGTGCAGTACCTGCGGATCGGCCAGCGCTTCGCTGAAGCGGTTCACGGGGGCGCACGGCACGCGTGCCGAACCGAGTCGCTCCACCCAGTGGGCGGTGGAGTTCGTCGCGAAGATCTCGTTAAGCTTCGCGTCGATCGCCGCCTTGCTGGCGAGTCGGCCAGGTTGCTGCAGGTAAGCCGGATCACGCAATGCCTGGACGTCGAGCAGCTCGACCAGGCGTTCCCAGAAACTGTCGAAGATCACCGCGACGATGATGAATCCGTCGGCGGTGCGGTACGTGTTGTATGGCACGTGGACGAAGTGGCCGTTGCCGAGCGGCTCCGGGTTCTCGCCGCTCATCAGGTGCATCGTCGCCATGTAGTTCAGCATGCTGATCTGGCAGTCGAGCATGCTGATGTCCACGTGCTGACCGCGGCCGTGTCGCGAACGCGCCTGCAACGCGGCCAGCACGCCCATCACGGCAAACATGCCGCCGCCGAGATCGCCGATCGGGATGCCCGAGCGCATCGGCCGCTCCGCATTCTCTCCGGTGATCGACATCCCGCCGCCGATGCCCTGCACCACCTGGTCGAATGCCGGACGCAGATAGTTGGGCCCGTCCTGGCCGAAGCCGGAGATCGAGCAGGTGATGATGCGCTCGTTGATCCCGCTCAGCTGTGCGTGATCGATGCCGAGCTTCGCGGTCACGCCGGCGCTGAAGTTGTCGATGACGACGTCGGACACGCGCACGAGATCGTGAAACACGGCAAGGCCCTGCGGATGCTTCAGATCCACGCAGACGCTGCGCTTGCTGCGATTCAGCGTCAGGAAGTACGCACCCATGCCATGCAGCGAATGCTTCGGGTCGCGTGCCAGCAGCGCACGCGTGCCTTCGCCGGTGAGCGGCTCGACCTTGATCGTTTCCGCGCCGAGGTCGGCCAGGATCATCCCGGCATAGGGACCCGACAGCATGTGGGTCAGGTCGAGTACGCGTGTTCCTTCCAGGGCTTTGCTCATCGTGTTCCCGCTCTCGTCCGTGCGTTCGTGTTCAAGCACCGCACCCCTCAGCGCAGGACGTTGTCGCCGCTCATGAAGACGTAATAGCGGCGGAACTTTCCGCCCTCGACGTAGAAGAAATTGCAGTTGCTGAGCCGCGTTTCCTGGCCCTTCGCATCGACCAGGCGCACGTTGAAGCGCATCGACACAGTCTGGTTCTGCTCGTCGGCGGTGACTTCGAAATCGCCGTGCCAGATCTCCTCGTAGCCGGCAAACAGGTTCTCGAACATGCGGCGGATGCCATCCATGCCCGAATGCGTGAGGTGGTCGGTCTGGATCGTCACGGTGCAATCGTCGTGGCAGCACGCGAGCACGGCATCCATGTTCTTGCGGTCGACGTTGCCGAAGTAGTTTTCAACACCGAGGGCGATCAGCTGCTGGCGGGTAAGCTTGGACATGCGGGTACTCTCCTTGGGTCAGTTCGCGAAGCCGTGGTAGACAGCGTCGTTTGGCGCCTGCGGCGCGGGGTAGGCCTTCTTGCTGTGGCGAAGACCGAGGGTCAGGAACATCTCGCAGAGCTTGTAGGCCACCTGGCCCGGGTTGATTACGGGCACCGGCAGGCGCTTGGCGAGGTAGGCGTGCGACTGGTGCATCGTGGTCGAGCCGAGCACGACCACGTCGGCGCCGTCTTCCTCGATCGCTCGCAGCGATTCCGCCTCAAGCTTCTTGAAGACGACCTCTTCCTTGCCGGCCAGCAACTCTTCGAGGTCGGGCCGCGTCTTGATCGAGCGCAGCGAGGCGACGCGAGGCCAGAGCTGGTATTCGGTCAGCGTCTTCTCGTAGAGCGGGAACCATTCGTCCCACATCGTGAGGATGCTGAACTTCTTGCCGAGCATGCAGGCGGTATGGAAGGCCGCCTGCCCCGGCGCGATCACCGGGATATCCAGGCGCGAACGCAGCGCCGCAAGCCCCGAATCGCTGACGGTGTCGATGCAGACCGCCGCATAGCCTTCGTGCTGTGCGCGCAAACCGGCCTCGGCGACGGCGAAGTCCATCAGCAGCATGTCGTAGGCGCTGTCGCCAAGCGCGGCGCCCTTCGCGACGGAAACGAATTCCGGCTCGAAGCCCGGCAGCACGAGGGCGGCGGGCAACTGGGCGGCGCGCGCCGCGACCCCTTCGGCGCCCATCGGAATCGGAATGATGACCTTGATTCGGGAAGACATGCTTGACCTCTCGATTTGTGCAGTGCAATATGCGCTGTCGGTTCACTCCGCTTGCCGCGACAGAACCCATGCCCCCATTAAGCAGCTTGCGTGCCAAGTTTTTTTATCCAGCAAGGTCATAGCCTTAGCCAATACTTGCTACACAGCACCAAGCCGATTCATTTCTTTTTGAAAGCAGTGCTTTTCATTCTGAAGCACCCGCCTGAAGCTATCGGATCGATATCAGCCGCCCTCTGCGGCACACGGGCGTGCCTGCGAAAAGACGCAAATCAGGTCCAGAACCGGCTTCGCCAGACGCGCAGGCGCGCTCAAACGCGAGGCGTTTCAACACACGAGGAAACAAGGGCGGAATGCGGTTCCGGCGCCACGGCCCGTGGAATCACTGGACTCCAAGGCCACCCAGGGCGCCAAGCGCTCCCGTTTGCCGATCACGACCGGAGGACTCCGGCGTCCATGAACTTGGTGACTGCCGCACAGCTCGGCGATGGTGCGCGCGACTTCGCGGACATGGCATGACCGCTCCTCGCGGCCACCTCGATCGAGACGCAGGACTTCGCTGCGGACGGAGCCATGCCGGTCGATGGCCGGGAAAACTCCGACCGGCGGCGAACCTGTCGAATCCGGACGGCGCCAAGCTTCCCCACATGAAACGGGGCCACTCCAGGTTCAGGCACATCTTCGGCGGTGCCAGCACCGTCGCGCCCTCTTCCCGACATCCACCATCGCACGCGCGGCCGGCTTAGACGTCCGCGGCGCCAAGGCCGATTTTCGATTACTGCTTCGTCTCGATGATCTGCCACGCCGGATGCGGCAAAAGCCGGCCGGTGACCGGATGCCGGTTGTGAACACGACAGGCGGCCACCCGGCGCCTTCGGCCAGTCGCTCGACTCGCGGGTCATGCCGGCCCTTCTGGGTTTCACCAACCGGGTGACGTGCACGATGGTGAACCTGTCCCTGCAGCCTTGGCGACGTGGCGAAAGCAGCCTTCAGCGGTCGGCTCTGTCCAGTGCCATGGCCTGCGGGTTCCGCATCGTGCGGGCGCGGGGTGATTCGGCTCGATCCCGGATACCACTTCCTGCATGCCTTGCGCCGCCCACAAAAAAAGTGCGACGGGCGAGCCGTCGCACTTTCGATTGCGGGTGCCGAGGAACCGGCGATATCAGGCCGCCGCGTCCTTCAGCTTCTTCAGCGGGCGGATCTTGATCTTGGTCGACGCCGGCTTGGCCGCGAACCACTGCTCTTCCTTGGTGAACGGGTTGATGCCCTTGCGCTTCGGCTTGGCCGGCACGCTCACCGCGGTGATCTTCAGCAGGCCCGGCAGCTGGAACGAGCCGGCGCCCTTCTTGTGCACCGAACCGGCCACCGCGCCTTCCAGCGCTGCCAGCACCGCGCGCACGTCCTTGGCCACCACGCCACTGGCTTCGGCGATGTGCGCCACCAGGCTGGACTTGTTCAGGACTTCCTTGATCGGCTTGGGTGCGGCGGGTGCGGCCTTGGATGCCGGCTTGCTCTTTGCAGCTGCTTTCTGCGTCTTT
This sequence comes from Rhodanobacter thiooxydans LCS2, assembly GCF_000264375.1. Lineage (GTDB taxonomy): Bacteria > Pseudomonadota > Gammaproteobacteria > Xanthomonadales > Rhodanobacteraceae > Rhodanobacter > Rhodanobacter thiooxydans. Next base: position 240,181 of record NZ_AJXW01000043.1, read on the forward strand.
GCCATGGGTTTCCCCTCGTGGATATGTAGTGGTTGGTTCGTATGCCTTGCGGCACGCTGAATGTAGGGGAATTCAGCGGTGCCGCCAACGGGTCAAGCGGCAAAAACCGCAAAAAAACCGCTGTTGCAGCGCATTCGCCGACCCGGACGCCTGCCGCAGGCGCGAAATGACCGCTGCAAACACGGCAAGCCAGCTCAGGCAGAGGGCGACTACGGAACGCGAAGACGGGAACCCGACGCTCGGCGTGCCTTTCCCGCAGCACAAAAAAACCCGCCACGGGCGGCGGGTTTTCTGCGGCTGCCTGGCAGCCGGTTGCGCAATGGAGGCCAAGGTCGGAATCGAACCGGCGTACGCGGATTTGCAGTCCGCTGCATGACCACTCTGCCACCTGGCCATTGCTTGGTGCATCGCAACCATGATGATCGCAGGTTGCCTGTAAAAAACAAAACCCCGGCGGCCCGAGGTTCTGTCTGCAAACTGGAGCGGGAAACGAGACTCGAACTCGCGACCCCGACCTTGGCAAGGTCGTGCTCTACCAACTGAGCTATTCCCGCATCAGAGCCGCGAATCATAGCAGAACGAAGTCGCTTGTGAATAGCTGTCGCGCTGCTCGTCACGGCCCCAAAAACGACCAGGCCCCGAACGGGTCGGGGCCTGGCGAAAAACTGGAGCGGGAAACGAGACTCGAACTCGCGACCCCGACCTTGGCAAGGTCGTGCTCTACCAACTGAGCTATTCCCGCATCGGAGGCGCGCATTCTAATACGTGTATGCGGATCGTCAAGCCCGTTCCGCCCTGCCGCGATTGCGGCAATCAGGGATTGCCCTTGCCCGGCGCCCGGTCGGCGCTGAGGACCGGCCAGGCGGCCCGCAGGTAATACAGGCCCGACCAGATCGTGAGCACGCCGGCGACCACCAGCAGGCCCTCGCCGATGTGGTACAGCCGCAGCGCCTCGGCCGCCTTCTCGTGCTGCACGATCAGCACCACCAGCGCAACCATCTGCATCACCGTCTTCAGCTTGCCGATGAGGGCGACCTTGACGGTGGCGCGCATGCCGATCTCGGCCATCCATTCGCGCAGCGCCGAGACGCTGATCTCGCGGCCGACGATCACCGCCGCGGTCACCGCCATCAGCACGCCCGGCCAGCCGCCGCGGTGCGACTCGACCAGCAGGAACAGGGTCACCGCCACCATCAGCTTGTCGGCCACCGGGTCGAGAAACGCGCCGAACGCCGAGGTGAGGTTCATCCGCCGTGCGAGATAACCGTCGAGCCAGTCGGTGACCGCCGCCAGCACGAACACGATCGCCGCGGTGATGTTGTGCCCCGGGAACGGCAGGTAGAACACCACCACCATCACCGGCAACAGGGCAACGCGAAAAAGGGTCAGCCAGGTCGGCAGGTTGATGTGCATGGTTCGTCCCGATGGTTTGTTGCAGTTTCGCATGCCGGCGCGCCACTGCCGAGTGAAGGCAGCCATGGCATTCAGCCATGCAGGCTGGCGTAGATGCGCTCGGCCAGGCCGCGGTCGATGCCCTTCACCTGCATCAGTTCCTCGACGCCGGCGCGCTCCAGCCCCTGCATGCCGCCGAACGCCTTCAGCAAGGCGGTTCGCCGGCGCGCGCCGATACCCGGCACGTCTTCCAGCACGCTGCGCTCGCGCGCCTTCTCGCGCCGCTTGCGGTGGCCGCTGATGGCGAAGCGGTGCGCCTCGTCGCGCACTGCCGCAACCAGGTGCAGCGCGGGCGACGACGAGCCCGGGTGCAACTCGCGCCCGGGACTTCCCGATTCAAGCCGCGCGAGCACCAGCGTCTCTTCGCCGGCGCGTCGGCCCGGCCCCTTCGCCACGCCGACCACCTCGATGCCGTCGACGCCGAGTTCGCGCAGCACCTCCAGCGCCTGCGCCACCTGCCCGCCGCCGCCGTCGATCAGCAGCACGTCCGGGCGCGCGCCCTCGCCTTCGGCCAGCTTGCGGAAGCGCCGGGTGAGTGCCTGGTGCATCGCTGCATAATCGTCGCCGGGCGTGATGCCGGCGATGTTGAAGCGGCGGTAGTGTGATTTCTCGGGACCTTCCGGGCCGAATACCACGCACGAGGCCACGGTGAGTTCGCCCATGGTGTGGCTGATGTCGAAGCACTCGATGCGCCGCGGCGACTCGTCCAGGCCCAGCACCTTCTGCAGGTCGTCGAAGCGCGTGCCCAGGGTCTGCCGGCTGGCCAGACGCGCGGTCAACGAGGCCTGCGCGTTGCGCTCGGCCATCTGCAGGAATTGCGCGCGCTCGCCGCGCACGCTGGATTTCAGCTCCACCGCGCGGCCAGCGTGCTGGCTCAGCAGCTCGGCCAGGATGTCCCGATCGGCCAGCGCCTCGCCCAGGATCAGCTCGCGCGGCACCGGGCGCTCCAGGTAGTACTGCGCGATGAACTGCGCCAGCACGTCGGCCGGTTCGGCGTCCAGCGGCAGGCGCGGGAAGAAGTCGCGCGTGCCCAGGCTGATGCCGTTGCGGAAGAACAGCACGCTGACGCAGGCCAGGCCCGCCTCGATGCGGCAGGCGAGCACGTCCATGTCGGCGCTGGCGCCCTGCACGTGGTTCTGCGCCTGCAGCTGGCGCAGCGCGGCCACCTGGTCGCGCAGCTTCGCCGCGCGCTCGAACTGCAGCGCCTTGCTGGCCTGCTCCATCGCCTCGGCCAGCTCGTCGATCACCGCGTTGCTGCGCCCTTCCAGGAACATCTCGGCGTGGCGCACGTCGTTGCGGTAGTCCTCCACGCTGATCAGGCCCACGCAGGGCGCGCTGCAGCGGCCGATCTGGTACAGCAGGCACGGCCGCGTGCGGTTGCGGAAGTAGCTGTCCTCGCACTGGCGCACCTTGAACAGCTTCTGCATCAGGTTGAGGCTTTCGCGCACGGCGTAGGCGCTGGGGTACGGCCCGAAGTAGCGCCCCGGCAGGTTCTTCGCACCGCGGTGGAAGGCCAGTCGCGGGTAGTCCTCGCCGCTGGACAGGTAGATGTACGGGTAGCTCTTGTCGTCGCGCAGCAGGATGTTGTAGCGCGGCTTCAGCGACTTGATCAGCTGCGATTCCAGCAGCAGCGCTTCGCCCTCGGTGCGCGTCACGGTGATCTCGACGCGGGCGATCTGCGCCACCATCGCCGCAATGCGCGGCTCCATCCGCGGCTTCAGGAAGTAGCTGCCGACGCGTTTCCTGAGATTGCCCGCCTTGCCCACGTAGAGCAGCTCGCCGGCCGCGTCGAAGTGGCGGTAGACACCGGGCGAAGTGGTGAGCGTGCGGACGAAGGCCTTGCCGTCGAAGGGGGGCGGTTGCGGAGACTGCATGGGATCATTCTAGCGGTGATGACCCCCGGGGAGGCTCAGTGCTGCGTGCGCAGCCACTGCTCCGCGCGCTCCAGGTCGGCCTCGGTGTCGATGCCGGGCGGGAACGGCTCCGGGGTCAGCCGCACCGCGATCGCGTGGCCGTGCTCCAGCACGCGCAACTGCTCCAGCGATTCGGTCTGCTCCAGCGGCGTGCGCGACAGGCGGCTGTAGCGGTCGAGGAAGCCGGCGCGGTAGGCGTAGATGCCGATGTGGCGCAGGAACGGCGAGCCGGACGGCAGCGCATGGCGGTCGATGGCGAACGCATCGCGCGCCCACGGCAGCGGCGCGCGGCTGAAGTACAACGCGCGGCCGTTGGCGGTGCGCACCAGCTTCACCACATTCGGGTCGAACAGCTCCTCGGCGTCGATGATCGGCGTGGCCAGGGTGGCCATCGGCGCGTCGTCGCCGGCCAGCGCCTGCGCCACCGCGCGGATGCCGGCGGCCGGCGCGAACGGTTCGTCGCCCTGCAGGTTCACCACGATGCTGTCGTCGGCCCAGCCGTAGTGCTGCGCGCACTCGGCCAGGCGGTCGCTGCCGGAGGCGTGGTCGCTGCGGGTCATGCAGATGTCCACGCCCTTTTGCCCGGCCAGCACGTCGGCGATGCGCCGGTCGTCCACCGCCACCACCACCTGGCTGGCGCCGGCCTGCACGGCGCGCTGCGCTACCCGCACCACCATCGGCACACCGTCGATCTCGCGCAACGGTTTGGCCGGCAGACGGGTCGAACCGTAACGGGCGGGAATGGCGACGATGAATGGCGGTACGGCATTGGACATGGGGGGCGATCTTCAACCAGGGGGCAGACCTTGCCGTAACGATACATGCACGACGCGGACGGCTCAGCCCGCGCCGCGCAGTGCGAAACCGCAGCCGTTGGCCAGCTCCAGGAAGCCGGGGAAGGAGGTGGCGACATGAGCGCAGTCATGGATCCGCACCGGAGCGGCAGCGACCAGTCCGGCCACCGCGAAACTCATCGCGATACGGTGGTCGAGATGGCTCTCCACCGTGCCGCCGCCGAGCCTGCCGCCGTGGATGAGCGCACCGTCCGGCGTTTCCTCGACCACCGCGCCCAGCGCGCGCAGGCCGCTGGCCATCGTGGCGATGCGGTCGGACTCCTTCACCCGCAGCTCGGCGGCGCCACGGATCGTGGTGCGGCCGCCGGCCACCGCGGCGGCGATGAACAGCGCGGGGAACTCGTCGATCATGTCCGGCACCAGCGCCTCGGGCAGCTCGACGCCATGCAGCGGCGCATGGCGCACCACCAGGTCGCCTACCGGTTCGCCGCCGGCCTCGCGTTCGTTCTCGACGGCGATGTCCGCCCCCATCAGCCGCAGCGCCTGCAACAGGCCGGTGCGGCGCGGGTTGAGCCCCACCGCCGGCAGGCGCAACGCCGAACCGGGCACGATGCTGGCAGCGACCAGGAAGAACGCCGCCGAGGAAAAATCGGCCGGCACCTCGACGTCGGCGGCATGCAGCGCATGGCCGCCTTCCAGTTTCGCCCAGCCCGGCGCGAACGCGATCGGCCAGCCGAAGGCGGCCAGCATGCGCTCGGTGTAGTCGCGGGTCGGGTGCGGCTCGATGATCTCGGTCTCGCCTGCCGCATACAGCCCGGCCAGCAGCAGCGCCGACTTCACCTGCGCGCTGGCCACCGGCAGCTCGTAGCGGATGCCGTGCAGCGGCTGGCCGCCATGTACGTGCAGCGGCGGGAGGCCCTCATGCGTATCGATGCGCGCACCCATCAGGGCCAATGGATCGGTGACACGGCGCATCGGTCGCTTCGACAGCGAGGCGTCGCCGATCAGCGTGCAGTCGAACGCCTGCCCCGCCAGCAGGCCGGCCAGCAGGCGCATGCCGGTACCGGCGTTGCCGCAGTCCAGCACCTGCGCCGTGCCGCGCAGGCCATGCAGGCCCACGCCGTGCACCACGCGTTCGCCCGGCGACGGCGTCTCGATGCGCACGCTGAGCTGCGCCAGCACCGCCGCAGTGGCGCGGGTGTCCTCGCCTTCGAGGAAGCCGCGGATGCGCGACTCTCCCTCGGCGATCGCCGCCAGCATCAGCGCGCGGTGCGACACCGACTTGTCGCCCGGCACGCGCACGCTGCCGTGCAGCGGACCGCTGGCCCGGCTGCTCCAGTCCTGGCGGCCGCTCAAGGCAGCGCCACCGGGTAGGAGCCAAGCACGCGGACGGTCGCTGCCGAGGTGCCGATCTCCTGCACCGCCGCCTGCAGCGCGGGGTCGTCGATGTGGCCGGAGACGTCGATGAAGAACGCGTACTGCCACTTGCCGGTGTGCGCCGGCCGCGACTCGATCCGGTTCAGGCTGATGCCGTGCTTCGCGAACGGGCTGAGCACGTCGTACAGCGCGCCAGGCTTGTCGTTGACCGTGACCAGCAGCGAGGTGCGGTCGTTGCCGGACGGCGGGAACAGCGTGCGGCCGATCACCAGGAAGCGGGTGGTGTTGTCGGCGCGGTCCTCGATGCCCTGCGCCACCGTCTTCAGCCGATAGACCTTGCCCGCGCTTTCGCCGGCGATCGCCGCGACATCGTCGGCATGCAGCGCCAGTCGCGCCGCCTCGGCGTTGCTCGACACCGCGACGCACTCGACCTCGGGCAGGTTGATGCGCAACCAGGTCTTGCACTGCTGCAGCGACTGCGCGTGGGCATAGATGCGGCGCACGTCCTCCAGCCTGCCGCTGCGCGAATGCAGGCACTGGTGCACGCGCAGCTCGATCTCGCCGCAGATGGTGGCCGCGGAAGTGAGGAACATGTCCAGGGTGACCTGGATCATGCCCTGCCCCGAGTTCTCCACCGGCACCACGCCGAAGTCGGCATGCCCGGCGGCGACCTCCTGGAACACCTCCTCGATGCTGCCCAGCGGCAGGCCGTAGGCGGCGTGGCCGAAGTGCTTGCGCACGGCCTGCTCGCTGAAGGTGCCTTCCGGGCCGAGGAAGCCGATCTTCAGCGGGTCTTCCTGGGCCAGGCAGGAGGACATGATCTCGCGGAACAGCCGCACCATCTCGACGTCGGTTAGCGGCCCCTGGTTGCGGTCCACCACCATGCGCAGCACGTGGGCCTCGCGCTCGGGGCGGTAATAGTCGATCGCGGAAAGCCCCTCGCCCTTCACCTTCGCCACCGTACGTGCGTGATTGGCGCGCTCGGAAATCAGCTGCTGGATCTGCCGGTCGATGCTGTCGATGCGCTCGCGCATCTCGCTCAGTGGGGTCTTGGGGTCACTCATGCGTTCAGCCGCCTGGATGTATGGAAGTCCAAATGATGAAGCGGCATCTTGCCGGAAAACATCGCCCGCGTCCGCTCAGCCATGGCGCTGCGCGAAATCACGCATGAACCCGGCCAGCGCCTCGACCGCCTCCAGCGGCACCGCGTTGTACAGCGAGGCGCGCATGCCGCCGAGCGCCTTGTGGCCTTTCAGCGCGAGCAGGCCGGCGGCCTCGGATTCCTGCAGGAAGGCGGCGTCCAGCGCTGCGTCGTGCAGGGTGAAGCGCACGTTCATGCGCGAGCGCGCGGACGATTCGATCGGGTTGCGGTAATAGCCGCCGGAGCCGTCGATGGCACCGTACAGCAGCTCGGCCTTGGCGCGGTTGCGCGCAGCCATCGCGTCCAGCCCGCCCTGTGCCTTGAGCCACTGGAAGGTCAGCCCCGCCACGTACCAGCCCCAGGTGTTCGGCGTGTTGAGCATCGAGTCGGCGGCGGCGTGTTCGACGTAGCGGAAGATCCGCGCCATCGGCCGCCCCGCGCGCTGCAGCAGGTCGCGGCGGATGATCATCAGCACCAGACCGGGCGGGCCGATGTTCTTCTGCGCACCGGCGTAGATCAGCCCGAAGCGGCTCACCTCCAGCGGTTCGGACAGGATGTTCGAGGAGAAGTCGGCCACCAGCGGCACCGTGCCGCCGACGTCGGGGATGTGGTGGAACTCGACGCCGTGGATGGTCTCGTTCGGCGTGTAGTGCACGTAGGCGGCGTGCGGGTCGAGCCGCCAGCCGTCGCGCGGCGGCAGCTTCAGGAAATCGTCGGCCTCGCTGCTGGCCGCCACGTTCACCCGCAGGTAGGGCCTCGCCTCGCTGGCCGCCTTCGCGCTCCAGTGGCCGCTGACGACGTAGTCGGCGCTGTCGCCTTCGCCGGCCAGGTTCATCGGGATCTGCGCGAAGTGCTGGGTGGCGCCGCCCTGCAGGAACAACACCGCGTAATCGGCCGGTATGCCCATCAGCTCGCGCAGGTCGGCCTCGGCCTGGGCGGCCATGGCGATGAAGCGCTTGCCGCGGTGGGACTGCTCCATCACCGAGGCGCCGCTGCCATTCCAATCCAGCATCTCGCGCTGGGCGCGCTCGAGTACCGCTGACGGCAGCGCCGCCGGACCCGCGCTGAAATTCCAGATTCTGCTCACGTACGCCTGCGTCCTGTCGAAGGGTATCCGGTGCATTATGGCGCAGCGCAGCATGAAGCCGTCAACTGCCTGCGGCAACCGTCAAAAGCGGATCAGCAGCACCAGCGCAATGCCCAGTGCCAGCACGGCGGCGGTGACGATCAGCCACCACACTTCACCGCTCGGGCCAGCCGATTCCTCGGGCAGGCGTGGCGGCAACGGTTCGGCCGCCACGATCTCCGGTTCCGGCTCCATGCCTGGTCCGTCGACCACGAAACGGTGCATCGCCACGCCGATCTGGTCACCGGGCTGCAGCGCCAGCTGCTGCACCGTCACGCCGTTGACCCTGAGCGGGTGGCGTTCGCTCGGGCGGGTGGCCTGCAGCCACAGCTGGCCTTCCTCCCAGAAGATCCGCAGCGCCACGACGTCACCCTGCGGCAGTTCCAGCGGGCAATCGCCGTGCGGCCCGAACGTGAGGCTGTCCCGCAGCGGCAACACCCGCCCCGACAGCGGACCGGCCACGGCGCGCAGCGCCACCGTGCAACGGCCCTGTTCGGGCACGTTCAGCGGCGGGCGGCGGGCAGGATCTTCATCGGCTCGCAACAGCAGGCGGCAGTCGCCCACGCTGACCACGTCGCCGGCACGCAGCAAGGCCCGCTCGCGCACCGGTCGCGCATTGACGTAAATGCGGTCGGCCGACGGCAGCACCTGCAGCACCCAGCCGCGGCGATCCTGCTGGATGCGCAGGTGATGCGGCGCCGCCTGGTCGATGGCCAGCACCAGGTCGTTGTCGGGGGCGCTGCCGATGCGCAGCTGTGCCGGCGCCCAATGGAAATCCTCACGGGCCGCATTGGGAAATTCGATACGCATGGATCAACCGGTCGATGGACCGCGAGACTCTAGCATGCAGTCGTGTGGCATTAAGATGGAGCTTTCGACCCGGAATCCGCCATGCCCAAGATCGACATCCGCCGCCCGCACCAGTTGCCGCTCGCCGAGGCCCGTGCCGTGGTCGACCAGGTCGCCGCGCGCATGCGCGAGAAATTCGGCATGGAGGGCCGCTGGCAGGACGACACCCTGCTGTTTTCCCGGCCCGGCGTCAGCGGCTCGATCGCCGTGGGCAGCGACACGATCCAGGTCAGGGCCGAGCTGGGCCTGCTGCTGGCGCCGCTGAAGGGCGTGGTCGAGCAGGAGATCCGGCGCAAGCTGGACGAGCATTTCGCCTGATTCGGGCCGGCACGGATCGGCGTTGATGATTCTTTAACCACGCACTCATCCGTGGCATAATCGACGGCTTACGCAGCCATGACGGCTGTGCGCGACCCCCGGAACACATGGCCAAAGACGACGTCATCGAAATGGAAGGCACGGTCCAGGAGACCCTGCCGAACACCATGTTTCGTGTGCAGTTGGAGAACGGGCACGTCATCGTCGCCCACATCTCCGGCCGCATGCGCAAGCACTACATCCGCATCCTTACCGGCGACAAGGTCAAGATTGAAATGACCCCGTACGACCTGAGCAAGGGACGCATCACCTACCGCATGAAGTAAGCGCGGCTGCGCCGGGCGGCCACGCCCGTACGCGGCGCCGCGCTCGCGGTGTGGGGTGTCGGGCACGACAAAGGCGGCGCCATGCGCCGCCTTTGCTTTGCCCCTCGTCCAGCTTACTCGACCACGGCCGGCAGCTTTTCGGCCGCCTTGCAGTCGACCTTCAGCTCGCCGTCCGCCACGCTCAGGCGAACCACGCCACCCTCGGCCAGCTTGCCGAACAAGAGCTCGTCGGCCAGCGGGCGCTTCACCTTCTCCTGGATCACCCGCGCCATCGGGCGTGCGCCCATCTGCGGATCGAAGCCGTGCTCGGCCAGCCAGCGGCGGGCGTCCGCGTCCACGTCCAGGCTCACCCGCTTCTCGGTCAACTGGCTTTCCAGTTCGATCAGGAACTTGTCGACCACGCGCAGGATGTGCTCGAAGTCGAGCGCGGCGAACTGGATGATCGCGTCCAGCCGGTTGCGGAACTCCGGCGTGAAGATGCGGCGGATCACTTCCATCGCGTCCGACTCGTGCTTCTGCTCGACGAAGCCCATGCTGCGCCGCGCGGCGATCGCCGCGCCCGCGTTGGTGGTCATCACCACCACCACGTTCTTGAAGTTCGCCTCGCGCCCGTTGGTGTCGGTCAGCACGCCGCGGTCCATCACCTGCAGCAGGATGTTGAACACGTCCGGGTGCGCCTTCTCGATCTCGTCCAGCAGCAGCACCGCGTGCGGATGCTTGGTCACCGCCTCGGTCAGCAGGCCGCCCTGGTCGAAGCCGACGTAGCCCGGGGGTGCGCCGACCAGCCGCGATACCGAATGCCCTTCCATGTATTCGGACATGTCGAAGCGGATCATCTCGATGCCCAGCTGCATCGCCAGCTGCTTGGTCACCTCGGTCTTGCCCACGCCGGTCGGGCCGGCCAGCAGGAAGCAGCCGATCGGCTTGGACGGGTCGGCCAGGCCCGAGCGGGCCATCTTGATCGACGCGGCCAGCGCCTCGATCGCCGGGTCCTGCCCGAACACCACCATCTTCAGGTTGCGCTCGAGGTTGCGCAGCACGTCGCGATCCGATGCGGAGACTTGCTTGGCCGGGATCCGCGCCATCTTGGCGACGATGTACTCCACCTCGGTGACGTCGACCTTGCCGGTGCGCTGGTCTTCCGGCAGCAGCCGCTGGCGGGCACCGGCCTCGTCGATCACGTCGATCGCCTTGTCCGGCAGCAGTCGGTCGGGGATGTGCTTCACCGACAAGTCCACCGCCGCCTTCAGCGCCTCGTTGGTGTACGCCACGTGGTGGTGTTCCTCGAAACGCGAGCGCAGACCCTTGAGGATCTCGATGCTGTCGGCCACGGTCGGCTCGACCACGTCGATCTTCTGGAAGCGGCGGGCCAGCGCGCGATCCTTTTCGAACACGCCGCGGTATTCCTGGAACGTGGTCGAACCGATGCAGCGCAGCTCGCCGGAAGCGAGCATCGGCTTGATTAGATTCGACGCGTCCATGGTGCCGCCCGACGCCGAACCGGCGCCGATGATGGTGTGGATCTCGTCTATGAACAGGATCGCGCCCGGCTGCTTCTTCAGCTGCGCGATCACGCCCTTCAGGCGCTTCTCGAAATCGCCGCGGTACTTGGTGCCAGCCACCAGTGCACCCAGGTCGAGCGCCCAGATCGTGGCGTCTTCCAGCACCTCAGGCACCTCACCGTCGACGATGCGCTTGGCCAGGCCCTCGGCCAGCGCGGTCTTGCCCACGCCAGCCTCACCCACGTACAGCGGGTTGTTCTTGCGCCGGCGGCACAGCACCTGGATGGTGCGCTCGATCTCGTCGGCGCGGCCGATCAGCGGATCGATCTTGCCTTCCAGCGCCAGCTCGTTGAGGTTGCTGGCGAACTCGTGCAGCGGGTTGCCCTTCGGCTCGCCGCCCTCCTCGCCCTCGCGCTCACCGCCGGACACGCCGGCCGCCGGCTCGTCGCCGATCTTGGCGATGCCGTGCGAGATGTAGTTGACCACGTCGAGCCGGGTGATCTCCTGCTGGTGCATGAAATACACCGCGTGCGAATCCTTCTCGCCGAAGATCGCCACCAGCACGTTGGCGCCGGTGACCTCCTTGCGGCCCGAGGATTGCACGTGGTAGACGGCGCGCTGCAGCACGCGCTGGAAGCCCAGCGTCGGTTGCGTGTCGCGCTCATCGCCGGGCGGCAGCACCGGCACGGTCTCGTTGATGATGCGTTCCAGGTCGGCCGACAGCCGCGGCAGGTCCGCGCCGCAGGCGCGCAGGGCGCCGAGCGCCGACTGGTTCTCGGTCAGCGCCAGCAGCAGGTGCTCCACCGTCATGAACTCATGGCGCTGTTCGCGGGCCCGCTTGTAGCAATGGCCGATGGTGACTTCAAGATCCTTGCTGAACATTCGGATCATCTCCGCTTGCAATGTTGAGCGGCCTTCAGCGCCGCGATGAGCACAAAATGGGGTCGCTCAAAGCTTTTCCATAGTGCACAGCAACGGGTGCTGATGGGAACGTGAATATTCGTTGACGTGGGTTACCTTGGTTTCGGCCACTTCGCGGGTAAATACACCGCAGACGCCGCGTCCGCGGGTGTGGACGTGCAGCATCACCTGCACCGCCTGTTCCTGATCCAGGTTGAAGAAGGTTCGCAGCACCTCGACCACGAAGTCCATCGGGGTGAAGTCGTCGTTCAGCAGCAGCACCTGGAACAGCGGAGGTCGCGCTACCTCGGGCTTGGCGGTTTCCAGCGCCAGGCCGCGGCCGCTGTCTTGCTCGTTGTCGGGTTGATGGGCCATGTTTTCCGGCATCGTGTTTCTGGCTGGGAGTATACGCTGCGACGGTGCATCCACCTGTCGCGGTGCGATGGCAGAGGTGATGGCACAATGACGCTTTTTCCAGCCCCGTGTTCCTGCATGTCCACAGCCTCCACCCCTGCCGAAGTCTGGCGCCCGCACGTCACCGTCGCCTGCGTAGTGGCCGACGGCGGGCGGTTCCTGATGGTCGAGGAAGAGGTCAACGGCCGACCTGCCTGGAACCAGCCGGCCGGCCATCTGGAAGACGGCGAAAGCCTCGCCGCGGCGGCTCTGCGCGAGACGCTGGAGGAAACCGGCTGGACGGTACAACTGCAGCACCTGATTGGCGTGCACCAGTGGCGCAGCACCGAGCACGGCGACGCAGTGGTCCGCTTCAGCTTTGCCGCGCGTGCGCTCAGCCACGACCCGCAGCGCGCGCTGGATACCGACATCCGCCGCGCCGTATGGCTGACCCGGACCGAGATCGCCGCCTTGGGCGAGCGCCTGCGCAGCCCGACGATCCTGCAGAGCATCGACCTGTGGCTGGGCGGCCAGCGGCTGCCGCTGGAAGTGCTGAGCCACCTGCCCGGAGGCGGCAAGCCGTGAGGGTGATGCTGGGCATCTCCGGCGGCGTCGACTCCTCGGTGGCGGCGCTGCTGCTGCAAGAGGCCGGCTACCAGGTCGAAGGCCTGTTCATGCAGAACTGGGAGGAGGACGAGCGCAGCGGCCCCTGCACCACCGACGCCGACCGCAAGGACGCCGTGGCGGTGTGCGGCCGACTCGGCATCCCGTTCCACGCACGCAATTTCGCCGCGGAATACTGGGACGGCGTGTTCGAGCACTTCCTTGCCGAATACCGCACCGGACGCACGCCGAACCCCGATGTGCTGTGCAACCGTGAGATCAAGTTCAAGACCTTCCTGGACGAGGCCCGCGCGCTCGGCGCCGAGAAGATCGCCACCGGCCACTACGCCCGCGTCGACTGCAAGGACGGCCGCTACCGGTTGCTGCGCGCAGTGGACACGGCCAAGGACCAGAGCTATTTCCTGCACGCGCTGGGCCAGCAGCAGCTGGCCGCCACGCTGTTCCCGCTGGGCGGGATGGAGAAGCCCCGCGTGCGCGAGATGGCCCGCGCGGCGGGGCTGCCCACCCACGCGAAGAAGGACTCGACCGGCATCTGCTTCATCGGCGAACGCGATTTCCGCGGCTTCCTGGCCCATTACATTCCCGCCCGCCCGGGCGAGATGCGCACGCCTGCCGGCGAACTGGTCGGCGAACACCAGGGTGTCATGTACTACACGCTGGGCCAGCGCAACGGGCTGGGCATCGGCGGCCGCCACGGTGCCGGCGGCGAGGCGTGGTACGTGGTCGGCAAGGACGTGGCGGCGAACGTGCTGTACGTGGCCCAGGGCGGCGAGAACCGCTGGTTGTATTCGCGCCGGCTGCGCTCGGAGCTGCCCAGCTGGATCGACGGCATCGCGCCGGCCACCCGTTTCCGCTGCACCGCGTGCACCCGCTACCGCCAGGCCGACCAGGCCTGCGAGGTCGAGGTGACCGACGATGGACTTGAGGTACGCTTCGACCAACCCCAGCGTGCCGTCACCCCCGGGCAATCGGTGGTCCTCTACGATGGCGAGGTCTGCCTCGGCGGCGCGGTGATCGCCGCCACCGACGCGCCCTACGGCGGCCTGCTGCCTCCATTCCAGTCCTCCCCCACGCATCCCGCAGGAGAACCGCAAGCTCGTGTTTGAAACTTTTTCCATGACCGAAGAGCGCGTGCTCGCCCTCGCCGGCCTGTTCCAGGCCTGTGCACTGGCGCAGCAGCTGGCCAACGAGGGGCGCTGCGACGAGGCCGCGATGGAGGCCAGCGTGGCCAGCGTGTTCCGCATCGACGCGCCTTCGGTGGTCGGCGTGTACGGCAACATCTCGAACGTGCGGCTTGGCCTGCGCACGCTGATCGCGCAACTGGACGAAAGCTCCCCGGACATGTCGGTGACGCGCATGACGGTGACCGTGATGCGGCTGGAGCGCAGCCTGTCATCGCGTGCGGACCTGCTGGAGAAACTGCAGCAGGGGATCATCGCCGCCCAGCGGCAGGTCGAGCATTTCGGCCAGGATTCCAGCCAGGTCAACAGCCGGCTGGCCGAGGTCTACGCGTCGACCCTGTCGATCCTCAAGCCGCGCGTGATGGTCAGTGGCAATCCGCAACAATTGCAGCAGACTGCCGTGGTGGAAAAGGTGCGCACGAACCTGCTCGCCGCCGTGCGCTCGGCGGTGCTGTGGCGGCAACTCGGCGGGCGCCAGTGGCAGCTGCTGCTGTACCGGCGGCAATGCAGCATGCTGGCCCGCGGCCTGCTGACCGGGGCCACGCTGGACCATCGCTGACGACGGCCCGCCCGACGACGGAAAAGCAAACGGCGGGCTGATGCCCGCCGTTTTCCTTCCCTGGGTGGAACTCCCTTGCGATAGTCCGTCTGTCACTCAACCCGTGCAGGCAGCATGTCGCCCGCACGTGTCAGTGGCATGGCATCAGAATGACACTTCGCCGAACACGCCGACCTCGTTGGTCTTGGTGTTCTGCACGTGCGGCGGCACCGGGGTGGTGACCGACTTCTCGACCTTGCCGTGCTTCCACACGCCAGCCAGCTTGAAGCCCTTGGTCACCTGGTACTCGACGCCGGCGTTGTAGTAGACGTCCTTGTTGGCGCTGTCCAGCGTCTTGCTGAGCTTGGCATTGTCGTAGCGGGCGAAGATGTTCACGTTGTCCGCCACCGCCACGCTGCCCCAGAGTGAGTAGCCGTCGGCCTTGTCGGAAGACAGGGTGCGAACGTTGTTCCAGTTCTTCGCGGTGAAGTATTCGGCACCCACGCGGAACGCCTTGCTGGCATAGGCCACCATGAAGTCGCCGCGCGAGGCGGTATGCAGCGCGTCGATGTTCTCGGTCTCCTGGCCGCGATTGCCGCTGTAGCCGCCCACCGCCACCACCATGTTCTCGAACGGCACGAAGCCTACGCGGCCTTCGAAGTCCACGCCCTTGCTGCGGCCGGGGTTCTTGTAGCCGTTGCCGTTGACCACCGACACCGCGTAGTTGAGCGACTTGCTGGCGCCGATGTCGCCGCCCAGGTGCAGGCCCCAGTCAGCCGAGTTGCCGTACTTCAGGCGGTCGGTAATGGTGTTTTCGACGTAGCGGAAGCCGTAGTACTTCTCGGCGAACGGGATCCACGGCATGTCCGCCGAACCGACGCGGAACACCGCAGCGTCGTCGAACTTGCCCTGCACGTAGGCCTTCTTGACGAACACGCTGGTCTGGCCATCGTTGCTGACATAGTTGAAGTCGGTGGTCAGGTTGGCCGACCAGATGTCGTTGAACTTGTGGTCGACGCCGAGGTAGAAGCGCTTCACGTCCAGGCCGAAGCCGGACTTGTCGCTCTTGCCCTTGTCGCTGTTCTTGTCGTCGATGCTGGTGAAGTCGAAGAACATCTTGCCCGACAGCGTGGTGTTGTTGATCGCCTTCGACAGCGCGGCGAGCTTCTTGTCGCTGGCCGCCGTCACATTGGTGGCCTTCTCCACCGCCTGGCCGGTGCTGACGTTGATCTCGGACTGGGCGTCGGTGCGCTGTTCCAGTTCGTCCACCTTGGCCTGCAGCGCGGCCAGTTGTGCCTTCAGCTGTTCGATCTCGCCATTGTTGGCGGCGGCCGTCCTGCTCTGCGCCGGCGCCGCGGAAGCTGCAACGCTGGTGAGACCCAGGCCGGCGGCAATCGCCACCGCAATCAGTTTGGAACGCATGTGATTCTCCGCAAGTGGGTGGAAAGCATCTCGATCGCCCCCTCGATCCGATGGCTGGCTAGCGATTGGTTAACAAGTCTGACCGGGGAATTTTACGGTTGGGTGCAGCTTTGATGACAAATCAAAGACAGCGCCACGACACCGGAGGAAAGTGCGCATCTCGTGCCGCATGATGCGGCTGATATGCTTTGTAGATGGATATTCCCAGCAACAACATTACCGCACCGCGCATGGCTGAACGGTTTCGCGGTTTCCTGCCGGTGGTGATTGACGTGGAAACCGGCGGCTTCGATGCCGAGCATGACGCCCTGCTGGAGATCGCCGCGGTGCCATTGACCATGGACGAAGGTGGCTACCTGCGGTCGCAACCCACCGTATCCACGCACGTGGAGCCGTTTCCAGGCGCCAATCTGGACCCGCGTTCGCTGGAGATCACCGGCATCGACCCGACCAACCCGCTGCGCGGGGCGCTGGCCGAGAGGCAGGCGCTGGACCATATCTTCCATGTGGTGCGCGAGGCGGTGCGCGCGGCCGGCTGCCAGCGGGCGATCCTGGTCGGCCACAACGCTGCGTTCGACCTCGGCTTCCTGAACCAGGCGGTGCGTCGTTGCGGCCACAAGCGCAACCCGTTCCACCCGTTCAGCTGCTTCGATACGGTCAGCCTCGGCGGCCTCGCCTACGGCCAGACCGTGCTGAGCAAGGCGGTGCTGGCCGCCGGCCACGCGTTCGACAGCCGCGAGGCACACTCGGCGGTGTATGACGCCGAGCGCACCGCCGAACTGTTCTGCAGCGTGGTCAACCGCTGGCGCCAGCTGGAACTGTTCGAGCAGGCCCGCAGCGGCCTCGACGCCGCCTGATCCGTCGCGCCGGCGCGCTACCGCTGGCGGCGGCCGTCGTGCGCCGCCGGATGCCAGACCCGGCTCGCATGAAACGGCCATGTGACAGTCTGTCATATGCCTGCAACATTCATTTCATCCAATGGCAACACGAAAAGCCTGAAATGGTGGGGTCGCATCCGACTTCCCTCAAAGGAGCTACCGTGTTGACCATCAACAAAACCCCGCTTCGCTTCGCTGCCGTGGCCGCGCTTGCCGTGGCCTCGACCTTCGGCGCAGCCGCGCACGCCACCGACATCACCGGCGCCGGCTCCAGCTTCGTCTACCCGGTCATGTCCAAGTGGTCGGCGGCGTACGCCGAGAAGACCGGCAACCACCTGAACTACCAGTCGGTCGGTTCCGGTGCCGGCATCGCGCAGATCAAGGAAGGCACCATCGACTTCGGCGCCTCCGACGCGCCGATGAAGACCGAAGACCTGCAGAAGTACGGCCTCGGCCAGTTTCCGCTGGTGGTCGGCGGCATCGTTCCGGTCGTCAACATCTCCGGCGTGAAGCCGGGCCAGATCAAGCTGGACGGTACCACCCTCGCCGACATCTTCCTGGGCAAGATCACCAACTGGAACGACCCGAAGATCGCCGCGTTGAACGCCGGCCTCAGCCTGCCGGCCGGCAAGATCACCGTGGTGCATCGCTCGGACGGCTCGGGCACCTCGTTCAACTTCACCAACTACCTGTCCAAGGTCAGCCCGGAATGGGCCAGCAAGGTGAAGTTCGGCACCGCCGTGGAATGGCCGACCGGCGTGGGCGGCAAGGGCAATGAAGGTGTGTCGCAGTACGTGCGTCAGATCAAGGGCTCGATCGGCTACGTCGAATACGCCTACGCGGTGAAGAACAAGATCAGCTGGGTCGACCTGAAGAACTCCACTGGCAACGTCGTCTCGCCGAACGCCGCCAGCTTCGCGGCGGCCGCAGCGACAGCCGACTGGGCCAGCGCCAAGGACTTCAACCTGATCATGACCAACGCCCCGGGCGAGCAGGCGTGGCCGATCGCGGCCACGGTCTGGATGATCATGTACAAGCACCCGAAGAATGCGACCAACACCAAGGTGGCGTTCGACTTCTTCAAGTCCGCCCTGGAGCACGGCCAGCAGGCTGCCAGCGAACTGGATTACGTGCCGCTGCCGGCGTCGCTGGTCAGCCAGATCGAGGCGTACTGGGCGTCCGAGTTCAAGCATTGATGCAGTAAAAAGGAATCCCCCGCCGATCCTGTCGGCGGGGGATTTCGATTTTTCATCCGCACTACTGGATTCTCATGCCAGCAACCGAAACGGCCATCTCGGCTACCGACATCCTGGAACAGCGCAGCCGTCGCGATGCCCGCCACGAGCGGCTGTTCCGCTGGCTGTTGAAGGGCTGTGCGCTGCTGGTGCTGGCGTCCCTGCTCGGCGCCGCCGGCGCCACGCTGTGGGGTGGCCGCGACGCGTTCAGCGCGTTCGGCTGGCACTTCCTGGTCAGCTCGGAGTGGGATCCGGGCAATGAAGTCTACGGCGCGCTGGTGCCGGTCTACGGCACGGTCGTCACCTCGTTCATCGCGCTGCTGATCGCGGTGCCGATCAGCTTCGGCATAGCGGTCTATCTTTCCGAGGTCGCGCCGACCTGGCTGCGCACGCCGATCGCCTCGGCGATCGAACTGCTGGCCGGCATTCCCTCGATCATCTACGGCATGTGGGGCCTGTTCGTCTTCGCCCCGTTCTTCGCCGACCACATCAAGCCGTGGCTGACCAGCAACCTCGGCAACAAGCCCGACGACGGCAAGCTGTCATGGGTAGCCGAGCACGTGCCGTTCGTCGGCAAGCTGTTCGGCAGCGACTACCCGTTCGGCGCCAGCATTCTGGTGGCCGGCATCGTGCTGGCGATCATGGTCATCCCGTTCATCTCCTCGGTGATGCGTGAGGTGTTCCAGACCGTGCCGACACGATTGAAGGAGTCGGCCTATGCGCTTGGCTCCAGCACCTGGGAAGTATCGTGGGACATCGTGCTGCCATATACCCGCTCGGCGGTGATCGGCGGCATCTTCCTCGGCCTCGGCCGCGCGCTGGGCGAGACCATGGCGGTGACCTTCGTGCTCGGCAATGCGATGCACCTGTCGGCGTCGCTGCTCGATCCTGGCGCCTCGATCGCCTCGACCATCGCCAACCAGTTCAGCGAGGCGGTCGGCTTGCAGAAGTCCGCGCTGATGGCGCTGGCCTTCCTGCTGTTCGTGGTCACCTTCATCGTGTTGCTGATTGCGCGGCTGATGCTGCGCCGGCTGGCCAGCAAGGAGGGACGCTGATGAGCGCGCTGTACCTGCGCCGCCGCATCACCAACGCGGTCGCAATGTCGCTGAGCATGCTGGCCACCCTGGTCGGCCTGGCCTTCCTGGCGTGGATCCTGTGGGAAACCCTGCGTCAGGGCATCGGCGCACTGGACCTGAAGCTGTTCACCAAGGTCACCGCCTACGGCGAGGACGGCGGCCTGCTGAACTCGATGGTCGGCAGCCTGATCATCAACTTCATCGGCATCGGCCTCGCCACGCCGATCGGCGTGCTGGCCGGCACCTGGCTGGCCGAGTACGCCAACCGCACCCGGCTGGGCGAATCGATCCGCTTCCTCAACGACATCCTGCTGTCGGCGCCGTCGATCGTGATGGGCCTGTTCGTCTACACCATCATCGTGCTGCCGAGCACCACGCTCACCCACGGCTCGACCACGTTCTCCGGCTTCGCCGGCGGCGTGGCGCTGGCGTTGATCGCGCTGCCAGTGATCGTGCGCACCACCGACGAGATGCTGCGACTGGTGCCGTCCACGCTGCGCGAGGCGGCGCTGTCGCTGGGCGTGCCGCAGTGGAAGTTGACCTTGCAGATCCTGATCCGCGCCGCGCGCTCGGGCATCATCACCGGCGTGCTGCTGGCCCTGGCGCGCATCAGCGGCGAGACCGCGCCGCTCTTGTTCACCGCGTTCGGCAACAATTACATGGCGTTCAATCCGATGGACAAGATGTCCAGCCTCCCGCAGATCATCTACCAGTACGCCAACGACCCGGGCGACGCCATGCACGCCTTGGCCTGGGCCGGCGCGTTCGTGGTCACCATGTTCGTGCTGCTGCTGAGCCTGGCCTCGCGCCTGATCCTTTCCCGCAACAAGGTGTCCCATGACTGATTCCGCCCTCGCCACGAATCCCGCGCCGGTGGCGGCGGCAGCAGCCGTCGCGCCCAAGCTCATCGTGCGCGACCTGAACTTCTACTACGGCGGGTTCCAGGCGCTGAAAAGCATCAGCATGGACATTCCGGAGAAGCAGGTCACCGCGATCATCGGCCCGTCCGGCTGCGGCAAGTCGACCCTGCTGCGCATCTTCAATCGCATCTACGCGATCTACCCGAAGCAGGAGGCGAAAGGTTCGATCGAACTGGACGGCGAGAACGTCCTGGACCCCGGCTACTCGCTGAACCGCCTGCGCAGCAAGGTTGGCATGGTGTTTCAGAAGCCGGTACCGTTCCCGATGACGATCTTCGAGAACGTCGCCTACGGCATCCGCCACCACGAGAAGCTGTCGAAGGCGGACATGGAAGGCCGCGTGGAACAGGCCATGCGCAGCGCCGCGCTGTGGGACGAGGTGAAGGACAAGCTCAAGCAGAACGCGCTCGGCCTGTCCGGCGGCCAGCAGCAGCGCCTGTGCATCGCCCGCGCGATTGCGCTGCGGCCGGAAGTGCTGCTGCTGGACGAACCTACCTCGGCACTCGACCCGATCGCCACCAGCCGCATCGAGCAATTGGTGGAGGAGTTGAAAAGTCAGTTCACCATCGTCATCGTCACCCACAACATGCAGCAGGCGGCGCGCGTCTCCGACCTCACTGCATTCATGTACCTTGGCGAGCTGATCGAGTTCGACCAGACCGAGAAGATCTTCACCAAACCGGGCAAGAAGCAGACCGAGGACTACATCACCGGGCGCTTCGGCTGATAAACAACACTCCTCTCCCGCGGCGACCATGGGGAGTCCCTTTACGGGTGAGAGGGGTTGGGGTGAGGGTTCGGGCGGAGCATCAGCACCCCGCCCTGCCCGCACCCTCATCCGCCCTTCGGGCACCTTCTTCCCAGGGAGAAGGGAACAAGACACGAGGCATACATGAACACCGGTACCGACCACATCATCAAGAGTTACGACAGCGAACTGACCCGGCTCACCGGCGAGATCGTGCGCATGGGCGAACTGGCAGTGACGCAGCTTGAAGCGGCCATCGACGTGCTCGAGCGGCGCGACGAGCGCGCCGCCCGGCGCGTGGTCGGCAACGACGACGCGATCGACCAGCTGGAACAGGAAATCGGCCACGACGTGGTGCGCCTGCTGGCGCTGCGCGCGCCGATGGCCAGCGACCTGCGCAACGTATACGCGGCGTTGCGGATTGCCTCGGACATCGAACGCATCGGCGACTACGCCGCCAACGTCGCCAAGCGCTCGATCCCGCTGTCGATGGTGGCGCCGGTGGCGCCGGTCGGCGGCCTGCACCAGTTGGCCACGCTGGCCGCAGCCGAAGTGCGGCAGGTACTGGTGGCCTACCGTGACCGCGACGCCGAGCGCGCCTACCAGGTGTGGAAGGACGACGTGGTGCTGGACGAGGCCTATACCGGCTACTTCCGCCAGCTGCTCACCTACATGATGGAAGACCCCCGCAACATCACGCCGTGCACCCACCTGCTGTTCATGGCCAAGAACATCGAACGCATCGGCGACCACGCCACCAACATCGCCGAGAATGTGTGGTTCCAGGTCACCGGCGAGCCGCTGGACAAGCAGCGCAGCAAACGCGATCTCACCTCGAGCCCGGAAACCACCAAGCTCGGCGAGTGACTGGAACGTACGCCGCTCGGTAGGGCGGGCACCGCCCGCCGGCTTTTGCAGTTGAATGATTTCCGCGAGAGCGGCGGGCAGTGCCCGCCCTACTGTTCTTCAGCTAGCTGGCGGTGAGCTTGAGGCCGACGATGCCGACCACGATCAGCGCCACGCACAGCAGCCGCGGCAGCGTGGCCGGGTCGCCGAACAGCATGATGCCCAGCACCACTGCGCCGACCGCGCCGATGCCGGTCCAGATCGCATAGGCGGTGCCGATCGGCAGCGTCTTCACCGCCATCGCCAGCAGCACGATGCTGACCGCCATCGCCGCCAGCGTGCCGACCGTGGGCCACAACCGGGTAAAACCTTCGGTGTACTTGAGGCCGATGGCCCAGACCACTTCGAACAGGCCGGCCAGCAGCAGATAGATCCACGCCATGTGGTGTTCCTCTGTGGGTGGCAGGGCCGTCCCCGCAATGGGAAAGCGCGCAGGGTCGTCCCTGCGCACGCCGCTGCTATGGCAACTCGCGAGCCTCGCGGCGGCGCTGGATGCCACGCACGATGCCGTAGCTGCCGATCAGCAACCACGCCACCTGCATGATGAACGCCGCCAGATTGAAGTTGCCGAAGCCCAGCGACAGCATCACGCCGATCGCGCCCAGCACATTCATCAACTGGTAGGCCAGCCCACTACCCTGCAACTTGCGCTCCTGCAACAGGAAGAACGCCAGCAGCACCAGCGCCACGCCGAGATAGCCGGCCCAGTCGTACCAGAAAAAATTCATCGTTTCGCTCCGCGCTGGCGCAGGGCCTCGAACAATGCGACGCCAGTGGCGACGGAGACGTTGAGGCTCTCCATCGTGCCCGGCATCGGGATCTTCGCCACGAAATCGCACAACTCGCGGGTGAGCCGGCGGATGCCCTCGCCTTCGCTGCCCAGCACCAGCGCCACCGGTCCCTTGAAGTCGACGCCGTAGACGGTGGTGTCGGTGTCGCCGGCCAGGCCGGTGATCCACACGCCGGCGTCCTTCAGTTCGCGCAACGTGCGCGCCAGGTTGGTCACCGCGATCAGCGGCACGCGGTCGGCACCGCCGGCCGAGGCTCGGCGCACCACCGGCGTCAATCCCACCGCGCGATCCTTCGGCACGATCACCGCGGTGACCTTCGCCGCCGCCGCGCTGCGCAGGCAGGCACCGAGGTTGTGCGGGTCGGTGACGCCGTCGAGCACCAGCACCAGCGCGTCACTGCCGTCGCGCTCC
Source organism: Rhodanobacter thiooxydans LCS2 (assembly GCF_000264375.1). Classification (GTDB taxonomy): domain Bacteria; phylum Pseudomonadota; class Gammaproteobacteria; order Xanthomonadales; family Rhodanobacteraceae; genus Rhodanobacter; species Rhodanobacter thiooxydans. The sequence continues at coordinate 263,002 of NZ_AJXW01000043.1, forward strand.
AGCAGGCCGGCCAGGTCATTTTCGTGTGCAGCCGGGGCCGCTTCATAACGCGCCACCACGCCCTGGTGACGCGCTTCGCCGGCAAGCTTGTCCAGCTCGTCGCGCGGACGATGCTGCACCGGGATCTTCAGCTTCTTCGCGCGCTCGGCCAGCTCCAGCACGCGGGCATTGCGCTGGCCGTTCTCGACCAGCACCTCGCGCACGCGCTCGGCGTCGTTGCTCAACGCGCCTTCCACCGGGTTGATCCCGACGATCCAGCTCTCGCTCATGACTTGCCTTTCGGTTTCGATTTGCGGCCAGCGTGTTTCTTCGGTGTCTGCGGGGCGGCAGCGGGGACCGGCCCGCGTTTGGCGGAATCGCCTTTGCGCGGACGACGGTCGGATGGCGGCTCGACCTTGCGGCCCTGCTGCTGCCCGCCACCGGCTTGCTGGCGCGTTGCCGCCGCTGCACGCGACGGCGGATTATCACTCACCGCAGCCTTGCGCGGGGCCGGCGCCGGCGGCGCAGCGACCTCGACCTCCTTGCGACCAAACGCGCGACCGATCGCCTTGGCCGCCCTACCGAACATGCCCGGTGCCTTGGCCGTGGCGGCCTTCTTCGGCAGCGAGTAACGCTCGCCCGCGGCAGCATAGTCGTAGGCCTTGCCGCTGCCGGCCGGGGGCACGGCAGGCGTGCGCGGCGACACCAGCCGGAAGTCGATCTTGCGGTCTTCCAGGCTGGCGCGCAGCACCTTGATCCGCACGTGGTCACCGAGGCGGAACTGCGCGCCCGTACGCTCGCCCTTCAGCAGCTTGCGGGTAGCGTCGAAGTGGTAGTAGTCGTTCATCAGCTGGCTGATGTGCACCAGGCCGGACACCTTCGACTCGTCCAGTTCCACGAACAGGCCGAACGAGGTGACGCCGGTGACCACGCCGTCGAATTCGCTGCCGATGTGCTTCTCCATCCACGCGCACTTGAAGCGCTCGTCCACGTCGCGCTCGGCTTCCTCGGCGCGGCGCTCGCGCTGGGAACAGTGGATCGCCATCGCCGCCATCTCGGCGGGCGTATAGGTGTAGTCGGACGGCTTGCCCCCGCTCAGCGCGTAGCGGATCGCGCGATGCACCAGCAGGTCGGGGTAGCGGCGGATCGGCGAGGTGAAATGCGCGTACGCCTGCAGCGCCAGGCCGAAGTGGCCGCGGTTGTCCGGCTGGTAGGCCGCCATGCTCTGCGCGCGCAGCAGCACGCTCTGGATCAGCTCGCGCTCGGGACGATCCTGCACCATGCGCAGGATTTCGGCGAAGTCCGCCGGCGTCACCTCGTCCACCGGCGGCATGCGCAGCTTGAACTCGCGCAGGAACTGCTGCAGGTCCTCGTACTTCTCCGCCGGCGGCGGCTCGTGCGCGCGGAACAGCGCGGGAATTTTCTTCTTGTCCAGGAACAGCGCCGCCTGCACGTTGGCGGCGATCATGCATTCCTCGATCAGCTTGTGCGCGTCGTTGCGCTCGGTGGCGCCCATCGACTCGACCCCGCCGGTCTGGTCGAGGCGGAACTTCACCTCGGGTGTCTCGAAGTCGATCGCGCCGCGGCGCTTGCGCTGGCCCGCCATCGCCTTGTACAACGCGTGCAGGTGCTCCAGCTGCGGCAGCACGTCGGCCACTTCGTGGCGCGCGTCCGGTTCGCGCAGACCCACCGCCTGCCACACCTTGTCGTAGGTCAGCCGCGCATGCGACAGCATCACCGCGTCGTAGAACTTCGACTTGGTGACGTTGCCCTCGGCATCGACCAGCATCTCGCAGACCATGCACAGCCGCTCGACGCCCGGGTTCAGCGAACAGATGCCGTTGGACAGCGTCTCCGGCAGCATCGGCACCACGAAGCCGGGGAAGTAGGTGGAGGTGCTGCGCTCGAACGCTTCCTTGTCCAGCGCGTTGCTGACCTGCACGTAGTGCGAAACGTCGGCGATCGCCACGATCAGGCGCCAGCCGCCGCCACGCCTGGGTTCGGCGTATACCGCGTCGTCGAAGTCGCGCGCGTCGGCGCCGTCGATGGTCAGCAGCGGCAGCTTGCGCAGGTCGATGCGGCCCTCGCGCTCGGCGGCGGTCACCGCCGGTTCCACCTGCGCCGCGTCGCGCAGCACCTCGGCCGGCCATTCGTGCGGCAGGTCGTGGCTGGCAATCGCCATCTCCACCACCAGCGACGGCTGCAGGCGCTCGCCCAGCACCGTGCGGATCTCGCCAATCGGGCCGCGCTGCAGGGTCGGCGGATCGGTGATCTCGGCCACCACGATCTGGCCGGAACGCGCGCCCAGCTCGCGGCCGGGCTTGATCATCACGTCCTGGTTCAGGCGGCGATCGTCCGGCGTCACCAGGGTCACGCCGTTGTCGATCACCACCCGGCCAACCAAGCGCGGCGAACGACGCTGCAGCACCTCGGCGATCGCGCCCTGCCGGCGGCCACGGCGGTCGATGCCGACCACGCTGGCCAGCACGCGGTCGCCGTGCATCACCGCGCGCATCTGCTGTGGCGACAGGTACAGGTCGTCGCCGCCCTCGTCCGGGCGCAGGAAACCGTAGCCCTCGGCATTGGCCAGCACCACGCCGGCGATCAGGTCGAGCTTCTGCGTGGGCGCGTAGCCGCCGCGCCGGCCGAGCAGCAGCTGGCCGTCGCGCACCATCGCGGCAAGCCGCTTGCGCAGCGCCTCGAGGTCGGTTTCATCGTGGATATCCAGCGCCTCGGCGATGCGCGCCTCGGTCAGCAACTCGCCGCGCTGTTCGAGCAGGGCGAGGATCGCCTCGCGGCTGGGAATCGGGCGCGCATAACGCTGTGCCTCACGCTCGGCATGGGGATCGCGCACGGCGCCTGCGGCAGCCTTGTTGCGCTTGTCGGGTGCAGTGGCGGCCCGCGGCGCCTGTTTGGCGGGTTTCTTTGCGGCACGCGAGTCCTGGGGATGGCCGGAACGGGGGGGAGTTTTTCTGGTCACTCAAGGTCCTTGTGATGTTTGCGCCGCGGAGAATGCCACGTCGCAGCGAATGGATGTGAAAAGTGTTGACAAGCCGCCGGCAGATGCCTAAATTACGCGGCTCACGCAGCTCACCGAGCGGCGTGACACCTGCCCAGGTGGCGGAATTGGTAGACGCACTAGCTTCAGGTGCTAGCGGGGGCAACTCCGTGGAGGTTCGAGTCCTCTCCTGGGCACCAATTGTAAACGAAGGCCGCCTCTCAAGGCGGCTTTCGTCTTTTCAGGGTTCAGGAAAAGACGAAAGCAACGCGCCGATCTTCTCGTCGCCAGCCGATGATCGACGCGCTACTCTCGCGCACAAGCACGTTTAGTCCGCACGGGTCGCATCGCGAACGCCGCGTATCAACCCGGTCACATGCGGATCGGGCTTACCCGAAGCACTCCACACCGTGTACACGTCGTTGGGACATTTTCTGACGGTCTGCCGAGTCTCGATATCCTTGACGTGCGTAGGGCCGAGACAGGAGCTAGGCACGATCGCCACCCCATGGCCGGCCGCGACCCAGCGCACCACCTCCTCCATCTCTTCCATGTGCGCCACGCTGCGATAAGGCGGCGGCGGCCGATCGAAGCAGCGCTGATACCAGCGGGCGATGAGGTAGTCGCATTCCTCATAGGTCACGAACGCGCTTTCGTCCCACGGCGCCGGCGCGCGCGAGCGGACATGGCCCCGCGCGCGGATCATCACGTATTCCTCGCGATGGACTGCCCGATAGGCAAGCCCGGCCATGACCGGCTTGAAATGGACGAAGCCCAGGTTCACCGCGCCTCCCAGCAGGCGATGAAAAACATCGATGGCCACAGGAAAACTGAGCTCGACCTGCACACCCTCGGCGGCGAGCGCCAGCAGATGTGGCACCAGGATGTTGCGCCCGAACACGCTGACCGCCGCGATACGCAACCGCAGTGCGTCCGGCTGCGCCTGCTGGAGTTCGGCCCGCAGCTGACGGTACTCGGAGAAATGCCGGTCGCAGAAATCGCGCATGCGCCGCCCGGCCGGCGTCAGCACCAGGCGTCGGCCCTGGCGCTCGAACAGGGCGACCCCGAGCGACTGCTCCAGTTGCCCCAGCTGATAACTCAGCGTGGATTGACTGAGATGCAACGCCATCGCGGCGGCGGACATGGTCTGCGCCTGGCAGATGGCGTGGAATACGCGCAAATAGCGGTCGTCCATCGTTGCCTCTTATCGAATTTTTCGAAATGAATGTAACAAATATTGAATTGGACCCGATGTCGTGGAGACCGCATGCTTTTGCCACCCACTGGAGAACGTCCATGTTCAAGCTGCTCGCCCTCCTGGCTATTACCTTGATCCGGCCCCTCGATGCCACGGCCGCCGACATCTCTCATATCCGGGCGATGGCCGCCACGTATGTGCAAGCGCTAGAAAGCGCCCGGCCGGAACCGCTGAAGCAGGTCTTCCACGGCTCGGCGAACCTGTTCTGGGTGGACGCCAACGGGCGACTGCAATCACGGACCCAGCCGGAATGGCGCCACGCCATCGAGCAGCAGGGAGCACAGCACGCCTTCTCGCGCGCCATCGAGGACCTGCAGGTGGATCACGACGTGGCCATGGTCAAGCTGCGCAGCGACCTCCCCGACCGTGTCTTTACCGATTACCTGCTGCTCTTGCACGCGGAAGGTCGCTGGCGCGTCGTCAACAAGACTTTTTCGATCGCCATGAAGGGCGACCATCCGCCGGCCACTCCAGCGAACGACCTCTCCGAGATCTGCACCGTACTGCAACGCAAGATCGACGCCAGCGTCGACAGCGACGGCGGACTGTTGACCATCACCCATCATCCGCGTGCGGTCTATTACACCCTGGTCGACGGGCAGATGAGCGCCAACTCCATCGCCGAAGCCATCGGCCGCTACGAGGCGCGACGCCCAACCCACCCCAAGGGGCCGAACTGGCGCATCGCGTCGGTGGACCAGGCTGGCACCGCGGCTATGGCGAAACTCGATGCCACGCTGGGCGAGGCGCGCTACGTCGATTTCATCAACTTGCTGAAGATCGACGGACGCTGGCAGATCATCAGCGCGGTCTGGGCTGATGGCTGAGGCGGGAAGTGGCGGGAATCAGGCGCACGGTGTCACTGCGCGGCCGACGCTGGCGGCCCCTTCAGCTCGATCATGTTGCCCTTCGGATCGTACAGGTAGATCGACGGACCCTCGCCTCTCGCGCCGTAGCGCGAACCCAGCTCGCCGATACGCACGCCGTGCGCCTTCAGGTGCGCCAGGATCGCCGCCTCGTCGTAGTCCTCCACGCGCAGGCACAGGTGATCCATGTTGTGGCCTTCCCTGCCCGGCGCGGTGCCGCCATGGCGGCCAAGCTTGCCGTCGACAGCTACCAGGTCGATCAGCGAGGCGCCGGCGCGCAGCTGCACCAGGCCGATCTCGTCCTGCCGGCGCTCCTCGCGGCAGCCGAGCACGTCGCAGTAGAAGCGTTGCATGGCCGCGATGTCGATGGCGCGCAGCACCACGTGGTCGATCTCGCCGATACGGATCATGGAAGCTCCGGTGAGCCGGGGAAAGGGGCGTCCGAGCATAACGCGGGAGCGTTCCTGAACCACACCCCGGCAAGCCACTACACGCGCTGCTCGCCCTGTATAATCGCCGCGGTAAACGCATGGTGGGAGAAGCAGGCGGCCCCAGACCGGGGATGTCCGCTGCCGAAGGCGCAACGCCCGTAATCGCTCAGGCCCCATACCATCCTGCGGCAAACACTCTGGAGAGACCGGTTGAATCCGGCGCCGAAGGGGCACGAAGCGCAGCCATCGCGTTTCCAAACTCTCAGGCAAAAGGACAGAGGGGCGCCCCGCGTGCGGCACGGCACGCGAGCCTTCGGATGCCCACCCATGAGCCACAACCCCACTTCCCTGCGCGACCTCGAACACCACGGCGCGTTCATCGAGCGCCACATCGGCCCGGACGACGCCGAAATTGCGCAGATGCTGTATGTGATCGGCCACGATTCGCTGGAGTCGATGACCGACGCGATCGTTCCCGGCGCGATCAAGTCCGCTGCGCCGCTGGCGTTGGCGCCGGCCATGACCGAGGTGGACGCGCTGGCCCGGATCCGCACCATCGCGGACAAGAACCAGGTGTTCAGGAGCTTCATCGGTCAGGGCTACTACGGCACCCTCACGCCGAACGTCATCCTGCGCAACATCCTGGAGAATCCGGCCTGGTATACCGCCTACACGCCGTACCAGGCGGAAATCTCGCAGGGCCGCATGGAGGCGCTGATCAACTTCCAGACCATGTGCGCCGACCTCACCGGCATGGAGATCGCCAACGCCTCGCTGCTGGACGAAGCGACCGCGGCGGCCGAGGCGATGACCCTGGCCAAGCGCTCGTGCAAGTCGAAGTCGAACGTGTTCTTCGTGTCCAGCGGCGTGCACCCGCAGACGCTGGAAGTGGTGCGCACGCGTGCCGAGCCGCTGGGCATCGAGCTGGTGGTTGGCGCCGACGCCGACGCGGCCGGCACCGAGGCGTTCGGCGTGCTGCTGCAGTACCCGGATACCTTCGGCGGCATCAACGACTACCAGGCCATCGCTGACGCCGTGCATGCGCGTGGCGGTCTGGTCGCGGTGGCCACCGACCTGCTCGCGCTGACCCTGATCGCCGCGCCCGGCGAGTGGGGCGCCGACATCGTGGTGGGCAACTCGCAGCGCTTCGGCGTGCCGTTCGGCTTCGGCGGCCCGCACGCCGCATTCATGGCCTGCCGCGATGCGTACAAGCGCTCGATGCCGGGCCGCCTGATCGGCGTGTCGATCGACACCGAAGGCAAGCCCGCCTACCGCCTGACCCTGCAGACACGCGAGCAGCACATCCGCCGCGAGAAGGCCACCTCCAACATCTGCACCGCGCAGGTGCTGCTGGCGGTGATGGCCTCGATGTACGCGGTCTACCACGGCCCGAAGGGGCTGACCCGCATCGCCCGTCGCACGCACCGCCTCGCCGCGATCCTCGCCGCCGCGTTGCGCCAGGCCGGCGTCGCCGTGGGCAAGGAGTTCTTCGACACCCTGCACGTCACCGGCGTGGATGCCGCCGCGCTGCACGCCAAAGCCGCCGCAGCACGCATCAACCTGCGCCGCATCGATGGCGGGAGCGTCGGCGTCAGCCTCGACGAGAGCACCACGCGCGCCGACGTGATCGCGCTGGCCGCCTTGTTCGGCGGCAACATCGCAGACATCGATGCGCTGGACGCCGCCACCGCCGATGCCCTGCCTGCCGCCCTGGCGCGCAAGAGCGCGTTCCTCACCCACCCGGTGTTCAACACGCACCACAGCGAGCACGAGCTGCTGCGCTACATGCGCGCGCTGGCCGACAAGGATCTGGCGATGGATCGCACGATGATCCCGCTGGGCTCGTGCACCATGAAGCTCAACGCCACCGCCGAGATGATCCCGATCACCTGGCCGGAATTCGCCAACATCCACCCTCTGGCCCCGGCTGCACAGGCGCAGGGCTACAAGGAACTGATCGACGGCCTGGAGGCGATGCTGGTCGAGTGCACCGGCTACGACGCGGTCAGCCTGCAGCCGAACTCCGGCGCGCAGGGCGAGTACACCGGGCTGCTGGCGATCCGCTCGTATCACCGCTCGCGCGGCGACGCGCATCGCGACATCTGCCTGATCCCCGAATCCGCCCACGGCACCAACCCGGCCTCTGCCCACCTGTGCGGCATGACCGTGGTGGTGACCAGGTGCGACGCCAACGGCAACGTCGACGTCGAGGACATCCGCCACGCTGCGGAGAAATACTCCGACCGCCTCGCCGCGCTGATGATCACCTACCCGTCCACGCACGGCGTGTTCGAGGAAGACATCGTGGCGATCTGCGACATCGTCCACCAGCACGGCGGCCAGGTGTATACCGACGGCGCCAACATGAATGCGCTGGTCGGCGTGGCCAAGCCGGGCAAGTGGGGCTCGGACGTGTCGCACCTGAACCTGCACAAGACGTTCTGCATCCCGCACGGCGGCGGCGGCCCGGGCGTGGGGCCGTGCGCGGTGAAGTCGCACCTGGCGCCGTTCCTGCCCAAGGCCTTCGGTGCGGACGGCGTGCGCACGCACGGCAGCGGCAGCAACGCGATGGTGAGTGCGGCCAGCTTCGGCAGCGCGTCGATCCTGCCGATCTCGTGGATGTACATCGCGATGATGGGCGCGGAAGGCCTGCGCAAGGCCACCCAGGTTGCCCTGCTCAACGCGAACTACATCGCCAAGCGGCTGGCACCGCACTACCCCACCCTGTACACCGGCCGCAACGGGCTGGTGGCGCACGAGTGCATCCTCGACCTGCGCCCGCTCAAGGACGCCACCGGTATCGGCGCCGAGGACGTGGCGAAGCGGCTGATCGACTTCGGCTTCCACGCGCCCACGCTGAGCTTCCCGGTCTCCGGCACGCTGATGGTGGAACCGACCGAGAGCGAATCGCAGGTCGAGTTGGACCGCTTCATCGACGCGATGATCCAGATCCGCGACGAGATCCGCGCGATCGAGGAAGGCAAGCTGGAGCGCGAGGACAACCCGCTGAAGAACGCCCCGCACACCGCCACCATGGTCAGCGGCAGCGAGTGGACCCATGCCTACCCGCGCGAACTGGCGGTGTTCCCGCTGGCCAGCCTCAAGCTGCAGAAGTACTGGCCGCCGGTGGCCCGCGTCGACAACGTCTACGGCGACAAGCACATCCAGTGCGCCTGCATTCCGGTGGATGCGTACAAGGAAGAAGCCGAGGCTTGATCGGCCGCGCCGCTTCGCCCAGGCAGGACACAGGAAGGCCCCGCACGCGGGGCCTTCCTGTGTCGGGGGCGATGCCGGCGCAGGGCGTCAATCTCCAGGCGACATGCTCATCTCGAACGACGTGTAGAACGGCGCGCGCGGCGGGGCGAACAGCGAGAGCGTGCCCAGCTGCTGCTCGAAGCAGACGGCAAAGTCGGAGCTGCCCTCGCGCCACGTCGCGGCCACCTTGCCGGCCGCATCCAGTTCCACCACGACGACAAACGGCGGCATGCCCGCCGGCCCCACGCCCCCTGCGCAGGCCGGGACGATCCGCTCGATCACCGCCTTCTGCGAGGCGAGCAGCGCCGCCGACTGCGCTTTCGACACGGAGGCCTCGTCGCGATCGGCCAGCGCCTTGGCATCGGCGTAGGACTGGGTTGCGGCAAAAACCGGTAGCGCCGAAACGGCCAGCGCTGCGAAAAGAATGATCCTGCCCATGCTGTTCTCCATCGGGATGCGTTCGCCGGCTGCGGGCGCCAGGGCTAACCAGCCATGATGCGGTTGCGGCCGAGTTGCTTGGCTTGATACAGCCGCTTGTCCACCGCGTCGATGAATGCCCGCGCTTCATCGCCGTGGCCCGGGATCATGCTGCCCACGCCGAGGCTGATCGTCAGCACGGGAAGCGGGGACGACGCATGCGGGATCTGCTCGGCCAGGATCAGTTCGCGGCAGCGTTCGGCGAGCTTGGCGGCAGCCGCCGCGTCGGTCTCCGGAAGCACCAGCACAAACTCCTCGCCGCCGAAACGCGCCAGCAGGTCGCGTGCACGCGTGGCTGCCGAACTGAGTAACCGTGCCACCCGCCTGAGGCAGGCGTCGCCCTCCAGGTGGCCGTAGCGGTCGTTGTACTGCTTGAAGTAGTCGATATCGATCATCAGCAACGACAGCGGCTGCCGGTTGCGCCGCGCGTTACTCCACTCGAGCTCGATGATCGCGTCGAAGCGCCGCCGGTTGGCCACACCGGTCAGGCCATCGCGGAAGGAAAGTTCCTCCATCTCCTTCTGCAGGCTGACCAGCTGCTGCTCAGTGCGCTTGCGTTCGCTGATGTCGAACATGAAGCCGATCAGTGAATCGACCGTGCCGTCGGGCCGACGCACCACGTGCACCACGTCGCGGATCCAGACGTAGTGGCCGTCGTGGGTCAGCGCGCGGTAGTCGGCCTCGTGATCCACCCCCGCCTGCGACTGCGCCACGCAGAAATCCACCACCCAGTCGCGGTCTTCCGGATGCATGCGGCTGGCCCAGTCGCCCACGCTTTCCCAGCTCGACGGCGCCCAGCCCAGCAGCGCCTCGATCTGCGGCCCGATGTAGGCGAACTGCTTGCTGTCCCAGTCGATCTTCCACGGGATCGCCCGGGTCGATTCCAGCAGCGTCCGGTAGACGGCACCATTGGCCTCCACCCTGCTTTCAACATCCACCATCTCGCCGCCCCCGGAAGTTCGTGCCCACCCCTGGCCTGAGGCACATATATATCAGGCCAGCGACGCGCCAGCACACCGCACCACCGCCCATCGCGCCGCGGCCCGACCGGCCCGCGCCAGGCAGTCCGTGCCGGTGCCAGCGACGCTCCGCGGTCGCCTATGCCCCGGGCTCGGGTTCGGGCTGCATCCTCGCCAGCTGCTCGTCCAGATCGTTGATCACCGTCTCCAGTGCCTCGTGCAGTTGCGCCTGGCGGTCCATCAGGTCGGCCAGCTTGTCCGCCTGCTTCAGCCTGGACAGTTCACCGTCGAACAGCAGCCACGCGGCGGTCAGCGTTTCCACGTTGTTCTTCGAGTAGTGCCGCATCTCCTTGAGCTGCGCCACCGTGTCGGCAAGCTGATCGATCGGCTTCTTCGCATTTTCATCGGACACGGGTAGTTCCTCCTGGCAGGTGGAAACGGCCACGCGATGTCCGACGCCACCGGCTGTCGCAGCACAGCGCCCGGCACAGACCGTTGCCCCGACGGTAGCGACGCGCCTGCGAAGCGCAGGTCAACTTCCCGCTCAGGGCCCGTTGCCCCCGCGGCGGCGGCAATGCCCGCTGCCGCACATCTAGCGCCAGCCGGCATCGCGCGCGGCGCGCTCTTGCCGTGCGTCGAACACGTTGCCACGCAGGCGGGCATCGACCGCGGCCTGCACCGCGGGCGGCATGCTGCTCGCCGCCTGGCGCAATTCGCCGCCTTCCGGCGCGGCCGCCGTACCGAGCACCGGCAGCTCCCAGCCCGCATCGCCATGGCAGGCAAGGCCGGCTCGGGCCGGCGCAGGGTGCAGCACGAAGGTTCGGCAGATATGCCCGTCGTTGCTGCGGAAGCTCAGGCCAATCGACACCATGGCTTTCGCGTCCGGTTCGCTCACCAGTGCATGATCGAGCGCGCGCTCCAGCGCGCCCGCGGCAAACGACTGGTCGCCCTGCATGCGCACCAGCTCACCGCCGGGTCGCCACCACCACAGGGTCACCGCGAGCAGCGCCACCGATGCGGCCAGCGCCGCGCCCGGCACGAACCAGCGGCGCGGTGCACGGCGGCGCGTGGTGTCCGTGCGTGTGCCCACGGGCACCACCAGCGGCGTGACCGGCATTGCAACCGGCGGCTGCAGCAAGGCGGACAGCCGCTCCGGCACTGGTTCGTCGAGTACCGGATCGAACGCGGCGCGCAGTTGCGCGCGCACGGCACGCGCCTGCCGCACGCGGCGGGCGAGCACGTCATCGTGCGTCAGTGCGGCATCGACGCGCGCGGCGTCGGACGCGTCGAGTTCGCCATCCACGTAAGCCTGCAAGGTGTCGTCGTCGATCGGATTCATGCGTCTTTCCCAAGATGGGCCTGCAAGGTGGCGCGGGCGCGAGCCAGGCGACTGGTGACGGTGCCCACCGGCACCTCCAGCAACTCGGCGGCCTCGCCGTACGACATGCCCTCAACCAGCACCAGGGCCACCACTTCGAGATGGTCCGGCGGCAACGCCGCCAACGCCATCGCCAGTTCCAGCTGCTGCGCGGGTTGTGCGCTGGCGCGGTCGGCAGCCATCTCCCCGGCTTCCTCGGGCGCGAACAAATGTTGTGTCCTGCCGCGCGCACGCAGTTCGTCCCGCCAGGCGTTGCGCGCGATCGCAAACACCCATTTGTCCAGCGCGGCGTCCGGCCGCCACTGCGCGGCACGAGCCAGCGCGCGTTCCAGCACGATCTGCACCAGGTCGTCGGCGTCGGCGACCTGGCCCGCCAGCGCCCGCGCCAGACGGCGCAGGCGCGGCAGCAGCGGGATCAGTCCTTCGCGCACGGCGTCGCTCGAATTCACGCATCACCTTCCACTACGACCGAACAGGGGGATTCCTTCCCTCGCCCGCATCGGCGCAGTTCGAGGGCGTAAAGCGGGCCCATGCTAGCATCCGGCCCCGTTGCTCCCGAGGCCCCCGGCCATGCCATTGCACCGCCCGCCCGCCATGCTCGTCCCGTTGCTGGCTATCGCGCTGGCCGTGGCCGGCGCGACGCCGGCACGGGCACAGATACTCGGACCGGTGCAGGGCCTGCCCAACCTGCAGGTGCCCGGCACGAACCTTCCCCCTGTCGTTCCCGCGTCGCCCTTGCGCAGCGTCGACGACCTGCTGCGCGGGCCACTGGCCATCACGCGCAAGTTGCAGATCGAGACACTGCTGCGCAGGGAACCTCGGCGCGTCGACGTCGACCCCCACGGCGCACCGGTCCTGCGTGGCGAATTCCTCGCCATGGGCTTGTCGGCGGCGCAACGCGATGCGGTGCAGGCACTGGGTTTCGCAGTGGTTCGCGAAGCATCGGCGGACGCGACGCTGGGGCTGGACTTCGTGGTCCTGCACGACACCCGCGGACGCAGCACGGCCAGGGCGCTGCACGCGCTGCAGCAGGCCGTGCCGGACGCGGCATTCACTTACCAGCATCTCTACCTGCCCGCCGGCCAAGAAGACGTGGCCGGCGCGACGAGCGCAGCGGCACCGGCGTCCGGCGCACCGGTGCAGCGCGTAGGGCTGATCGATGGTGGGGTCGACCCGGCCGACCCTGCGCTGGCACGCGCGCGCATCGAGCGGCACGGCTGCAAGACGGCGAACCCGTCGCGGCACGGCACCGCGGTCGCCGCTCGCCTCGTTGCCGGCGACCCGGACACGCTGTATGCCGCCGACCTGTGGTGCGGCGACGCGGTCGGCGGCGCCACCTCGAATCTCGTTGACGCGCTCGCCTGGATGGCGCGCGAGCACGTGGCGGTGGTCAACATCAGCCTGGTCGGCCCCGACAACCCGGTGCTCGCGCGCGCGGTGCAGGCAATGATCGCGCGCGGCCACGTACTGGTCAGCGCGGTCGGCAACGATGGACCGGCGGCACCGCCACTGTTTCCCGCTGCATACCCGGGCGTGATCGGCGTCAGCGGCGTCGACGCGCACGACCGCGTCTTACCCGAAGCCGGCAGCGGCGACCAGGTGGATTTCTGCGCATCCGGCGTGGCCGGCAACGGCCGCAACGCGCTGCGCGGCACCTCGTTCGCAGCGCCGATCGTGGCGCGAAAGGCCGCGCACCTGCTGGGCGCGCCCGAGGCGGATGCCGCAGCGCAGACGCAGCAGCAACTGGCCGGCGAAGCCCGCCATCTGGGCGCATCGAACCGCGACCCGCGCTGCGGCTATGGCTTGCTGTCGCCCTGAAGCTGAACACCGACCAACTGCAGTCGGCCGACACGGAAGGATCTTCCGCGCGCAAACGTAAAGGACCCTGGAAGCCGCGGATCGGCCGCTGGCAGGAGGTCCACCCCATGCGCAATACAACTCTCCGCAACAAGACCCTCAATGGCGCCCTGCTCGCCAGCGCCCTTGCCCTGGCCTCGATGACTCCGCTGCACGCCCAGATCCTGGGTGGCGGCGGACTCGGCGGCGGCATTACCGGCGGCCTGCAAGGCCCTGTCAACGCGACCATGGGCCAGGTCGGTGGCCAGATCGGCGGCCAGCTCGACGGTTCGGCCCGCGGCATGGGCCGTCTCTCTCCCGACATCAACACGCGGGCCGCCGAACGGCGCGCGGAGCGTCTGCGCCAGCGTGCCGCCCGCGCCGCCGCCACCGCGACGGACACCGCCACCCAGGCCACCCGCCAGGTGAATGGCCGCGCCGCCGCTGACGCCGCTGGCAATCTGGCCGGCGCGGCTGGCGCCAACGCCGGCAACGGCGCGCTGGATGGCACGCTGAACGGCGCAGCGCAACTGGATTCGTCCGCAAGCGGCGCCCTCGACACCGCCGCCACGCGCGACGCCGTGAGCGGCGCCGCGGACCAGGCCGCGAATCGGGCACGTTCGGCCGTCTCGACGGCTGAACGCAGCAGCCGCAACGCGGCGAACCGCGCGCAGAATGCCGCAGGCCAGGCGACGGCGAACGCCGAAGGCGAAGCCGCGGGTTCGGCCAACACCGCCATGAGTACGGCGCAGCAGGCGTCAGCCTCCGGCGCGCAGTCCGCCAAGGGCGCCGGTTCGCTCGGCACGGCTGCCGCCGGCAACGCGTCGCAGGCCACCTCGGCTGATTCGGGCACTTCATCGGGCAGCGAAACCGCTTCGAAGCCGGGGCTGCTGTCGGACGCTTCCGGCGCCGCGCGCAGCGCCGGGGACAAGTCGGTCGACGTGTCCGGCTCGGGCGCAACCCAGGGCAACACCAACGCCAAGGCCGATTCGACCCATGGCAACGGCTCCGCCAACGCCAGCGGCCAGGCCAGCGGTCAGGCCAGTGCCCACGGTTCGGCGCGCAGCGGCGTTTCCACCTCGGCACAGGCCGACGGCAACGCCAGTGCCAGCGCGAACGCGCAGCACTGAGCTGGCAACGGCGTAAAAACGAAGGAGCCCCGCTTGCGGGGCTCCTTTCATCTACCAGACCAGACGATCAGCTATGGCGCGGTCGTCCCACTCTGCGACTTGGCCCGCAACGCTTCGTACAGTTGCGCCGGTCCCAGCAAAATATCCTTCAGCCCGGCGCGCACGCGCTCGGAACCCAGCGCCTGCGTACTCATGCTCGAATGTGCTTCCAGCGCATCCATGATCGCGTGCATCAGCGCATCCTTCAGGTCGGGCGAGTTGGCGAACTGTTCCTTGCTGTTGTTGCCGGCCTGCTGTACCAGCGTTTCGTTTTCCAGCAGCTTGCCCTTGAGCACGCCGTTGACGTAGACCAGTTGGTCGTCGTCGGTCAGTTGCCCCTCGAACAGGCCATTGACCTTCTCGATGATCTCGGCCAGATACGCCTGCTGCTTTTCCTGTACCGAGCCGCTGCCCACGGCGTCCATTGGCGGTAGCTTGTAGCCACCGTCGCCGTTGAGGCTGAGCGGCTGACGGCCAGCGCTGCGCAAGGTGTGATGCGTCAGCAGCACCCTGGACAGATCTACCGTGTCGCGTTCGCGGCCAAACTCAAGGAGCGGGATCAGCCGTTTGTAGAAGATGAAGCGCTTTTCGATATCGGTGTTGCCGTAGTCGAACACTTGCGACAGGAACGCGTAAAGGCGCACGTAAGCACCCATGTCGTTCTTGAACAGCAGCAAGGTATCCAGCACGTCCTTGCCGGCTTTAGCCACCTTGTCGTCGCCGTCTGCCAGTGCAGTAGCTCGCGCCTGTTGTGCCGCCTTGTAGCGCTTGAGCAAACGATCGGCAACAGGGGCAATGGCGCTGCTCAACTGCGCCTGCGTGCCGCGTGGATCGGTCTCGACCTTGGCCACCCGATCCACCTCGAAATCGTCGTAGTGGCCACTCGCATCGAGTTTGGCCCGCAGGTCGAACACCAGGTGCGGATCGGTGGTGGCCTCCAGTTCGGCCGTGGCGTAATAGGCCTTGAACGCCTTGAGAATCTCCGCCGCTTCGTTGACGAAGTCGAGGATATAGGTGGTGTCCTTGCCCGGGTACGCGCGATTCAACCGCGACAACGTCTGCACCGCCTGGATGCCGCCCAGGATCTTGTCCACGTACATGCCGCACAACAGTGGTTGATCGAAGCCAGTCTGGAACTTGTTGGCGACCAGCAGCAGGTGATAACCGGGATCGGCGAAGGCGTCGCGAATGTCGCGACCCTTGAGGCCCGGGTTCAGATCCGCACTGGTCTCCATGACCGGCGCCGGGAAACTCTCCGGGTCGTTCACCTCGCCCGAGAACGCCACCAGTACGCCAAGGGCGTAGTTCTGCCGCTGGATGTAGCCACGGATCGCCTTCTGCCAGCGCACGGCCTCCTTGCGGCTGCCGACCACCACCATCGCCTTGGCCTTGCCGCCCAGCAGCGGCTGCACGTTCTCGCGGTAATGCTCCACCACGATCTGCACCTTCTGCGCGATGTTGTACGGGTGCAGGCGTACCCACTGCATGATCCCCTTCATCGCCGCGCTGCGTTCCACCTGCGACTGGTCGTACTCCCTGCCCTCGTGGGCCAGCTTGAACGCGAGCTGGTATGGCGTGTAGTTCTTCAGCACGTCGAGGATGAAATCCTCCTCGATCGCCTGGCGCATCGAATACACATGAAACGGTTGCGGCAAGCCGTCCGCGCCGGGGCGGCCGAACAGCTCCAGCGTCTTCTGCTTCGGCGTGGCGGTGAACGCCACGTAGGTCGGGCCCTTGCTGCCGCCCGCACGCGCGGCCATGCCGGCGGCCAGCAGCGTCTCGGTATCGATCTCGCCGCCGTCTTCCAGCTCCGCTCGTTCCTCGGCGCTGAGCAACTGCTTGAGCTTGGCCGCTGCCTCACCGGTCTGCGAGCTGTGCGCCTCGTCGGCGATCACTGCAAAGCGCTTGCCCTCGGTCGCGGCCAGTTCCTGCACCGCCTGCAACGCGAACGGAAAAGTCTGGATGGTGCAGACGATGATCTTCTTGCCGTCCTTCAGCGCCTGTCCCAGCTGCGCGCTCTTGCTGCCGTGCTCGCTGGTGATGGTTTCCACCACGCCGGTGGTGCGCTCGAAGTCGAAGATCGCCTCCTGCAACTGTGCATCCAGCACGTTGCGGTCGGACACCACCAGCACGCTGTCGAACAGCTTCCGGTTTTCCGCGTCGTGCAGGTCGGCCAGGAAATGTGCGCTCCAGGCAATCGAATTCGTCTTGCCCGAGCCGGCCGAGTGCTGGATCAGATAACGCTGGCCGGCGCCCTGCGCCAGCACGTCGGCGACCAGCTTGCGAGTGGCGTCGAGCTGGTGGTAACGCGGGAAAATCACGCCCGCCAGTTTCTTCTTGTCGTCGCGCTTGCCGATCAGGTAGCGACCCAGGATCTCCAGCCAGCTGTCGCGCGCCCACACTTCTTCCCACAGATACGCGGCGGCGAAGCCATCGGGATTCGGCGCATTGCCCGCCGCGCCGTGGTTGCCCCGGTTGAACGGCAGGAAGCGCGTCGTCGGCCCGGCCAGACGCGTGGTCATCATCACCTCGGCCTGGCTCACCGCGAAATGCACCAGGGCGCCACCGGGAAAACCGAGTATCGGTTCGGCCAGGCCGCCCTTCGGCTGCGGGTGCCGGTCGAAGCGGTACTGGTCCA
This sequence comes from Rhodanobacter thiooxydans LCS2, assembly GCF_000264375.1. Classification (GTDB taxonomy): domain Bacteria; phylum Pseudomonadota; class Gammaproteobacteria; order Xanthomonadales; family Rhodanobacteraceae; genus Rhodanobacter; species Rhodanobacter thiooxydans. Next base: position 280,246 of record NZ_AJXW01000043.1, read on the forward strand.
CCGCATCGCCCACGCTCTGGGTGAAGTCGGATTTCAGCTCCGCCGTGGCCACCGCGATGCCGTTGACGAACAGCACCAGGTCCAGCGCATCGTGCGGCTGGTTCGGCGAATGGCGCACCTGCCGAACCACGCGCAAGCGGTTCGCCGCATAGCGCTGCTGGATCACCGGATTGATCGCCAGAGCCGGCTTGAACTGCACCAGCGACAGTGGCTCCTTCAAGCCCAGCATCTCCACGCCCCGGCGCAACACCTCCAGCGTGCCGCGCTCGTCGAGGTTCTTGCGCACGCGCTCGGCGATGCGCTCGGCCGCCGCAGGGCCGTGGGTCTTGCCCAGCCGCTGCCAGCTGTCCGGCTGGGTCGCCTCGATCCACGCCAGCAGGTCGGGCAGATACAACGCGTGCCTGCGGTCGTAGTTCGCCGCATCGCCTTCGGCGTACAGCCAGCCGTGGGTGGCGAGGTGTTCGCAGATCTCACGTTCGAAGTGATGTTCCTGGTGAAGATTCATGCGTCACCCAGCAAGTCGGGATGGTGATCGCGCAGCCATCGCTTGGTATGCGACAACAGTTTGCCCGCTTCGTCCAGGCACGAAGCCAGCGTGGCCCCGGAGATCGGATCGCCTTCGTAATCACTGAGGTTGCGCTGCTTGCGCAAGGCATCCAGCACGATGACCGTCTGCACCGGCACCCCCATGCTCAGGGTCAGGCACTGGATCGCGGTTTGATGATGGCCGGGCTGGCTAGTCGCCGTACGATAACCGCTGGCCCACAGGCCGAGCATCGCGCACTGCATCAGGCACTTGTACGCCGCATCGAAACGGTTGTCGGTGCTGATCGCCGTAACGCTTGCATCGTCCAGATTGCGCCGCGCCGCCAGCAGCAATTTCTGCAAGGCCGCCGCATCAGGCGTGTGGGCCAGCAGGCGCTTGATCGCCAGCAAGTTTTGCAAGGTCATCCTTATCCCCCATCAAGAAAACACCGGGCTGGTCCGACAACTGTCGTACAAAGCCATCGTTACCCGCTGCCCGTCGCGCGAACTCCGCCGCGTCGTACAACACTGGATTGATCTCGCGCTGCAACGACTGCTGCGCCGGGTACAACGCCTGCACCAGTTCGGCAAAGCCCACCTTCCCCACCACCAGCAGGTCGATGTCGCTGCCCGCCGACTGCGTGCCGCGGGCCATCGAACCGAACACCATGGCCAGCTGGATCTTCTTCGCCAGCGGCTCCAGCGCCGCGCGCAACTCCGGCACCATGCCGTGGGTCTTGCGAAACATCGCCGCAAGCTCGGCAAACAGGGGGCAACCCGCATCCGCCTGATAACGCACCTGATTGCCCTGCTCGCTGCGCAGCACCAGGCCGCCTTCAGTCAGCTTGTCCAGCTCGCGCCCCAGCGTGCCGGCATGGCTGCCGGTCAGACGAGCCAACTCGCGCAGGTGGAAACTCGAGTCAGGGTTGAGCAGCAACTGCGCCAGCACCCGCTGGCGGGTGGCCGGGAACAATTGATCCATCAAGGTCGAAGTGTTGCTCATAGGGCAACGAATGTAGCCTTTTAGGCAACATTTTTGCAACTAAGGCCGAAACTGCGTTGACGCCACATCTTTCAGCAGCTTTCGTTCAATAGTCATGTCATCAGTTCTCACTGTAACTACGATCCAGCAACGGCAGCGCGCGCTGAAGGTCTGCGGGCCCACGCAGACACAGCTCCAGATCACCCGTTCCCCAGGTGCCGATGTTGCGCACATCGCGGCTGAATCCGTCTTCCAGCGCAACGGTATCCGGGTCGAGCTTCAGCATCACCAGCAGCTTGTCCTTGTACGGGATCACGCAGGCGAAGTTCTTCAGCCGGCGAAAAGCGACATACAGCTTCAAATGCTTTTCATGCACGTCGTCACCCAGCGCCAGCAGGTAGCCGGCCAGGGTCGCGTAAAGCTCCTTGATGACGGGTTGCGCCTGGCTGAGCTGTTCTTCGGCCGTCTTGTCCTTGCCGACGGGTTTGGCCTTCACCGTCGTCGCCGGAATGCCGGCATCAGCCTTGGCCGCGGTGGCATCATCCACGCTGACGCTGTTGACCAGGTCGAGCAGCAACAGGTCGTCGCCGAACAGCTTGTAGCGGATCAGCTCGATGTTGCGCGGGATCTGCTGCACCGCGTGCTGGTCGTAGCGGGTGAAGTCGGCGGCGATGCACAACAGGCGCGTGCCGGACCAGTCGACCTGCTCGGCCACGCCCTTGCCCAGCTTCTCCATCACCAGCCACTGGAATTCGGCGCGGTGGTCCATCAGCCAGTCCAGGTAGAACAGCCCCTGGTTGATCACGTTCTCGTTGGTGTGCCGCTTGTACTCGATGATCACCGGGCAACCGTTCTCGTCCAGCCCCAACGAGTCGATGCGGCCCTTGTGCGTCTTGCCGGTGGCGTATTCGGTGGCGAGGAAGCGCACGCCGAGGAAGGTCGGCATCTGCGCTTCGATCATGGATTGGAGATGTTTTTCCACGGCCGCTGCGCGGCCGGAAAGCTCCATCGCATTGACACCGCTCAGGCGGAACAGCTGAATGTCGCTCATTTCTCGTCCCCTGAAATTTCACACACTGCCATTGTCGTCGCAGCCTTTCCTAATGTAGCTAACCAACACCGCTCAACTTGCTCACAGCGTTGACCAGCACGCCGCCCCCAAACTTCAAGACGACCCGACCGACTCTGCGGAGCTGACTCGGTGGCTCCTTCAATTGCGGCAGATATACGTCGCAACCCGTCTTGAAGTGGAAGTGGCGTGCCATGAACCACAACTCGCCGGCAATCGCTTCCTCGTCGTAGCCGGCGCCCTGCAGGCGTACGTAGCGGTCAAGGGCAACGGTAGCGAGCATGTCGCCGCGTGTTTCCTGCTCCCGGCTTGGATCGCCTTGCCACTGCACGCGCACCCAGCCCTGCTCGTCGTCACTATCGGATTCATCGATTGGCAGTATCCGCGTGCCGTCGATCAGCGAGCGAGCGCACCACAGGCCTTCGTGGCGTTCACCGTCGTAGAGCGGCAGCAGATTGGCGAGGAAGCCGACTACCGCCTCGCTTTTTCCGTTCATGCGGCACGCCTCACATCGATCTTGCCGGTGACGGCAGCGGCGATCAGGGCGCTGCGGCGTTCTTTGAGGAGGGCAATGGCGTGTTCTACGCCATAACGTAAGCCATCAAGTTTTTCTGCTTCTTCTTTCAGAAAAGTAGCAATTGCGTCACGCTCGACGCTTGGTGGAACGGGGATCTTTGCGCGCTTTAACTCGAAAATATTGATGCCACGAACTGCGGCGCCGAGGGAGCGCTGTTCAAGCTGGACAAATACTGGCTTTGACTTCATTGCATAAAGCAACCAACCAGTTTGGATACCAGATCTCGGTGAGATTCGGGCAACATCCTGAGTGATATTCGCATCAAGAAGCTCGTCCGGTACCACTTCAGCATCACCGATCGTGCCGCGAATTGAATACACGATATCCATCGGCCGAAGCCGAGCTCTTGCAAATGGAGCCTCAATTTCTACAGTTGTTCGGTTCAACAGATCGACCTTGAGTTTGTGCAGCCTGACGTCGCCGCCCTTCACGATCGGAATTCCTTCCTCAACATCGGGTCCAGGAAGAACAATTCCGTACATGATGGGGCGATTGGGCTCCGTCAAATACATCAAAGGCACTACGTCCCAATGTGCCGGTACCTGCCCCAGCCATGGCACGCCAGACTCTTTCATCGGGGCGTTGGGGTTGAGGCCGCGGGTGACGGCGTGGGAGATGGTGGCCTGGCGCTTTTCGGCCAGCAGGGTCAGCAGCTTTCCCTGCTCGTCAATCAGTGCGTCGATCTTGCCGGTTTCGCGGTTGAGGAAGGCGGCGATGACGGATTGCTCTTCAATCGGTGGAAAAGCCATCGAGAAGTCGCGCACGAAATCATCAGGAACGCGCTTCTGGCCGCCAGCACCATACATAGCGCCCTCCGCTACGTTCCGGAACGTCGGTGACGCGAATAACCATCCCAGATACTCACTGGTCGTTTTTGCAGGTCTCGGTCGGACCACAATCAATTCTGTCGTTCCGAACCCCACACCTCCAAGAAGCCCTCGGATAACGGCACCTTTCCCGTTCTCGAAGCAAGGCGTGATCTTTGCGATCACAACGTCGTCGTCGCGAAAGTAGGTGTAGCCATTCTCGACCTGCGACAGGAGGCGGGTCTCATCCAATCGAATACTGCCGTCATCGCCAATAGCATCCATAGGCAGGAATGACACCTCAGTATCCCGATCGAGGACGGCAACTTCGCGCTTTGAAGGATTCAGCCCAGCAACAAAGCGGACTCGGCTACCGCTCCAATGCGAAGGTGCTTCAAGCTGCCACGGCGATTCAGTCTCTTTGTACTCCGCATACTTAGGCAAGCTCATGGCACGCACCGCGAAGAGCCAAGCCCATGGATTCCCGCTTTCGCGGGAATGACGGCGGCGGGGGCGGGAACGACGGCGGTGGGAGCGGGAATGACGGCGGCCAGCGCTGGGGTGACGGGAGCTGATGCGGGGAGATTCATGGTGTCCCCCGCTCGTCATTCCCGCGAAGGCGGGAATCCAGCGCTTCGGCGCGGACAACATCTGCGCTTGGAGCGTCCACGATTTCCGCCCACAGATCGCGCCACTCGGGATTGGCTGCTTCGATCAATCTCAGTTTCCAGACTCGGTTCCATTTCTTCAGGGATTTCTCCCGAGTGATGGCGCTTTCCATGGTGGCGTGCTGCTCGTACCAGACCAACATCTTGACGTTGTGTTTTTCGGTGAATCCTTCGACAACACCTTCGCGGTGCTGCCAGACGCGCTGGACCAGATTGGAGGTGACGCCGATGTACAGCGTGCCGTTGCGCTGGCTGGCCAGGATGTAGACGGCGGGCTGGAGTTCACGCTTCATGGGGGGCTTTCTGGATTCCCGCCTTCGCGGGAATGACGGTGTGAGTGGTGGCGCTGACGACCGGCAGAAGGAGGATGGGGTTGGAGACAAAACTCATTCCGCCAACTCCCCCAGCATCGCCATGATCCGCTCCGACACCGCCTTCAACTCCTCGTCGATTTCCTGCAGCTCACGCGGCGGCTCGAACACATAGAAGTGCCGGTTGAACGGAATCTCGTAGCCGACCTTGCTTTTGGCTTCGTCGATCCACGCACCCGGCACGTGTGGCAGCACCTCGCGTTCGAAGTAGGCCTGGATGTCTTCGCCCAGCGGTACGTTCTCGGTGTCGCGCAGGCTGCTGTCGGCTTGCGGCAGGCCTTTCTGCTTGCCTTTCTGGCCCAGCACAACCCTGCCCTGTTCGTCGCGCAGCGGACGCTCGACGGTGATGGTGGTGTAGCCGAAATCCTGGTTCTTGAAGACGCGCGCCAGCGGCGCGACTTTCACCTTGCCGCCGGGTGGCGGCGCGGGAGCGAACTCGGCGGCGGCGATGACCTGGCGGCCGGTTTCCCTGCCGTCGGCGGCGAACACGGTGGCCAGTTCGGCTTCGGCGAATTCGCCGAACAGGCGGGTGATGGTGGCGATGTGCTCGTCGCTCATTTCCTTGCGCTTGCTGCCCAGGCTCTTGCGCATTTTCTGCCAGAAGCTGCCGGCGTCGATCAGCTGCACGTAGCCCTTGCGGTCGTCGGGCTTCTTGTTGGAGATGATCCACACGTAGGTGGCGATGCCGGTGTTGTAGAACATGTCGGTGGGCAGGCCGATGATGGCTTCCATCAGGTCATTCTCCAGCACGTAGCGGCGGATCTCGCTTTCGCCACTCCCTGCCCCGCCGGTGAACAGTGGCGAGCCGTTGAGCACGATGCCGAAGCGGCTGCCGCCGTCGACGGCCGGGCGCATCTTGGAGACCAGGTGCAGCAGGAACAGCATGGAGCCATCGGACACGCGCGGCAGGCCGGGGCCGAAGCGGCCATCGAAGCCTTTCTGTTCGTGCTCGCTGCGCACGACTTTCTCGACCTTCTTCCACTCCACGCCGAACGGCGGGTTGGACAGCATGTAGTCGAACTTGCGCCCGGCGTGGCCATCCTCGCTGAGCGTGTTGCCGGCGATGATGTTGCTCACGTCCTGGCCGCGGATCAGCATGTCGGCCTTGCAGATAGCGTAGGACTCGTCGTTCAACTCCTGCCCGAACAGGGTGAGCCGCGCGTCGGGGTTGTGTTGCAGCAGGTGCTCGGCGGCCACCGAAAGCATGCCGCCAGTGCCGGCTGTCGGATCGTAGATGGTGCGCACGGCATGGCCGGCGCCGAGCGCCTCGTCGTCCTCGATGAAGATCAGGTTGACCATCAGTCGGATCACTTCGCGCGGGGTGAAGTGCTCGCCGGCGGTTTCGTTGGACAGCTCGGCGAACTTGCGGATCAGCTCCTCGAACACCAGGCCCATCTGCGCGTTGTCGACTTCATCCGGGTGCAGGTTGAAGTTGGCGAACTTCTCGGTGACCAGGTACAGCAGGTCGGCCTTGGCCAGCCGCTCGACCTGCGCATGGAAATCGAAACGCTCGAAGATGTCGCGCGCCGCCGGCGAGAAGCCCTGGATGTAGCTGTAGAGGTTCTGGCGGATGTGGTCCTGGTCGCCCAGCAACGTGGGCAGATCCAGCGGCGAGGTGTTGTAGAACGACTGTTTCGCCTTGCGCAACAGGAACGGGTCGGGGTTGAGGCCAGCTTTGGTCTTGGCTTCGCACTCGGCCAGCACGGCTTTCTTGGTCGGCTCCAGCACGCAATCCAGCCGCCGCAGCACGGTGAACGGCAGGATCACGCGGCCGTATTCGGATTGCTTGTAGTCACCACGCAGCAGGTCGGCGACGGACCAGATGAGGGCGGAGAGCGAGGATTGGTTCATGCGAATACCGGAATCGTGTCAGTGCCGATCAGCAACACGGCGAAATGGCGGAAGGGTGAGCAGCAAGGGGAACCGCCATGTCGCACCAGAATGGAGGGGATACATGGCCGTTAGCCATGCGAATGTGCCCGGGTCGCTCGATACCACTGCCGGGCCGCCCCCTCATTCCAGGATCGACCGCACCGCGTCCAGGGCTTCCTCGACCAGCGCTGCCGGAGCCTTCTCGATCTTCCGGTAGGTGCGTGCGCGGGCATCCACGGTGCGGGTCTGGTCGCACAGGACGATGCCCTGCATCGCAGTGCCGGAACCCATCAGTGTCACGCTGAATCCGGTTTCGCGCGAGGCGGTGCCCCCCTGCGTGATCGGCGCCACCAGCAGCAGGCCGGACGCCTTGTTGAAGGCATCCGCCGAGAGCACCAGCACCGGACGCGAGCCGCGAATTTCGCGGCCCTGGACGGGATCGAGGCTCAGTTCAAGGATATCGCCGCGCGCAGGCAGTCGGCTCACAGCAATTCGCGCCCGACCGCACCATCATGCAACGACGCCGCGTCGCGCTGCCACGCCGCCGGCGATTTGGGGCTGACCGCCAGACGATCGGCCAGGCTGCGCCGGGCCGGCGTCACCGACAATGTCCGACCTTCCACCGCCAGTTCCACCACCGAACCGGCTTCGACAGCGAGGGTCTGGGCGATCGACTTGGGAATGGAAAGGATGATCGAGCCGCCGGACTGGCGGAGGGTCGCAGCGCAGGACATGGGCACATACCTCGGTAAAAAGTTTTACTTCAGTAAAATACTAGCCACTCCAACCAGCAGCCGCAAGCGATGGTGCGTCAGCCGATGGCGGCCATCAACCAGCCAGCACCTTGCGTTCCCCTGCCCCGGACAGCTCGTGCATCCAGTCCACCGTGCTGTCGAGCACCCTGGCCGCCTTGACGCCGCGTGCCGAGAAGATTTCCGCCAGCGCCTGGTAGTAGCCGAGCGTGCCGTCGCGGCCGCCGGTGAAGCGGTCGAACACGTGGGTGCCGGTTTCGGGGTCTTCGAGGTCCTGCACGATGGCGCGGGCGTTGTGCAGTTTGTCGCAGGCGGAAACCAGCAAGGTCGCGTCCGGTGCCTGGCGCAGATGTGCGAGGTAGGCGAGCTTGCGTTCGATCCAGTTGCGGCGTTTGGCCTCATGGTCCGTGTGGCTGGCCTTGCCTTCGGCGGTGCCGTCGGTGCAGTCCATGACGATGTTGGCGACGGCGTCGCCGAACTGCGCGCGGATCGTTGTTTCGTGCGCAGCACCGCCATCTTCGATGGTGTCGTGCAGCAGGCCGGCGATGGCCTGGTCTTCGCTACCGCCGAACTCGATCACGAGGCTGGCCACACCGAGCAGGTGGTAGAGGTACGGGATGTCCGAGCCCTTGCGCACCTGCGTGGCGTGGGCGATGCGGGCGTAGTCGACGGCGCGGCTGAAGCGGTCGGTGAGTGCGGTCATGGCGTTCCCCTGGCTGGTTCCATCGTGATGATGGCGGCGTGGGGTCGCAGGGGGCGAGATCGGGGTTTGAGCGTACCAAAGGTCAAGAGCTTTACCCCCTCACCTGAAGGACTCCCTGCGGTCGCCAGCCTCCCCCTGCGACCGAAGGAAGTCCCTTTAGGGCACGCAGGGGGAGGAGCGGAAGCAGGTCACGCGTCGACGTAGCTGCGCGGCACGCGCTTCAGTCCGCACAGCAGTTGGTAGGCGCTTCCTTCGCTGTGCAGCGCCAGTTCGCTGACCGGTACCCGCCTGCCCCACAGTTCGACCTTGCTGCCGAGGCCGGCGGTGGGGTGGTCGGTGAGGTCGATGGTGAGCATGTCCATCGACACGCGGCCGACCAGTTCGCCGCGTTGGCCGTCGATGGCCACCGGCGTGCCGTTGGGGGCGAATTGCGGGTAGCCGTCGGCATAACCCATGGCGACCACACCGATGCGGCTGGGGCGAGCGGTGACGAAACGGGCGCCGTAGCCGATCGGTTCGCCGGGCGGTAGTTCGCGCACGCCGATCACCTTTGACTCCACCGTCATCACCGGGCGCAGGCGATCGGCAACCGGGTGCGGGCCGGCGAACGGCGTGGCGCCGTACAGCATCAGGCCGGGCCGCGCCCACTCACCCTGCGTGGCAGGCCAGCCGAGCAGGGCCGGGGAATTGCCGAGGCTGGTGGGCAGCTGCAGCTCGTCGCACACCTGGTGGAACAGCGCCTGCTGCTCGGTGGTGCGTTCGCAGTCCAGTTCGTCGGCGCGGGCGAAGTGGGTCATCGCCACCACCTCGCGCACCTGCGGCATGGCCTGCAGGCGCTGCAGGCTGGCGCGGTAGTCCGCTGCGACCAGGCCGAGCCGGTGCATGCCCGAATCGAGCTTCAGCCAGATCGTGAACGGCTTGGTCGGGCGCGCGCGCTCGATCGCGTCGATCTGCCACTCGGCCTGCACCACGAACCACAGGTGGTGGGCGTCGATCAGCGCCAGCTCGTCGGCCTCGAAGAAACCTTCCAGCAGCAGGATCGGCGCGCGGATGCCGGCTTCGCGCAGTTCCAGCGCCTCCTCAATGCAGGCCACGCCAAAGCCGTCGGCCTCCGCCTCCAGCGCCTGCGCGCAGCGCACGGCGCCATGACCGTAGGCGTCGGCCTTGACCACGGCCAGCGCCTTGCGCCCGCCCAGCTCGCGTGCCAGGCGGTAGTTGTGGCGCAAGGCGGCCAGGTCGATCAGGGCACGGGCCGGGCGCATCAGGCGGAAGCTCCCGCAGCCGGGTGGCTGCCGTAGCGCGAGATGTCCAGGCCCTCGGTGCTGATCTGCGGCTTGCGCCCGGCGATCAGGTCGGCCAGATAACGGCCGGAACCGCAGGCCATGGTCCAGCCCAGCGTGCCGTGGCCGGTGTTGAGGTAGAGGTTGTCCAGCCGGGTGGCGCCGACCACCGGCGTGCCATCCGGGGTGGCCGGGCGCAGGCCGGTCCAGAACGTGGAGCGACTCAGATCGCCGCCGTGCGGGTACAGGTCGCCGACCACTTTTTCCAGGGTGGCGCGGCGGCGCGGCGACAGCGACAGGTCGAAGCCGGAGACCTCGGCCATGCCGCCGACGCGGATACGCTGGTCGAAGCGGGTCACCGCCACCTTGTAGGTTTCGTCGAGGATGGTCGAGGTGGGCGCCATCGCCGGGTCGGTGATCGGCAGGGTCAACGAGTAACCCTTCAGCGGGTACACCGGCAGGCGGATGCCCAGCGGTGCCAGCAGTTGCGTGGAGTAGCTGCCCAGCGCCAGCACGTAGCGGTCGGCGCGTTCGAGCTTGCCGTCGATGCGTACGCCGCTGAGGCGGCCGCCGTCGTGCTCGAGCTTTTCCACGGTGGCGCCGAAGCGGAACTCGACGCCCATCTCCTGCGCCCGCGCGGCGAGCAGGCGGGTGAACAGCTCGCAGTCGCCGGTCTGGTCGTTCGGCAGGCGCAGTGCGCCGCTGAGCTGGTCAACCACCCCGGCCAGCGCCGGCTCCACCCGCACGATGCCGGCGCGGTCGAGCAGCTCGTACGGCACGCCGTACTGCTTGAGCACGGCGATGTCCTTGGCCGCGTCGTCCAGTTGCGCCTGGGTGCGGAACAACTGCACGGTGCCGAGCTGGCGGCCTTCGTAATCCAGCCCGGTCTCGGCGCGCAATTCGTCCATGCAGTTGCGGCTGTATTCGGACAGGCGCACCATGCGCGCCTTGTTGATGGCGTAGCGACCCGCGGTGCAGTTGCGCAGCATCTGCAGCAGCCACAGGTACTGCTGCGGATCGAGGCCAGGCCGGATCGCCAGCGGCGCGTGGCGCATGAACAGCCACTTCAGGGCCTTCAGCGGCACGCCGGGGGCGGCCCATGGCGAGGCGTAGCCAGGCGAGATCTGACCTGCATTGGCGAAACTGGTTTCGCGCGCCGGCGCGCTTTCGCGATCCACTACGGTGACCTCGAAGCCGGCGCGCGCCAGGTACCACGCGCTGCACGTTCCGATCACGCCGCTGCCCAGAATCAGTACCCGCATTACGCTCCCCTTCCGACGATGGCCTGCGGTCCGCCCGCAGGAGTGACAGCCAGCGAGTATAGAAACGATCCATCAGGCTTGTCCTCTGTCTTTTACCTTTATCGCAGGTAATATCGCTGCCAAATTGGCAATCCATGGTGGGCATATGGCAACGAAACGGCAGGAATTCGACAAAATCGACCGGAAGATCCTCCGCGTGCTGCAGGACGAAGGACGCATCTCGTTCACCGAGCTGGGCGAGCGGGTCGGCCTGTCCACCACGCCGTGCACCGAGCGCGTGCGTCGGCTGGAACGCGATGGCGTGATCACCGGTTACCACGCGCGGCTCGACCCGCACCTGGTCGGCGCCGGCCTGCTGGTGTTCGTGGAGATCAGTCTGGCCTACAAGTCCGGCGATATCTTCGAGGAATTCCGCAACGCCGCGCTGCGCCTGCCCAACGTGCTGGAATGCCACCTCGTCTCGGGCGCGTTCGACTACCTGATCAAGGCCCGCATCTCGGGCATGGCCTCGTACCGCAAGCTGCTCGGCAACACCCTGCTCACCCTGCCAAACGTGCGCGACTCGAAAAGCTACATCGTGATGGAAGAGATCAAGGAAACGCTGAGCCTGCCGCTGGGCGAGCGCGCGGAGCCAGCGAGATAGAAGCCAGGACTACCCGCGTAGGTTGGGGTGAGCGCCAGCGAACCCCAACACCCACATCGCCAAGGATGACTCGATGCGTTATCGAAGAGCCTATGCCACCAGCGGAACCTACTTTTTCACCGTCAATCTGGCTGGCCGTTCCAGCCACCTGCTGATCGAGCGGATCGACACGCTTCGTCAAGCGGTACGGGCGGTAAAACAGAGTCATCCGTTCGAGATCGTCGCGTGGGTCGTACTACCCGAGCACATGCACGCCGTATGGACGCTGCCGCCGGACGACGCGGATTTTTCCACCCGCTGGCTGCTGATCAAGGCCAATTTTTCCCGCACCATTGAACGGCGCGAAGCCATTCGCGATTCCCGACTACGCAAGGGCGAACGCGGCATCTGGCAACGCCGCTTCTGGGAGCACCGGATACGCGACGAAGACGATCTCGCACGGCACATCGATTACGTGCACATCAATCCGGTGAAGCACGGGCATGCCAGTCGGGCAGCGGATTGGCCGTATTCATCCATTCACCGATATATCCGGGAGGGGATGGTTACGGCGGATTGGGCGTGCGACCCGGAGCGGATAGCGGGTGACGGTGAGCGTCGGGGGTGATGTTGGAGTTCGCTGGCGCTCACCCCAACCCACGGATTACGGCGATTTTGTAGGTTGGGGTGAACGCCAGCGAACCCCAACATCCGGCTCCATAATCACCTATGCGAACGGGTCGTCCAGCACGATGGTGTCGTCGCGGTCGGCGCCGGTGGCGACCAGCGCCAGCTTGCAACCGGAGAGCTCCTCGACTGCGCGCAGGTAGGCGCGCGCGGCAGGCGGCAACTGGTTCCAGTCGCGGATGCCGGCGGTGGATTCCTGCCAGCCGGGAAATTCCAGGTAGACCGGCTTGCACTCGTCCCAGCCGTCCGCGTCGAGCGGCGCCAGCTCGCGGCGCTTGCCGCGGTATTCGTAGGCGATGCAGACCTTGACCGTGGCCAGGCCGTCGAGCACGTCGAGCTTGGTGATGGCCAGGCCGTTGATGCCGTTGATCTGGGTGGCGCGCTTGAGCGCGACCAGGTCGATCCAGCCGCAGCGGCGCGGGCGACCGGTACTGGCGCCGAACTCGTTGCCCTTCTTGCGCAGCAGCTCGCCCATCTCGTCGTGCAGCTCGGTCGGGAACGGACCGCTGCCGACGCGGGTGGCGTAGGCCTTGCAGATGCCCAGCACGTAGTCGATGTCGCCCACGCCCACGCCGGTGCCGGCCAGCGCACCGCCGATGGTGGTGTTGGACGAGGTGACGTAGGGATAGGTGCCATGGTCGATGTCGAGCAGCGCGCCCTGCGCGCCTTCGTACAGGATGCTGCCGCCGTCGCGGCGCACGTCGTGCAGGATGGTGGCGACGTCGTCGACCAGCGGACGGATGTACTCGCCCCAGGCCAGCGCATCCTTCAGCACCGCGTCGTAATCGACCGGCTCGGCCTTCAGCCACTGGGTGAGGATGAAGTTGTGGTATTCGACGGCGGTCTTCAGCAGCGCCGGCAGCTCGTGCGGGTACATCAGGTCAGCCACGCGCACGCTGCGGCGGGCGACCTTGTCCTCGTAGGCCGGGCCGATGCCGCGGCCGGTGGTGCCGATGGCCTTGCCGCCGGCGGCGATCTCGCGGGCCTTATCCACCGCGATGTGGTACGGCATGATCAGCGGCGTGGCCGGGCTGATCTTCACGCGCGAACGCACCTCGACGCCGTTCGCTTCGAGTTCCGCGATTTCGGTCATCAGCGCGGCCGGCGACAGCACCACGCCGTTGCCGATCAGGCACAGCGCGTCCTCGCGCAGGATGCCCGAGGGGATCAGGTGCAGCACGGTCTTCTTGCCCTTGATCACCAGCGTGTGGCCGGCGTTGTGGCCGCCCTGGAAGCGCGCCACCGCGCTGACCCGCTCGGTCAGCAGGTCGACGATCTTGCCCTTGCCCTCGTCGCCCCACTGCGCACCCAGAATGACTACTGACTTGCCCATGATCTTCTCGCTCAGGTTGGTGACCTCCCGTCGACGGGAGCACACGTAATCAATGGAAAAACTGCAACAGCACCAGGCCGGCCGCCATCGCGCCGGCACCGAACAGCCGCAAGGTGCGCGGCGGCAGCTTCAGCGCCTCGCGCACCATCGCCTGCCAGCCTTGCGGCGCCGCGAACAGCAACAAGCCCTCGATCACCAGCATCAGGCACAACGCGGCAGCCAGCTGGTGCATCGGGGTCGACTCAGCGTTTCTGCACGGGCTGTTCGAAGTAGCGCAGGAACTCGTCGTCGGGCTTCAGGATCAACACGCCCTTGCCGTCCTCGAACGAGGTACGGTATGCGGCGAGGCTGCGGTAGAACGTGAAGAACTCCGGATCCTGGGTATACGCCTGCGCGTAGATGGCGGCCGCTTCCGCGTCACCCTCGCCCTTCACCTTGGCCGCGTCGCGCTGCGCGTCGGCGCGCAGCACCTGGCCCTGGCGATCGGCATCGGCCTGGATCTTTTCGGCCGCTTCCTGGCCGGTGAAGCGCAGTTCGTTGGCCAGCTGCAGACGTTCGGCACGCATGCGCTTGTACACCGACTCGCTGACCTCGTTTGGCAGGTCGATGCGCTTGATGCGCACGTCGACCACGGCGATGCCGAGGTTCTTGCGCGCCGAGGCGTCGGTCTGCGCGCGCACGCGCTCGGTGATGTCCTTGCGCCCGCCGGAGATCAGGTCGGGCAAGGTGCGCGCGTTGAACTCGAAGCGCAGCGCGTCCTTCACGATCGGGGTCAGCCGCTGCGCCGCCTGCAGCTGGTCGCCGCCGGTGGCACGGTAGTAGGCGGCGTTGTCGGCCACCCGCCACTTCACGTAGAAATCGACATTGACGCTCTTCTTCTCGGAGGTGAAGTAACGCTCCGGCGGCGCGTCCAGCGACAGGATGCGCTTGTCGAAATGCATCACCTGCTGCATCACCGGCAGCTTGAAGTGCAGCCCCGGCTGGTAGTCGGTGCGCACGATGCGGCCGAACTGCAGCAGCAGTGCGCTGTGGCCCTCACCGACCACGAACATGCTGTTCAGGCCGAGCAGGATCACCAGGAAGGCGATGATGGCTGAACTGACCTTCATCATGGCTGCGTCCCCTTGCCGGCCGCGCTGCCGGTCGGCGGCGATACCACGGCGCCGGTCGTGCCCGCGTCGAGCTGCGTTGCCGCCGGCGAGCCCTGCAGCGCCGGCAGGTTGATGATGTTGCGGCCGTTGGAGCCGTCGATCACCCGAGGGTTCTTCGCCATCACCTTTTCCATCGTCTCCAGCCACAGCCGCTTGCGGGTCACTTCCGGCGCCGCCTTGTATTGCTTCAGCAACAGTTCGAAACGGGCGGCGTCACCGGTGGCCCGGGCCACGCGCTCGGCCTTGTAGCCGGCGGCCTCGGCGGCGATGCGCGCGGCATCGCCGCGCGCCACCGGCACCACCTTGCTGGAATAGGCCAGGGCGGCGTTCTCGATGCTCTGCTTGTCCTCGCGGGCGTTGTTGACGTCGTCGAATGCGTCCTTCACCTCGTTCGGCGGCGCCACGTTCTGGAAGCTGACCTCGGTGACGCGCAGGCCGGAGTCGTAGGTGTCCAGCGTCTTCTGCAGGGTTTCCTGCGCCTGGGCGACCAGGCTGGCGCCGGCGGCGGACAGGATCTGGTCCATGTCGCTGCTGCCGATCACCGAACGCACCGCGGCTTCCGCGGCGGCGCCGATGGTGCCGTCCGGGTCGTTCAGCGAGAACAGGTACTTGCGCGAATCGTCCACCTGGTACTGCACGGTGAAGTCGATCGTGATGATGTTCTCGTCCTTGGTCAGCATCGCCACCTTGTCGGTGACCGAGCGGATGCGCGTGGCCTCGACCTTGGTGACCGACTCGATCGGCTGCGGCAGCTTCAGGTGGAAACCCGGCGGCAGGGTGCGCGAATACTCGCCGAAACGCAGCACCACGCCGGCCTGGCGTGCGCCGATGATGGTGTAGCTGCTGAACAGCAGGCCGACAACGAGCACCACCACCACGCCGGTGAGGATACTGCCGGGGCCCTGCCCCAGCTTGCCCAGGCGTTTCCTGGCGTTGTTTAGCAGGTCGTCCAGCGGCGACTTGCCACCCTGGCGATTCCTGTTCCACGGATCACGTTGCCCGTTGTTGCCGGGTTCATTCCATGCCACGAGTCAGTCTCCTAGGGGCCGTCGGGAGGCCGGCAACCACGGCCGGAACACGCGCTGCACCGGGTTACACATGAGATTCAGCCAAAGCTGTCGGAGTACCGCGCCGGCCACCTTTCGGGGCCGCGCAAACACCGGGGATTCTAGCAGAGCACGGCTCGCGCCGCGCGTGGTGCGCTGGCGTCATTCCGCCACGGCCAGCAGTTGGCGGAGCAGCTGGGTCTCGGTGGGGTCGCCGCCGCTAATTGGGGCGATCACGCTGCGCGGCGCGTCGATGCGCAGCTGCCAGCCGTGCTCGTCCACCGTCTCGCCGGTGATCGCACCGGCCGCCTTCAGCCGCGCATGCAGGCGTCCGGCCGACAACGGCAACTGCAACGCCGACTGCACCCGCTCGCCGCCGAGCAGTTCGCCCAGCGCCTGGCGCAACAGGTCCAGCCCGGCGCCGGTGGCAGCGGACAGCCAGACCCGCACCGGTTTGCCGGAGCCGTCGCGTTCGATCCGCGGCTCGGCGCCCGCCAGGTCGATCTTGTTCATCACGTGCAACTGCGGCACGTCGCCGGCATCGATCTCCTCCAGCACGTTGTCGACCACGCGGTGCAGGCGCTCGCGCTCCTCGTCGGCGGCGTCGCTGACGTGCAGCAGCAAATCGGCATCGCGCGCTTCGGCCAGGGTGGCGCGGAACGCGGCGACCAGGTCGTGCGGCAGTTCGCGGATGAAGCCGACGGTGTCGGCCAGCACGGCCGGGCCGCAGCTGAGATCCTCCAGCTTGCGCACGGTGGGATCGAGCGTGGCGAACAGTTGGTCGGCAGCGTAGACATCGCCGGTGGTCAGCGCGTTGAACAGGGTCGACTTGCCGGCGTTGGTGTAGCCGACCAGGGCCACGCGCGGCACCGTGTTGCGCAGCCGCGCGCGGCGCTGCTGGCCGCGCTGGGTCTGCACCTTTTCCAGTCGCTTGGTGAGCATCTTGACCCGCTCGCCGAGCAGGCGACGGTCGGTTTCCAGCTGGGTTTCGCCGGGACCGCGGTTGCCAATGGCGCCGCCGCGCTGGGTGTCCAGATGGGTCCAGCCACGGACCAGCCGGGTGGCCAGGTGCTTCAGCTGGGCCAGCTCCACTTCCAGCTTGCCTTCGTGCGAGCGGGCGCGCTGGGCGAAGATGTCCAGGATCAGGCCGGCGCGGTCGACCACGCGGATACCCAGGTGTTTCTCCAGGTTGCGTTCCTGCACCGGAGTCAGCACGTGGTCGACCAGCACCAGGTCCGCCTCCAGCGCGCGCGCCGCCTCGGCCACCTCATCCGCCTTGCCGGTACCGATGTAGTAGCGGGGGTTGGGATCCTCGATGCGGGCAGCAATTACGCCCAGCACCTCGGCACCGGCGGATTTCACCAGCTCGGTGAACTCTGCCGCGCGCCGCGCCGTATCACCTTCGCCGCGGGTGTGCGGCAGCACCAGCACGGCGCGGTCGCCTTTCTTTTGTCGGTCAAACACGGGGGGGCGTGATCCTTCGGGAACAGACCCACTTCATGCGGGCTGATGCCCCTCCTATCAAGCGTCCGCGTCGGCGGAAGCCGACGTCGCGTCGGAATGATGGTCGTGACCTTCATGGCCCTCGTGGCCCTCGTGGCCATTGCCGATGCGTACGTTGCGGCTCGGCACCACGGTGGAGATGGCGTGCTTGTAGACCATCTGGCTCACCTGGTTGCGCAGCAACACCACGAACTGGTCGAACGACTCGACCGTACCCTGCAGCTTGATGCCATTGACCAGATAGATGGCCACTGGCACGCGCTCGCGCCGCAATGCATTCAAAAACGGATCCTGCAACGACTGCCCCTTGGACATTTCTTGTTCTCCCCTTGCCACGGACAGACCGGAGAAAAAACGCCGGTGGCGCCCCGGTCCAACATGACCGGATGTTAGCTGCTTTCAAATACTTGATGAAAGAAGATTTTTGCGCAGCGCAAGTGCACTGGGTCACGCTGGCGGCGCTGACCCGCCCGCCCCGCCCAGAAACAGCTGTACGGCCGCCGCGGCGCAGGTGGCCAAGCCGGGCTGATCGGGGTCGAACAGACGGGTGCCATAGTCACTGCGCAGCCAGGTGATCTGCCGCTTGGCCAGCTGGCGGGTGGCGAAGATGGCGCGATCGCGGAACCCGACCGCGTCGGTCTGGCCGTCCAGGTGTTCCCACGCCTGCCGGTAACCGACCGCGCGGATCGCCGGCAGGTCGGCGTGAAGGTCGCCCCGCGCCCGCAGCGCGCGCACTTCGTCCAGGAAACCCTCCGCCAGCATCGCGTCGAAACGCCGGGCGATGCGTTCGTGCAACACGCGCCGGTCGGCCGGCAGCAGAGCCAGCTTCAGCACTCGCCACGGAAAGCGCGCCGCCGCGCCGCCGCGCTGCAATTCGGACAATGGCCGGCCGGTCAGTTCGATCACTTCCAGTGCGCGCTGCAGGCGCTGCACGTCGTTGCGGCCGATCCGGCTGGCGGAGACCAGATCGAGGGTTGCCAGCCGCATATGCATGGCCGGCCAGCCGAGTTGCCGCGCTTCGGCGGTCAGTCGCATGCGGGTCGCCGGATCGGCTTCCGGCAAGTCGGACAGCCCCTGCTGCAACGCACGGAAGTACAGCCCGGTGCCGCCGACCAGCAGCGGCACCCTGCCCTGCGCACTGATCCGCTGCATCACCGGCAGCGCGTCGGCGCAAAAATCCGCCGCCGAATACGGTTGCGCCGGATCGCGGATATCGACCAGCGCATGCGGATGGCGCGCCAGCGTCGCCGGGTCGGGCTTCGCCGTGCCGATGTCCATGCCGCGGTAGACCAGCGCCGAGTCGACGCTGACCAGGTCCAGCGGAAACCGCTCGCCCAGCCCGCACGCCAGCGCGGTCTTGCCGGAGGCGGTGGGGCCCATCAGGAAGATAGCGAGGGGGCGGGTGTCGAGCAGCATCCAGGCAGTGTAACGGCGCGCTGTACTGTAGGAGCGCACCCTGTGCGCGATGCTTTCCACCACATAACAAAAGCATCGCGCACAGGGGGCGCTCCTACACGAGAATGCGAGAACCGCATCAAGATGCGGACTCCAAAATGCGAAGGCCCGCATCGGCGACGCGGGCCTTCGTTGTGACATCGACTGCCGGCTTACTTCGCCGGCACGCCCATTTCCTTCAGCAGGTTGTCGGCGTGGTCGAGGTGATGCATCACCCACAGCATGTAGCGCACGTCGACCTGGATCGAGCGGTTGAGCTGCGGGTCGAACAGCCAGTCGCCGCTGACCGACTCCCAGTTGCCGTCGAACGCCAGGCCGACCAGCTGGCCATTCGCGTCCATCGCCGGTGAGCCGGAGTTGCCACCGGTGATGTCGAGGTCGGCGAGGAAGTTGACCGGCAGCGTGCCCAGCTTCGGCGAGGCGTAGCCGTCGAACGCCTTCGCCTTGATCGCGGCCAGCTCCGCCTTCGGCGAGTTGAATGGCTCCACGCCGGTGTCCTTTTCGACGATGCCCTGCGCGGTGGTGAATGGCGCGTAGCTGACGCCGTCGCGCGGCGCCACGCCCTGCACGTTGCCGAAGGTGACGCGCAGCGAGCTGTTCGCATCCGGGTAGACCGGCAGCTTCTGCGAGTCCTTCCACGCGATCATCGCCTGCATGTAGCGCGGGCGCAGCTTGGAAAGCTCGCCGTCGCGGGCGTCGCCTTCGTCTTCCAGCTTCTTCAGCTGCGGCTGCACTGCACGGGCCAGCTTGAGCATGCTGTCGCCACTGGCGTCGATCGCCTTGCTGTCGGCGCTGAACCACTTCATGCGCTCGTCGACGTTGCCGAGTTTGCTGCCGGCGTACAGCGCGGCGACCTTTGCCTTGATCGCGGCCTCGCTATTCGCCTCGCCCAGCCACGCGTCCAGCGTAGGCAGGCGCTGCGCCTGCGGCAACGCCACGTAGCGCTTGAGGCCGTAGACCATGAACTGCTGGTCGACGCCCGGATCGTAACGGCGATCCATCTGCTTCAGGCCGCCTTCGATGCGGACCCAGTCGCGCTGCTGGTAGCCGGCATCGCGGTCGAGGTCGGCCTTGGGCCGTTCCTTGGCCAGGTGGGTCAGGCGCACCGCGGTGCTGAACAGCTGGGCGCGGTTCACCAGGCTAATGGCCAGGTTACGCTCGCGATTGGCCTGATCGGCGGCAATCTGCTGGCGTAGCTTGCCGATGTCGGCCGCCAGCGCGGCATTTTCGGCGCCACCTTGCTGCTTCAGCCAGCCCTCAAGTTGCGCTTCCTGCTCCCGCTTCACCGTGACCGCGTCGGCACGATGCAGGCCTTCGAGCTGGCCGCCGAAGTTCTTCAGGTAGTTGTTGAGGCCGGCGACCATGCTGGCGTACTTCACCGCCACCTTCGGGTCGGCCTTGCCGGCAGTGTTGATGATGTTGAGCGTGTCCTCGTACACCTTGATCTGGGTCGGGTAGGTCCAGCCGATCGAGCTCTTCACTTCATCGGCGAGGCGATAGCGGTTGGTGCGGCCCGGGTAGCCGACCACCATCACGTAGTCGCCCTGCTCCACGCCGTGCGGGTTCACCTTCAGCACGTGCTTCGGCTGGTAGGGCACGTTGTCCTTCGAGAAGGCCGCGGATCTGCCGTCCTTCGAGACGTAGGCGCGCAGGTAGCCGAAGTCGCCGGTGTGACGCGGCCACATCCAGTTGTCGACGTCGCCGCCGAACTTGCCGATCGACTCCGGCGGCGCGTAGACCAGGCGCACGTCCTTGATCTCCAGCTGCTTGATCAGTTGGTAGCTGTAGCCGCCGTGGAAGGTGTAGACGTCGCAGCGGTAGCCGTCGCTCTCGCAGGCCTTGACCTGCTGCTTGATCGCCTGCTCGATCGCCTTGTAGCGCTCGGCGCCGCTCATCGCGTCGGTGAGCTTCGCGATGATCTCCTTGGTGACGTCGCGGATTTCCTCGGTGACGAAGATGCGCGCGGACGGACCGGCGGAGAGTTCGTCCGCCTTCGTCTTGGCCAGGAAGCCCTTCTCGATCAGGTTGTTCTCCGGCGTGGAGTTCAGCTGCAGCGCGCCGTAGACGCAATGGTGGTTGCTCACCACCAGGCCCTCGGGCGAGACGAACGAAGCGGTGCAGCCGCCCAGGCTGACGATCGCGCCCATCGGGTAGGCGGTGAGGTCGGTCAGCGTCTTCGGATCCAGCTTCAGCCCGTGCTGCTTCAGCGTGGCGGCGATGCCCGGCAACTGGGCAGGCTGCCACATGCCTTCCACGGCATGGGCGGACGAGATGAGGCCGACGGATACGGCTGCGGCAAGCAATAGACGACGCACGGAGATCTCCTGTGGGAAAACCCGCCGCGGGTAGACCGCAGCGGAAAAGAATCGCAATAACTTTCGACTTATGCCCGAGGCGGGCCGCGGCGGCATATGCCGCAAGTCATGCCTGCGACCTTCAGCGCACCGGCACGCCCAGCTCCTGCAGCAGCCACGGCGCCGGGTAGACCTTGTCCATCAGCCAGCGCATGTAGCGCAGGTCGACGTGGATGGCGCGCTTGTAGCGCGGGTCGAACATCCAGCTGGCGCTGACCGCCTCCCAGTTGCTGTCGAAGTTGAGGCCGACCAGCTCACCCTTCGCGTTCAACACCGGTGAGCCGGAATTGCCGCCGGTGGTGTCGAGGTTGCTGAGGAAGTTCACCGGCATGGCACCCGATTTCGGATCGAGGTAGCCGGCGTAGTCGCCCTTGGCGATCGCGTCGAGCAACGGTTTCGGCGCATCGAACGGCACCTCGCCGGTGTTCTTCTCGACGATGCCCGCGGTGCTGGTCAGCGGCGCGTAGGCGACTGCGTCGCGCGCCGCGAGCGGGGTGACCTTGCCGTAGCTCACGCGCAGGGTGGAGTTCGCGTCCGGGTACACCGCCCGCCCCTGCTGCTTGCGGTAGGCGATCAGCGTCTGCATGTAGGCCGGGCGCAGGCGCAGCAGCTCGCCTTCGTGTGCCTTGCGCTCGTCGTCGATACGCAGCAACGCAGGCTGCAGCTTCGCGGCCAGTTGCAGCAGGCTGTCGTCGCTCGCGGCCAGCGTGGCCGCGTCGGTGTCCATCCAGTGCAGGCGCTGCGCCTCGTCGCCCAGCTTCGTGGCGGCGTAGACGCGATCCAGCGTGGCCGCCAGTTCGGCCGGAGTACGACCGAACGCGGCATCGAACTCGGCCACATGCTGCGCGGCGGGCAACTGCTGGTAGCGGGCCAGCAGCGCACCCAGCAGACGCTTCTCCATCGCCGCATTGTAGCGGCGCTGGACCTGGCGCAGCTGACCTGCGATCAGCTCCTCGTCGCGCTGCTGGTAGCCGATCTCGCGTTCGGCGTCGGGCTTGCCGCGCTCGTGCGCCAGCCGCTGCAGGCGCAGCGCCGAGCGCATCAGCTGGGTCTGCGACTGGATCAGGCCGAGCAGCAGGTCGCGCTCGCGGGTGGCGTTGCCGTCAGCGATCTGCGCCATCGCGGCGTCGATCTGCGGGCGCAGCGCCTGTGCATCGACCTGCCGGTCCAGCCAGCCCAACATCGCCGCCTCGTCCTGCTGGCGCACCGCCACCGCGTTGCTGCGCTTCAAGCCGTCCAGCTCCCCGCTGAAACGCTTGATGTTGTTCTTCAAGGACTGCAGCTGCGAGGCGTAGTGGATTGCCGCCTGCCTGTCGGCCTTGCCAGCGTCCTCGATCACGTCCTGCAGCGCCTTCATCGTCGCCACCGCTGTGGGCAGGCGCCACTGCACCTGGTCGACGAACTCAGCGGCAGTGCGGTGGCGGTAGGTGATGCCGGGATAGCCGGCCAGCATCACGTAGTCGCCAGCACTGACGCCTTCGCGGGCGATCCTGAGGTGCGCCGGTGGCATGTAGGGCTTGTTGTCCTTCGAGTAATCGGCCGGTTTGCCGTCCGGGCCAACGTAGGCGCGCAGTACGGTGAAGTCGCCGCTGTGGCGCGGCCACACGAAGTTGTCCACCTCGTCGCCGTAGTTGCCGATCGCGCGCGGCGGCGCGTAGACCAGCCGCACGTCGCGCAGCTCCAGTTGCTTCACCAGATAGAAGTCGCGGCCGTAGAACATGTTCGCGACGCTGCAGCGCATGCCGTCCTCGCGCTCGCATGCGGCGACCAGCGCCTTGCTCGCCGCGTCCACCGCGTCGTAGTAGGCGCGGCCGGTCTTGCCGCGGGCGTTGGCCAGCACCTGGTCGGTGACCTGGTCGAAGCCGACCGTGACGCGCAGGCGGAAGTCCGGGTTGGCCGGCAGCTCCTCGCCGCGACTGGCCGCCACGTAGCCCTGCTCGATCAGGTTGCGCTGCGCGTTGCTGTTGTACTGGATCACCCCGAACGCAACGTGGTGATTGGTCAACACCAGGCCTTGGTCGCTGACGAAGGCGCCGGTGGCGCCGCCGACCTTGACCACCGCATTGAGCGGCGCCCTGGTGAGATCGGCGAGGTCGGCGGGATTGCCCTGGAAGCCCGCCGCGTGCAGCTGTCCGCCGATGCCCGGCAGCTGCGATGGCATCCACATGCCCTCGTCGGCCTGTGCCGCCGGTGCCAGCATCATGGCCATGACCAAACCCATCTTCCGCAAACGCATTCGTATTTCCCCGGGTGGTTCGCAATAACTTGCGAACATAGAACGGAACGCCCGCGAGGGTAACGCTGCATCGCACACTGCCGCTTGGTCGACATCCCCGAGGAAACCGATGCCAAGCCGCACGATGGCGGCCGGCATCGGAGACGCTCAGCGGCAGGACTGCCCGGCCGGCGGCGGCAGCGCCAGGAACACCGTGCTCCACAGCTGCGCAGCGTTGGATTCGTCCTCGTGCGCGCCTTCGGCACCGAACGGTTCGATGCGGTAATGGCCGTCGGCGTATGACCAGGACCACAGCTCCGAGGTACGCACCGCGCCAGCCGCGCAGATTGCCCGCCACAGCTCGGACTGTGCCGCCTCCAGGTGCTGACGGGTGGGGACGGACAGGTCGGCGCGGGCCAGCTGGCGCTTCAGGCCGGCAGCCATGATGGCCTGCTGCCAGGCCCAGACCACGGTGCCGTGGTACGCGTTGTTGCCAAAGCGCGACCACACCTCGCGATCGGCGTAGGCGGGGTTGGCGACCAGCATGCCCACGTCCGTCATCAGGCCCGCCGGGAACGGCCGCATCAGGCCGACCACATCGCGATCCAGCACGGCCGGGTCAGGCTTGCCGAACAACAAGCGGAAACCCTCGTCCGAATGCAGCACCGGAATCGGCTTGCCCTGCGCATCCAGCGCGATGGCGGGGAATTCCACGCCGGCGCCGCCCATGGCCTTCAGGGCGGAGGCATCGGACACGCCGATCTGCCTGGCGTAATCGCGCACCTGGCCGCTAGCGAGCTTGCTGGACAGGTGCACGGTGAACAGGGCACTGGCGTGCTGTTCCCAGTCGCCAGCGCCGGCCGCGGCTGCGTGCAGGCGCTCGCGTTGTGCCGGCGTGGTGTAGCCATCCAGCAGGCCGGCGTCGAGGAACTGGCCGATCGCGCGCAGCGCGGCCGGCATCCAGACCGCGTTGACGTCGTACGGATAGCGGCCACGGCCGATACCCTCGTTGCTGTCGCGCCATTGCCCGACCTTCGCGCCGGGTTTGAGCGCGATCAGGTTCGTGTACACCGGTTTGTGCGCGAATGCTTCGCTGCTGGCGGCAACGAACAGCAGGTTGCGCACCAGCGCATCACCCTGCCGCCCTGTCCCGAGCTTGCCGGCCAGGAAGGCGCGGGCGCCTTCGCGGCCGCGCGGATCCTCCAGCAACCATGCGGCCGCGACCGGCGGCAGCATGTAGTTGCCGTCGATCATCGTGTAATCGTAGATCGGCGCAGCCGACGGCTTGCCCTCGTCCTTGAGGTGCTGCAGCACCGCGAACTCGCCGACGCCCTCCTCGTGCGCGACCTGGCCATCCGGCGAGAGACGCGCCAGCACCGAGGCGATCCCCGCGTCGACCGCGGCCGGCTGCAGCACCGGCATCAGCAGGCGCAGCGACATCAGCGTATCGCGCCCGAAATAGGTATCGAAACGCCAGGAGCCGGCGAGGAATTTCTCGCGGTAGCTGAGGAACTGCAATGCCTCGCGGCTGCGCAGATCGGGTTGCGCATGGTCGTTGAGCAGGTTGGCGAACGGGGTCAGCGGCGTCTCGCCGGTGCTGGCCTCGATGCGCAGGCGCAGCGCCTCGCCCGCGCGATCCGGGCGCAGCACGATGTGCCCGCCCTCGCGGACGAAGCGGCCGTTGTCCGTGCTCAGCGCGATGGCGTAACCCGGTGCGCCGTCCAGCCGCTGGCGCTGCCAGCGGACCGAGCGTTCGGCGAGCTGCGGCGTGGCGACGATCTTCGGCGTGGCCGTCACCTGTGCGGCGTAACCCTGGCCGAGCTGGTAGTCGCGCAACACGCGGATGCTGCCGAGCACGGCATCCGTCAGCACCAAGCGATCAGCCGTGACACTGGCATCGGCGACGATGCCGTTCCAGGCGTGACCCTCCACGCTGCGCTGCTGGCCCGTCACCGGCCCCAGGGACCAGTGCACCGGTTTGTCGGTCGGCTCGAACCAGACGCCTGCACCGCTGTTGCCGGCCGGAAACGCCACCAGCACGCGCGGCTTCTCGCCGGAGCTGAGCAGCAGATGGGCCGCGACGGGGCCGTCCTGGAAAAACGCGTTCTCGATGTTCCCTTCCGTGATGCGGAACTGCAGCGGGCTCCCGGCCCCCTGGTCCGGCGCCGCCCGCGCCGCCGGCATCGCTGCCAGGCACACCATCAGTGCCAGCGATGAAACGACAGAATGCCACCGCTGCTTCGGCGTCGCCGCCCCGACCACACTCGCCATCGTGCTCAAATGCATTCGCCCGCTCCGTTCCGTGACGCATAGTCTTGCGACAGTAAAAGCACGGGTTCGGGATCACAACGCTGCACTGCACGACGCCGGCCTCCCGCGCGCCTCCTATAATGCCTGTTTACCTGCCTCTCCCCACGGAAATTCCCATGCCTCAGATGATGAAAGCCCTGGTCAAGCGCAAGCCCGAACAGGGCATCTGGATGGAAGAAGTGCCGCTGCCCGAGGCTGGCCCGAACGAGGTGCTGATCAAGATCGAGAAGACCGCCATCTGCGGCACCGACCTGCACATCTACAAGTGGGACGAGTGGAGCCAGCGCACGATCAAGCCGGGCCTCACCATCGGCCACGAGTTCGTCGGCCGCATCGTGGAGGTCGGCCCGGGCGTAACCGGCTACAAGGTCGGCGACCGCGTCTCGGCCGAGGGCCACATCGTCTGCGGGCATTGCCGCAATTGCCGCGCCGGCCGCCAGCACCTGTGCCCGAACACCGTCGGCATCGGCGTGAACCGCAACGGCGCGTTCGCCGAGTATATGACCATGCCGGCCTCGAACCTGTGGCCGATCCCTGACCAGATCCCGTCCGAGCTGGCCGCGTTCTTCGACCCGTACGGCAACGCTGCGCACTGCGCGCTGGAGTTCGACCTGATCGGCGAGGACGTACTGATCACCGGCGCCGGCCCGATCGGCATCATCGCTGCCGGCATCGCCAAGCACGTGGGCGCGCGCAACGTGGTGGTCACCGACGTCAACGACTACCGCCTGAAGCTGGCGGCCGACATGGGTGCCACCCGCGTGGTGAACGTGGCGAGCCAGTCGCTGAAGGACGTGATGAAGGACCTGCACATGGAAGGCTTCGACGTGGGCCTGGAGATGAGCGGCAACCCGCGCGCGTTCAATGACATGCTCGACTGCATGTACCACGGCGGCAAGATCGCCCTGCTCGGCATCCAGCCCAAGGGCGCCGGCATCGACTGGGACAAGGTGATCTTCAAGGGCCTCACCCTGCAGGGCATCTACGGCCGGCGCATGTACGAGACCTGGTACAAGATGACCCAGATGGTGCTGACCGGCTTCCCGCTGCAGAAGGTGCTCACCCACCAGATCCGCATCGACGACTTCCAGAAAGGCTTCGACCTGATGGACGCCGGCAGCTGCGGCAAGGTGGTCTGCTCCTGGAGCTGAACGAGCGCGGACGACGGTCGCCGTCTGTCATCGCCGGTTTCACGGCACCTGCGTAAACTTCCTGCGGCCGGTCGCTGCCGGCTGCAGGAAGTGCCCGGCGGGTGCCGCCGGTCCATGACGCCACCGGAAAGTCCGCATGAACGCCCTTCGCTCCATGGCAGGTGCCCGCCTGGCGGCGGCCCGCGACAAGGCCCGGCAGCTGTACCGCTCGCACCGCGCGCGCAAGGCCACACTGATCGCCACCGTCGTGCTGGTGGTGTTTGGCCTGCTCGGCTTCTTCGCCGCGCCGCCGATCATCCGCGGCCAGATCGAGAAGCGCGCCAGCGCGGCGCTGTCGCGACCGGTGACGCTGGGCGCGGTGCACTTCAATCCCTACACCCTGCGTCTGCAGCTGGACCGCCTGCATATCGCCGACCGCGACGGCCGCTCGCCGTTCGTGGACATCGACCAGGCGGTGATCAACGCCTCCTGGACCTCGCTGTTCCGCCGCGCGCCGGTACTGGACGAGTTGCGCCTGCAGCACCCGCGGATCCGCATCGTGCGCACCGCGGACGGGCGCTTCAACTTCACCGACCTGGTGGAGCGCTACGCCGCGAAGCCCGCCGATCCGAAGGCGCCGCCGGCACGCTTCGCGCTGTCCAACATCACCGTGCACGCCGGCGACATCCAGTTCGACGACCAGCTGGGCAAGGCCAGCCACCACGTCGAGCAGCTGGAACTGGGCATCCCCTTCATCGCCAACCTGCCCAGCGACACCGACGTGTTCGTGCAGCCACTACTGTCGCTGCGTGTGGACGGCAGCCCGCTGCGCGTCGACGGCCAGACCAGGCCGTTCGCCGATACCCGCGAAACGGTGATGCATTTCCAGTTCGAGCAGTTGGACCTGCCCCGCTACCTGGCCTACACCCCCACGCCGCTGCCGCTGGCCATCCCCAAGGGGCAACTCGGCGGGAATCTCGACCTGCACTTCGTGCAGACCAAGCCCACGCCGCAACTGCAACTGACCGGCCACCTGCAACTGGATGACTTTGCGCTGGCCAGCAACCGTGGCGAGCCGATCCTCGAACTCGGCCACGGCAACGCCGAGCTGGTCGACGTGCAGCCGCTGCTCGCGCGCTACCGGTTGGGCGCGCTGCGGCTGGACCAGGCCCGCCTGCACTACACCCAGGGTGCCGGTGGCCACAGCAACTTCGACAACTTCACCGCCAGCCCGGCACCGCCCGCCTCCACCGCCACGGCAACGCCGACCGACCTGCGCATCGCCTCGCTGGCGCTGACGAACAGCGCCATTCGCTACACCGACGCCACGCAGCACGAGCTGGCCCTCGACGGTCTGCACGGCAGCCTGCAGGGCCTGAGCCTGCAACCGGCGCCCGCCGGCCGGATCGACCTGGCCGCCCGGCTGGGCGGCGGCGAGCTGTCGGCCAAGGGCACGCTGGATCTGGCCGCCAGCCGGCTGGCGGCCCATCTCGGCCTCAACCAAGTGGACGTGGCCCCGCTACAGGCGATGGCGCCGCCGATGGCCGCACGGGTGACCAAGGGCAAGCTCGACGCCGATGGCCAGCTGCAGCTCGACTGGGGCAAGGCCGTCAACGTGCATCTGGCCGATGCGCGCGCCGCGGTCAGCGACTTCGCGCTCGAAACGGCGTCGAAGGAGCACGGCACCCCGCTGGCGTGGAACAGGCTGGAAGCGGAGATCCGCCTGCTCGACCTGGCCAGTCGCCAGGCGCAGCTGGGCGCGGTCACCGCCAGCGGCCTCAGCCTGGACGTGCAGCGCCGGCGCAACGGCGCGATCAGCCTGCTGGAACTGCTCGCGCCGCCGGGGGCCCCGCGGAAGGCCGCAGCGGACCCGGGCGCGCCCTGGCGCTGGAGCATCGCCCACCTGGGCCTCGACGGCGGCGCGGTCGACTTCACCGACCAGGCGGTTGGTGGCAAGCCCGTCGTCGTGCAGCTGAAATCGCTCAAGGGCAACCTCGACGAGCTGGACGACAAGCTGGGCGAGGCGCGCCCGTTCAAGCTGGAAGGCGCCATCGACCGCGGCAGCTTCACCGCCTCCGGCAAGCTGCGGCCCTCGCCACTGGGCGCCGACCTGCAACTGTCCACCAGACAACTGGACATCGCCCGCTTCGAGCCGTACATCAGCGTGTCGCTGAACGTCGTCGTGGCCGGCGCCCAGGTCACCAGCAACGGCAAGCTGCACTACGACGGCCGCGGCGACACGCCGAAGCTGCGCTACCGCGGCAACGCCGCGCTGGAGCGCGTGCGCGTGCAGGACAAGCTCACCGGCGACGACTTCCTGCGCTGGCGCACGCTCAACGTCTCGAACCTCGACGCCGAGATCGGCCGGGGTGCGCCGCGCATGCACCTCGGCTCCCTGGTGCTCACCTCGTTCTATGCACGCATGATCATCAACGCGGACGGCAAGCTGAACCTGTCCGACGTGGTCGCCTCGCCAGAGGCCGCGCCGGTGTCGGTGACCCGCGCCACTACCACGCCGACCGCGCCGCCGCCGAAGCCGGCGCCGTCCGCACCGGCGGCGGTCACCAGTACGTCGGTCGCGGCAGCCGCGACACCGGCAGCGCCCCCGGCCGACATCCGTATCGGCGGCATTACCCTGGTCAACGGCCAGCTCAACTACACCGACAACTTCATCAAGCCCAACTACACCGCCAACCTCACCAAGCTCACCGGCCGGATCGGCGCGTTCGGCACCACTCCGGGCGATCCGCCGGCCGCGCTGTCGGTGCAGGCGGCGCTGGACGACAGCTCGCCGGTGGACATCGACGGCAGCATCAACCCGCTGCAGCCGGTGGCGTTCCTGGACATCAAGGGCAAGGCCAACGAGGTGGAGCTCACCCGCCTGGCCGCCTACTCCACCAAGTACACCGGCTATCCAATCACCGCCGGCAAACTCAGCGCAGACGTCCACTACATGCTGGACCAGCGCAAGCTCAACGCCGACAACCACATCTTCATCACCCAGCTCACCTTCGGCGAGCGCAGCGAGAGCCCCGGCATCAGGCATCTGCCGGTGAAGCTGGCGGTGGCACTGCTCAAGGACACTCAGGGCAACATCGACGTGAACGTGCCGGTGTCCGGCTCGCTGGACGATCCACAGTTCAGCCTGGGCGGAATGATCTGGCGCGCCTTCGGCAACCTGATCGCCAAGGCTGTCACCGCGCCGTTCCGCCTGCTGGCCGGCGCCTTCGGCGGCCATGAGGACCTTGGCTACGTCGAGTTCGCGCCGGGTTCCGCGGTGCTCGACGCGAAGGCGCAGGAACGTCTGGGCAAGATCGTGGCGCTGCTGCAGCAGAAGCCGTCGCTGAAGCTCGGCATCGTCGGCCGGGTCGACCCGAGCAAGGACCAGGACGGCCTGCGCAAGGTCACGGTGGACAACCTGGTGCGCCGCGAGAAGGCGCTAGACACCGCGGGCAAGAACGCCGACACCTCGGATGCGGCGCTGGCCACGGTCGACGTCACCCCCGACGAATACGAGAAATACCTCAAGCGCGCCTATCGCCACGACGACCTCCAGGACAAGCCGCGCAACTTCCTCGGCCTGAAAAAATCGCTCGAACCCGACGAGATGCGCAGCCTGATGGAAACCGGCGTGCCGGTGGACGCCAAGGCCATGCACGCGCTGGCCGAGCGCCGCGCCGCGGCGGTGCAGGCCTGGCTGAAAGGCAAGCTGGACGACACGCGCATGTCGCTGCAGGAACCCAAGCTCGACGCCCAGGGCATCGACGACAAGGGCAAGACCACGCGCGTGGATTTCGGCCTGAAGCAGTAGCGCTCATAGGCTCGGCGCCGTGGCTTCCTTCCCAGCACGGCGCCAAGCGGTCAAAATAGCGTTTTGCCCACCGGCGGGAATTCCCCATGAGCTACTCAGCCAAGGCGCGCTACGCCAGCGAACTCGACGCCATTCGCGAACAGGGCCTGTTCAAGGCCGAGCGCATCATCACCTCGCCGCAATCCGCCGAGATCGAGCTGCAAGGCGGCCGCAGGGTGCTGAATTTCTGCGCCAACAACTACCTTGGCCTGGCCGACCATCCTGCAGTGATCCAGGCCGCCAAGGACGCGCTGGACACGCACGGTTTCGGCATGGCCAGCGTGCGCTTCATCTGCGGCACGCAGGACCTGCACAAGCAGCTGGAAGCGAAGATCGCCGAGTTCTTCGGCACCGAGGACAGCATCCTCTACGCCGCCTGCTTCGACGCCAACGGCGGTCTGTTCGAACCGCTGCTGGGCGAGCAGGACGCGGTGATCTCCGACGCGCTGAACCACGCCTCGATCATCGACGGCATCCGCCTGTGCAAGGCCAAGCGCTTTCGCTACGCCAACAGCGACATGGCCGACCTGGAGCAGCAGCTGCAGGCCGCCGATGCGGCCGGCGCACGCACCAAGCTGATCTCGACCGATGGCGCGTTCTCGATGGACGGCTTCATCGCCAAGCTCGACCAGATCACTGCGCTGGCGGCGAAGTACGACGCCATGGTGCACATCGACGAATGCCACTGCACCGGTTTCCTCGGCGACAGCGGCCGCGGCTCGGCCGAGGTCAACGGCGTGATGGACAAGATCGACATCTTCACCGGCACGCTGGGCAAGGCGCTCGGTGGCGCGCTGGGCGGCTTCACCACCGGCCGCAGGGAAGTGATCGAGCTGCTGCGCCAGCGCTCGCGCCCGTACCTGTTCTCCAACTCGCTGCCGCCGCACGTGGTCGCTGCGGCGATCAAGGTGTTCGACATGCTCTCCAGCGCGGGCGAGCTGCGCGAGAAGCTCAGGGAAAACACCCGCTACTTCCGCGATCGGATGACCGCCGCCGGCTTCGACATCAAGCCGGGCGTGCACCCGATCGTGCCAGTGATGATCTACGACGCGCCGAAGGCGCAGGCGATGGCCGCTGCCCTGCTGGACGAAGGCATCTACGTCACCGGTTTCTTCTACCCCGTAGTGCCGCAGGGCCAGGCGCGTATCCGCACCCAGATGAGCGCGGCACACACCCGCGAGCATCTCGACCGGGCCATCGCCGCATTCACCAAGGTGGGCCGGAAGCTGGGCGTGATCGGCGGCTGACGGCACTCAGCCTTTGCGGGTGTCGAGCGCTCCCACTTCATCCGCACTCAGCTGTCGCCACTGCCCTTTCGCGAGTTCGCCCAGCGCAAGCGGTCCGATGGATACCCGGATCAGGCGCAGCACGTCGAAACCCAGGGCGGCCAGCAGCCGGCGGACATGCCGGTTGCGGCCCTCGTCCAGCACCACTTCAAGCCAGGCATTCTTCTCGCCCGTGCGCAACAACGCGACCCGTCGCGCTTTCAGCAAATCGCCGGCATCGTCGATACCCTCCAGCATCGCGGCCAGCACTGCGGCATCCGGCAGGCCGGATACCTGTACATGGTAGGTCTTGTCCAGATGCGTGGCCGGGTTGGTGATGCCGGCGGCCCAGACGGTGTCGTTGCTGAGCAGCAGCAGGCCTTCGCTGGCCTTGTCCAGTCGTCCGACCGGACCCAGCCACGGCAAGCCGGCGGCCGCCAGCGTGGTGTAGACCGTCGCGCGGTCATGCTCGTCGGCCGTACTGACCACAAGCCCGCGCGGCTTGTTGAAGGCGACATAGATGCGCTCGGCCGGCTTCACCGGCTGGCCATCGACGGCAACCTGCTGCCGATCGATCAAGGTCGGGTGATACGGGTCGCGCACCACACGGCCGTCCAGGCTGACCCGACCGGCGCGGACCCACTGCTCGGCCTGGCTGCGCGAGCAGGCACCCAGTTTGGACAACACGCGGGCCAACCCATGGCGTGGCTGTTGCGCGGATGCCGCAGGACGGACGGAGCGAGGAGAAGGTGGGCGAGGCATTGCACCAGCGTATAGGTCGGGACCGCAGTGCGACAAGAAGACGCACCCTGCATTGGCGCTCGACAGAAAAAAACCCGGCCGAAGCCGGGTTTTTTCATTACTGCGTTGTCGCGGTTCGGTTACTGCTGAACCTGCAGCTCCGTACGACGGTTCTGCGCGCGACCGGAGTCGGTAGCGTTGTCGCCGATCGGGTTGCTCTCGCCATGACCGATCGGTCCTTCCAGACGGCTGGCAGCGATGCCGTGGCTGGTCAGGTAGTTGTAGACGATCGAGGCGCGACGCTCGGACAGGGCCTGGTTGTACTCGTCGGTGCCCTTCGAGTCGGTGTAACCGGCAACCGTCACCTTCACCTGCGGGTAGCGCTGCAGAGTGTCGATAGCCTGGTTCAGTACGGCGATCGAGTCGGCGCTCGGCTCGGCCAGCGACTTCGAGATGTCGGTCTCGCCCTTCTTCGGGCGATCGTACTTGAAGTTCACGCCGCGCAGGTCGATCACGACCTTCTGCGGGCAGCCATCCGGGCCGACGATCGTGCCGGCAGCCGTACCGGGGCACTTGTCGTCACAGTCGTTGACGCCGTCGCCATCGCTGTCCATCGTCGAGCAGTCGGCCGGCGGCGGGGTTGCCGCAACCGGAGCCGGGGCGGCCGCCGGAGCGCCGAAGCGCGACACGATGCTGAAGCCCAGGAACCAATCGCCATAACCGTCCTGCGCCGGCTGAGTCTTGTCGTCCCAGTCATAGCGGTAGCCGGCTTCAATGCGCACGTCGGAACTGTCGGTGATCGTCTTGGACACGCCGCCGCCCACTTCGGCAGCCGGCGACCAGCCGCTGTCACCGTGCGAATGGTGGTTGCTGCCCATCACGCCGGCCAGCACGTACGGGCGCCAGGCGTTCCAGTCGCCCGCATAGAAACGCACCGCGGCGCCAACCGTATTATTGGACCAACTGCCACCACCGACCTGGGAATCGCGATCGCGCTTGGTGCGGTCCGCGAAAAGATCAATCGACGCATTCGGCGAAATGAACCGACCCACGCCCAGCCCGTAATAGAACTGGCGGCTGTTGGTATTGCGATCAGTGTCATTGTAATAACCGCCCACGGTGGGCGCGATATACCAGCGCCCGTCATACGACGAGGTGGTCGATTCGGTGGCGGCGGGAGCAGTCGTGTCCTGCGCATGAACGGCACCTACGCCGCCCAGGGCCAGCGCGATCAGAAAATACAAGCCCTTACGTTTCATCAGGTGTCTCCTCATTTATTAGATTTCGCGTCCGTTCAACCCTAACCGGAAGTCGCATGTCAGAACTGAACTACGTCACTCAGAGCTTTTCGACAGCCCCTGCTTGGCGGTTAGGCGGCAAGCGGCGGGGATTGTAGCAAAATCGTTAAGCAGGAAATACTTCGACCGCCGACGTCCTATTGGCCGGTGAAACTTCGTTCAGGAAAGTTTGCATCGTCCCGGTCTTAATCTTCCACTCACACCGTCTTTACAATGTGAAGAGCCCCAGGAAGTGATGCAATGACATTGCATCCAGCCGTGTGGGGTCTTCTACGGCAGCCATGATCGCCTTGACCTGATGCGCGGGCAAATGGCCGCGCATGGCCGCCTCGAACTTCTGCAGCAGCACCGGAATACCTTCGGCGCGGCGCTTGCGGTGGCCGATCGGATAATCGATCGAAACCTTTTCCGTGCTGCTGCCGTCCTTGAAGAACACCTGCACCGAATTGCCGATGTAGCGCTTGGCCGGGTCGAAGTAGTCGCGCGTGAATTGCGGATTCTCGACCACCGTCATCCTGTCGCGCAGCGTATCGATGCGGGGATCGGCGGCCACGTCGTCGTTGTAGTCGCTGGCCACCAGCCGGCCGAAGATCAGCGGCACCGCCACCATGTACTGGATGCAGTGATCGCGGTCGGCGTAGTTCGCCAGCGGGCCGGTCTTGTCGATGATGCGGCAGCCGGCTTCCTGCGTCTCGATGACGATCTTCTCGACCTGGTCGAGCCGGCCCGCCACTTCGCCGTGCAGCTTCATCGCGCACTCCACCGCGGTCTGCGCATGGAATTCGGCCGGGTAGCTGATCTTGAACAGCACGTTCTCCATCACGTAGCTGCCGAACGGGCGCTCGAACTCGAACGGCTTGCCCTTGAACGCCACGTCGTAGAAGCCCCAGGTCTTCGCCGACAACGCCGACGGATAGCCGACCACGCTGCGGTAGACCGCGTTGATGGCATGGGTCACCGCGCGGCGGCAAGCGTCACCGGCAGCCCAGCTCTTGCGCGGGCCGGTGTTCGGCGCATGGCGATAGGTGCGCAATGCGCCGTTGTCGATCCAGCTGTGCGACACGGCAGTGGTGATCTGCTCCTTGTCGCCGCCGAGCATCGCGGTGGCCACCGCGGTGGAGGCCAACCGCACCAGGATCACATGGTCCTGGCCGACCCGGTTGAAGCTGTTCAGCAGCGCGTAGCAGCCCTGGATCTCGTGCGCCTTGATCGCGTAGCCCAGCGCGTCGCGCACGGTCAGCGGCTGGCCGCCCTCGCGCTCCGCCTTGCGGCTGAGATAATCGCCCACCGCCAGGATGCTGCCCAGGTTGTCCGACGGATGCCCCCACTCGGCCGCCAGCCAGGTGTCGTTGAAGTCGAGCCAGCGGATCTGCGTGCCGATCGCGAATGCAGCCTGCACCGGATCCAGCTCGTGGCTGGTGCCCGGCACGCGGGCGCCGCCCGGCAGCGTGGCACCCGGCACCAGCGGGCCAAGGTGCTTCACGCACTCGGGAAACTTCATCGCCATCATCGCGGTGGCCAGCGAGTCGAGCAGCATGTAGCGCGCGGTGTCGTAGGCCTCCTTCGAGTCGATCCGGTAATCGGCCACGTAGTTGGCGATGTCGACCATCGGCTGGTCGGGATCGGGGCGGACGGCGGAACGGATGTCGTGCGCACTCATGCTGGAATCTCGCGGCAGGGGAAACCGCTATTTTAGCCGACTGCGGGAGGAAGGACGCCCCGTGCGTCGCTTGACCGCGACCATGCCGCGCCCCGACAATTCCCGCTCGCCCAAAAGGGAGTAGTTCCCGCGACAGGCCCACCTGTAGCGGTGAAGTGATCGTCAACACGAGCGAGTCCTCGCTCCGGTCACCCGGCAGTCGTCCTGCGAACGAGACTTTTGCGGTGGCCACGGGCCGCGCGTGTCCGTGCCCGCTGCATCGTCCGACGCGCACGGAACCATCCATGCATTTCACTGCTCCCGATTTCTTCTCCGGCCTGCTGGCCATCGTCCTGCTCGACCTCGTACTGGCCGGTGACAACGCCATCGTCATCGCCATGGCTGCCAGCCGCCTGCCCCGCGAACTGCAGAAGAAAGCGGTGTTCTGGGGCACCTTCGGTGCCGTCGCGGTCCGTTTTGCGCTCACCGCCATCGTGGTCTACCTGCTGAAGCTGCCCGGGCTGATGCTGGCCGGTGGCGTGCTGCTGCTACCGATCGCCTGGAATCTGCTGAACCACGGCGACGAGCACGGACCCGACATCAAGGCCGGCAACACGTTCTGGAGCGCACTGCGCACGATCATCGCTGCCGACGCGTTGATGGGCCTGGACAACGTACTGGCGATCGCCGGCGCCTCGAAGGGACACCTGTTGCTGGTCATCCTGGGCCTGCTGATCAGCGTGCCGCTGGTGGTCTGGGGCTCGACCCTGATCCTGAAACTGATCGACCGCTTCCCCGTCATCATGTACATCGGCGCCGCGGCGATCGCGATCACCGCCGGGCGCATGATCGCCCACGACCAGTTGCTCAGCGGCTGGTTCGACGCGCACGTTTGGGTGAAGTACGCGCTGGATGCGCTGGCGGTGCTCGCCATCTGCGGCGGCGGCTGGCTGGTGCAGCGGCGACGGCGGCGCCTGAAGTTGTCCGCTGACTGAGGCCATCCAGACCACCACACGGCGAGCCTGGCCAAGCTCGTCGAAAATCCCGGGCACGTTTCGGCTCAACCGGTTTTCACCTCGCCGATACGGAAAGGGGAGCCTCGCGGCTCCCCTTTCCGTATCGGAAAAATGTCTGCCTAGCGCTTGTCGATCGGCACGTAGGCCTGGTCTTCCGGGCCGGTGTAGTTCGCGCTGGGGCGGATGATCTTGCCGTCCTGGCGCTGCTCGATCACGTGCGCGCTCCAGCCGGAGGTGCGCGAGATCACGAACAGCGGCGTGAACATGGCGGTGGGCACGCCCATCATGTGGTAGGCGCTGGCGGAGAACCAGTCGAGGTTCGGGAACATCTTCTTGACCTCGCCCATCACCTTCTCGATCCGTTCGGACACGTCGAACAGGGTCGGATTGCCGCCGTCGGTGCACAGCTTGCGCGAGACTTCCTTGATGATCTCGTTGCGCGGATCGGACACCGTGTAGACCGGGTGGCCGAAGCCGATGATGATCTCCTTGCGCTCGACGCGGGCACGGATGTCGGCTTCGGCATCGTTCGCGTTGCGGTAGCGCGCGATGATCTCCATCGCCACCTCGTTCGCACCGCCGTGCTTCGGACCGCGCAGCGCACCGATCGCGCCGGTGATCGCTGAATACATGTCCGAACCGGTGCCGGCGATGACTCGCGCAGCGAAGGTCGAGGCGTTGAACTCGTGCTCGGCGTACAGCACCAGCGACTTGTCCAGCGCCTGCGCATGCAGCTCGCTGGGCTTCCTGCCATGCAGCAGATGCAGGAAGTGGGCGGCGATCGAGTCGTCGTCGGTCTCGGTCTCGATGCGCTTGCCGTTGTGGCTGAAGTGGTACCAGTACAGCAGCATCGAGCCGAAGCTGGCCATCAGGCGGTCGGCGATGTCACGCGCGCCGGTGACGTTGTGGTCGTCCTTCTCCGGCAGCACGGTGCCGAGCACCGAGCAGCCGGTGCGCAGCACGTCCATCGGATGGGTGGCGGCCGGCAGCAGTTCCATCGCCGCTTTCACCGGCGCCGGCAGGCCGCGCAGGCGCTTCAGCCGCGCACGGTAGTTGTTCAGTTCGGTCCAGTTCGGCAGCACGCCATGCACCAGCAGGTAGGCCACCTCCTCGAAGCAGCCCTTGGCGGCCAGATCGTGGATGTCGTAGCCGCGGTAATGCAGATCGTTGCCGCTGCGGCCGACCGTGCACAGCGCGGTGTTGCCCGCGGCCACGCCGGACAGGGCGACGGATTTCTTGGCCTTGGGTAGGACTTGCTCGCTCATCGGTAATCTCCAGGGTGCAGGTTGGTGCTTTTCGGCGGAGGCCCGCCACGGCCCCCCTACGGCAAGGGTCAGCTTTGCTTCGAGAACAGCGCGTCGAGTTTGTCCTCGTAAGCGTGGTAACCGAGGAAGTCGTACAGCTCCTCGCGCGTCTGCAAAGTGTCGATGATGTTCTTCTGCGTGCCTTCGCGGCGCACGGTCTCGTAGAAATTCAGCGCCGCCTTGTTCATCGCGCGGTAGGCGCCGCAGCAGTACAGCGCGATGTCCACGCCGGCGTCGCGCAATTCGTCGGTGGTGAAGAACGGGGTGGAACCGAACTCGGTGAGGTTGGCCAGGATCGGCACTTTCACCGCGGCCTTGAACTTGCGGTAATCGGCCAGCGTCTTCATTGCCTCGGGGAAGATCATGTCGGCGCCAGCCTCGACGTAGGCCACCGCGCGCTCGATCGCCGCGTCGATGCCTTCGACGGCCGCCGCATCGGTGCGCGCCATGAGCACGAAGCCGGGGTCGGTGCGCGCGTCGACCGCCGCCTTCACCCGGTCGACCATCTCGTCCTTCGACACCACTTCCTTGCCGGGACGGTGGCCGCAACGCTTCTGCCCCACCTGGTCTTCCATGTGCACGGCCGCCACGCCGATGCGCTCGAACGAGCGGATCGTGCGCGCAATGTTGAACGCCCCACCCCAGCCGGTGTCGATGTCGACCAGCAGCGGCAGACCGGTGGCGTCGACGATACGGCGCGCGTCGGTGAGCACGTCTTCCATCGTGCTGATGCCCAGATCCGGTATGCCCAGCGAATTGGCGGCCACGCCGCCGCCAGACAGGTACAGCGCCTTGTAGCCGACGCGTTTTGCCATCAGGCCGGCGTAAGCGGTGATCGCACCCATGACCTGCAGGGGCTGCTCGGCGGCGAGTGCGGCGCGAAAACGTGCGCCCGGGGATGCTGGCTGCGTCATATGGCCTCCGTCAAAGCGGCCATTTTAGCCCATGCCCGTCCGCAACCGGGATTGGACTTTCCGCCACACCTGCGTGCCGCCAGGGCGTCGGCGTGGCCGGGGCCGGGGCCGCGGGCAGCGAAAATTCCTGCGTGACGAATCCGCCATGGCCCCGTACATTCAACCGGATGAGCACATCGACTCCTCTCGCAAAACGCATCCTCTGGGGCCTCGTGATTGGCGTGGTCGCCGCCGTGGCCACGCTGGGCATCGGCCAGTGGCATCCGCCCACGCTGGCGCTGATGCAGAAGATCTCCGGCGCGGTGTTCGACCCGTTCGGGCAGATCTTCCTGCGCATGCTGTTCTTCGTGGTGATCCCGCTGGTGTTCACCTCGCTGGCCTCCGGCGTGGCCCAGCTCGGCCGGCTGGACCGGCTCGGTCCGCTGGCCGGCCGGACCTTCCTGCTGTTCTTCCTCAACATGGGCATCGCCGTGGCGATCGGCCTGGTGATGATGAACACGGTGCAGCCGGGCCATCACCTGAGCGAGGAGGCGCGCAGCCAGCTGATGCAGGAATACGGCAGCAGCGCGCAGCAGACGATCAACAAAAAGGCGGCCCAACCCGGCGTGAGTTTTGGCACGCTGGTGGAGATGTTCATGCCGCGCAACCTGCTCGGCGCAGTGGCGGGCCCCAGCCGCGACGCGCTGGGCGACGTGCTGCCGCTGATTCTGTTCGCGATCCTGGTCGGCGCCGCGGCCACCCAGTTGCGCGAGAAGGAGCGCAAGCGGGTGCAGATGGCGCTGGACACGATCACCGACCTGATGACCAAGATCGTCGGCTTCGCGCTGGAACTGGCCCCCTATGCGGTGCCGGCGATGATCTACAGCGTGATCGTCAAGGTCGGCGTGGACGTGTTGCTGGCGCTGTCGGTGTTCGTGGTCGGCTGCACCGTGGCGCTGGCGTTGCACCTGTTCGGCACGATGTCGTTGTGGTTGCGCTTCCTCGCCGGACGCTCACCGCTGGCTTATTTCCGGCAGATCCGGCCGCTGCTGATCACCGCGTTCTCGACCAGTTCCAGCAGCGCGTGCCTGCCCGCCTCGCTGGCGGTGGCGCACGACGAGTTGGAGCTCAACCCCAGCACGGCCGGCTTCGTGCTGCCGCTTGGCGCAACCATGAACATGAGCGGCACCGCACTGTTCGAGGGCTGCGTGGTGCTGTTCGTGGCGCAGGCATTCGGCGTGGAACTGAGCCTGAGCCACCAGGCCATCCTGATGCTGCTGTCGGTGCTCAGCGCGGTAGCCGTGGCCGGCATACCAGGCGGCTCGCTGCCGATGATCGCCGGTCTGCTGGCCACCTTCGGCATTCCGCCCGAGGGCATCGGCATCATCATCGGCGTCGACCGCATCCTCGACATGATGCGCACCACGGTGAACGTGGGCAGCGACATCGTCACCGCCACCGTGGTCGATTACCAGCTGCGCGACCGCCTCGCTGCGGCACCGTAACCCCATTCGCGCACGGCATGACTGGACGGGCGGGGCTTGAGGTCGCCCCGTCCGGCCTCATATGTGTATGGTTCAATCGATAGTTTTAGCCAATCGAACCCATGTCAACAATCAATTAGATTTATCCAACCACGGGCCGTAACATCTCTGCATCCTCCAACCACCATGGGAAGCAAGCAACGATGTCCCTGATCAACACCGAAGTGAAACCGTTCAAGGCCCAGGCCCTCAAGGCTGGCAAGTTCATCGAAGTCACCGACGCCAACCTG
The DNA here is from genome assembly GCF_000264375.1 of Rhodanobacter thiooxydans LCS2. Classification (GTDB taxonomy): domain Bacteria; phylum Pseudomonadota; class Gammaproteobacteria; order Xanthomonadales; family Rhodanobacteraceae; genus Rhodanobacter; species Rhodanobacter thiooxydans. The sequence continues at coordinate 320,699 of NZ_AJXW01000043.1, forward strand.
AAGGGCAAGTGGTCGGTCGTGTTCTTCTACCCCGCCGACTTCACCTTCGTCTGCCCGACGGAGCTTGAGGACCTGGCCGACAACTATGCCGAGTTCCAGAAGCTGGGCGTGGAGATCTACTCGGTGTCCACCGACACCCACTTCGCGCACAAGGCCTGGCACGACACCTCGGACGCGGTGAAGAAGATCCAGTACACCATGGTCGGCGACCCGACCCACCAGCTCTCGCGCAATTTCGACGTGCTGATCGAAGCCGACGGCATCGCCGATCGCGGCACCTTCGTGATCGACCCGGCGGGCAAGATCCAGATCGTCGAGATCACCGCCGGCGGCATCGGCCGCGACGCCAAGGAACTGCTGCGCAAGGTCAAGGCCGCGCAGTACGTCGCCAGCCACCCGGGCGAAGTCTGCCCGGCCAAGTGGAAGGAAGGCGAGAAGACCCTGGCTCCGTCGCTGGACCTGGTCGGCAAGATCTAAGCGTCACCGCGCCATGCGCCGCGGGCCCGGAGTTCTTCCGGGCCCGCCCCACCGGAACACGACTGCGAAGCAACGCCCGGCCCGCCCGGGTGCCGGCCGCACTCACCCTGAAGAAACCCACGGAGTTGCCATGTTGGATGCCAATCTCTCTACCCAGTTGAAGGCCTATCTGGAAAAGGTCACGCAGCCGATCGAGATCGTTGCGTCCCTTGACGACAGCGCCAAGTCCGCCGAACTGAACGAACTGCTCGAACAGATCGCCTCGCTGTCCGACCGCATCAGCCTGGTGCGCCGCGACGACAACGCACGCAAGCCCTCGTTCGCAATCAACCGTGTCGGCAGCGACATCGGCGTGCGCTTCGCCGGCATTCCGCTGGGCCATGAATTCACCTCGCTCGTGCTCGCCCTGCTGCAGGTCGGCGGCCATCCGTCCAAGGCCGCGGCCGAGGTGATCGAGCAGGTACGCAATCTCGATGGCGATTACAAGTTCGAGACCTATTTCTCGCTGTCCTGCCAGAACTGCCCCGACGTGGTGCAGGCGCTGAACCTGATGAGCGTGCTCAACCCGCGCATCCAGCACGTGGCCATCGACGGCGCCTTGTACCAGGACGAGGTCGAGGCGCGCCAGGTGATGTCGGTGCCCACCGTCTATCTCAACGGCGAAGTGTTCGACCAGGGCCGCATGAGCCTGGAGCAGATCCTGGCCAAGCTCGACACCGGCGCCAGCGTCCGCGAGGCCGAGAAGATCAAGACCAAGGGCGCGTTCGACGTGCTCGTCGTCGGCGGCGGGCCCGCCGGCGCCGCGGCGGCAATCTATGCCGCGCGCAAGGGCATCCGCACTGGCGTGGCGGCCGAGCGTTTCGGCGGCCAGGTACTGGACACCATGGCGATCGAGAACTTCATCTCCGTGCCGTACACCGAAGGCCCAAAACTGGGCGCGGCGCTGGAGCAGCACGTGCACGAATACGACGTGGACGTGATGAACCTGCAACGCGCCGAGAAGCTGGTGCCGGCCAGCGAACCGGGCGGGTTGATCGAAATCGAATTGGCCAGCGGCGCCACGCTGAAGTCGAAGACCGTGATCCTTTCCACCGGCGCGCGCTGGCGGCAGATGGGCGTACCCGGCGAAGAGGAGTACCGCAACAAGGGCGTGGCCTACTGCCCGCACTGTGACGGTCCGCTGTTCAAGGGCAAGCGCGTGGCGGTGATCGGTGGCGGCAACTCCGGCGTGGAGGCGGCGATCGACCTGGCCGGCATCGTGGCCCACGTCACTCTGATCGAGTTCGACGGCAAGTTGCGTGCGGACGAAGTGCTGCAGCGCAAGCTGCGCAGCCTGCCCAACGTCGACGTGATCGTCAGTGCGCAGAGCACCGAAGTGCTGGGCGACGGCCAGAGGGTCACCGGCCTGGTCTACAAGGACCGCGCCGACGGCATGATGCACAGCCTCGCACTGGAAGGCATCTTCGTGCAGATCGGCCTGCTGCCGAACACCGAATGGTTGAAGGGCACGCTAGAACTCAGCCCACGCGGCGAGATCGTGATCGATGCGCGGGGCCAGACCTCGCTGCCCGGCGTGTTCGCCGCCGGCGATGCCACCACCGTGCCGTACAAGCAGATCGTGATCGCGATGGGCGCCGGTTCCACTGCCGCGCTGAGTGCGTTCGACCACCTGATCCGCAGCCCGCTGGCGGCAGTGGAAAAGAAAGCGGTAGCGGCCTGATCGCCGCTTTGTAGGGCGGGCACTGCCCGCCGCTCTTGATCCACTGCCAATCACGGCACAAAGCGAACCGGCGGGCCGTGCCCGCCCTACGTCATCAACCCTGGTCGGGTCCGCGTTCCAGCGCACGACGGATATCGTCGAGCGCGCCCGGGTCGTCCAGCGTGGACAAATCGCCCGGGTCGCGTTGCTCCGCCAGCGCCTGCAGCGAGCGGCGCAGCAGCTTGCCGGAGCGGGTCTTCGGCAGCGCGTTCACCACGTAGACACGCGACGGTTTCGCCACGCCGCCGAGCTGGTCGACCACGCGCTGCTGCATCGCCTGCGCCACCGCATGGGCGCCGTCGCCGGTATCCTGCTTCAGCGTGGCGAACACGATCGGCACCTGCCCTTTCAGCTCGTCCTTCACGCCGATCACCGCCGCTTCGGCCACCGCGGGGTGGCTGGCCACCGACTCCTCGATCTCGCGCGTACCGAGGCGGTGCCCGGCCACGTTGATCACATCGTCGGTGCGGCCGAGCACGAACGTGTAGCCGTCCTCATCGCGAACCGCCCAGTCCAGCGAGCTGTACAACAACTCGCGGAAGTGGCTGAAGTAGCTGTGCACGTAGCGGTCGTCGTCGCGCCACACGGTGGTCAGGCAGCCCGGCGGCAGCGGCAGCTGGAACACCAGCACGCCCTTGCTGCCGGCGGCAACTTCCTTGCCGGTATTCTCGTCGATCACCTTCATCCGGTAGCCCGGCGCCGGCAGGCCGGGCGAGCCGAATTTCACCGTCTTCAGCTCCAGCCCCGGCATCAGGGTGATCGCCGGCCAACCGGTCTCGGTCTGCCAGTAGTTGTCGATCACCGGCACGCCGAGCGCGTCGGTGATCCACTGCGCGGTCGGCTCGTCCAGCGGCTCTCCGGCGAGGAACAGCCACTTCAGTTTCGACAGGTCGTACTTCTTCAGCCAGCTCTCATCCTGCTTCTTCAGCACGCGGATCGCGGTGGGCGAAGAGAACATCGTACGCACGTTGTAGCGCTCGCACAGCTGCCACCAGATGCCTGCATCCGGCCGCGTGGGCAGGCCCTCGTACAGCAGCGAGGTGGCGCCGCCGATCAGCGGCCCATAGACATTGTACGAATGCCCCACCGCCCAGCCCACGTCCGAGGTGGCGAACATCACCTGCCCCGGCGCGATGTCGAACACGGTGCGGATCGACAGTGCCATCGCCACCGCGTAGCCGCCCACGTCGCGCTGCACGCCCTTCGGTTTGCCGGTGGTGCCGGAGGTGTACAGGAGGTAGCTTGGTTCGTTCGATTCCAGCCACGCCACCGGCACCTCGGCACCCTCGTGGCGCGCGCGCAGCTCGGCGTAGTCGAGGTCGCGCCCGGGCACCCGGGTCATCTGCGGATCCAGCTTGCGATCGACGATCAGCACGTGCGGCGGCGGTGCGGAGGACTCGTTCAGCGCCGCGTCGACCAGCGGCTTGTACGGAATCACGTTGCCCGCACGCATGCCGGCATCGGCGCAGACCAGCAGCTTCGGCTGCGCGTCGTCGATGCGCAGCGCCAGGTTGTGCGCGGCGAAGCCGCCGAATACCACCGAATGGATTGCGCCGATGCGCGCGCACGCCAGCATCGCGAACACCGCCTCGGCCATGTTCGGCAGGTAGATCACCACGCGATCACCCTTGCCCACGCCCAGCGACTGCAGCACCGCGGCAAACGTGTTCACCTCGCGATACAGCTGGCGGTAGGTGAACTCGCGGGTGATCCCGGTTTCGCTGGAGATCGCCACCAGCGCCAACTGTTCCGGTCGCTCGGCCAGGTGCCGGTCGATCGCGTTGTAACAGAGGTTGGTGGTACCGCCGACAAACCAGCGCCGGAACGGCGGGTTCGACTGGTCAAGGATCTGCCGCGGCGGCGAATCCCAGTGGATCATTCGCGCCTGCTCGGCCCAGAACTGCTCCGGCTCGTCGACCGACTGCCGGTAGAAATCCTCGTAACGCATGGGGCAGGCTCCGGGCTTCGTTGCCGCAAGCCTAGAACACGCCGCCGGCGGCATCATCGCGACGATGGTCGTAGTCGCCGACGGCCAGAGCAGCCCCGGACAGAAACCAAGAGGGCGGCCCATGGCCGCCCTCGTTCGCACGCGATGAACCGCAGCGCTTACTTCCTGGCAAACAGGTGCTCGACGCCGGCGCGCTCCTCGCGCAGTTCCTTGTCGGTGGCGTCCATGCGGGCGCGCGAGAACGCGCCGATTTCCAGACCCTGCACGATGGCGTACTTGCCATCCTTCACCGTCACCGGGTAGCCGTAGATCACGCCCGGGGCGATGCCGTAAGAACCGTCCGACGGAATGCCCATCGAAACCCAGTCGCCCTCTGCCGTGCCCAGCGCCCAGGTGCGCATGTGGTCGATTGCGGCCGAGGCGGCCGAGGCCGCGGAGGAAGCGCCGCGCGCCTTGATGATCGCCGCGCCGCGCTGCTGCACGGTGGGGATGAAGTCGCTCTCGTACCAGGCCTGGTCGACCAGCGACAGCGCCGGCTTGCCGTCGACGGTGGCGTGGTGCAGGTCCGGATACTGGGTGGAGCTGTGGTTGCCCCAGATGATCATCTTTTTCACGTCGGTGTTGTGCTTGCCGGTCTTCTCGGCCAGCTGGCTCTTGGCGCGGTTGTGGTCGAGGCGGACCATCGCGGTGAAGCACTTCGGGTCCAGGTCCGGCGCGTTCTGCTGGGCGATCAGCGCATTGGTGTTGGCCGGGTTGCCGACCACCAGCACCTTCACGTCACGCTTGGCGTGGGCGTTGAGCGCCTTGCCCTGCGGGCCGAAGATGGCACCGTTCGCCTCCAGCAGGTCCTTGCGCTCCATGCCCGGGCCGCGCGGACGGGCGCCGACCAGCAGCGCGTAGTCAACGTCCTTGAATGCGACGTTGGCGTCGTCGGTGGCAACCACGCCAGCCAGGGTTGGGAACGCGCAGTCATTCAGCTCCATCACCACGCCCTGCAGCGCGGGCAGCGCCGGGGTGATTTCCAGCAGGTGCAGGATCACCGGCTGGTCCGGACCCAGCATGTCGCCGGCGGCGATGCGGAACAGCAAGGCATAGCCGATCTGGCCAGCGGCGCCGGTAACGGCAACTCGAACGGGGGCTTTCATCGTGATTCTCCGGGATTGGGATACGGGATTCGGGATTCGGTTGAAGAACCCGGACTTCAAGTCAGCTCGGCGAAGAACTGCTGGATACGTTGTAGGCCCGGCTGCAATTGTGCGGCCGGGCAGGTATAGGAAATGCGCATCGCGCGCGGCTCGCCGAAGGCGGACCCCGGCACGCAGGCGACGCCCGTGGCTTCCAGCAGCGCAGCGCAGAACTCCACATCGTTGCCGATCTTCGTGCCGCCGTGGCTCTTGCCGAACGCCACCGAGATGTCCGGGAACGCGTAGAACGCGCCCTGCGGCCGCGGGCAGACTACGCCGGGGATGGCGGTGAGTGCGGTGAACACGATGTCGCGCCGGTCGGCGAAATCCTTGCACTTGACCTGCGGGATGTCCTGCGGACCCGATAGGGCCGCGACGGCGGCGGCGCTGACCACTTCCGGCAGGCTGGTGATGTGGTTGGAGTTGAGCGTGGTCACCGCCTTGGCCACCGACTCCGGCCCGGCCAGCAGGCCGACGCGCCAGCCCGGCATGCCGTAGGTCTTGGACACCGAGTCGACGAAGATCACCCGCTCGCGCAGCTCCGGCTTCGCGTGCACGAAGTTGTGGTAGCCCAGCCCGTCGAACACCATCGCATTGTAGATGTCGTCGGTGATCACCCAGGTGTCCGGGTACTTCACCAGCATCTCGGCCAGCGCGGCGATCTCCTCGCGCGTGTAGACCATGCCGGTCGGGTTGGACGGGTTGTTGAACAGGAACACCTTAGGCTTGCGTGCCAGCGCCGCGTCGAGCTGGGCCGGGGTGAGCTTGTAGTTCTGCTCCGGCCCGCAATGCATCACGTTGGTCTTCGCGCCCACGATGTCAGCGATGTCGCGGTAGGTGGTCCAGTACGGCGCGGCGAAGGCGATCTCGTCGCCCTCGTCCAGCAGCGCCTCGGCCAGGTTGTACAGCACCTGCTTGGCGCCGATGCCGATCGACAGGTTCATCCGCGTATAGCCAGTGAAACCCAGCGCCTCGATGTGCTTCAGGAACGCATCCAGCAATGCGTCGGCGCCGCGGTTGCTGCCGTACTGGCCGGAATCGTGCGACAGCGACTCGCGCGCCGCAGCGTACACGTGCTCGCCCGGCAGGAAGTTCGGTACACCAATGGAGAAGCTGATGATGTCGCGGCCGGCAGCCTTGAGCTGCTTCGCCTTTTCGGCAATCACCATGATCGCGCTGGGTTTGGCGCGGCCGACACGCTGGGCGAGCTGGGGCATGGAGTTCTCACGCAGGGGGAGGAAGCAAAGGCGCGCATTTTATCACGCCGCCCGCAGTGGGGCGGTCGCCCGCGCACGCCGGGAAGGCGCAGCGCGGCCTGAGCGGCCCGCTCGCCCCCTCAGCCCCGCGACCTCAGCCCAGCAGTTTGCCTGCCAGCCCTTCGAGCATGCCGAGGTTGAAGCCGCCGCCAGCTTCCTGCTGCTCTCCCGGTAGCTGGCCGTTCGGCGTCATGTGGTCGACCGCCTGCGGAAGCATCTTCGACAGGCCGCCCAGCAACGCATTCGGATCCATGCCCAGCTTGCCCGCCGCTTCCTGCACCAGCGACCCGAGGCCGCCGTTCTGCAGCGCCTGGCCCAGTTGCTCGGCTGACACCGGCTGGTTGGCGCCGGTGCCGACCCACGACTGCACCGCAGTGCCGAGCCCATGCTGTTGCAGCATGCCGACCAGGCCCTGCACGCCGCCCGCCTTCTCGATCAGCTGGCCCGCGACGGCAATCAGCGAACCGGCGCCGGCTGGCGCCCCCTGTTGTCCCTGGCCACCGAGCAAATCATCGAGGAATGACATCGTCGTTCTCCCTGCATGGTGATGGATCGAATATGCGGCGCGGCGATCATAAGCGCCCCGGGAATCCGCCATGACAAGGTCGCGTGAAAACCCGGCAGAGACGACCACAAAAAAACCGCCGGCGGGCGGCCGGCGGTTTCCCTTGGGCACGAAGGCACCCGCTCAGCCGCGCCGGTCGAGCACCGCGTTCCATTCCGCCACGCGGTCGGCCTGCGCCGCCAGCAGCGCGTCGACGTCGCCTTCCACGCTGACCTTCTCGATCGTGTCGCCCTGACGGATCGCGTTGACCACGTCCATGTCGGCCGCGTCGACCACTTCGCCGAACACGCTGTGCTTGCCATCCAGCCACGGCGTCGGGCCGTGGGTGATGAAGAACTGGCTGCCGTTGGTGCGCGGGCCGGCATTCGCCATCGACAGCACGCCCGGCTTGTCGTGGCGCAGCGACGGATTGAACTCGTCCTCGAACTTGTAGCCCGGACCGCCACGGCCGCTGCCCTCGGGGCAACCGCCCTGGATCATGAAGTCGGCGATCACGCGATGGAACGACAGGCCGTCGTAGTAGCCGCGGCGGGCCAGGTTGACGAAACTGGCGACGGTGACCGGCGCCTTGTCTTCGTGCAGGCGCAGGTGGATCGGGCCGCGGTTGGTGGTGAAGGTGACGTTGATGGTCATCGCAAATCCTTGGGTCTGAAGGCGGCTGCGCGCCGGAGCGCCGGCGCGTGGACGGTCAAGGATAACCCAGCAATATCTATAGACCCAGCGCGGCCCGCTCCAGCGGGCCGACCCCACGCGGCCGTGCGGCCGGCACCGGCGCGTCGAGCGGCCACGTCGCGCCTTCGTACAGATAGGCCCACAGCCGATCCAGCGCGGCGTAACCATACGGCAGCAGCGGCACGTAGTGTTCGCCGAAACCGGGCAGCGCCAGGAACGCGTCGAAGTGCTGCGCGTGCGGCACCTTCCAGTAGATCGGCCGGCGCCCTTCGTCGCGCAGCCAGGCCACGTAGGGTTCGGAGCTGAACGCGGTCGGCAGCAGGCCGTCGCCGGCGCCATGCAGCACCCACAGCGGCAGGTCCTTGCGCGGCAGCCGCGCCGCGGTGGCCGCGACCGCGGCGTGCAGCATCTGTGATTCGTGGTCGTCGCCGGTCCACAGCGCGCGCAGGCATTCGCTGCCGATGAGGGTGGGATCGGTCGAGACGTTCATGCCGCCGAACAGGCCGATGCCATTGCCCGGCGGGATGCCCGAGCCGTCTGCCCACCAGCTGGCCCGCGTCATCGGATCGGCCACGCCCGGCAGCCCGCCCGCGCCGATCGCCGCGTAGTGAAAACCGCACGGCATGTCGGCGGCGCCGCGGCGCAGGTAGGCCGAGGCGTAGCCCGCGGCGACCGCCCGCCACAGGTCGAAGGCAGTCGTGCTGGCCGCCGTCTGCATCGCCTCGTCGGTCCAGCCGCGCGCGTGCAGGTATTGCCGCGCCTGTTCCGCCTGCGCCGCGATGGTGCTGCCGTCGAGCTTGCCCTGCGCGCGCAGGCTGGCGCAGCGGATCGGCCATGCCGGCAACGGCACGCCACGCGGCCCGCGCGCCAGCGGCACCGGGGCAAAAAGCTCCGCGCTCAGCGCGCATGACAGCCAGATCGCCGCCTCGGTGGCGTAGTCGTACAGCGCGCGACCGCGGTCCTTCACGTGCACGTTCGGTTCCAGCGCCACCACGCCGGCGAAGAAGTGTTCCTGGTCCAGTCCCGCCGCCTGCAGCACGGCCCCGCCGCCATTGGAAATGCCGACGGCGATGATCTTCGTGTTCTGTGGCGTGAACGGCGCTTCGCCAGGGAACGCGCGGTCGAGCATGGCCAGCCCGAACTGCGCCGCCTGGATCACGTGGCGGCCCCAGTCACCTTCCGGGTTGTCGCCCGAATGCGCGTGCTTGATCGCGATGCCCGCGCTGGACGATGCCGGCGGCGGCTGGAACTCCAGTTCCGCCTCGCCGCGCTTCACGCGACGGCCGTCCAGCGCCACGCCGCTGTCGTCGGCGTAATCGAAGTAACCCGCGCCAGTGCCCTTGTCGGTGTACGCCACCGCGCAGCCGTGCGGTAGACCCCACGCGCCGGCCAGCGCGATCGCGCCGTAGATACCGCGCGAACCGGACGAGGCGGTCACCACCAGGCAACGCTTCTGCCGGTCGAAATTGTCCGGCAACTGCAGCAGCACGCGATGCGGCGAACGGGCGCCGGGGATGCGCGCGAACGTCTGGTACTCGCGCCCCGGCACGTCCGGCACGCCGCCGTAGACAGTGCCGTAGCCGCCGAGCGGGCCGAGATCGGCGATGCCTTTCCAACTGGTCTGGATGGCGCGCCGGCGCAGTTCCACCGCGTCTGGGTCCAGCGGGTTGGCGAACGGCGATGGCGCACTGGCCAGACCCGCCAGGCCCAGGCCTGCACTCAGCAGGTCGTCATGGCCGCGATGCCCGGTCACCCGCACGTCGCCGTAATCGACCTCATGCATGACAGACTCCTTCCTCGTCCCCTGGCTGGCACAGGCCGACAGCATGACCGATACCAGCGCGGACAAGAACAGCGGCAGCGAAATGCGCACGGATTTCTTCATCCAGCCACCATAACAAGTGCACCGGCGGCCGCCATCGTACGAAAGTCCACGCGCCGAACTCGACGCGGTCGCCGCGGCCCGCTAACGTCAACCCCATGACGAAGCTGCTGATCGCCGACGACCACCCGCTGTTTCGCGCCGCGCTGCGTCTGGCGGCCGGCGAGAACCTCGATGATTGCAGCGTGCGCGAGGCGGCCGACCTGCCCGGGGTACTCGCCGGGCTGGCCGCCGAGCCGGATACGGACCTGGTCCTGCTCGACCTGCACATGCCTGGCAGCCAGGGCTTGTCCGGCTTGGCCGCACTGCGCGGCCAGCACCCCGGCGTCGCCGTGCTGGTGGTGTCCGCCCACGACGACCCGCGCATCGTGCGCCGCGTGCTCGACCACGGCGCCGCCGGCTTCATCCCCAAGAGCGCCAGCCCCGCCGAGATCGGCGTGGCGATCCGCAGCGTGCTCGACTGCGGCAGCTGGCTGCCACCCGGACTGGCCGAAGCCGTCGCCGCCCTGCCCGTCAACCCGGCCGACGCCGACCTCGCCAGTCGCCTCGCCCGCCTCACCGAGCAGCAGTCCCGAGTGCTCGCCTTGCTGGCCGAGGGACTGCTCAACAAGCAGATCGCCGATCAGCTCGGCATCCAGGAACGCACGGTGAAAGCGCACGTCACGGCGATCTTCGAAAAGCTCAAGGTGCGCAATCGAACCCAGGCGGGAATGGTGCTGCGGGCGCTGGAGCTGGGGGAGCCGGCAAGAACGGCATGAGCCTCCGACCGCCTGACGTCCAACTCCGTGCCTGGGCCGCTCCGCCAGACCTGGCAGCCTGCATGCCCGTGCGATATCCAGCCGAGTTGTTGATGCGGATCAACTAGGCGCGGTCCGGGCAGCGCGATCATCCTGCGGCATGTGGCGGAAACCGTCCCCCGCGAGCGGTTGTCGACCATGCTGCGGGCCGGCCCTGGATGGCGCTCTGTCCCGGCACGGCATCCATGGATGCCACACACATTCCACGCGGGTCATCGCGCAAGCGAGCAAGGAGGTTTCTCCATGTACTCGAAAGCGGTCGCATCCCTGATTGTCCTTGCTTGCTGTGCACCAGGCGCGGCCTGGTCGCAGTCGGCCTTGATGAAACAGGCACAGGGACTGTTCAAGCCGATACCCGCCAGTGCGCCGTCGCTACCGGGCAATGATTCGACACCCGCCAAGCTGGCCCTTGGCAAAATGCTCTACTTCGAGCCCCGTCTCTCCGAAAGCCACATCATCAGCTGCAATTCCTGCCACATGGTCGGCATGGGTGGCGTCGACCTGCAGGAAACCTCGCTGGGCCATCGCTGGCAGCATGGCGGGCGCAACGCACCCACCGTCTACAACGCCGTGTTCGATGTCGCGCAATTCTGGGATGGAAGGGCGAAGGATCTCGAACAACAGGCCGGCGGACCGCTGGTCAATCCGGTCGAAATGGGCACCACGGAAACGCACGTCGTCGAGCAACTCAAAGGCATTCCAGGCTATGCCACCGCGTTTGCCAAGGCCTATCCCGGCGCGTCCGACCCGATCACGCTCGACAACGTTCGCAAAGCCATCGCTGTGTTCGAGGCGACATTGATCACGCCCCATGCGCCGTTCGACCGCTACCTCGGCGGCGACGACAAAGCGCTCGATGCCGTTCAGAAAGAGGGATTGGCGCTGTTCATCAGCAAGGGCTGCGCCGCCTGCCATAACGGCGTCAACATCGGTGGCGGCATGTACGCCCCGTTCGGCGTCGTCGAGCGCCCCGGCGCCGAGATTCTGCCGCCGGGCGACAAGGGGCGTTTCACGGTGACCAAGACCGTCAGCGACGAATACGTATTCCGGGTGCCCTCGCTGCGCAACATCACCCTTACCGCTCCCTATTTCCACACTGGCAAGGTCTGGGATCTGCGGCAGGCGATTGCGATCATGGGGAGCAGCCAGCTTGGCGCCACGCTGACCGACGACGAGGTTGGGAAAATCCAGACTTTCCTTGGCGCACTGACCGGCGAGCAGCCTGTTGTCACACTGCCGATCCTGCCGCCGAGTGTGGCAACGACCCCGCGACCCAAGCCGTAGGTAGAGCTCGGGATGCATGCGGGGGCATCGCCCAGCGCAGCCACGGAGCAATCCCGCCTGGGCCGCGGCGCCTGCCGTCACGACCGCGGCAGGCCGGCCGCAACCCGCTGCAGAACCTGCCGCAACGCCAGCGGCTTGAGCGGCTTGTAGAGCACGCTGATGCCGGCTTCCAGCAACCGCTGGCGCAGCTCACCGTCGCGGTCGGCGGTGAGCATCACGGTCGGCACGTCGGCGTGCCGCGCACGCAGCAGTTCCCACGCCTCCAGCCCGGTCTGGCCGCCGTCGAGGTGGAAATCGAGGATGTGCAGATCCGGCCGCCACGGTGCCGCCAGCGCCTGCGCGGAGTTACGTGCTGCATGCACGTGCCAGCCCCAACTGGTCAGCAGACTGCCGAGCGCGGCGAGCGCGGCCGGCTCGTTGTCCAGCACCAACGCGCGGCCAGCCGGCAGCGAGCGCGGCGTGTCGACGATCGGCGGCAGCCGGATGGCCGCGCGCGCCAACGGCACGTCGAGATGGAACACGCTGCCTCGGCCAGGCCAGGAACGCAGCCCGAGCGGATGGCCGAGCAGGTCGGCCATGCGCTGCGCGATCGACAGGCCCAGCCCGAGCCCTTGTCCGCCCGCCGTGCTGCCGCGACGGAACTCCTGGAAGATCAACTGCTGCTCTTCGGACGCAATGCCGGGACCGGTGTCCCACACCTCGACGCGCAGCAGCGCGCCATGCCGGCGCACGCCCAGCAGCACGCGGCCATGCTCGGTATAGCGCAACGCGTTGGACAGGAAGTTCTGCAGCACCCGGCGCAGCAGCTGCGGATCGGAACGCACCCAGGCACGCGTGCCGACCACGTCCAACCGCACGCCGCGGTCGAGCGCGATCGCGCGGAATTCCGCAGCCAGCGGATCGAGTATCTCGGCCAGCGCGAATGCGCGCGGTTGCGGATGCAGGCGGCCGCCCTCGAGCCGGGCCACGTCGAGCAGGCCGGTGAGCAGGCCTTCGGTGGCGGCCAGCGCGCCGTTGAGGTGCTGCGCGGTGGCCGCATCCCCGTCGCGCTCGGTGAGCGAGTGGGCGAACAGCTGCGCCGCATGCAGCGGCTGCATCAGGTCGTGGCTGACCGCGGTGAGGAAGCGGCTCTTCGACGCATTCGCCGCCTGCGCCTCGGCCGAGGCCGCGGCCAGTTCGCGGGTGCGTTCCTCCACCCGCAGCTCCAGCGTCTCATTGACGCGCTTCAGCGCGGCCTCAGCTTGACGGAACGCGGTGACGTCGGTGAAGGTGGCCACGAAGCCGCCGTCGGGCATCGGGTTACCGCGGATCTCGACGATGGTGTCGCCGGGGAAACGCCGCTCGGACAGATGCCGCGTGCCGGCCCGCATGTGCGCCAGCCGCCGCTGCACGCGCGCATCCGTTTCGCCGGGACCGAGCATGCCGGCGTCGATGTTGTGGCGGGTCAGTTCGGCCACCGGGCGGCCTACCTGCAGCAGTTCGGGCGGGTAGTCGAACAGTTGTGCATACGGGGTGTTCCAGGCGACCAGGCGCAGTTCGGCGTCGACCACGCAAATGCCCTGGCTCATGTTCTCCAGCGCCGCCTCCAGCACGCGCTGGTTGAAGCGCAGGTCCTGCGCCGCCTCGCCGACGATCGCCACTACCGTGTCCAGGTCGTCGCGGCCCTGCCGGTGCACCACCTCCAGCAGCAATCGCGCCGAGGCAGCGCCGATCACCGCAGCCAGCTCGTGCTCGACCTCGGCGACCCGCGCACTGCCGGCAGGCCCCGCAGCGGGCGCGTTGGCAAACAGGTGATCGACCCGCTCCGACGGCAGGAAGCGCATCGCCAGCGCGCGCAACTCGACCAGGCCGACATCGCCTACGCTGACCACACGCGCCGCCCTGCCGAAGCGCGAGCCGGCCACCGCCAGCATCACCACGATGTTGGCCAGCAGGCTCACCACCACGGCACGGCCCAGCCGGTTCCAGTTGCCGAGCCCGAGCAGATCGTCCGGCGCCAGCCAGTGCAGACCGAACGGTCCACCACGCAGCCATGCCGGCGCGACCGGCAACAGGGTCGGCAGCACCGCATAAACCCACACCAGGGTACCGGCGGTGAGCCCGGCCATCACCGCACGCGAGCCCAGCTGCGGCCGGTACACCGCTGCCAACAGCGCCGGGGTGAGCCCGGCCAGCGCGGAGAATGAGATCGCGCCGATGTCGGCCAGCGCCTCGTTGCGCGCCAGCACGCGGCTGTACGCCCACGCCAGCAGGATCAGCACCAGGATCGCCACGCGCCGGTGGTTCAGCAGCTCGCCGCGCAGGTCGCCGTGTTCGTCGCGCCCCCAGCCGGCGCGCACGCGCAGCGGCGCGATGAAATGGTTGACCACCATCAGGCTCAACGCCAGCGTGGCGATCACCACCATGCTGGTGGCCGCGCTCAGGCCACCCAGAAACGCGACCAACGCCAGGCCATGCTCGCCGCGCGCCAGCGGCAACGCCAGCACGTACATGTCCGACGACACCCCGCTCGACCCCAGCCACGCATCGCCCAGCCGCGCCAACGGCAGGATCGGCAGCGAGATCAGCAGCAGATACAGCGGGAACAGCCAGCGCGCGGTGCGCAGCTGCCCGTCGTCGCGACACTCCACGATGCCCGCGTAGAACTGGTGCGGCATGGTGAACATCGCCAGCGCGCCGAGCAGGATCAGCGCCGGGAAACCGCCGCTGTCCGGCGGCGGCGGCACGTAGTTCGGCAAGCCTGTCGGCAAGGCGGTGAACAGCAACGTGCCCAGCGCCAGCATGGCGCCGAGCTTGAACAGCGACTCGAACGCCATCGCCAGCACCAGGCCGCGGTTGTGCGCCATAGTCGACGCCCGCCGCGTGCCGAACAGCATCGCGAACAACGCCATCAGCAACGCCACGTACAGCGCACTGTCCTGCCACGGACTGGATTCGGCCAGTTGGCCGTGGCTGAGGATGCCGTAGCTCATCGCCACCGCTTTCAGCTGCAGCGCGATGTACGGCACGATGCCGATCACCACCACCGCGGTGACCAGCGCCGCCAGCCCGGAATGCCGCCCCAGCCGTACCGCGATCAGGTCGGCCAGCGAGCCGGCGTTGTATTCGCGTACCAGTTGCACCAGCCGGCCGAGGAACTTCAGCGCGAACAGATACATCAGGATCGCCCCGACAAACGTCGGCGGCAGCCACCAGCCCGAACGGCTGGCCTGGGTCACCGTGCCGTAGAACGTCCACGAGGTGCAGTGGATCGCCAGCGACAGCGCGTACACGATCGCCCAGCGCTTCTCGAACAGTTGCGGCCGCCGCTCGCCGAGCAGGGCCACGCCGAACAGCAGGCCGAGCCAGCACAGCGCCGCGATGGCGATGACGCTGGCGCTCAGCATGGACGCCGCCTTGATGGCGGGCACGGCTCCAGCCGCAAAGCCGCGCTCGCGCCGCGCCGCTCCATCAAAGCGAAACGCCTTCGCCCTCCCGCGCCTGTAGGAGCGCGCCCTGTGCGCGATGCTCTTTCTGCATTCAGAGCGAAGAGCGGTCGATCGCCTGCGGCGACCGAGTCACTTTTCTCTTGCGTGGCCAAGAGAAAAGTAACCAAAAGAGAAGGCCACCCCGCTTGGCGCTTGCCGGGCATCGGGCAACCGCTCCCGCGTTGCCTCAACTCGGACATCCATGCCCTCGCCGTGCCCGGCAAGTCCGTGAGTCGGGGCCGGGCTTTTTGAGCGGGCATCCTGCCCGCGCGAAAAGGAGCCGACATCCCTGTCGGCTCCCGCTTCGCGGCCTGTCGACCCCGACTCACCGCCGCGCAAGGGACCCCGGGTAGAGCAGCGGGCCATCGTGGCCCGCACTCGATGATGAAGCCGAAAAGCCAAAGCCACGGCAAAGCGTCGCTTTGCCGTGGCTTTGCTCCTGCTCCCGATCTGGCTCCTCTGAAGAGTGCGCGCAGGATGCGCGCTGCTCTACCGGGGGCCCCTCTGCAGCGGCGGCCGGGCGGAGGAAAGCCCGCAGGGTGGTTCGCATGGATGCGAACCAGTTTGTCATCAGGGCAGGATGCCCTGTCGACAAACCCCGTAGCCCGACCGCGAACTTTCCGGGCACGGCGAGAGCATGGATGCCCGAGTTGAGGCAACGCAGGAGCGGTTGCCCGATGCCCGGAAAGCGCGGAAGCGGGGTGGCCTTTCTCTTTGGTTACTTTCTCTTTGGCCACGCAAAGAGAACGTAACTCGGCTGCCGTAGGCAGACGAAAGCTCTTGCTTCTGGAGCTTTTCGCTCTGAAGGCGGCAAGAGCAAGAGCATCGCGCACAGGGTGCGCTCCTACAGAAAAGCAAAAGCGCCGACGGCGCGCCGCCATCAATGCCCCGCCGGCAACCCCAGTGCGCGCACCGCGTTCACCACCCAGCGCAGCTGCACGCCGTGGCGGCTGTCGTAATCGGCTCCGGAATATCCCCACCAGTCCCAGCATGCTTGCGGATTCAAGGGCGCGAAACTTGCGCGGGTCTGAGGATATAGCACCGCCACGTCGTAGACGTCGGCCCAGCGGTTGAAGCCAGCGTCCGCGACGAAGGTCTTGCCCACCGCGGCGGCGTTCTGCTTGCAGCCGTGGAAGGCCACCACCAGGCCACAGGGCTTGCCGGCGAGGCAGGCCGGCGGCAGGTAGACGTAGCCGGTGTCGGCCAGGAACGCGTCGGCGCCGCCGGGGCGCAGCGCATCCTGGTCGAACGTGCGCAGCTCGCCCTGCGCCTTGTCTGCCGAGCGTGCCGGCTTGCCGAACATCTGCGCGAAGATCTCGCCGGCCGCGTCGAAACCGCAGTGACCCAGATATGGCGCCACCGACTTGTCGCAATCGTCGCCGCGGGCGGCTACCGGCAGGTTGTGCGCGAACGCGCGCGCGCCATCGTCGTGCACCTGCATGCCCTTCAGCGCCGGCGTGGCGTCGCGCAGTTGCCGGTAGAACTGCGCCCCCGCCTCGGCCACCGCAGGGGCCACCAGCGCATCGTCCTTGCCGTGCAGCAGATAGACGTGCGCATGGGCGAGATCCTTCAGCGCACCGATCTCGCCCGCCGCCGAGCGCTTCGCGGCATGGGCCACCAGCGCGGCCACGTCCGGTGCCGGCGTGCCTTTCATGCAGTTGCCCAGCGCCACGTCCAGCTTGCCATCGGCGCAGCCGTACGGGCCGCCCGCGACCAGGGCCGCGTTCGGGAACAGCTCCGGGTAGGCCATCTGCACCTGGCCGGCCATGTACGCCCCCGAAGAGAGGCCGACCACGGCGGTGCGCGCCGGGTCCAGCTTCAATCCGGGAAGGCCCGAACCGGTGTCTTTCGCACAAACGCCGCCGCTGGCCAGCAGGGCCAGCCACAGCAGGCGGGCTATCCATCGGGTATTCATCGGCTCGCTCCGTCTTGCAGGTTCACAAGGTATCCGCAGAAGCCCGCCAGCGAGCTCCTGCGGGTTGGCGTGGATCAGAAGTTGTAGCGCACGTTGGCGTACCAGTTGCGCGGCATGCCGTAGTACGCGGTGCGGATATTGCCAACGCTGGAGAACTCCTGGCCATCGGTCTTGTAGACCTTGTCGCCGAGGTTGCGCACGCCGGCGCGGAGCTGCCAGTGACCGTCGGCGGAGTCGTAGATGCCGAACAGGCCGGTGACCGAGTAGGCCTTCTGGCTCAGCGCGTCGTAGTTGTCCACGCTCAGCCAGGTCTCGCTGCGGTACGACCAGTCGGCGCCGATGGTGATTGCGCTGCCGTCGCTCAGGCTGAATGCCTGCGTGGCTGCAACCCGTGAGGTCCAGGTCGGCGAGAACGGTACGTGGTCGTGCAGGCGCGGGTTGTACAACGGATCGCTGGGATTGAGGCGATGGTCGACGAACTTGGAGTAGCGCGCGTCCATGTAGCCGACCTGGGCCGACAATCGGGTGCCCTGGCCGAACACGGCGGCACCTTCGAACTCGATGCCGTCCATCTTCAGCTTGGCCGCGTTGATCACCGGGAAGGCGAAGGTCGGGGTGATCGAGCCTGGGTTCTGCACTTCCGACACGCGGGCCTGGAAGTCCGTGTAGTTGCTGTGGAACGCGGCCAGGTTCGCTTGCAGCTTGTTGTCGGCCGAGCGCCATTTCAGGCCCAATTCGTAGGTCCACACGTACTCGGGGTTGTACTCGGCACTCTTCGTTTCGGCTTTGGTGTTGGCGCGGCCGTTGAAGCCGCCGGACTTGAAGCCGCGGCTGGCCGAGGCGTAGACCATGGTCTGCGGATCGAGCTGCTTCTGCAGGCTGAGTGTGGGCGTCCATGCGTTCCAGCGCTTGCTCGCGTTGAAGGCCACGGTCTCGTTCAACCTGCCGAACGGCACGCCCCAGAACGTGCTGGTGCTGCGGTCGTAGTCCTTGTGGTCGCTGCTGTAGCGCACGCCCGCGGCCAGCGTCCAGCTCGGCACGAACTCCCAGTTCATGTGGGCAAAGCCGGCGTACGTAGTGGTGGTGAGATCGTCGTCGATGGTGCGCAGGAAATTGATCCGTTTGCCGGCCAGCGCGAACAGGTCGCTGGCGTACGCTTCCTGGTGCGACGGCACGGTCTCGCGCAACCAGTACAGGCCATACACCGCCTGCAGGTTGCTGCCGTTGTCGTACTGCAGCTGCAGTTCCTGGCTGGCCTGCTTCTGGTGGAAGTCGACCAGCACGTCGCCCAACTGGAACTGCGAGGCGTCGATGTCGATGTAGGAATCGCTGTCGAGCTTGCGGAACGCGCTGATGCTCTTGAGGTTCCAGCGGTCGGACAGCTTCCAGTTGAGGTTCAGCGCGGCACCCTTGTGCTCGAGTTTCTGGCCCTTGTCCGGGTTGAACGAGGTGCGCGTCTTGAAGTCGTATTTCTTGTCCGGATCGGGGGTGTACAGCGCCACCGAACCGAACACCAAGTCGGTGCGCTTCAGCACGGAGACCGGCTGGCCCAGGGTGAGGCCGGTGTCCTGCTTGGTGTAGTCGAGACTGAGCACTGCATCGAAATTCTCCGACGGGTGGTAGCGCAGCTTGCCACGTACGGACTTGTTGTCCTCGTCGTTGTACTTGTGGCCGGTGGACGGATCGGTGACATAGCCGTCGGTCCTGGTCAGGCCGCCGGCGATCGAGGCCGACCATGCACCACCCAGCGGACCGCCAAGGTAGAACTTGCCTTCGCGCCGGCCGTAGTTGCCGAAACCGGCCTCGACCGAGCCTTCGGTACTGTCGCTCGGGTTCTTCGTCACCACCTTGACCGCGCCGCCGGTGGAGTTCTTGCCGTACAGCGTGCCCTGCGGGCCGCGCAGCACTTCCACGCGCTCGACGTCGAACAGGCTGATCAATCCGCCCTGGATGCGCGAGTAGTAGACGTCATCGACGTACATGCCCACGCCCGGGTCGAAGGTCTGCAGCGCGTCGGGCTGGCCGATGCCGCGGATGAAGATGTTCACCGCCGAGGACGAACCCCGGCCCTGCACGATGTTCATGTTCGGCACCGCGCCCTGCAGGCCGTCGACGCTGTTCGCCTGCAGGTCCTTCATGTCCTCGCCGCTGAACGCGGTGACCGCCACCGGCACCTTTTCCAGCGACTCGTCGCGGCGACGCGCGCTGACCGTCACTTCCTGCAGCTGCTTCGCCTCGGCCTGCTTCGCCGTCGTCGGCTTGGCGCTGGCATCCTCGTTCGCCTGCTGTGCTTGCAGTGGCGCCACCAGGGCCAGACCCAGAACCAGACCGATCGCCGAACTCAGATGCGTGCGTTTCATGACGTCCCCTTTTGCAGTGAATGCATCGCTCACGCGAATGCCGATAAAGGGAGCTTAGGCATGCGCGCGAAGCTGGGCACTTGTACCTTGGTACAGTGCCGCCGCTGCGTTCGCGACAGATTCAAATCCCGTCCAGTCAGGGTGCATCCAGCCAAGCCTTGACCTGGGCGATTGCAAGCGGCTCCCATCCCAGCTCCAGGTGGTTGACCGCAATGGTGGCACCACCACCATCATTAGCAATACCTACTACATCCCGGCAGCTCTGGATAAAAACAACACCATCCGATGGCCCTGTGTGTTCGTTATGCAAGAGCGCTATGTCGTTCTGATTTCCGCACAGATTGTGCACGCGAACACCTGGTGCCGATGGTGAGTTGCGAATAACGTCGACCAGTGATTTACCCATATAGGCGTCGATACCCGGGCCTTTGCTGTAATACCCCTGGCCACCAAAATAAGTCGTGTACCAGTCCTGTTCGTTGATTGGCAATGGATAAACCGAGTCCCATCGCTTCAGCAATTGTGCCGAGCCAGGAAAATAAGGAGAGTCATAGGTCCACTCCGCTCCGTCACGGAAAAAACCGTAGCACATCAGTCGATTGTGCGGGGTTGGGCCATTGATGACGCCGCCGCACGCAGGATAAACGACAAGGCTGAAGCTCCAGCCATGACGGAAAGACAAGTCAATCCCGTTGTTGGCCGAGCCCAGCAACAGCAGACGACGAACATCTCCTCGATAGGCTGTGCCCCAGGTCTTCTTCACGTTTGAAATGTACATCCGTGCATTGGAAGCCGCCTTGGACCAGGCAACCACGTCAACCTGTGTCGCGCCAGTGCGACTCCTGATTATGGCAACAGCATCCGCGATCTGCTCTGACCAGAAATAGCCATCGCCATTCTTGTGGGCCAGGCCCAGCGCGAACACCTTGTAGCCATCGGCTGAAAGCGACTGCATCATGCCAGTCGTGGGACAGGTCGCACGACCGCAGCCATAACCACCAGCTTCGTTCGGATTAGCCCGCGCGAGGTGGCGGATTCAACTCCGAAGTGCAGCGCGTTTGAACGACCGCTCGAACACTTCTTGCGGCGTGCGATAGCCTAACCGCTTGCGCGGCCGGTTGTTGAGTTTGTCTTCGACGTACTGGATGAAGGCGTCGTCGAAGG
>NZ_AJXW01000044.1 GCF_000264375.1 Rhodanobacter thiooxydans LCS2
GCCAGCTCGCGCGCGAAGCGCGCATCGGCGACCGCCAGCGGCGCGCCGTCGTCGCGCTGCACGCTGACCACGCTGGCGAGCGCGTGGCGGATGCGCGACCAGGCATCGGTGGCCTCGCTCGGGGCGCCGTCGAGCGGTTTCAGCGGCAGCGTGGCGAGCGCATCACGCAATGCCGCCAGTTGCTGCAACGCGCTGGCCTGGCTGGCCGGCTGGCTCTTCTCCAGCGCCTCGCGCTCGGC
>NZ_AJXW01000045.1 GCF_000264375.1 Rhodanobacter thiooxydans LCS2
CTCCAGCGCCTCGCGCTCGGCGTTGACGCTCTGGCGCACGCCGCCGAAGGCGCCGTCGTTGACCGCGGCCAGGGTCTGGTCGGCCAGCGCATACGCGGCGGCCGCACCCTGCGCATCATGGAACAGCGAGTAGCGTTCGCCGGCCATGCGCAGCAACGATTCGGCCTCGTCCAGCAGCATGCCGTCGCGGCCGCTCAGGCTCTTCTCGGCCAGCTTGGCCACCGCGTCCTCGAGATGGCGCGTGCGCTCGGCCTGACCGAGCAGTTCCTCGCGCAGCGAACGGTTGACCTGGGCGGCGTCATCCAGCCGCTGGTTCAGGCTGCTGCGCTGGTCACCGAGGGTGGTCAGCGTGGTTTCCAGCGTGGCCACGCGCGGCTGCAGGCTGGCGATACTCTGGTTGTCGGCGGCGCTGCGTTGCTCTTGCTGCCATTGGCGCCAGCCGACGTAGCCGGAGACGCCCACCGCGAGCAGCGCCAGCAGCACCGCGAGTGCCAGGCTGCCGCCACTGCGCGGACGGGGAGCGGGTCGCGCCGGGCGCGAGGCGCGCATGGGTGGATCGATCGGCGCGGCGCCGGTCGCAGCGGAATCGGGACGGGCGCCCTCGGGCGCGGTGGACTCGCTCGGCTGGTCTACGTTGCTCATGCGCGCATGCTAGCAGCCCATACGGGCGCGTTCGTAGCACCGGCGTGAAAGGATCAGTGCTTGTGAAGAAAACCACTTCCTGTGGTTTTCTTCTATCGCGAGTCCGGCACATGTGTGCATGCCATCCATGGCATGCCCCCTGCGGGCCAGCCTGCGGCTGTTCAAATCCGGCGGATTTGTCCGGACTCGCTCACGCGAATCAGGCACTGACGTGCCCGATCTGCGCCCGGCCATGCATGGCCGGGCTTCGAGGTTGAAAAACTCGACCTCTCAGCCCGCGCGGGCGGCCGCGTCGAGCAGGTCGGCCGGAAGCGCCGAGGCGGCCGGCACAATGCGCGCGAACCCGGCCGCACGCGCCGCCAACGCCAGCCGCTCGCTGCTGACCACCGCGGTCGCTGCGCACAGCCGCGCCCACGCGGCCGCCGGCAACCCCTGCTGCAGGTGGTGCAGCGCCTCGGCGCTGGACAGCAGCACCTGCGCCGATGCCGGCAAGCGCAGCAACGCCTCGAAGTGACGCCGGTCCAGCCGCGGCGGTACCCGCCGGTAGACATGCACCTCCTGCAACTGCGCGCCACGGGCGGCAAGCTGTTCGCGCAGCACGCCGCGGCCGCCGGGCGCGCCGACCAGCGCCACCCGGCGACCGCGCAGCTCGCGCAAGCCGGGATGTTCGAGCAGGCCTTCGCTGTCCTGCCGCTGCGGCGCCAGCGGCGCGGCGACGCCGTGCCGGCGCAAGGCCCGCGCAGTACCCTGACCCACCGCCAGCACCGCGGCCGTGGTTCGCAGCGGCAACAAGGCGGCGGCGTGGCGTACCGCGGCCGGGCTGGTGAAGAGGATCAGCTCCGCCGCCAGCGCCGCGCGCAGGCCACGACGCGCGTCGCCCGCATCCGCCACGCCACGCAGGGCCAGACCCGGCAGCAGCAGCGGCACGCCGCCGAGTGCTCGCACCCGGCGCGCCAGTGCCGACGCGGTGCCGGCCGGACGGGTGATCACCACGGTGCGGCCGCGCAGATCCGGCTTGTTCCGGGAGGGTTGTCGTGCGGCCACTGTCATGGCCCCAGTGTAGCGGTCGCCCTACACTGACGGGCTTTCCCTCCCCCGGAACCCCGCCCACGTGAGCAGCACCGACGATGCCACCCTGCACGCGCAGCAGCTGATCCGCTTCATCCGCGACGAAATCCCGCTGGCCCGTGCGATGGACCTGCAACTGGCCGGCTGCGACGACGGGCACCTGGCCCTGCGCGCACCGCTGGCGCCGAACGTCAACGACAAGGGTTGCGCGTTCGGCGGCAGTCTGGTCAGCCTGATGACCCTGAGCGGCTGGGCGCTGGTGGAACTGGCGCTGCGCCGGCGCGGACTGGACTGCGACGTGTTCGTCGCCGAATCGACCGTGCGCTACCTAGCGCCGCTGTGGCAGGACTTCCGCAGCGAGGCACGGCTCGCCGCCGATGCCGACTGGACCACCTTCTTCAGCACGCTCGACGCACGCGGCAAGGCGCGCATCGGCGTCGATTGCGTGGTGAACGACGAGAACGGCGCGCCTGCCTGCACCCTGGGCGCGCGCTTCGTCGCCAAACGCCGCGGCTGAAGTCGCTCGCCGCCACTTGGTGCAGAATGGTCGGATATCCATTGGGGAAGGAGCCACTCATGCGTCGCATCCTGAGCATTCTCGTCGTGCTGTCCGTGCTGCTGCTGGCCGGCTGCGCCACCAAGACCCGCAGCGACGCGCTGACCACTACCCTGAAGGCCTACGGCAGCACGTTGCGCTGGGGCGATTTCCGCAGCGCCGCGCAGTTCATCGACCCGGCGGTGCGCACCGCCCATCCGCTGACCCCGCTGCAACTGGCGCGCTACCAGCAGGTGCGGGTGAGCGAGTACGACGACGGCGCCGGCCCGGTGCCGAGCGGCGACTTCGACGTGCAGCAGACCGTGCTGATCAACCTGGTCAACATCCACACCCAGTCCGAGCGCAGCGTGGTCGACCACCAGCGCTGGCACTACGACGAGAAGGCCAAGCACTGGTGGCTGACCAGCGGCCTACCGGACATCACCCAGGACTAAGCCGCGCGCGCCGCGACATATCCGTATAATTACCGGTTTACCCGAACTGGTGCGGCCACGGCACCTGTGGACTGACGATGAACGATTTCCTGCACAAGCTGCCCGAATTTGTCGGCAACCATGCCGCCTTGTCCGCCCTGTTCGTGATCCTGCTGCTGGCGCTGATCGCCATGCAGGTCAGTACGCTGTTCAGCAAGGTCAAGGAGCTCAGCCCGGCCGGGCTGACCCAGCTGATCAACCGCGAAAGCCCGCTGCTGATCGACCTGTCGGCGATTGCCGAGTTCGAGAAGATGCACGTGCCCGGCGCCCGCCACGTGGCGATGAGCCAGTTCGACCCCGAGCACAAGGACTTGGCCAAGGCGAAGGAACTGCCGGTGGTGGTGATGGACAAGGACGGCCGCGGCAATTCGCTGAAGGCCTCGCAGCGACTGGCCAAGGCCGGCTTTGGCAAGGTCTACACGCTGGGCGGCGGCGTGTTGGCCTGGCACGCGGCGCAGCTGCCGGTAGCCAAGGGCAACCGCTAGGAGCACGCTGGCGCGCGGTGCTTCTGCTTTTGCTTTTGCAAGTCCCGAACCCCGGCTCTCAACAGACGAACGTCTGGTCATCCCGGCTCCAAGAGCATCGCCCGCGAGCGGGCTCCTACGGCAGCGGCAGGTCGTGGATGCCGGCGCGGCCGGCGATGATCTGCGCCAGCACGTCCGGCGCGTACTCGAACGAGTCGTAGTACAGCCGATCCTCCGACAGCCCCGCGGCGAGGAACAGCGGGCGCGCGGCGTCGATCATCGCCGGCGGGCCGCTCATGTACAGGTCGTGGCCGGAGAGGTCGGGCTGGTCGGCCAGCACCGCCTCGTGCACCAGCCCCGTGCGCAGGCCATCGGCGAGCTCGGGGTGGGAAACCACGGCGTGGAACGTCAGGTTCGGCACCTCGCGCGCCCACCGCTCGGCCAGCGCGCGCAGGTACAGGTCTGCCGCGCTGCGCGCGCCCCAGTACAGCCGCATCGGCCGGCGCGTGCCCAGTGCAATGAAGTGTTCGACGATCGCCTTGACCGGGGCGAAGCCGGTGCCGCCGGCCATGAAGATCATCGGCCGCTCGGAATCCTCGCGCGGCACGAAGGTGCCCAGCGGCCCCTCCACGCGCAGGCGGTCGCCGACCTTGAGCACGTCGTTGACCCACGAGGTGAAGCCGCCACCGGCGACATGGCGCACGTGCAGCTCGATCGAACCGTCCCGCTGCGGGCCATTGGCGATCGAGAACGGCCGGCGCCGGCCGTCCTCCAGCAGCACGTCCAGGTACTGGCCGGGCAGCCGCCGCAGCCGGCGCTCGCCGCGGTCCGGCAGCAGGCGCAGGCCGATCACGTCCGTCGCCAGCCGCCACTTGTCCGCCACCACTACGCCGAGCTGGCGCCGCGCGATGTCCTCCACCGAGGCCACCTCGCGCGCTTCCAGCAGCAGGTCGCCGCACGGCACCGCCTGGCACGGCAGCACCGCGTGATGGGCCAGCGCGCCGGCATCCAGCGCCAGCGGCGGGTTGCGCGGGTATTCGCAGCGCCCTTCCAGCAGGGTCGCCTTGCAGCTGCCGCAGACGCCGGCGCGGCAGGAATACGGCAACGCCACGCCCGCGCGCTGCGCCGCTTCCAGCACGGTCTCGCCGGGGGCCACCGGAAAGCGGCGGCCGGAAGATTTGAGGGTGACGATGGGCACTGGGTGCATTGTCGCGACGATCACAGCGGACAACAATGCGGGTTCGCTTTACGGGAATCAACGATGAGCCTCTGGAAACAATCCACCGACCTCGCCCGCCTCAACGGCTGGAGCGCCAACACGCTGATGGAGACGCTGGGCATCCGCATCACCGCGGTCGGCGACGACTGGCTCGCCGGCAGCATGCCGGTGGACGCGCGCACCCATCAGCCCTACGGCCTGCTGCACGGCGGCGCCTCGGTGGCACTGGCCGAGACGCTGGGCAGCACCGCGGCCATGCTCACGCTCGATCCCGAGAAGGAACTGGCGGTGGGCCTGGACATCAACGCCAACCACGTGCGCGGCGTGCGCGAGGGCACCGTTACCGGCACCGCGAAGGCGCTGCATATCGGCCGCACCACCCAGGTGTGGGAAATCCGCATCGAGACCGAAGACGATGCGCTGGTGTGCATCTCGCGCATCACCATGGCAGTGATCCCCGCGCGCGGCCTGGGCGTGCGTTGATCGTGACGTTCCAGCGAGCACCCGCCCCTCACCTCAATCCTCTCCCCTGCGTGGGGAGAGCAGGCGAACGAAAGAGGCGCGGTACCCGATGACAGCCGACACGCCGTACGCCACCCTCACCCCCGACCTCGTGCTCGACGCGGTGAGCGCCTGCGGCCTGTGGCCGGACGGCCGCCTGCTCGCGCTGAACAGCTACGAGAACCGGGTGTGGCAGGTGGGCCTGGAACACGACGGATTGGAGCCGGCCGCACCGGTGATCGCGAAGTTCTACCGGCCCGGCCGCTGGAGCGACGCGGCGATCATCGAGGAACACGCGTTCACCCAGGAACTGGCCGGGGCCGAACTGCCGGTGGTGGCGCCGCTGGCCTTCGGCGGCCGCACCCTGCTGCACCACGGCGGCTTCCGCTACGCGCTGACGCCGCGCCGCGGTGGTCGCGCGCCGGAGCTGGAGGCGACCGATCAACTGCAGTGGCTGGGCCGGCTGATCGCACGTCTGCATCTGGTCGGCGCGCGAGCACCGTTCGCGCATCGCGGCCGGCTCGACCGCGACACGATGGTGCAGCAGCCGATGCATGCGGTGCTCGCCTCGTCGCTGCTGCCCGCCGCACTGCAGGTGAACTACCGTGCCACCGCGACGCGGCTGGATGCGGCGATCGCCGCACGCCTGGAAGCGGTCGGTCCGGTACGCCAGCTGCGCCTGCACGGCGACTGCCACCCCGGCAACCTGCTGTGGACCGATGCCGGCCCGCACTTCGTCGATTTCGACGACGCCCGCAGCGGCCCCGCCGTGCAGGACCTGTGGATGCTCGCCAACGACGAGCGCGCGATGGACGCCGTGCTCGAGGGCTACCGGCAGTTCCGCCCGTTCGACCACGCCGAGCTGGCGCTGGTGCCGGCGCTGCGTGCGATGCGCCAGCTGCACTACGCCGGCTGGATCGCCGCGCGCTGGCACGACCCGGCGTTTCCCGCCGCGTTCCCATTCGCCGCCGAATCGCGCTGGTGGGACCAGCACGTCGCCGACCTGCACGAGCTGGCCGACACGCTCGAATAGCTCCACAACCAGGTAGGAGCCCGCTTGCGGGCGATGCTTTTGCTTCTGCGAATCCCGAATCCCGGCTCCAAAAGCATCGCCCGCAAGCGGGCTCCTACCGCAAGAACTTCCTTCCGCGCACGCAAACGGGCATGCTTGGACGGATACCCGCGAGCCGAGCATCCCATGAAGCGATCCAAGACCGCCGCCCTGCTGCTGATGAGCACGGCCCCGCTGTTGCTGACTGCCTGCGACCGCAGCGAAAGCGCGTCGCGCGAAGGTCTGTACACCTCGGTCGAGGCCTGCGTGGCGCAGACCAACGACCGCGATACCTGCCAGCAGGCGTTCGCCAAGGCACAGCAGGACGCGACGGCCACCGCGCCGCGCTTCGCCAACCGCAAGGCGTGCGAGGCCAGCTACGGCAAGGAGCAGTGCGCCGAACGCAGCGATGGCGCCAGCCATTCGTTCTTCGGCCCGCTGATGACCGGCTTCTTCCTGTCGCAGATGATGTCGCGCAACGGCGTGGCCGCGAACGGCTTCAACAGCGCGCCGGCGTTCCGCGACAGCAACGGCGGCTGGCAGCGCCCCGCCACCGGCGCCGGCGGCGTCTACCGCGGCGGAGCTGGCACCGCGATGGTGCCGGTCAACGCCACGCCGAACCGCGCGGTCACGGTCAGCCGTTCCGGCTTCGGCAGCTCCGGCAGCAGCCGCGGCATCGGCGGCTGATGCGCCGCGTCGTCACCACCGCGCGCCCCGACTGGCGCGCGAAGGCCGCCGAGTGCGGCTTCGGCTTCCACACCATCGACGACGCACCGTACTGGGACGAGTCGGCGTACTACGCGTTCACCCTGCGCGAGATCGAGCACGGCCTCGAAGCGCCCAGCGAAGAACTGCACGCGATGGCGCTGGACATGGTCGAGCGCATCGTGGGCAGCGAGCGGCACATGCAGCAGCTGGCGATCCCCGAGCCGTACCGCGACTGGATCGCACAAAGCTGGCGCCAGCGCGACCCGCACCTCTACGGCCGCCTGGATTTCGCCTACGACGGCACCGGTCCGGCCAAGCTCTACGAGCTGAACTACGACACGCCGACCTCGCTGTTCGAGGCCGCGTTCTTCCAGTGGCAATGGCTGGAAGACCAGCTCGCGCGCGGCCAGCTGCCGGCCGGCAGCGACCAGTTCAACTCGATCTACGAGTCACTGGTGGAGGCGTTCGGCACCATTGCGCGCCGGATCGCGCGACCGTTCCACTTCGCCGCCGTGCGCGCTTCGGCGGAGGACCAGGGCACCGTGGCCTACCTGCGCGACTGCGCGCTGCAGGCCGGCATCGACTGCGGGCTGCTGGCGATCGAGGACATCGGCCTGTCCGAGGACGGCCGCTTCACCGACCTCGACGACCAGGTGATCGGCTGCCTGTTCAAGCTGTACCCGCTGGAGGATCTGTTCCGCGAGTCGTTCGGCGCGTACCTGCCGCGCGCAGGTCTGCAGCTGATCGAACCGCCGTGGAAGGCGCTGCTGAGCAACAAGGGCATCCTGCCGCTGCTGTGGGAAGCACACCCGGGCCATCCGAACCTGCTGCCGGCGATGTTCGACGATGGCGGCGAGCTGCCGCGCGGCTGGGTGCGCAAGCCGCTGCACTCGCGCGAGGGCGCCAATATCGCGATGCGCCTGGACGACGGCCGCCAGCTCGCCACCGGCGGCCCCTACGACGGTCCATGCATCCGCCAGGCCTGCCACCCGCTGCCGGCGTTCGACGGCCACCATCCGCTGCTCGGCAGCTGGGTGGTCGGCGACCGCGCCTGCGGCATCGGCATCCGCGAGGACAGCACGCTGATCACCCAGGACAGCGCGCGCTTTGTGCCGCATGCGATCATCGAGGAAGCACGCGGCGTGCTGATCGCCTGAGAGCCCGCGCGCCGACAGCTTCCGGCGCGGGGTTTCCGGAGACTTCAGACAGGCTCTAAGCTTGCGTCTTTTTCCGCACAAGGCCTCGCATGCGCACCGTCCTGTTCCGCCTGATCGGCGCCCTCGAAATCGCCGGCGGTTTCTACGGCGTGGCCGCGATGCTGCGCCGGTTGCTGCCGTTCGGCGCGCACGACAGCCTGGTCGCCCTGCTCGGCCTGGCGTTGTACGGCTTCGTGCTGGCCGCGGGCATCCAACTGGTCGCCGGCAGCGAGCACGGCGTGCGCATGTCGCGCTGGGCGCAGCTGCTGCAGCTGCCGCTGATCGCCACGCCGCTGTTCAGCTACGCCCTGCACTGCGGCGCTTTCGTCAACGTGTTCGCCACCCTGCAGACCGCGCCGCGACTGGGCCTGGACTGGCACTTCGGCACGCAGGGTTTCGTGCTGGCCGCGGCCGGCCCGGCGGTATCACGACTGGGCATCAACCTGCTCGCCCTGCTCTCCTGGCTGGTGCTGCGCCTGCGCTGACGCTCTTGCTCCCTCCCCTGCGACGCAGGGGAGGGCCGGGG
>NZ_AJXW01000046.1 GCF_000264375.1 Rhodanobacter thiooxydans LCS2
GCTTTTGATCCTCCCTGCCAACCCGAGCAACCCCTCCCAGCCTCCACTGCAGGCAGGAGAGGACCCCGGGCAGCGGCTATCATGCGCGGATGAATACGCCCGCCGCGCTCCCCGTCATCCGCCTGAAGTCCGACCGCGCCCCCGGCCATCCGTGGGTATGGTCGGCGCAGCTGCACAAGCCGGAGGCGAAGCTGCCGCCGGGCAGCGTGGTCGAGGTGCATGACGCGAAAGACCGCTTCGTCGGTCGCGCGTTCTGGAACGGCCACGCGCGCATCGCGTTACGCCTGCTCGACAC
Source organism: Rhodanobacter thiooxydans LCS2 (assembly GCF_000264375.1). Classification (GTDB taxonomy): domain Bacteria; phylum Pseudomonadota; class Gammaproteobacteria; order Xanthomonadales; family Rhodanobacteraceae; genus Rhodanobacter; species Rhodanobacter thiooxydans. Next base: position 296 of record NZ_AJXW01000046.1, read on the forward strand.
CCATGCGGATGCCAGCATCGACGCCGACTGGATCGCTGCGCGCATCGCCCGCGCCGTCCAGCTGCGCCGCGACTGGCTGCAGCTCGACCGGGCCAGCGACGCCTGGCGGGTGGTGCACAGCGAAGGCGACGGCTTGTCCGGGCTGATCGTGGACCGCTACGCCGACACCCTCGTCATCGAATACTTCGCCGCCGGCATGTGGCGTTTCCGCGAGGCGATCCATGCCGCGCTGCTCACGCATTTCCCCGGCGCGCAGCTGTACTGGTTCGCCGAATCGCACGTGCAGAAGCAGGAGTCGTTCGACTGCCGCAGCCCCGAGGTGCCGGCGCCGTTCGAGGTGCACGAACACGGGCTGCGCTTCCATGCCGCGCCGGGCCTGGGCCACAAGACCGGCTTCTTCGCCGACCAGCGCGACAACCGCAAGCGCTTCGCGGAACTGGCGAAAGGCCGTCGCGTGCTCGACCTGTGCTGCAATGCCGGCGGCTTCGCCGTGCACGCGATGGCGGCCGGCGCGCGCGAGGCGATTGGCGTGGATCTGGATGCGGGCATCCTCGAGGTCGCCCACGCTAACGCCGCCGCCAACAACGTCGCGGTGGCGTTCGAGCAATCGGACATCTTCGACTGGGTGCGCGCCGCGGTGGCGCGCGGTGAGCGCTACGACGCGGTGGTGCTCGACCCGGCCAAGCTCACCCGCGACCGCAGCAAGGTGATGGACGCGCTGAAGAAATACTTCGCAATGAACCGCATGGCGCTGGACATCATCCCGCCCGGCGGCCTGCTGCTGACCTGCTCGTGCACCGGCCTGGTCGGCGAAGGCGAGTTCCTGGAGATGCTGCGCCGGGTGGCGCTCAACGCCGGCCGCGAGATGCAGGTGCTGGAAGTGCGCGGCGCCGGCGCCGACCACCCGTTCCGCACCGACGTGCCGGAAGGCCGCTACCTGAAGGCGGTGTTCTGCCGGGTAGAGTGAGGTAGTGCGATCAGGGTAGGTTGGGGTGAGCGCAG
>NZ_AJXW01000047.1 GCF_000264375.1 Rhodanobacter thiooxydans LCS2
GCGCTCACCCCAACCTACGCGGCTGCGAAAACCAACGCCGGCGGCCCGTGTCCGCCCTACGCGGCTGCGGGTGGGTCAAAACCGCCGTTTTTTTTGTAGGAGCGCGCCTGCGCGCGATGCTCTTTCGCTACCTGACGAAGAACATCGCGCACAGGGTGCGCTCCTACAGCAACGTGGTGTGGGTCAGGTTTTTTGCGGCAACCGCCCGTGCAGCGTAGCGGCATCGAATGGACCGGCCTGCGCGACCAACTCGCGCGCGGCACCCACCTGGTCCCACGTGTTCCATAGCAGCACGCCGCGCACGCGGCCACCGTCCAGGTAATACACCACGCCCTCGCGGTTCGGCTCACGCCAGTCCTCGACCACCTCAAGGCGCGTGTCGAGCAGGCCGACCGCCTCGTAGCCGAGGTCGAACAGGTCCGAATAGAAGAACGGCAATACGGTGTATTCCCCGGCCACGCCGGCCATCGCGCGGCCGGCATGGCGGCCCATGCTGACCGCCGCGTCCTCGTGCTCCACGCGCAGGCGCCGGCCCAACGCCGGATTGTGGAAATTGGCCACGTCGCCGGCGGCCCAGATGTCCGCATCGCTGCTGCGCAGCTGCGCGTCGACCACGATGCCGTTGTCGATGGCGAGCCCGGCCTGTTCGGCCAGCGCGGTGTTCGGCGTCACGCCGAGGCCGGCCACCGCCGCCTCCACGCGCAGCAGGCTGCCGTCGGACAGCGTCAGCTCGACGCCACCATCGGTAGGGTTGCTGCCCTCCACGCGCACGCCGCTGCGCACGTCCACGCCGCGATCGCGGTAGTACGCGTCGAGATAGCGCGCCAGGCCCTCGGGGTAGCGCCCCGCGCCGATCGTCCCGCCGGGAAACAGCAGGCTCACCTTGCAGCCGAGGGCGCACAGCGATGCGGCCAGTTCGCAGCCGATGAAGCCGCCGCCGATCACCGCGATGAAGGCGCCAGGCTTGGCGTAGCGCCGCAAGGCCTGGTAATCGTCCAGCGTGCGGAAATGGATGATCCGCTCGCCGCCCTCGAACGGCAGCCGGCGCGGGGTGGCGCCAGTGGCCAGCAGCAGGCGGCGGTAGCGGTAGCTGTCGCCGTGGTCGTCGCGCGCCGTGCGCGCCACCCGGTCCAGCAACTCGATGCGCCGCCCCATATGCAACACAGCGCCGCTGGCCGCGGTGGCCAGGTCGATGTCGGCCACCGACTTGTCGCCCTTCCACAGCGCCTTGGACAGCGGCGGTCGCTTGTATGGCGGCTGCGCCTCGGCGCCGACGAGGCCGACGTTCGCCGCGGGATCGACCTCGCGGATCGCCTTGGCGGCCGCATCGGCGGCCATGCCGCCGCCGATGATCAGGTAATCGTGGACGTGTTCCATGAGCTTCTCCCGGGCCGACGGATCGGCCCATGATGCACCACCGCGATCGCGGTGGCGTGAATCAGGCGCAGCCGACGAGACGGCTCGACGTACACTGGATGCATCATCCCGGGAAAACGTTCCATGACGCTCGCCGAAACCCTGCTGATCATCCTGGTCATCCTCGCCGCGCTGGTACTGCTGTTGCAGGTCGCGCTGCTGCTGCGCGGCCGCGGCGACCCTGGCCTGGGCGCGAAACTCGATGCCCTGAAGGACGACAGCGCCCGCGTCGAACGCACCCTGCGCGAGGAGCAGCGCGCCGGGCGCGAAGAGCTGCAGCAGGGCTTCGACCGCTTCCGCGGCCACGTGGGCGAGCAGCTCGGCGACATGTCGCGGCAGCAGGCCGAGCGCATCGACGGCTTCGGCCAGCGTCTCGCCGCGCTCACCGACGGCACCAGCCAGGGCCTGCAGACGCTGGCGCAGCAACTCGCCGAGGACGCGCGCAAAAGCCGCGCGGAAACCACGCTGGCGCTCAACCACTTCGGCGAACAGCAGCAGCAACGTCTCGCCGCGCTCACCGCCGACAACGAGAAACGCATGGGCGAGGTGCGCGCCACGCTGGAGACCAAGCTCGGCGCGATCCAGCAGGACAACGCGGCCAAGCTGGAACAGATGCGTGCTACCGTCGACGAGAAGCTGCACGCCACGCTGGAAACCCGCCTCGGCGAGTCCTTCAAGCTGGTGTCCGAACGACTGGAAGCGGTGCAGCGTGGGCTGGGCGAGATGCAGAGTCTGGCCACCGGCGTCGGCGACCTCAAGCGCGTGCTCGGCAACGTGAAGACACGCGGCGTACTGGGCGAAACCCAGCTCGGCGCGCTGCTCGAACAGCTGCTTGCGCCCGACCAGTACGCCGCCAACGTGGCGGTAGTGCCCAACGTCGACGCGCGGGTCGAATACGCCATCCACATGCCCAACGGCGTCGATGGCGCTGCGCTGTGGCTGCCGATCGACGCCAAGTTCCCGCTCGAGGATTACCAGCGCCTGCAGGACGCCCAGGAAAACGCCAACGCCGTCGCCGCCGCGGACGCCGCCAATGCGCTGGAACGGCGCGTGCGCGAGGAAGCCAAGCGCATCCGCAGCAAGTACGTGGTGCCCCCGCACACGGTGGATTTCGCCATCCTGTTCCTGCCCACCGAGGGCCTGTTCGCCGAAGTGCTGCGGCGACCGGGCCTGTTCGAGTCGCTGCAGCGCGACCATCACATCACGGTCGCCGGGCCGACCACGCTGGCGGCGATCCTGACCAGCCTCAAGGCGGGCTTCCGCACGCTGGCGATCGAAAAGCGCAGCAGCGAGGTATGGCAGCTGCTGGGCGCGGTCAAGACCGAATTCGGCAAGTTCGGCGCGGTGCTGGACAAGGTCAAGAAGAATCTCGACCAGGCCAGCAACCAGATCGACGCGACCGGCGTGCGTACCCGCGCCATCGAACGCAGGTTGCGCGGCGTGGAAACCGCGCCGGGCGACGTCACCCGGCAACTGTTGGACGACGTGCCCGCACCGGACGACAGCGACGACGACACCGAGACCTGACTTCCCCGTCGCACCCGGACCTGCGCCGGCTTGGCGCGGACGTTAAACTGCCCTATCCGCCTACCCGAGACCCCCCATGAGCGACCAGCGCAACCCTAACGATGTCAGCCAGGAGCAGGCCGAGGAGGCGGTGCGCACGCTGCTGCGCTGGGCCGGCGACGATCCCGCTCGCGAGGGCCTGCTGGACACCCCAAAGCGGGTGGTGAAGGCGTACCGCGACTGGTTCTCCGGCTACGAATCCGACCCGGCCGACTACCTGCGCCGCACCTTCAGCGAGGTAGACGGCTACGACGAGATGGTGGTGCTGCGCGACATCCAGTTCGAGAGCCACTGCGAGCACCACATGGCGCCGATCATTGGCCGTGCCCACGTCGGCTACCTGCCGACCAACCGGGTGGTCGGCATCAGCAAGCTGGCACGCGTGGTGGACGGCTTCGCGCGCCGCTTCCAGGTGCAGGAGACGCTCACCGCGCAGATCGCCCAGTGCATCCAGGAGACCCTGCAGCCAGCCGGCGTGGCGGTGGTGATCGACGCCAGCCACGAATGCATGACTACCCGCGGTGTGCACAAGCGCGGGGTATCGATGGTGACCAGCCAGATGCTCGGCACCTTCCGCGAGGATGCACGCACCCGCGCCGAGTTCCTGCAGTTCATCGGCATCCACGGCGGCCACCGCTGAACGTGCGGCTGGCTGCGGCGCTGGCGCTGCTGCTGGCTGCGGCGACCGCGCTGGCGCAGGACACGCGTTCGGAGTACCTGCAGATGTTCGACCGCGACGGCGACGACCGGGTCAGCGAAGCCGAGTACCTGGCGTACATGGGTCGCGGTTTCCAGGCGATGGACCGCAACGGCGACGGCATCCTCGAAACCGACGAATTGCCCGGTGGTCGCGGCCAGCCGATCACGCTCACGGAATACCGGGACAACCTGCGCCGGCAGTTCCACCAGCTCGACCGCGACCACGACGGCTACCTCGACGCCCGCGAACTGACCGCGCCGCCGCGCTGAACCTTATCGCGGTGAAGCCGGTGGCGTGATCCCGACACGCGCACAGAGGTCCGCCATGCGCGGATCGGCACGGAAGGCATCCAGGATCGGATTGACCCCGAGCGCGTCGAGATAGCGCGCGTGCTCCCGCTCGGCACGATCCAGCCACGCGAAAACCTGTCCGGCATCGCCCAGGCCGGCGTGGACCTGGGCGATGTCGCAAGGCGGCACGTAGCGATGCCGTGACCGCTGCAGCAATGCGTCGAGTTCCGCCAGCGCCTCGTCGCGCCGGCCGGCCACCGCGTGGGCCCAGGCCACCAGCCACGCTGCACCGCCGTCGCCCAGCAGCTCGTTCGCGCGCTGCGCGCTGGTCGCGGCGGCGGCATGTTCGCCACACGACCCGAGTACCTGGGCCAGCCAGTAATGCGCCATCCAGTAATGCGGCTCGCGTTCGATCGAGTCGCGCAGGTGCCCGATCGCCCGCGCGTACTGGCGATCCCAGTAGTAGAGAAAGCCCTCGGTAACGTCCATCGGCAGCGAGGTCGGGTCGAGTTCGCGCGCACGCCGGATCTGCGTGAAGGCTTCGTCGGGCCGCGCCGACGTCATCAGCAGGATCGCGTAGCGGTGCCGGGCGTTGGCGCAATTCGGATCCAGCTCCAGCGCACGGCGGTAGGCCAGTTCGGCGCCGCGCCGGTCGCGCTCGTACTGCACCAGCGCGTGGCCCAGCGCATAGTGCGCCACCGGCAGGCGCTCGTCGATCGCCAGCGCGTGCAACGCCGCCTCGAGCGCCAGTGGACCCACCTCGTGTGGCGGCCGTGCACCCATCACACCCTGGAGCGTGTAGACGTCGGACAGCTCCGCATGGGGCAGCGCATAGCCCGGATCGAGCGTCAGGGCCTGCCTGAAGCAGGCGATCGCCTGCTTCAGCCCCGACGGCGAACGCTGCTCGACGAGGAACCGCGCCCGTGCGTAACAGCGCCAGGCGTCGGGATCGTCGGTGTAGCGCCGGGTCAGCCGGATACGCTCGTCATAGGTCAGCCGCAATGCCAGCGCGGCAGCCGCCTTCTCCGCCACCGCGTCCTGCAGGGCAAACGGGTCATGGGCCTGCGTGTCGAAGATCTCGGCCCATTGCTGCCGGCCTTCGGCGACATTCAGCAGACGCAGGCTGATCCGCACGCGGCTCGCCGCCTGCTGGATCGTCCCGTCCAGCACCGCGTCCACGCCGAGCCGGCGCCCGATCTCCAGCGGATCGCGCTGCGCTCCGCTGAACCGGTACACGGCCGACAGGGGCCGCACCACCAGTTCGCCAAGGCCGCTGAAGCGGGTGATCAGGGTATCGGCCACGCCGGTCTGCAGTACTTCGTCCGCAACCGGCTGCAGCAGCCGGAACGGCAATACCGCCAGCGTGCGCAACGGCTTCGCCGCCAACGCCGGATCGGTCGACGACGCCACGCGCACCGGCGCAACGAACCGGTAACCCCGCCCCGGCACGGTCAGGATGTAACGATGTTCGCCGCGCGTTTCACCCAGCGCGCGGCGCAGGGCCGAGATCGCCTGGTTGAGGTTGTTCTCCTCGACCACCCGCGACGGCCATACCGCCTGCATCAACTCGTCCTTGTCGATCAGTTCGCCGCTGCGCGCGAGCAGGTGCAGCAAGGTGTCGAAGACCCGTGGCGTCAATGCCACCGGCGTGCCGTCGCGCGATAACGCATGCGTGGCGTCATCCAGGCAGAAATCGCCGAACGCGTAACGAGCCACACCTGTCTCCCGGAGGGCAACACGTCAACTTTCAGGAATTTTCAGGCCGATTCTAAGGACTTCGCCGACCGCCGGCGCAACAGTCGCGGCACGGCGACGCCCCGCATGGGCGCCGCCTACCCTCCCCCTCCGCGAGGTCCATGTCATGAAGATGCGCTATCAAAAAACGTCATTCCTGGTTGCCGCCGCCCTCGTGGCGATCGCCGGCATCGGTACCACCGCCGCGGCCACCACCATGCCGGCCTCATGGCTGCCGACCCCGCTGCGACTGACCGGCGTGTGGGACGTCAGCGTGACGCTGCGCAACTGCGTCAGCGGCCACGCCTTCGCGACGTTCCCGGCAATGAACCAGTACGCGGCAGACGGCAGCGAGTCCGAGGTCGGCGTCAACACGCCACCCTCCCTGCGTTACCCGAGCTTCGGCGTCTGGAGCTTCATCGGCCTGCAGAAATTCGCGTCGGAATTCCAGTTCTTCCGGTTCAACCCGGACGGCAGCTACGCCGGCATCCAGGAGGTCAAGCGGACCATCACGCTGAGCACCAACGCCAACAGCTTCACCAGCACCGCCACGGTCGCGATCTACGACCCGGCGCACCATCTCCTGAAGAGCGGCTGCGCCACCGAAACCGCGGTGCGCCGCTGATCGATCAGCGGCCCGTGTCGCGCTCCTCCCCTGGGCGCAGGGGGAGGAGCGCATGCATTTCAGGCGGAAATCGCCAGACGCTCCGAACGGTACAGCTGGGCGGTCGCCAGCAGCGCGATCAGCGCCGCCGCCAGACTGCCGGCCAGGCACAGGCCGATCTGCGCGGCGCTGACGCCGTCGCCGCGCAGCAGCTGCATGATGCCGAGGTTCTGGCCCAGGAGCGGCACCGCGTACATCCACGCCTGTGCCTTGATCGGCATGAACGACAGCAGCAGGCTGGGAATGATCGGCACCAGCATCAGCAGCGAGATGTAGGTCTGCGCCTCGCGGTAGCTCTTGGCGAACGCCGCCACCATCGACTGCAGCGCGGCCAGCAGCAGCACCAGTGGCAGCATCAGCAGCAGCACGCAGGTCGCGAAATGCAGGCCCAGATCCAGCTCCATGCCGATCTTGCCGGCCGGAATGAACTGCCCCACCACGGCGAACGCCAGCAGGGTGATCAGCAGGCTGGCGACGGAGAACGCGCAGATCGCCGCCAGCTTGCCGCACAGGATCTTCCAGCGCGGCACCGGGTTGGCGAACAGCGGCTCCAGCGACTGCCGCTCGCGCTCGCCGGCGGTCAGGTCGATCGCCAGGTACATGCCGCCCATGAAGATGGTGATGACGAAAAAGTACGGCAGCATCGCGAACATCAGTACCGCGCGCGACTGCGGCGTGGCCTGGTCGCGCCGGGCCACCTGCAGCGGCCAGGCCGTGCCCGGCGACATGCCGCGCGCGACCAGCCGCATCGCGCCCTGCTGGCGCGCGTAGCTTTCGACCAGCTGGCTGACCCGCTCCACCGAGCTGTTCGCCTCGCGCTGCGAGGAGTCGTAGAACAGCTCCACCTGCACCGGCTCGCCCCGGCGCCAGGCCTTGCCGTAGTCGGCGCCGATGCGCAGCACCACGTCGGCGTTCTGCTGGCGCACGGCCCGGGCGGGGTCGACCACCGGCGCGCCCGGCACCACGCCGCCGGCCTTCAGCGCGTCGAGCAGGTTCGGCGCGTACTCGGCGCCGATCACCGGCACCGGCAGTGGCTTCTCGGCCTTGTCCAGTTCGCGGTTCAGGGTGAGGTTGATCAGCATCACGAACAGCAGCGGCCCCAGCAGCGGGCCGGTGAGGAACGCACTCATCAGGGTGCGGCGGTCGCGCAGGTTCTCGGTCACTTCCTTCAGGAACACGGTGAGGAAGGCGCCGCCGCGCCGGGCTTTCGAAGGGTTCGTGCTCATGCCGCCAGCCCCTCTTCGCTGCCGATGATTTTCACGAAGGCATCCTCCAGGTTGGATTCGCCGGTCTGCGCGCGCAGCGCGTCCGGCGATTCGTCGGCCACCACGCGACCGTGCGCGATCACCACGATGCGGTCGCACAGCGCGGCGACCTCCTGCATGATGTGGCTGGAAAACAGCACGCAGCGGCCCTCGTCCTTCAGCCGCCGCATGAACTGGCGCAGCGCGCGGGTGGCCATCACGTCGAGGCCGTTGGTCGGCTCGTCGAGGATCACGTTGCGCGGGTCGTGCACCAGCGCGCGGGCAATCGCGGTCTTCACCCGCTGGCCCTGCGAGAAGCCCTCGGTGCGGCGGTCGGCGATGTCGTCCATCTCCAGCGCCTTGACCAGCGCCTCGCGCCGGCTCGCCAGCAGCTCCTCCGGCAGGCCGTGCAGGCGGCCGAAGTAGTCGATGTTCTCGCGCGCGCTGAGCCGCTTGTACAGGCCGCGCGCATCCGGCAGCACGCCGAGCCGACGGCGCACGCCCAGCGGATCGACGGCCGCGTCGATGCCGTCCACCAGCACCTGGCCGCGGTCGGGCGTCATCAGCGTATAGAGCATGCGCAGCGTGGTGGTCTTGCCGGCGCCGTTGGGGCCGAGCAGGCCGGTGATCTCGCCGTCGCGGGCGCTGAAGCTGACGCCGTCGACGGCTTTCACCGAGCCGAACGCCTTGTGCAAATCCCTTACCTCGATCATGGCGCCGCTCCTTAAGGGGTCGAACCGTTGAAGTCGATGAAGATCGGCGTCGGCTGCAGCCGGTCCAGGCAGCTCGCGTCCAGCGTCTTCGGGTCGAGCTTCTCGACGAAACGCTGGATCAGCTGCGGCGTGCAGCCGGCCGCCATCACGCTGTGCGCCTGGCCCTTGAGCGTCAGCACGCGCGCGTTCGGCAGGCCTTTCGCCACCGCCTCGGCATAGCGCGGCGGGGTCACCGGGTCGTACTGGCCGGCCAGCAGCAGCACCGGCTTGTCGGTCTTCAGCGGCGCATGGAAATCGGCCGGCCGCGTGCCCTTGGGCCACACCGAGCAGACCGCCTTCAGCGCATCGACCATGCGCGTGCCGAGGATGGTCTGCGCGTCCTGCGGGCGCGTCGTCAGCAGGTCGGCATCCTCGCTGCAGATGACCGAGTACTGCATGCCGCTGCCCATCAGTTCGGACAGCTCGCCGGACAGCAGCTTGGCCTGGCCCAGCAGCGGGCCGACGTCGCCGCGGGCGGCCGCGTCGATCGACAGCGGCAGCAAGGCGGCGGTGGCCGGCGTGTAGGCGAACATGCGCACGACGCTGGCCAGCGAGTCCTCGTCCAGCATCCGCTTCACCGTCTGGTAGCTCTGCGGGTCGCGAAAGCTGACCTGGTGCGGGTTGGCGCGCAGCGCATCGCGCAACTGGTACAAGGTCTGGTCCGGATCGCCGAAGTGCTTCTTGCAGGCCGGCTCGGCGGTGCAGCGGGCGAACTGCGCCTTCAGTGCGTCGTCCAGGTTGCGCGCGAAATCCTCGCCCAGCGCCAGCGCGTTCGGCACCGCGCTGTCCAGCACCACGCTGCGCACCGCGCCCGGGAAGCGCCTGAGGTACTGCTGCGCCATCCGCGTGCCGTACGATACGCCGAGCAGGTCGAGCGGCGGCGCGCCGAGCGCCTGGCGCACGTCCTCCAGGTCCTGCGCGGCGACCGTGGTGGTGTAGTAGCGCGGATCGGCGTGACCGGCCAGCTGCTTCAGGCACTCGGCGGCGGCGGCGCGCAGCTTGCCGGCGTCGAACGTGCTGTCGTCGGCGGGCGTCGTCGCCTCGGCGGACCCCTTGCAGTCCAGCGCATTCGAGCCGCCGGTGCCGCGCTGGTCCAGCAGCAGCACGTGGCGATGCGCCAGCAGCGGCTTGAGCACCGACGCCACCAGGCCGGCCGAGTCGGTCGCCGCCTGGCCGGGGCCGCCGGCGAGAAAGGCCAGCATGTCCGGGCTTGCCACCTGCGCGCGCGAGCGCAGCACCGCCAGCTTCAGCTTGATCGTGCGGCTGTGCGGATCGGCGCGGTTCTCCGGCACCGGGAACTCGGCGCACCACGCCGCCGTGCTGAGCCCGCTGTTCGGCTGCACCAGTTCGCATGCCGCCAGGGTGACGGCACCCAGTTGCCAGGTGGCCGGGCTGGCCGGCGTCACCTTCGCGGCGACAGCCGGCGCAGCCGCGCTCGCGGTTGCCGGCGGCGCCTGATCCTTGTTCTGTTCGCCATGCCGAGCGCTCTGGCTGGCCACGAAGATCGCCACCGCGATGGCGAACGCCGCACCGATGCGTGCTCCGGGTTTCATGCTCACCTGCTGCTCCCTGGGTCAAAAATCGATTCAATCGGACGTCCAAACAATTTCGCGATCCTGAACGCCAGCGGCAGGCTGGGGTCGTACTTGCCGGTCTCGATCGCGTTGACGGTCTGCCGCGACACATCCAGTTGCTCGGCCAGATCGGCCTGCGACCAGCCGTGCTCGCCGCGCAGTTCGCGCATGCGGTTATGCATGGCGGCGGTAGCGCCAGACGACCAGCAGCTTGGCGAGGCCGAACGTCACGAACAGGCACGGCATCACCCAGATCGCCACTGCCCCGCCGCGCACCTGCCAACCGACATCCGCCAGCAGCAGCAGGCCGAAGCTGAAGAAGCCGAACCCGGTCGCCATGGCGGCTATCGCAAACGATTCCAGGTCGATGCGCCGCTCCAGCTCGTCCTGATCGCGCAACACCCGCACCATCGCGCGGATCGCCAGCACGATCGGCAGCAGCGGCAGCAGCGCCAGTGCCACCCGCCACGGCAGGCCGGCGGTCTTCGGCAGCAGCAAGCCCGACAACACGATCAACACCACGTAGGCCAGCATCGCCGGGAGGAATTCGCGCAGGTAGCGTTTATGGACGGCACGCATGGCAGGCTCACGTGGTGGCGGCGAACAAGGACTCAGGCGTCACGGGACCGCGCGCCAGCAGCGCGGCGGCGGCGCCAATGGAGGGCGCCTTGCACCAGCACGACCAGCACCGCCGCTGCCGCCATGCCCACGAACATCCCGCTGTCGAAGGCGTCCTGACGGCGCCAGGCAAGCCACCCCACCACGGCCACCAGGCCGGCGACCAGCAACAGGCGCCAGCGCAGCGCCATGCCGGCATCGTCGCCGGCGCAGGTCGGTTCGTTGCCGTAGTGGCGCACCACCCACCATCGCGCCACTTGATAGCCGACCACCATGAGCGGAAATACCCAGAGCAGGATCGAGCCATCCAGCGGCACGACACCCGCCGCCGCCAGGAAGCCGCCGACCAGGCTGGCCACGCCCACGACGGCCGTGGATGCCCCCAGCGCGATCAGGTGCGTGCGCTGCTCCAGCTCGTCGCCGTGCCGCACCCGCTGCGCCATCTGCCAGATCACGTAGAACACCGGCAGCGTCGGCAGCAGTGCCAGCACGACCCGCAGCGGCAGGCTGGCGGCGCCGCGAACGAGCGGCCACGCCAGCAGCAGCACCACGACATACAGCACCATCGCCAGCGCCACCCGGCTCCGGTAACGCCCTTCGGTAAAACGCGCCATGCCGCCGTCCTCACCGGTGATTCCAGATGACCGCCGGCGCCCCTGCGCGCATGGCGATCCCCCGCTGTCATGTCAAGCGAGCTTGACAATTGCAGGTTAGACAACCTTCCCGGCAAATGTCAAGGACGCTTTACAAGACGGCCCCAGCCGATGCGCAAACGGTCGCGAAATGTGAAAACGGGATGATGACTGCGTATTGAATAAGTGACATAGTTCGCAGTTTGAGGTGCCGATTTTTGTCAGGGAAGACTGACAAAACACGCGGAATCCTTGCCCAGCCTCAAATTCCGCCTTCTCGCGAGCGGCCTGGTGCCTGACGTAACCGTTTACATGCCGATATTGGCATGCCGTTTGCTTTAAGGCCCTGCGCCAGTCCATCAAATCCACCCGGAGAGAATCGTCATGATGTTCAAGAAAACCCTGCTCGCCGCCGCCGTATTCGCTCTGGGCGGTTTTGTCTTCCCCGCCGGTGCCGCCACCAATCCGGCCACCAGCACCTTCCAGGTCAAGCTGAAGATCAACAAGGCCTGTACCGTCTCCACGGGCGCCGCGCTGGACTTCGGCAGCACCGACGCCAACTCGACCGGCGACCTCACCACGTCCGCCAGCAATATCAACGTCACCTGCTCGAAGAAGACCGCCTACAGCGTCGACCTGACGCCGACTTCCAACAGCGCTGACGGCACAGGTTCCATGAAGGGCGGCATCGTTGGCAACACCGACACCATCGCCTACGCGCTGTATCAGGACAGCGGCGACACCACCGCCTGGGGCAACGGCGCCAACACGCTGAGCGCCACCAACGGCCTCGTCGTCGGCAACGGCACGGCGCAGAACTACACCGTTTACGGCAAGGTGCTGGGCACCAACCTGAACGTCCAGCCCGATACCTACACCGACACCGTCACTGTCAGCGTGGCTTACTGAGTCGATGATCAATCGCCCGCTGTGCAGGCTGCTGCTGTGCGCCGGCCTGGCCTTGGTCGGTGCCGGCGCGTGGGCCAGTGGTCTGCAGGTTGCGCCGGTTTCGCTGACCTTGCAGCCCACGCAGCATGCCGACGGACTGTGGCTCAGCAATACCGGCACCGACCAGATACACGCGCAGGTGCGCGTGTATCGCTGGACACAGGTCAATGGTGCGGACCAACTGACGCCCTCGCAGGAGCTGGTGATCAGCCCACCGATGCTTGGTATTCAGCCGGGCGGCCGGCAGCTGATCCGGGTGATCCGGATCGGTGCGCCGCCCTCCGGCAACGGCGCCGTGGAAGCCGCCTATCGTCTGGCCATCGATGAACTGCCGGTGCACACACCGGGCAAGCGCGGCTTGCAGTTCGTGTTGCATTATTCGGTGCCGGTGTTCGTGGAGCCTCAGGGCGAGGCGGCCGCAACGGTCAACCTGCACTGGCAGCTGCAGCGTGATGGCGACCACATGACACTGATGGTGTCCAACACCGGCACCGGCCACGCGCAGCTGGCCGAACTCATCTACGTAAGTGACAAGGGCAAGCGCACGACCATCGCCGGCGGCCTGCTGGGCTATGTCCTTCCCGGCGCCACCATGCGCTGGCCGCTCAAGCAGCCGGCTTCGGTCTTCACCGAAAACGGCACGTTGGAGGCAGCGATCAATGGCGCGCAGGCCACGCAAACGCTCTCGCTGGCCGATCGCGCTCGCTGAGTCGCTACTGCTGCCCTGCCTGCTGGCCATCGCCACGCGCGCGACGGCGGCAGACGCGGTCCGCAGCCCCGACAGCGTGGACGGCTCGGCCCTGGCGGCCGATCCGGTCGGTGCGATGGCCACCATCGACGCCACCGATCTGTACCTCGACCTGATCATCAACGGCACCGAGCGGGGGCTGGTGCATCTCGGCTACCGCGACGGCACGCTGTGGGCCACGCGGGCGACGCTGCAGCAGCTGGGTTTCATGCTGCCGACGGACAGCCCCGATCCCGTCCGCCTGGACAGCTTGCCGGGCGTACAGGTGCGCTATGACGCTGAACAACAGTCCGCGACCTTGACCGTGCCGCTAAAGCTGTTGCACCTGTCCACCAGCGTGCTCAACGCACAGAGCGCCCCGGTTCCCCACGCCAACGCCTCGCCCGGCGCGCTGCTCAACTACGACATCTACGCCACGCGCGACACCCAGGGCAGCGCCAGCGCGAGCGCGTACACGGAACTGCGCGTGTTCGGAGGCCCCGGCACGCTGAGCAGCACCGGGCTTTCGCAGACCAGCCGTACGAATGGCGACTGGCATGGCCGCTCGGTTCGCCTGGATACGACCTGGAGCATGTCGTTCCCAGAACGGATGCTCACCATGGATGTGGGCGACACGCTGACCGGCGCCACCGCGTGGTCGCGTCCGACCCGCATCGGCGGCGTGCAGATCGGCACCAACTTCGCGCTGCAGCCTTACCGCGTCACCGCGCCGCTGCCGCAATTCCTCGGTCAGGCCACGCTGCCCTCGCAGGTGGAGCTCTACGTCAACGGCATGAAGCAGTACAGCGGCCAGGTGCCGGTCGGCCCGTTCCAGCTCAACGCGGTACCGGGCATCAGCGGCGCCGGCAATGCCCAGCTGGTGTTGACCGACGCGCTGGGCCGCGTCTCCACGGTGGACTTCTCGCTGTACAACACCCAGCAGCTGCTGCAGAGAGGGCTGACCGATTGGTCGGCCGGGTTTGGCTTCGTGCGCGAGGATTACGGCCTGCGGTCGTTCTCCTACGGCCGCGACCCGATGGCCAGCGGCAGCTGGCGCCGCGGCCTCACCGACCAGTTCACCGCCAGTGCCCACGCCGAGGTCACGCAAGGTTTGGCCAATGCCGGTGTCGGCGGCGATTGGCTGCTCGGCCATGCGGGCATCGTGTCCGGCTCGGTGGCGCGCAGCCAGCATGGCGGGCTCGACGGCTCGCAGCTGAGTCTCGGCTACCAGTGGATCAACAGCCGCTTCAACTTCGGCGTGCAGGGTACCCGCAGCAGCAGCGGCTACCGCGACGTGGCCGCGCTGTACGGCAGTCCGTCGCCGCGGTTGAGCGCCAGCGCGCAGGCCGGCATGAGCACCGATGGTTTCGGCAACTTCGGCGTCAGCTATGTGCACCTGCGCTACCTGGAACAGACCAGCCGCTACGCCAGCGGCTACTGGTACAAGTCGCTCGGTCGCAGCGCCTCGATCAGCCTGAACCTCAACCAGAACCTGGACGTGTCGCGCGACCGCAGCGTGTTCCTGAGCTTCAGCCTGACCTTCGATGCGCGGACCTACATGAGCGCCGGCGTGCAGCGTCAAGGCAACCGCAACCTGTTCGATGCCAGCATTTCCCGCTCGCTGCCCACCGACGGCGGGTTCGGCTGGCGCGCGCAAACGCAACAGGGCGACGGCAGCCACGGCGGCCTGGCCGAACTGGATTACCTGGGCCGCTACGGTCAGGCGCAGGCCGGCCTCATGAATTTCGGCGGGAGCAGCAGCGCCTATGCCGGCGCCAACGGTGCGCTGGTGCTGATGGGCGGCCACGCGTTCGCTGCGCGCAGCATCTACAACGGCTTCGCGCTGGTCTCCACCGATGGCATCCCCGACGTGCCGGTGAAGCTGGAGAACAATCTGGTCGGCCATACCGACCGGCAAGGCCTGCTGCTGGTGACACCGCTCAATGCGTACCAGAACAACAAACTCAGCATCGACCCGATGCAGTTGCCGGCCGACGTGCGCATCGGCCACGTGGACACCAACGCCACGCCCGTCGACCGCGCCGGCACCCTGGTGAGCTTCGGCATCACCCCGGTGCGCGCGGCCTCGGTGCTGCTGCGCGACGACGCGGGCAAGCCGCTGCCGCTGGGCAGCCAGGTGCGCCTGCGCGGCCAGGCCGGCGACCCGGCGCTGGTCGGCTTCGACGGCGCGGTATACCTGGACACGCTGGACAGGCACAACGTGCTGGAGGTCAGCCTGCCCGAAGGCGGCACCTGCAACACCGGATTCGACTATCGCAGGCAGGGTGACGGCATCCCGCAGATCGGGCCGCTTACCTGCACCAAGAAGGGGGCGCCATGAACCGTCGCATCCATATCTACCTGTGGTTGGGCGCGCTGTTCGTCGCCTGCCAGTGGCTGGCTCCCGCCAGCATGAGGCCATTGCGCACCACGCTGGCCAGCGTGCCCGACATCACTTGCACTGCGATCACGACCAGCATCAATTTCGGCAACGCCGACCCGACCCTCGGCCTTACCTACCTTTCGAACTTGAACAGCGACGTCAACCTGAATACCACGGGTTTCCTGACCTACTACTGCACGAACGCCTCATCGGCTTCGCAAAACATCGACGTGTGCATAAGTATCAGCAATCCCGGGGGTTCCAGTCAGCGATCCATGAGCGGACCGAAAAACGGCTCGCTCGATTATCAACTCTACAAAGATGCCGGCAAAACCCAGACTTGGGGCAGCAACACGTCCAGCAAATGGGGCACGCCTTACATCGGCACCGTGGCAGTGCCTGCCAATGGCACATCAGCTCCCATCACGCTACCGATCTACGCCGCCATCGACAGTAGCCAAGGCATCAGCTGGACAACAAAGAAGACCGGCCCATACAGCGCTACTTACGGCAACAGCGACGTAGCCTTCGACACCGGACCGGCGAACACTGGCTGCAACAACGCTTCGGGTGGAGGCACCATCAGCGGTTTCCAGGTATTGGCCAACTTGGTTCCGACTTGCCAAGTCGCCACCAATCCCCTGGATTTCGGCGGACTCGACGGTGACCCCAGCAATGCAACCGCCACCACCACGCTTACGGTCAGTTGCGTGAGCGAGATCGGCTATCGCGTCGGCCTGGACAATGGCAAGAATTGGGATGGCACCACCCGACGCATGCGCGGTGGCCCCACGCACAGCGACTACGTTCCGTACCAGCTGTACCGCGGAAACTGCAGTACGGAGTGGGGTAATACCGACGGCACCGATACGCAAACCGGCACCCAGCCGTCGCAGATGTTTACCGTGTGCGGCAAGATTCCGCCCGGTCAAGGCTCTGCGACGCCTGGCGACTATTTCGACGCTGTCACGGTGTACGTTTACTACTGACGGATACTCGGCAAATCTCATTCGCGCTCGTCAATAGACCACGCGTACCACCGCCGTATCCTCGTAATCGCCCGTCGGGACCTTCTGCCCAGCGGGCACCGAGCCCGAAACGGCCAGGTGAATCGCCGTGGGGCCAAGCCCCTTGACATGGATCGCCTCGCCAGCCGGCCAGAGGTTGCCGTTCGCGCGCAGTTCGTAAGCCATGCGGACGCCGGACTGGCTGCGCATGGTGCGGTCGCCCTCGAGATAGACGGCGGCGGGCGTACCCCGCGCACACGTCACATCAATGGAGCCGGGCGATGCCGTGCCCGTGGCCGCACCGCCCGTGGTGTAGGGCGCCAGGGTCAGCGGCTGGGTTTGCACGCTGCACGAGGCCACCACGGTCACCGAGATCCGGAAGCTGGCCGTAGCCTGGCCGGCGACGGAAGGAAACGAGACCAGGGCGATGGCTGCCAGAAAAGTGGAAAGCAGCATCGGGACCAGCGCTCTCGACCCGCCAGCCCGTCCGCCGCGACCGAATGCGCGATGGATGGCTTCCCGGCAACGGCGACGCCCCGCCCACAAACCGACTGACCATTTCATTCCGTTCACCTCTCCAGGTGCCCCGGCCATGACGGGGTTCCTTGAGTGGCTTTCGGCGCGCTCCGCCCGAGCTTTACCGGCTTGAGCCCGCCGACGCCGGAAAACGTGACGTGGGTCACGTTAATGGCGGGTCGGGGCCGAACTTCGCCGCAGCCACCTGTCGCATCGTCGATTTACCCTGCGCCGCGTGATCTGCGCGTGAGGTGACGCGCGCAGGAAACACCGCCGGCGGCCTACCCCCATGGCGTGGGGTCGGGCCAGACGTCATATCGGCGCGAAAGCGGCGAGCTTTATCAACGCGAGGAGACGTACTTCTCGCGGCGGATCTGCGGCACCGGCAGGCCGGATTCCTTCAGCACGTTGAAGGCGGCGTCGACCATGTTGGGGTTGCCGCACAGGTAGGCGATGTCGCGGTCGGCATGCGGGGCCAGTTCGGCCAGCACGTTCTGCACGTAGCCGTAGCGATCGGTGGGGCGGGGCAGCACGCGGGCCTCGCGGCTGAGACAGGCATGGAAGGCGAAGCCGGGGTGGGTGCGGGCGAACGCCTCGAACTCCTCGCCGTAGAGCAGCTCGCCCTCGTTGCGTGCGCCGTACAGCAGCACCACGTCGCGGCCGCCCTGCGCCAGCAGCTTCTCGATCTGCAGCAGCATGGCGCGGTAGGGGGTGACGCCGGTGCCGGTGGCCAGCAGCAGGTAGCGCGGGTGGGTGTCGGCCTCCTGCAGGCAGAAGCGGCCGTAAGGGCCGCTGGCATCGATCACCCCGCCGACCGGCAGCTCGCCGAGCAGCTGGGTGGCGGCGCCCCCGTCGACGTAGCTCACCGCGATCTCGATGCGCCCGACGGTCACGGACGCGCCCGGCGAGCTGCTGTCGCCGGTGGTGGCGATCGAATAGCTGCGCTTGGTTGCCGTGCCGTCGTCGTAGTGGAAATGCACCTGCAGGAACTGCCCAGGCTGGAACACCAATGGCTGGCCGTCGACGCGCTCGAACACCATGTGGCGCACCGCGGGCGCGAGCATGCGGCTGTCGACGAGACGGAGCTGGAAGTGGTCGGCCATGGGGCGGGTTCCGGAAACGGTGTGTGCCGTCCGGCAGGGCCGGACGACGGGACGTAGCCCGCTATAATAAGGGCTAACCCCCTCGGTGCAGCCCATGTCCCCGCAGTCTCAAGATAAGGCCCCGGCGCTTGTCGTCGACAACCTGCGCAAGACCTACGGCAACGGCGTCGAAGCGCTGAGGGGCATCAGCCTGACCGTGCAGCCTGGCGACTTCTTCGCCCTGCTCGGCCCCAACGGTGCCGGCAAGTCCACCCTGATCGGCATCCTGTCCTCGCTGGTGAACGCCACTTCCGGCGACGCACGGGTATTCGGCATTTCGGTGAACCGGCAGCGCAGCGAGGCGATGAAGCTGATCGGACTGGTGCCGCAGGAGATCAACTTCAACCAGTTCGAGAAGCCGTTCGACATCTGCGTGAACGAGGCGGGCTTCTACGGCATCCCGCGCAAGATCGCCGCCGAGCGCGCGGAGAAATACCTGAAGGAGCTGCGCCTGTGGGACAAGGCGCAGATGCAGGCACGTACGCTGTCCGGCGGCATGAAGCGGCGGCTGATGATCGCCCGCGCGATGATGAACGAACCCAGGCTGCTGATCCTCGACGAGCCCACCGCCGGCGTCGACATCGAGATCCGCCGCTCGATGTGGCAGTTCGTCAGCGCCATCAACGCGGCCGGCACCACGGTGATCCTGACCACGCATTACCTGGAGGAAGCCGAGTCGTTGTGCCGCAACATCGCGATCATCGACCACGGCACGATCATCGAGAACACCAGCATGAAGCGCCTGCTGGCGACGCTGGACGTGGAAACCTTCGTGCTGGACGTGACCACCATCCCGGCCGAGCTGCCGAGCATTCCCAACGTCACCCTGCGCCGCCGCGACGAACACACGCTGGAGGCCGAGATGGCCCGCTCGCACGACCTCAATTCGCTGTTCGCGACGCTGTCCGTGCACGGCATCGCCGTGACCTCGATGCGCAACAAGACCAACCGGCTGGAGGAGCTGTTCGTGCGGCTGGTGGAGAACGGCCGGCACGAACCGGGCCGGGAGCGCGCCGCATGAGCAGCAACGCCGCCGCCAACCTGGTCGCCCTCAACACCCTGGTGCGCAGGGAGATCGTGCGCATCATGCGCATCTGGACGCAGACGCTGATCCCGCCGGCGATCACCATGACGCTGTACTTCGTGATCTTCGGCAAGCTGATCGGCAGCCGCATCGGCACCATCCAGGGCGGTTTCAGCTACATGCAGTACATCGTGCCGGGACTGGTGATGATGAGCATCATCACCAACAGCTACGGCAACATCTCCAGCTCGTTCTTCGGCGCCAAGTTCAGCCGCGCGGTGGAAGAAATGCTGGTGTCGCCGATGCCGAACTGGGTGATCCTCACCGGCTACGTGGCCGGTGCGGTGGTGCGCGGCCTGGTCGTCGGCGTACTGGTGCTGGTCATCGCGCTGTTCTTCACCGACCTGCACGTGGTGCACCCGCTGATCACGTTCGCCTCGGTGCTGCTGGGCGCCACCATCTTTTCGCTGGCCGGCTTCGTCAACGCGGTGTACGCGAAGAAGTTCGACGACATCGCGCTGGTGCCCACCTTCATCCTCACCCCGCTGACCTACCTCGGCGGCGTGTTCTATTCCGTCACGATGCTGGGCGAACCGTGGCAGGCGATCTCGCGCGCCAACCCGATCCTGTACATGGTCAACGCGTTCCGCTACGGCGTGCTCGGCATCAGCGACGTGCACGTGGGCTGGGCCTTCGTGGTGATGCTCGGCTTCGTGGCGGCGCTTACCGTGTTCGCGCTGCAGCTGCTCAAGCGCGGCGTGGGGCTGCGCTCCTGAAAAAGCTGCAGGAGCGCACCCTGCATCGAGGGTGGAAATGCGCGTCAACAAATACATCAGCGAAACCGGCCTGTGCTCGCGCCGCGAGGCGGACGAGCTGCTGCTGGCCGGGCGCGTCAGCATCAACGGCGCGGTAGTCACCACCGGTGCCAAGGCGCTGGACGGCGACGAGGTGCGCGTGGACGGCGAGATCGTCAAGGCGCGCATGCTGGCCGCCACGCCGGCGGCGAAGAAGGCCGTCTACATCGCGCTGAACAAGCCGGTCGGGATCACCTGCACCACCGATCCGGGCGTGTCCGGCAACATCGTGGGCTTCGTCGACCACCCGCAGCGGATCTTCCCGGTCGGCCGGCTGGACAAGGATTCCGAAGGGCTGATCCTGCTGACCAGCAACGGCGACATCGTCAACGAGATCCTGCGCGCGGAGAACCACCACGAGAAGGAATACCTGGTCGGCGTGAACAAGGCGGTCACCGACGAATTCCTGGCCGGCATGGCGAAGGGCGTGCGCGTGCACGGGCAGATGACGAAACCCTGCCGCACCCGCCGCATCGCCAAGTTCGGCTTCTCGATCGTGCTGACCCAGGGCCTGAACCGGCAGATCCGCCTGATGGCTGCCGCGTTCGGCTACCGGGTGACCCAGCTGCGCCGCGTGCGCATCGACAACGTGAAACTGGCGCACCTGAAGGTCGGCCAGTGGCGCAACCTCACCGAGGCGGAGTTGAAGGGTCTGCTGCCCGGGCGCACGCAGTGGTGAGCGTGCGTCAGGCGGCGGGCAGGCTCTGCAGATCCCAGCGCGGGCGCACTTGCACGGTCTCGTCCTGACGCTGGCCGCTGGCCAGGCGGATCGCGCCGGCCAGCGCGATCATCGCGCCGTTGTCGGTGCAGAAGTCCAGCCGCGGGAAATACACCCGGAAACCGTCCTTTTCGCCGGCTTTGGCCAGCTCGCTGCGCAGGTGGCGGTTCGCGCCCACGCCACCTGCGATCACCAGCCGCTGCGTGCCGCTGGCCGCCAGCGCCCGGCGGCACTTGATGACCAGCGTATCGATGATCGCCTCCTCGAACGCGCGCGCGATGTCGGCGCGGGTCTGCTCGCCCTGGTCCGACTTCTGCCAGGCCAGCAGCACCTGGGTCTTCAGGCCGGAGAAGCTGAAATCCAGCCCCGGCCGGTCGGTCATCGGGCGGGAGAAGCGGAACGCGCCGCCCATACCCTGCGCGGCCAGCTTCGCCAGCGCCGGGCCGCCGGGGTAGGGCAGCCCCATCAGCTTGGCGGTCTTGTCGAACGCCTCGCCGGCGGCATCGTCCAGGGTGTCGCCCAGGATCGTGTAGCGGCCGATCGCCTTGACCTCGACCAGCATCGAGTGGCCGCCGGAAACCAGCAGGGCCACGAACGGCGGCTCCGGCGGTTCCGCCTCGAGCAGCGGCGCCAGCAGGTGGCCTTCCATGTGGTGCACCCCGATCGCCGGCACGCCCAGCGCCCAGGCCAGCGCACGCCCGGCGGAAGCACCGACCAGCAAGGCGCCGACCAGGCCGGGACCGGCGGTATAGGCCACCCCGCCCAGGTCGTGCACGGTCAGCCCGGCCTGGGCCAGCGCCTCGCGGATCAGTGGCAGCAGCTTGCGCACGTGGTCGCGGCTGGCCAGTTCCGGCACCACGCCGCCGTAATCGGCATGCAGCTTGATCTGGCTGTACAGGGTGTGCGCCAGCAGGCCGCGGCCCGGCGCCGCCGGCTCCCAGCGCAGCAGCGCCACCCCGGTCTCGTCGCAGGAGGTTTCGATGCCCAGCACCGGCTTGTTCGCCGGCTTTGAAAATTCTGTGATATCCACGGTATAATTCGCGGCTCGCCCTATTTGACAGTCCCGTACCAGCGGGCAGATTACCACTCGGAGTTTCCATGCCCAACGTAAAAGTTCGCGAGAACGAGCCGTTCGAGATCGCACTGCGTCGTTTCAAGCGTACCTGCGAAAAGGCCGGCGTCCTCGCCGAAACGCGCAAGCGTGAGTTCTACGAAAAGCCGACCCAGGAGCGCAAGCGCAAGCGCGCCGCCGCGGTGAAGCGCCACCTGCGCCGCCTGTCGCGCGACGTCTCGCGCAAGGTCCGCCTGTACTGAGTTTCCGCCCGCTCGCCCAGTGGCGAGCCGCCCGCGTCTTCACGCGGCGCATGCAGGAAACACGGTTGGCGCGGCCAGTCGCAGCCACCGCAAGCACTCCGGATTCGACCTCGGCCGGTGTTGTCCCCAGGACAACGCCGGCCTTGTCGTTTCCGTAGAATTGTTCATCCACCTTCCGAGGCCCCGCCCATGACGCTCAAGCAGCAGATCACCGAAGACATGAAGACCGCCATGCGCGGCGGCGACAAGCACCGGCTGGGGGTGATCCGGCTGATGCTGGCGGCGATCAAGCAGCGCGAGGTGGACGAGCGGATCGAGCTGGACGACGCGCAGGTGCTGACCGTGCTGGAGAAGATGCTGAAGCAGCGCAAGGACTCGGTCAGCCAATATGCCGCCGCGGGCCGCGAGGACCTGGCCGATGTCGAGCGCGCCGAGATGGTGGTGATCGAGGGCTACCTGCCGGCCAAGCTCGGCGATGAGGAGATCGACGCGCTGATCACCGAGGCCATCGCCGCCACCGGCGCCAGCTCGCCGCGCGACATGGGCAAGGTGGTGGCCGCGGTGAAGGAAAAGGCCGCCGGCCGCGCCGACATGGGCGTGGTCTCGGGGCGGATCAAGGCGCGCCTGGCCGGCTGAGCGTGCCGGCCACCAGCAGCAGGCCCAGCAGCACCAGCACGCCGGCGACCACGGCCAGCGCAATGCGATGGCGGCGCCGGCGCAGCCGCTGCCAGTTCGCCACGTCGAGGAACCAGCGACCCTCGCCCGGGCAACGCAGCACCGCCAGGCTCGCCAGCCGATGCCAGGCCATGCCCGGCTGCAGCCCCAGCTGATCCGCCGTGCGGGCGGTCGCCGCCGTGGTCGCGGCCGCCCGCTCGAACGCGCGCACGATCGCGCGCTGCCTGAGCATCATCACCGCATTGATCAGCATGGTTGGTCACTCCGGGCGGGCCAGGAAGCTTGCCGCGCCGCCGGCGCACGGGCAAGCCGCCATGCATCGCGTTCACGCGCCCTCCGCTACAACCGTGACGACTCGCGGCCGCGCTACGCCGCGGGCGCCACCACCACGGGAGAAGCGCATGCTGAAGTGGGCCATCATCTTCGCCATCGTATCGCTGGTCACCGGCTGGCTCGGCTTCGGTAGCCTCTCCGGCGCCACCGCCACCATCGCCAAGGTGCTGTTCGCGTGCTTCCTGATCCTGTTCCTGCTGGCCGTGCTGGCGGTGATCGGCGTGGTCAAGCTGCTCTAGCCGCGCTTCGGTTCAGTGGTGCGACGGGAACCGCCCGGACATGGCGGCCCGTCGCCCTCCCTGCGACATTTCGCCCCAGCCGCCCCAAGCCCCGCCGGCGACGACCGACTAGACTAGGCGGTCTATGCGCGGCCTGATCCCCGACAGCTTCATCGACGAACTGCTCGCCCGCGTCGACATCGTCGACGTGATCGAGCGGCGCGTGCCGCTGAAGAAGGCCGGGCGCGAGTGGACTGCCTGCTGCCCGTTCCACAACGAGCGCACGCCGTCGTTCTACGTGAGTCCGGCCAAGCAGTTCTTCCACTGCTTCGGCTGCGGCGCGCACGGCAGCGCGGTGAAGTTCCTGATGGACTACGAGCGGCTGGAGTTCCCCGACGCCGTCGAGGAGCTGGCGCAGTCGGTGGGCCTGACCGTGCCGCGCGAAGGCGGCCGCGACGAACGCCCGCGCGAGGACAAGACCGACCTCTACGCCCTGCTCGACGCCGCCGCGGCCTGGTATCAGGGCGAGCTGCCGCGCAGTGCCGAGGCGCAGGCCTATTGCAGGAAGCGCGGCCTGGACGGGGAGACGATCAAGCGCTTCCGCCTCGGCTGGGCGCCGGCCGGCTACGACGGCGTGATCAAGGCGCTGGGCAACACGCCGCGGCGGATGGAACTGCTCAACGAGGCGGGCATGGTTGCCTCGAACGAGCGCGGCAGCAAGTACGACCGTTTCCGTGAACGGCTGATGTTTCCGATCCTCGACCGCCGTGGCCGCGTCATCGCCTTCGGCGGCCGCATCATTTCCAGCGCGCCTCCTGCGCGCGAAGATCAAGAAGCGGGCATCCCTGCCCGCACTCCTGAAAAAAGCTCCCCGAAATACCTGAACTCCCCCGAGACCCCGCTGTTCCACAAGGGCCGCGAGCTGTTCGCGCTGTGGCAGGTGAAGCAGGCCAATCCCAAGCTCGAGCGCATCGTGGTGGTGGAGGGCTACATGGACGTGATCGCGCTGCACCAGGCCGGCCTGCCGATCGCGGTGGCCACGCTGGGCACGGCGACCACGCCCGAGCACACCGAGGTGCTGTTCCGTGCCGCGCCCGACGTGGTGTTCTGCTTCGACGGCGACCGTGCCGGTCGCGCCGCGGCGTGGAAGGCGCTGGAATCGGCGCTGCCGCGGCTGCGCGACGGGCGCCAGGCGTACTTCCTGTTCCTGCCCGACGGCGAGGACCCGGACACGCTGGTGCGCAAGGAAGGCAGGGAGGGTTTCGAACGGCGCATCCGGGAAGCGATGCCGCTGTCGGATTATTTTTTCAACGAGCTGGCGCGCGACGTCGACATGGCCAGCCTCGACGGCCGCGCCCGCCTCGCCGAGCGCGCCCGCCCGCTGATCGCGAAGCTGCCCGACGGCGCCTTCCGCGACCTGATGGCGCAGGAGCTGGAGAAGCGCAGCGGCGCCCGCGCGGTACTGCAGGCCGACCCCGCCACGCACCGCGCCATGCAGCGGCCCACCGCGGTGCAGCGCAGCCTGGTGCGCAGCGCGATCTCGCTGCTGCTGGCGCAGCCGGGCATGGCCGACCAGGTGGAGCGGCCCTACCGCTTCCTGCGCCTGGACAAGCCCGGCGTGGAGTTGCTGGCCGAGCTGCTCGACCTGGCCCGTGCGCGCCCCGGCATCAACTCCGCGATGCTGGTGGAGCATTTCGCCGAGCGGGCGGAATACCCTTCGCTGCAGAAGCTGATGGCGGCTTTGGCGGTGGGCGAGCCTGAGGCGCAGCGCAGCGAATTCTTCGACGCGCTGGCGCGGATGGAAGACCAGGCTGCGACCCAGCGTCGCGACGCGCTTACCGCGAAGAGCCGGGAGAGTACGCTGGACCCCGCCGAGAAGGCCGAACTGCGCGAGCTGCTGGCCGCCCGCGTGCGCCCGCCGGTGGCCCCGGTCTGACCGCAATGAGCAGCCGCCTGACCACCCTTGCCGTAGCGGCCGCCGGACCCCGCCCGACTATGGGATCATGCCCGGCTGCGGCCGGCCAGGGGCCGCACCGGGGAGCGCAAGGACACTGATGGACCTGCTGCAGCAACTGGTGACGATCTTCGCCGAGAACGGCTACGTGGCCGTGTTCATCGCGCTGATGATCTGCGGCGCCGGCCTGCCGCTGCCGGAAGACATCACCCTGGTCGCCGGCGGCGTGATCGCCGGGTTGGGCTACGCCAACGTGCATACGATGTTCGCGCTGGCGATGTTCGGCGTGCTGCTGGGTGACTGCGCCATCTTCCTGCTCGGCCACCACTACGGCGCGCGCATCCTGCAATGGCGCTTCGTGGCGCGTGTGCTGACTCCGTCGCGCTACGTCAAGGTGCAGGAGAAGTTCGACCAGTACGGCAACCGCATGCTGTTCTTCGCGCGCTTCCTGCCCGGCATGCGCACCACCGTCTACCTCACCGCTGGCACCACGCACCGGGTCTCGTTCCTGCGCTTCCTGCTGATCGACACCATGGCCGCGCTGATCAGCGTGCCGATCTGGGTCTACCTGGGCTACTTCGGCGCCGACAACCACGAGTGGCTGGTGAAATGGATCCACCGCGGCCAGAGCAGCCTGTGGGTGCTGGTCGGCATCGTGCTGCTGACCGTGCTGGTGCTGTGGTGGAAGCATCGACGCCGCAAGCGCTGCGGACTGGACTGAGCGGCTCCGCATGTCGCCGCGCCGCGTCCGCCCGGACAAGTTCACCGTCGCCCTGCTCGCCACCGTGCTGCTGGCCACGCTGCTGCCCTGCCGCGACGGCGCCGCACGCATATTCGACGGGGTCACTGATGCAGCGATCGCACTGCTGTTCTTCCTGCACGGCGCCAAGCTGCCGCGCACGGCGATCGTGCAGGGGCTGACCCACTGGCGGCTGCACCTGACCGTGTTCGCCAGCACCTTCGTGCTGTTTCCGCTGCTGGGGCTGGCGCTGCAGCCGCTCGGCCACACGCTGCTGACGCCGCAGCTGTACCTCGGCGTGCTGTTCGTGTGCACGCTGCCGTCCACGGTGCAGTCGTCGATTGCGTTCACCTCGATCGCCGGCGGCAATGTCCCCGCCGCGGTGGTCAGCGCGTCGATGTCGAACCTGATCGGCATCGTGCTGACCCCGCTGCTGGTTGGCCTGCTGCTGGCCAGCCACGGCGGCGGCGCTTCCTGGCGCGGCGTGCTGGACATCATGCTGCAGCTGCTGCTGCCGTTTGCACTGGGGCACGCCGCACGACGCTGGATCGGCGGCTGGGTCGATCGCCACCGGCCGCTGCTCGGCTACACCGACCAGGGCACCATCCTGCTGGTGGTGTACACCGCGTTCAGCGCCGCGGTGGTCGGCGGCCTGTGGCGCGACACGCCGGTCTCCGCCCTGCTCGCCACGCTGGCGATGTGCGCGCTGCTGCTGGCGCTGGTGATGCCCACGCTGACCTGGGCCGCGCGCCGGCTCGGCTTTTCGCGCGAGGACGAGATCACCATCGTGTTCTGCGGCTCCAAGAAGAGCATGGCCAGCGGCATCCCGATGGCGAAGATCCTGTTCGCCGGCCAGGCCGGCGGCCTCGGCGCGCTGGTGCTGCCGCTGATGATCTTCCACCAGCTGCAGCTGATGGTGTGCGCGGTGGTGGCGCGGCGCTACGCCACCCGCGCGGCAGCGACGGACGACACGCTGGAGGCGGACTGACGTCCGCCGGCAGCCCGCGCGCCGCCACCCGCGGCCATGCTCACAGCCAGCGTCCGTAGCGGCGGATGTAGACCAGCTTCATCAGCTGGGTCAGCACGCCGTAGGTGAGCACGGTCAGCGCCACCCAGCCGAAGAACGCCGGCGGCAGCGCCACCATGCCGATCTTGGCGCCCAGCCCGGTGAACGGCACGAACAGGCCGACCAGGATGATCGCGCTGGTCAGCGCCAGCACCGGCGCCGAGGCGATGCTCTGCAGGAACGGGATGCGGCGCGTGCGGATCATGTGCACGATCAGCGTCTGCGTGAGCAGGCTCTCGATGAACCAGCCGGACTGGAAGAACGACTGGTGGTCCACCGAGTTCGCGCCGAACACGTGCCACAGCAGCAGGAACGTGGTGATGTCGAAGATCGAGCTGACCGGGCCGATCCACACCATGAAACGGCCGATGTCGCTGGCGTCCCACTTGCGCGGCTTGCGCAGGTACTCCTCGTCCATGCGGTCGAACGGGATCGACAGCTGCGAGATGTCGTACAAGAGGTTCAGCACCAGGATCTGCAGCGGCAGCATCGGCAAAAACGGCAGGAACGCGCTCGCCACCAGCACGCTGAACATGTTGCCGAAGTTCGAGCTGGCGGTCATCTTGATGTACTTGATGATGTTGCCGAAGGTGACGCGGCCTTCCAGCACGCCTTCCTCCAGCACCATCAGGTTCTTTTCCAGCAGGATGATGTCGGCCGACTCCTTGGCGATGTCGGTGGCGGTGTCCACCGAGATGCCCACGTCGGCCTCGCGCAGCGCCGGCGCGTCATTGATGCCGTCGCCGAGGAAGCCCACGGTGTGGCCCTGGCGCTGCAGCGACTTCACCACGCGCGCCTTCTGCAGCGGCGACATCTTGGCGAACACGGTGGTGCGCGCCACCAGCGCGTCCAGCGCCGCGTCGTCCAGCGGCTCGATCTGCCGGCCCTGCGCGGAGTGCTCCACGTCCAGCCCCACCTCGCGGCAGATCTTGCGCGTCACCGCCTCGTTGTCGCCGGTGATCACCTTCACCTGCACGCCATGGTGATGCAGCGCGGCGATTGCCGTGGCGGCCGAATCCTTCGGTGGATCGAGGAAGGCCAGGCAGCCCACCGCGGTCAGCCCGCTCTCGTCAGCGACACCGTACGGCCGCCCGGCCGGCGGCTGCTGCTTCACTGCCACCACCAGCACGCGCAGGCCGTCCTCGTTGAGCCCGTGCGTCATCTCCTTGACCTCGTCGCGCAGCACGTCGGTCATCGGCACGGTCTCGCCGCCGGTCTTCGCCCAGGCACAGATCGACAGCATCTCCTCCACTGCGCCCTTGCACACGATCAGGTCGTGGCCGTCGCCGTTGCCGAGCACCACCGACATGCGCCGGCGCTGGAAGTCGAACGGGATCTCGTCGACGATGCGGTAGTGCGCCGCGGCTGGCTCCAGGTCGCGATGCTCCAGCACCGCCTTGTCCATCAGGTTCTTCAGGCCGGTCTGGAAACGGCTGTTGAGGTAGCCGTACTCCAGCGCCTCGTCGGACTCCTCGCCGTGCAGGTCGAGGTGTCGCTCCAGCACGATCTTGTCCAGCGTGAGCGTGCCGGTCTTGTCGGTGCACAGCACATCCATCGCGCCGAAGTTCTGGATCGCGTTGAGCCGCTTCACCACCACCTTGCGCTTGGACATCGCCAGCGCGCCCTTGGCCAGGTTCGCGGTGACGATCAGCGGCAGCATTTCCGGGGTGAGGCCGACCGCCACCGACAGCGCGAACATGAACGCCTGCAGCCAGTCGTGCTTGTCGAAGCCGTTGATCAGGAACACCACCGGCACCATCACCGCCATGAAGCGGATCAGCAGCCAGCTGACGCTGTTCACGCCGCGGTCGAAGCTGGTCTGCACGCGCTGGCCCACGATGCTGTGCGCCAGCGAGCCGAGATAGCTGCGCTGGCCGGTCACCACCACCACCGCGGTGGCGGTGCCGCTGACCACGTTGGTGCCCATGTAGCAGATCGTCGGCAGGTCCAGCGGGTTGGCGCGGTCGGCGTCGGCCGCGCCGTGCATGCCTGGTGCGGCCTTCTCCACCGGCAGCGACTCGCCGGTGAGGATCGCCTGGCTGATGAACAGGTCCTTCGCGTGCAGCAGACGCAGGTCGGCGGGCACCATGTCGCCCGCGGCCAGGTGCACGATGTCGCCGGCGACCAGTTCGCCCACCGGCACCTCGATGCGCTCGCTGTGGCCGTCGGAGGCACGCCGCGTCACCGTGGCGGTATTGCGCACCATCGCCTTCAGCTGCTCCGCCGCCTTCGAGGAGCGGAACTCCTGGGTGAAGCTCAGCAATACGCTGATGCCCACCATCACCGCGATGATCGCCGGCCCGGTAAGATCGCTGGAATCGGTGAACAGCTGCACCCCGGCCAGCGCCAGCAGCACGATGATGAACGGGTTCTTGAACGCGCGCAGCAGCTGCACCGACCAGTGCGGCGGCTTCTCGTGCGAGACCTCGTTGACGCCGTCGCGCCCCAGCCGCGCGGCGATCTGCGCCTCATCGAGGCCGGCCGGCGTGGTGTCCAGCGCGGCGAGCAGCGCCTCGTTGTCGCGGAACGCCTCCTGCGCCACCGCCACGTGCGCCGGTGCCGGCGCGCCCTTGCCCGGCACCTTCGGAAGGGCGCCCTGGATGGATTGCTTGATCATGACCCGCTTCCGTGAACCCGCTGTTGCCTGCCGCCGGTGCGAGTGCGCGGAATCAATCCGTCAAACGCGCCGGCATGGTTGCGCATGGCCGCGCACGCGCCGCGATGGCTCCGCCGCTGGCGGAGGCCACCCCTTGCATGAGGTCGGGGCGACCATCAGCGACTGGATACCAGCGCGAGATGGCCGGACGATGGCAAGCGGGCCTGTTGCGTCGACGCGGCGCGCTCGCCGGCGTCGGCACGGCGCGGCAGCTCGACCACGCTGCTACCGGCGGGACGTTCCAGCGGGGCGGGCACGGTGATGGTGTAGGGCGCGCGCACGGCCTTGCGACGGCCAACCAGCAGCCGGCGCAGTGTGCGCAACAGAACGGAATCGCGAAGGAGCTTCATGGCCCATCTCCTCGTTACGGCGCCCACGGCGCCGCGGGAGGTGGGCCGGTCTTCCCTAGTCGAGGAAAGCGCCAGCCGACCGCGGGCGGTCGCCGCAGATCATCAGCTTGTTATGCAATGCCGGCACCCGATGCGAGCGGATGTCGACGTTGCGACTAGGGTAAACGTCCATATGCCTTGGTTAGTCAGGACAGGAAGCCGGTCGGCGCGAACGCGCCGGAGGGCGCGCGCATTGTTGTGCTGCAGCAGCGCGTTGTCAATGCCTGCGGCGGCGAAAGTTCGCGCGATCGCCGCTCGGAGCTTGTGAAGAAAACCACATCCTGCTGTGGTTTTCTTCAGTCGCGAGTCCGGTACACGCCAGGCCCCCTCACATGAGAGGTTGAAAAAATCACAACCTCTCAGCCGAACGATACCGGCGGCGGGCCGGAAGACATCAGCGGCGGCAGCAGCCAGTGGTCGACCAGCAGGAACGCGAACAGCGCCATCAGGTAGACGATGGAGTAGCTGAACACCCTCATCGCGTACAGCTCGTCCGGGGGATTCAGCAAGCGCACCGCGTAATACAGGAACGCCCCGCCCAGCACCGCGGCACCGCCCAGGTAGACCAGCCCGCTCATCCCGGTCAGCGCCGGCAGCAAGGTCACCAGCACCAGCAGCACGGTGTAGAACAGGATGTGCCAGCGGGTGAACACCACGCCGTGGGTCACCGGCAGCATCGGCACCTGCGCGCGCGAGTAGTCGTCGCGGCGGAAGATCGCCAGCGCCCAGAAATGCGGCGGCGTCCACACGAAGATGATCAGGCACAGCTGCAGCGCGTACGGGTGCAGCGCGCCGGTGACCGCGGTCCAGCCCAGCACCGGCGGGATCGCGCCGGCCAGGCCGCCGATCACGATGTTCTGCGGCGAGGCGCGCTTGAGGAAGGCGGTGTAGATCACCGCGTAGCCGATCAGGCCGGCGAAGGTCAGCACGGCGGTCAGCGTGTTCACCCACAGCACCAGCACCAGCATCGAGGCAAGGCCCAGCACCAGCGCGAACACGAACACCTGGCGTGCATTGAGATGGCCGGTGGCCAGCGGCCGGTGCGCCGTGCGCACCATCACCTTGTCGATGCGCTGGTCGATCAGCTGGTTGAACGCGGCCGCCGAGGACGACGCCAGCCAGATGCCCAGCGTGCCGAACACCAGTGCGCGCCACGGCGGCATGCCGGGCACGGCGAGGAACATGCCGATCACCGCGCAGAACACCAGCAGCGCGACGATGCGCGGCTTGGTCAGTTGCAGGTACTCATGGAAAACGCTCATCTTCACGCTCGCCCCAACGACAGGAACATCGACGCGTCATGCCGCCGCTGCGTGCGCGCCAGCGTGGCCAACAGGGTGAACAGCAGCAGGGCCGCCGTCCCATTGTGTGCGGTCGCCACCGCCAGCGGCAGGCCGAAGTACACGTTGCTGATGCCCAGCAGCACCTGCGCCGCCAGCGCCAGCGCGATCGCCAGGCCCAGCGCGCGCAGGCCATGCCGCGCCGTGCGGACCGCCAGCCAGCCGAGGTAGCAGAACACCACCAGCGCGCCGAGCCGGTGCGCGATCTGGATCGCGCTGCGCGCGGCCATGTCGAGCACGCCACCCTCGTAGTTCACGCCGATGCCGCGCCACAGCACGAAACCCTCGCGGAAATCGGCGGGCGGCGCCCACTGGCCGAGGCATTCGGGGAACGAGCCCGGGCCGTAGCCGCAGGCCAGCGCGGCGTAATTCGCCGAAGTCCAGCCACCCAGCGCGATCTGGCACAGCAACAGCACGATGCCGACGGCCACCAGCCGGCGCAGGTCGGCAAGGCCATCGCCCGCTGCCGCCACGCCGGCGAAACGCAGCGCGGCGTAGGCCAGCAGCGCGAACGTGGCCATGCCGCCGAGCAGGTGGCCCATCACCACGATGGGCTTGAGCAGCAAGGTCACCGTCCACATGCCGAGCATCGCCTGGAAGATGATCACCGCCAGCGCCAGCACGCAGATCTTCCAGGCACCGGGCCGCGGCAGGCGGATCGCGGCGATCAGCGGCAGCGCGATCGCGCAGGCCGCCAGCAGCGACGACCATAGGTGTTCGCCGCGCATGTACAGGCCCACGCCGAGCGCCGCGAACACGGCGCCGACGAGCACCGCCAGCAGCGCATCACGACGGCGCCAGCTCGCCAGCAACGCCAGCAGCAACACCAGCACGCCGAGCGTGCCGGCGAGGAAGCGGTGCACCTGCTCGCGCCAGGCCTTGTGCGCCTCGTACGGGCGATCCGGGAACGCCGCGTCGGCATGCGCCACCGCCTGCGCATGCTGCGGCCAGGTCACCTGGCCGTAGCAGGTGGGCCAGTCCGGGCAGGACAGGCCGGCGTTGGACAGCCGCACGAAGGCGCCGAACATCACCAGCCCGAAGGCGAACACCGCGGCGAACAGTGCCAGCCAGCGCAACCACCGCAGCGAACGTGACGACATCACTTGATCACCTTCTGCAGGTCCTTGCGCAAACCGCTCGGGTCGAAGCCGGCGCGATACAGCGACAGCGCGGTGCCGTTGGATTCCACCAGCAGCCCGCTCACGCTGTCCGCTGCGTCGGGCCGGAATCCGGCCAGCTTGCCGTCGACGTCGGTGCCGAGCTGCCAGTAGTTGCGCATGCCGTCACGCGCGTCGTCCACCGGCGGCGTGCCCAGGTAGAGCAGGCGCAGGCGCGACTGGTTGCGGTTCAGCGTGACCCGCGCCGCAGCCATGCTGGTCAGCGTGGCCAGGCAGCGCGCGGCGCAGTCGGGGCCAGCCAGCGCCACCAGGGTCAGCCGCGGCTGGCTGTCGCGCCAGGCGTAGGGCTGGCCATCCGCCAGCTGCACGCGCAGCTGTTCGTCGACGAAGTTGCGCTGCGGCAGGATCGGTTCGCCGTTGCCTTTGGTACCCGGCTGCCAGCCGCTCCAGCTGAGCAGGCCGGCGACGATCATCGGCGCGACGAACGCCAGCACGATCAGCAGCAGGAAGAGTCGGCTCTTGCGCACGTTGGCGGGGTCAGCGGCTTTCATCGGTTCTCATCGACCTTGGTGGAATCGGCGCGGCGCGGCTTGCGCTTGCGATGCACGACCAGCAGGATCACCACCGCGGCCAGCGCGAAGGTGAACCACTGGAACGCGTAGGCACGATGCCGCGCCGGCGGCATCGAGGAAAAATCGAGGTTGCGCTCGCGCTCGTAGATCGCCGCCGGGTCAGGGTCCAGCGCCAGTACCCGCGGATACAGCGGCCGTCCGAGGTCGACGGCGACCTGCGCGGGATCCAGGAAGATCGAACTCTTCGGCCACTGCGTCTGCCGTGCCAGCGCATTGCCGCCCATCTCGAAGCCGACCGGCGGCGGTGGCACGTACAACCCCTGCAGGCTCATCCTGCCGGTCGGCAACGGCGGCACCTGGGGCGGCTTGTCGCTGCCGTTGCCGGGCAGGAAACCGAGGTCGACCAGCAGCAACGGCGA
Source organism: Rhodanobacter thiooxydans LCS2 (assembly GCF_000264375.1). Lineage (GTDB taxonomy): Bacteria > Pseudomonadota > Gammaproteobacteria > Xanthomonadales > Rhodanobacteraceae > Rhodanobacter > Rhodanobacter thiooxydans. The sequence goes on from NZ_AJXW01000047.1 coordinate 33,303, forward strand.
GCGGTCGTCCATCGCCAGCGGCGCGTACACCTGCACGCCGCCGCGGCGGTCGTGCTTCGGATTGTCCAGCAGATATACGCGGTCGGCCAGGTAGTGGCCGTCGACCTTCACCCGCGGAAAGCCGTCCGCCGGCGGCGCGTCGGCCACCACGGCAAAGTCCTGCAGCGGCGCCGCAGCGGCCGCGGCATACCGTCGCAGAAGATCTTCCTTGAAGTCGGCACGATGCAGCTGCCACACGCCCAGACGCACGAACAGCAACGCTCCGGCCGCGGTCAGCAGCAGCGCCCACCACGAAGGACGGCGGAATCCGCTCACGCCAGGCGCCTGCCGGTGGCCGCTATACTCGCCGTGTCGAACTTGACGGGATCAATCACGTGGAAACCATCTATAAAATTGCGCTGGTAGTGGTGCTGCTGGTGGTGATCTTCAGCCTCGGTCAGGCGCTGTACTTCATGATGACCGACAAGGACGACGACCGGCGCACGGTATGGGCGCTGACCCGCCGCATCGGCCTGTCGCTGGTGTTCATCGCCATGGTCGCGTTCGGCATCTGGATGGGCTGGCTGCACCCGCACGACGTGGGCCAATGATTGTAGCCGCCACGACCGCGGCCATTTCCCGCCAAACGAAAAGCCCGCTATCCGGCGGGCTTTTTTCATGCCCGAACCCGATCCGGAGCAATGCTCCTATGAAGAATCCGGCCATGGATGGCCGGCTTTGATCTTGCCTTTCGCGACACGACGTCGCGTGAAAGCAAGAACCGGCCATGACGAGGGCATGACGAGGGCATGGATGCCCCAGTTGAGGCAACGCAGGAGTAGCTGCCCGATGGCCGGTTCTTGATTCGCTCTCCGCAGCAGGATCTCGCGTCGCTCTTCTGAAAAGTCCGGCCACGGATGGCCGGTTTCTTGATCTTTGCCTTTCGCGACAGGACGTCGCGTGAAGTCAGAGGATATAAACGAACATGAACAGGCCGAGCCAGACCACGTCGACGAAGTGCCAGTACCACGCCACCGCTTCGAAGCCGAAGTGATGGTCCTTGTCGAAATGCCCCTTCAGTACGCGCAGCCAGATCACCGCCAGCATGATCGTGCCCAACGTCACGTGCAGGCCGTGGAAGCCGGTGAGCATGAAGAAGGTCGAGCCATAGACGCCGCTGTGCAGGGTCAGGTTCAGTTCCTTGTACGCCTCCATGTACTCGTGCGCCTGGAAGTACAGGAAGGTGGCGCCCAGCAGCACGGTCAGCCCGAGGAACAGCAGGATCTTGCCGCGATGGCCGGCGCGCAGCGCATGGTGCGCAATCGTCACGGTGACACTGGAGGTGAGCAGGATCAGCGTGTTCAGCAGCGGCAGGCCCCATGCCGGCACGGTGCGGAACGCGCCGCCGGCCTGTTCCGGGCCGTTGCCGCCATTGGCGCCCCAGGCGGCCGTGTAGTCGCTCCACAGGAATTCGTGGGTCAGCACGCCGTGGCCGTGACCGCCGAGCCACGGCACCGAGAACATGCGGATGTAGAACAGCGCGCCGAAGAACGCGCCGAAGAACATCACCTCGGAGAAGATGAACCACATCATGCCCATGCGGAACGAGGTGTCCACCTGGTGGTTGTAGTTGCCGGCCAGCGACTCGTTGATCACCGAGCGGAACCAGCCGAAGAACATGGCCAGCATGCCGATCACGCCGATGGTCAGCACGGACTTGCCGAAACCACTCTCGCCGGGCTCCGCGCCCAACCAGTGCGCGGCGCCGAACACGGTGGTGAACATGACCACTGCGGCCACGAACGGCCAGTAGCTCTTGGTCGGAACGAAGTAAGCGTCGTGTTGCTGACCCATGGTGTAACCCCGTGGATTTCTCTTGATGACTTTGCCCCGTCGCAGCGACCGGGGAACTGCACGCCGGCTGCCGAACCGCGCCGGTTGAAGGACACCTGTAACGCGTGGACCGCTATTTCATCAGCAGAATCTGCAGGAACGTCGACAGGTAGACCGCCAGCGCGACCACGGCAAGTATCGTGACCGTGCGCCGCACGCCGCGGCGGGATTTCCCGTCCGGCTGGGCCGTTGCCGCATGAATCGTCTGCTGCGCCATCTCTGCCTGCTCCCGAGGTCATGCCGGCCACGGCCGGCATGACGGTCAATCGTTGACGTGGCCGTGAGCCAGTTCATCGTCGTTGATCACCGGCGGCACCTCGAAGGTGTGGTGCGGCGCCGGCGACGGGATGGTCCACTCCAGGCCCTTGGCCCCTTCCCATACGCGATCGGTGGCCTTCTTCTTCGAGAAGAACGCGCAGTGGATCAGCACGCCAACGAAGATCAGCTGGGTGGCGCCGAACAGGAAGCCGCCGATCGAGCTGATCATGTTGAAGTTGGCGAACGCCACGTTGTAGTCCGGAATGCGGCGCGGCATGCCGGCCAGGCCCAGGAAGTGCTGCGGGAAGAACAGCACGTTGACCCAGATCACGCTGTTCCAGAAGTGCACCTTGCCCCAGAACTCGTTGTACATGTTGCCGGTCCACTTCGGCATCCAGTAGTACGCGGCGCCGATGATCGCGAACAGTGCGCCGGTGACCAGCACGTAGTGGAAATGCGCCACGATGAAGTAGGTGTCGTGATACTGGAAGTCGGCCGGCACCAACGCCATCATCAGGCCGGAGAAGCCGCCGATGGTGAACAGGATGATGAACGCGATGGCGAACAGCATCGGCGTCTCGAAGGTCATCGAGCCGCCCCACATGGTGGCCACCCAGTTGAACACCTTCACGCCGGTCGGCACCGAGATCAGCATGGTGGCGTACATGAAGAAGACTTCGGCGCCCAGCGGCAGGCCCACCGCGAACATGTGGTGCGCCCACACGATGAACGACAGGAAGGCGATGCAGGCGATCGCGAACACCATCGCCTTGTAGCCGAAGATCGGCTTGCGGGCGAAGGTCGGCACGATCTCCGAGATGATCCCGAACGCCGGCAGGATCATGATGTAGACCTCGGGATGGCCGAAGAACCAGAAGATGTGCTGGTACAGCACCGGGTCGCCGCCGCCGCCCGGGTTGAAGAAGTTGGTGCCGAAGTACTTGTCAGTCAGCAGCATGGTCACCGCGCCGGCCAGCGCCGGCATCACGGCGATCAGCAGGAAGGCGGTGATCAGCCAGCTCCACACGAACACCGGCATCTTCATCAGGTCCATGCCGGGCGCGCGCATGTTGAGAATGGTGGCGATGATGTTGATCGCGCCCATGATCGAGCTGATACCCATCAGGTGGATGGCGAACACCGCGTAGGCCAGCGAGCCGCTCTGCAGCGACAGCGGCGGGTACATGGTCCAGCCGCCGGCCGGGCCGCCGCCGGGCAGGAACAGGGTGGACAGCAGCAGCACGAAGGCGAACGGCAGGATCCAGAACGACAGGTTGTTCATGCGCGGGAGTGCCATGTCCGGCGCGCCCACCATCAACGGGATCATCCAGTTACCGAGGCCGACGAAGGCCGGCATGATCGCGCCGAAGATCATCACCAGCGCGTGCATGGCGGTCATTTCGTTGAAGAAGTACGGCTGCATCAGCTGCATCCCGGGCTTGAACAGCTCGGCACGGATCAGCATGGCGAAACTGCCGCCGATGAACAGCATCGTCAGCGAGAAAATCAGATACAGCGTGCCGATGTCCTTGTGGTTGGTGGACATGCACCAGCGCTGGAAGAAACCTTTCGGCGCGCCGTGGTGATCATCATGCTGATCATGGGTGGCTGCGTAGGACATGGCCTTGCACCTCTAACCTGGATATGGAATGCGACTGCAAAAAAACCGTGGCGGCAAGCGGGCTCAGCCCTGCTTGCCGGAGGCCGAAGCGGCAACCTGCGCGGTCTGTGGCGCCGAGGCGGGCGCGGCTGAACCCGCTTCCTGCGCGGCCAGCCACTTGGCGAAATCGGCCTTCGACTTCACCACCACCACGATCGGCATGAAGCCGTGGTCCTGGCCGCATAGCTCGGCGCACTGGCCGCGATAGGTGCCCGGCGTGGTGAAGTTGGCCCACGCCGCATTGATGATTCCGGGGATCGCGTCGATCTTCCAGCCGGTCGCCGGCACCCACCAGGAGTGGATCACGTCACCACTGGTGATCACGAAGCGGATCTTGGTGTCGACCGGCACCACCAGCGGCTTGTCGACATCCAGCAGGTAGGTGTTCTCGTTGCCGACCTTGACCGCGAACGGGTCCATGCCCGAGCCGAGCTGGCGGGTCTGGTCGCTGCGCGTGTCCAGCCTGGACATGAAGCCGACCTTGTCGATCGACTTGCCCAGGTAGTCGACATAGTCGTAGCGCCACTTCCACTGGTAGCCGGTGACCTTGACGGTCATCTGCGAACCGGTGGTGTCGGCCCAGCTGGTCAGGCCGCTGGTGGCCAGGTAGGCCAGGGTGATCAGGATCAGCACCGGAATGGTGGTCCAGACCACCTCCACGGTGGTGTTGTGCGACCACTTCTCGGCCACCGCGCCGCGCGATTTGCGGAAGCGGAAGATGGCGATGAACATGGCGCTGAACACCAGCACGCCGATTACCGTGCACACGCCGAGCGCCACGTTGTTCAGGTGGTACGGCACCGGCGACCAGGTGCTCGCGCCGCGCTCCATGTTCAGCTGCCACGGACCGGGAGCGGCCAGCGCCGCGCTGCCGAACGATGCAAGGGCGAGGGCCGCCACTGCCGTGAATGATCGCCTGATGCCGCCAGATGTCATGTCTTGCACCTTAGAGTCTGTATTCATGATCCAAGTACGTCGCGTTGCCCTGCAGCGGCTGGCAGGTGGTGGTCCGTGGTGAAGCCCATGCTGGCTGCATGGGCAAGCCGCGAGCTGGCGCGTGACGGCCGCTGCAGGGCAACCCGCAGGGCCGGGTCCGTTTGCCCACGGAGCGGCGTCATCGCTCGGTCATGTATCGACATACATTCCCTCCCTCTTCCTTGCCCCGCGGGCAAACAGCTCCCGGCGCGGCGTACTTGGATAATCAACACAGACTCTTTTGAACCTACTTGCGTGGCTGCCCGTTGAAATCGGCCAGCAACACCATGAGCTTCTTCGACAGCGCGGCACGTTCCTGCTCCGCCAGGAAAGCGCCGATCTCCAGCTCGCGTCCATGTGACGACAACAGCAACCGCTGACGACTGCCGCCTGGCTCCAGCAGCACGCGTACCCAGTACGACGGGAAACGCGTGCGGCGCCGGCCTGGCAGCGATTGCACCTCCAGCGACTCGGCGTCGAGGGTGATGCGCTCGCTACGGTCGCCAGCCCGCCAGGCCACACTCAAGGCAATGGCCATGGCAGCGGATTCCACCAAGGCAAACAGCGGAGCGAACACATTCCCCTGCCACGCCACCAGTCCAGCCGTCATCAGCACCAGCACTGCCAGAACCACGATCAGCCGACGCAGACCGCGCCGGCTTAGCGTGCGGTTGGGCTTGAGCCACATCGTCACGCGGGGCAAGCCGGCGGTAGCTGGTCGAAGCACGATCATGGGGACCCGGCGTGCCTGGAACACCGGAATCATAGGCCGCGACGGCGCAACGGGCAACAATGTCGCACCTGCTTGACCTGGATCAAGGAATGATGCTGCGCGGTAGAGCCGCGCCCGCGCGGCGCCCCGACTCCCGCGGATTGCACGGCACGCGTACAATTCCGCGTTCCCCTCCGCATCCGCACATCCCACTGACAAGCCCGTGACCCAAGCCATTCTCCGCCCCGAACTTCCCCCCGACGGCGCGCCCGCGCGCGCGCGGATCACCGCCGCCTGGCTGCGCGACGAGACCGAAGCGGTCAACGACCTGCTCGCCCAGGCCACCCTGCCGCCGGCCGAGCGCGAGCAGGTGATCGACGTCGCCGCCGGCCTGGTCACGCGCGTGCGGGCGCGCGCAAAGGACCAGAGCGCGGTGGAATCCTTCATGCGCCAGTACGACCTGTCTTCCGAGGAAGGCGTGCTGCTGATGTGCGTGGCCGAGGCGCTGCTGCGCATCCCCGACAAGGCCACCGCCGACAAGCTGATCCGCGACAAGCTGGGCGAGGCGGACTGGAAGAAGCACCTGGGCCAGAGCGAGTCGCTGTTCGTCAACGCCAGCACCTGGGGTCTGATGCTGACCGGCCACCTGGTGCAACTGGCCGAGGACACCCGCCACGACTTCACTGGCGCGCTGAAGCGCCTCGCCGGCCGCGCCGGCGAGCCGGCGATCCGCCTGGCGGTGCGCCAGGCGATGCGCATCATGGGCCACCAGTTCGTGATGGGCCGCAGCATCGACGAGGCGCTGGACCGCTGCGCCAAGAAGGAATACGCGGTTTACCGCTATTCCTACGACATGCTGGGCGAGTCGGCGCTCACTGCGGAAACCGCCGAGCGCTATCAGGAAGACTACCGCCGCGCGATCGCCCGCATCGGCGCGCGCGGCCCGTTCGCCAACCACACCGACGCGCCGTCGATCTCGGTCAAGCTGTCCGCGCTGCACCCGCGCTACGAGGTGGCCAAGCGCGAAGACGCACGACGCATGCTCACTGCGAAACTGCTGGAGCTGTCGCAGCTGGCGATGAAGCAGGGCATCGCGCTGTCGGTCGATGCTGAGGAAGCCGACCGGCTGGAACTCTCGCTGGACATCATCGGCGACGTCTTCGCACACCCCTCGCTGGCCGGCTGGAACGGCCTCGGCATCGTGGTGCAGGCGTATTCGAAGCGTACCCCGTTCGTGATCGACTGGCTGATCGAGACGGCGCGCGCCGCCGGCCGGCGCTGGTACGTGCGCCTGGTGAAGGGTGCCTACTGGGACGCCGAGATCAAGCGTGCCCAGGAACAGGGCCTCCCGGGCTACCCGCTGTACACCCGCAAGCCGAACACCGACGTGTCCTACCTCGCCTGCGCGCACAAGCTGTTCGACGCCGGCAGCGAGCTGATCTACCCGCAGTTCGCCACCCACAACGCGCACTCGATCGCCGCCGTGCACCACATTGCGCGCGGCCGGCCGTTCGAGTTCCAGCGCCTGCACGGCATGGGCACCGACCTCTACGCCGAGGTGATCGGCGCGGACAAGCTCAACGTGCCGTGCCGCGTCTACGCGCCGGTGGGCACGCATGAGGACCTGCTGCCCTACCTGGTGCGCCGCCTGCTCGAGAACGGCGCCAACACCAGCTTCGTCAACCGCGTGGTGGACGAGACGCTGCCGGTGCGCGAGCTGGTGGCCGATCCCTGCGAGACGGTGCGCCGTTTCGCGTCCATTCCCCACCCGCGCATTCCCTTGCCGGTCAACCTCTATGGCGAACTGCGGAAGAATTCCATGGGCATCAACTTCTCCAACGACAACGAACTGAAGGCCCTCGCCGAAGCCGTCGCCGCCAAGGCCGGCCCGTGGACCGCCGAACCGCTGGTGCCCGGCGCCAAGGGCAACGGCCCCACCGTCACGGTGACCAACCCCGCCGACCGCCGCCAGGTCGTAGGCAGCTACGTCAGCGCCGACGCCGCGCTGGTCGACCGGGCGCTGGCCAACGCCGTCGCCTCCCAGCCGGACTGGGACCGCCTGCCCGCCGCCAGCCGCGCCGCGATTCTCGAGCATGCGGCGGAACAGCTCGAAGCGCGCCGCGCCGAGTTCATCGCGCTGTGCGTGCGCGAAGCCGGCAAGAGCCTGCCCGACGCCATCGCGGAAGTTCGCGAGGCCGCCGACTTCCTGCGCTACTACGCGACCATGTCGCGCCGCCTGTTCGGCCAGCCCGAACAGTTGCCCGGCCCCACCGGCGAGAGCAATCAATTGTTCCTCAACGGCCGCGGCGTGTTCGTCTGCATCAGCCCGTGGAACTTCCCGCTGGCGATCTTCCTGGGCCAGATCAGCGCCGCGCTCGCCGCCGGCAACAGCGTGATCGCCAAGCCCGCCGAGCAGACCAGCCTGATCGGCTACGCGGCGGTGAAGCTGCTGCACGAGGCCGGCGTGCCGCTCGACGTGCTGCAGTACCTGCCGGGCGATGGCGCCACCGTGGGCGCCGCGCTGACGAAAGATCCGCGCGTGGCCGGCGTCGCCTTCACCGGCTCCACCGAAACCGCGTGGGCGATCAACCGCGCACTGGCGGCGCGCAACGCGCCGATCGCCGCGCTGATCGCCGAGACCGGCGGCCAGAACGCAATGATCGCCGACTCCTCCGCCCTGCCCGAGCAGATTGTCAAGGACGTGATCGCCTCGGCGTTCCAGTCCGCCGGCCAGCGCTGCTCGGCCGCGCGCGTGCTGTTCGTGCAGGAGGACATCGCCGACAAGGTGACCAGCATGCTCGCCGGCGCGATGGCCGAGCTGAAGGTGGGCGATCCCGGCCAGTTGTCCACCGACGTCGGTCCGGTGATCGACGAGGACGCCAAGAAGATCCTGGTCGACCACGCCGCGCGGATGGACCAGGAAGCCAAGCTGATCGCCGAGGCGGCGCTCGACGCCGACATCGCCGCCCACGGCACCTTCTTCGCCCCACGCGCCTACGAAATTCCTTCGCTGACCACGCTGACCCGCGAGGTGTTTGGCCCGGTGCTCCACGTGATCCGCTGGAAGGGCAGCGAACTGGCTCAGGTGGTCGAGCAGATCAACGCCACCGGCTACGGCCTCACGCTCGGCGTGCACAGCCGCATCGACGACACCGTGGAATACATCCGCAGCCACGCCCGCGTCGGCAACTGCTACGTCAACCGCAACCAGATCGGCGCGGTGGTCGGCGTGCAGCCGTTCGGCGGCGAAAGCCTCTCCGGCACCGGCCCCAAGGCCGGCGGCCCGCACTACCTGCTGCGCTTCGCCGGCGAACGCACGCTCACCATCAACACCACCGCCGCCGGCGGCAACGCGTCGTTGCTGACGATCGGGGAGTAAGAGCCGGGATTCGGGATTCGGGATTCGGGATTCGGGATTCGGGATTCGGGAAAATCTCGCATCCTGCACCTTCTCCTTCAAGCTTCGCTTGGGGGAGAGGGTTGGGGCGAGGGGCTTCCGGCATTGCCACGGTGCGGATGCTGCGAGTACGTTGCATCCCATGGCACGGAGCGTTGGCATGCCACGAGAGAAAAAGGACTTGCCGAGTTCACTCGCTGGATGGACGACCCCTGAGCGAAACGCCATGCACGACGCTACGAACACTGATCTTGCCGGCATGCTGCAGCGCCTGCGCGACGCGCAGGCGCGCGAGCCGATGCCCGGGTGGCCCCGCCGCGCGCAACGTCTGCGCCAACTGGAGAAGATGCTGCTCGAACAGCGCGCGGCGTTCGCCGCGGCGATCGACGCCGACTTCGGCCAGCGCCCGGCCGAGGAGACCGACCTGCTGGAGGTCTTCCCCAGTCTGTCGGCAGTGCGCCATGCGCTGCGCCATGGTCGCCGCTGGATGCGTCCGCGGCGCTCGCTGGCGGGACTGGCCTTCCTGCCCGCCCGCAACGTGCTGATCCCGCAGCCGCGGGGCGTGGTCGGCATCATCGTGCCGTGGAATTATCCGCTGTATCTGGCGATCGGCCCGCTGGTCGACGCGCTCGTCGCCGGCAACCGCGCGATGCTGAAGATGAGCGAGTTCACGCCGCGCTTCTCGGGGTTGTTCGCCGAGCAGGTGGCGAAGTACTTCCAGCCCGACGAAGTAGTCGTGGTGAACGGCGACGCCGAGGTGGCGCAGGCATTCTCCACGCTGCCGTTCGACCACCTGCTGTTCACCGGCTCCACCGCGGTCGGCCACCACGTGATGCGCGCGGCCGCGGCCAACCTCACCCCGGTGACGCTGGAGTTGGGCGGCAAGTCGCCGGCGATCATTGGCCCCGGTGCCCGCCTCGAACACGCGGTGGAACGCATCGTGTTCGGCAAGCTGGTCAACGCCGGGCAGACCTGCATCGCGCCGGACTACGTGCTGCTGCCGCGCGCTCGCGTGGCGGAGTTCATCGAGCTGGCCGGCAAGGCGACGACGCGGATGTATCCGCGGCTGGAGCGGAACACGCAATACGCCAGTATCGTCTCCGACCGCCAATACCAGCGCCTGGCCGCCTTGCGCGATGGCGCGCTGGCCGCCGGCGCGCGTACGCACCCGCTCGGTGAAGCGACGGAAGATCCGGCGCGACGGCTGCTGCCGCCGCAGTTGCTGACCGAGGTCGACGACAGCATGGCGGTGATGCGCGAGGAGATCTTCGGCCCGCTGTTGCCGCTGCTGCCGTACGACTCGCTGGACGACGCCATCACCTACATCGCCGCCCGTCCGCATCCGCTGGCGCTGTACCTGTTCGAGCACGATCAGGCCCGCATCGATCTGGTGCTTGCACGCACCCACGCCGGCGGTGTCGGCGTCAACGACACGCTGTTTCAAATCGCCCAGCATGAGCTGCCGTTCGGCGGTGTCGGCGCCTCCGGCATGGGCGGCTATCACGGCGAGGCCGGCTTCCGCACGTTCTCGCACTTCAAGCCGGTATTCCGCCAGGCGCGCTGGAACGGCGCCGGCCTGCTCAACCCGCCTTACGGCGCGCGCTTCCGGCGCATGCTCGCGCTGCTGCTGCGCCGCGGCTGACCTCCTCCGCGCACACAAAAAAACCTCCCCGCCGGAGCGGGGAGGTTTGATGGCACGGCCAGCGCGATCGGCGTCAGAACTTGTACATCGCCGAGAAGCTCAGCAGGTTGCCGTAGTCGTCGAAGTTGCCGGTCAGCCTGTCGCCGGTGCTGCTGACGTTGTCGACATGCGCGTTGTTGACGAAGATGTGCGCGTAGGAGACGTTCAGCTCGAGGCGCTCGTTGGCCCTGTAGCCGAGGCCGACAGAGGCCATCTTGCGGGTCGAGTCGGGCACGCGCGCACCGCGAGTGCCGACGTAGGTCGGACTGCTGTCGACCGCGATGCCGCCGCGCAAGGTCAGTTTGTCGTTGAGGTAGTAGTCGCCGCCGATCGAGGCGTAGATGGTGTTGCGCCAGTTGTACTTCTCGCTGGTCGAAGGCTGCGCGTTGCCGTAGTTCACCGTCAGGTTCTTGAACACGTCCCACTTGGTCCAGGACACGTCGGCGCCGAAGCCGAACTTTTCGGCCTGGTGCCAGTAGCTCGCGCTGGCCACCGCGGGGGTGGTGAAGTCGGCGGAGCCGGTAGTGTGGGAGAACGGCGGGATCGAGCTGGCCAGCGTCGGGTTGGCGAGCAGCAGGTCGTAGCCCGGCGTGGTGGTAAAGTTGCCGGTGCCTGTCAGGACGTGGCTGATCTTGGAGCGGTAGTTCAGCGCCAGCTTGTCGTTCGGGGTCAGCTTCCAGTAGCCGCCCAGCTGCCAGCCGTAGCCCCAGTCGTCGCCCTTGACGCGGGCATAGCCGTCCGAACCCGGGGGCGTCACCGCGGCCACGCCGGCGGCGGCGGCCTGGCCCTGCTGCACGGTCGACTGGATCATCGCGGTGCCCTGCGTCCCCGAGAGCTGGCCGGCGGCCATGGCCGCCTGGATCTCGGCCACGCCCGCCGCCGTCTTGTCGCCGATGCCCTTCTGGATGCCCAGGCCCACGGCGTTGAAGTTGATCGCGCTGGTCAGCTCGGCACTGGTCTTCTGCGCGATGAAGCTGGCGCCCAGGCTGAAGTTGTCGGTGACGTCGAACGACGCCGACAGCGTGGCATCGAGCGACTGGAACTTGGACTTGATGCCGTGATAGCGGCCGACCCAGTCCTTGTCGTATTCGGTCTGGAAACCGAACGGCACCGAGAAGCCTGCGCCCACGTGCACGCGGTCGCTGACCTGGGTGGCGAAGAACAGCGCCGGCACCGGCAAGGTGGTGCCGCCGTCGCCGCCGTTGCCGCCGCTGATCGGGCGACCCAGCACGTCATGCGCGCTGCCGTTGAACTTGGCGCTGAAATTGATGGCGGTGACGTCGGCCTGCAGGTAGGTACCCTTCAGCTCGGACATTGCGGCCGGGTTGTTGACCACCACCGAGGCGTCGCCGCCAGCGGTAGCGGAACCCGCAAAGGCGCGGCCCAGGCCCTTGGCGCTGTTTTCCTTGAGCTGGAACGCACTGGCATCCGCGCTCGCGGGTGCGACCAGGGCGCCCACGACCGCGATGCTCAGCGCGGCAAGCGCCAGTGGACGGGCGGCGCCCGTGAGGGAACGGAAAGACGTGTGCATCGCTAGCTCCTGCATAGTGTTGGAACAGCTCGGGTAGTGACGATAGGATCGGCCGGAAGGACAATTTCATACGTGCGTTTGAACTTCCTTCGCAGGACTTTGCCCTGTTGGACAAGGCGTTGCAAGTGCGGTCGCAACAAATAACTAACGAGTCCATTTCAATCGGACAGGCAAACTAGGGGCCGGAGGGCCCCGTATCTGGCGCTGCTACTCTCGCCACCCTGCGTCCGCCCGCCCATCCACACGGTGCCGCCATGCAATGTTTCGTCTACGCCAGCCTGCGCAAAGCCGACAGCTATCTGTGGCTGGCGCAGCGCGACGCGTTCGACACGCTGCCCGAGCCACTGGCGCTGCTGCTGGGGGAGCTGCGTTTCGTGATGGAGGTACAGCTGGAGGAGGCCCGCAAGCTGCCGGTCGAGGACACCGCGCAGGTGCTCGAGCACCTGCGCACGCAAGGCTGGCACCTGCAGCTGCCGCCGCAGGAAACCCTGGCCGCCGCAAACCACCCCGCCTATACCCACGCGCCGCGGGATGATCGGGACGAATGAATCGCGCATCATCGGCTCGCGTTAACGCCTGGTTACCGCCTGCACCGCCAACGATTTCTATACTGTCCCCATGACCCAGCCCAAATCGCGCCGCCGCCCACCCCTCCTGCACGCCCTGGCCTGGTTCGTTCCCGGATGGTTCGCGGTCGCCGTCGCCGGCCTGGTCACGCACCCGCTGACCCTGGTTCCACTGTTGCTGGCCAATGCGCTGACCATGGCGGCGACCTGCCACGCGATCGGCTTCGACCCCGAGCCGCGCTTCGGCCGCACCGTATTGCGCCGTGGTGCCGCGCACCTGGTGATGTTCACCGGTTACACCGTGCTGGTGTTCGTGCTGGTCGCGTGGCCGATGCTGCAGCTGACCCATGAACCCAGCCTCAGCGCGGCGCTGGTGCTGGCCGCGGCGCTGGTGCTGGCGCTGGTCGCGCTGTGGCGGCTGTGGCCGGCGTTCGGTCTGGTGTTCGTGTGGGACGACGCCTATCCGAGCCAGCGCGACGGCTCGTGGATCTTCACCGCCACCTTGCGCAGCATCGCGTTCGGCCGCCACCTGTCGCGCGAGGAGCGCTTCTTCAGCCACTTCCTGCCGGCCGCGTTCGCGCTGCTGGTGCTGGCCTTCGGCGCGATCGCGCTGACCGGCCTGTACGGCGTGCTGCCGCCGGAGCCTCGCGTCGCCGCGCTGGCGATCTATGGCGCCGTGCTGCTGCCACTGGGCTGCCTGGTGATCGCCAATCGCACGCTGCGCGCACTCTTGTGCGAACGCCAGCAGCCGCGCCGCCGCGGCGACCACGACCCGCGCGCCGCCAGCGCGCCGCGCCCGGTGCTGAGCGAACAGGAACGCACCGCCGGCACGCCGGAGCAGGCCGCCGCGTTGCTGGCCGCCACCCGCGACGGCGACATCGAGCGCGCGCTGGCGCTGGTCGAAGCCGGCGCCGCCCCCGACACCGCGCCCCCCGGCGACGACCGCGACCAGCGCCCGGTGCTGATGCTGGCCGCCCTGCTGCCCGACACCCGCCTGCTGCGCGCGCTGATCGCCAAGGGTGCCGACGTCAACCGCGCCAGCGGCGGCATCACCGCGCTGCTGGCCGCCACCCGCGACAGCTGGCACGGCCGCGCCGAGGCGGTGCTGACCCTGCTTGCCAACGGCGCCAGCCCGCTGGTCACCGACGCCGAGGGCAACACGCCGCTGCACGGCGCCGTGCTCAGCGGGGACGCCGGCGTGGCGGCGATGCTGCTGGACGCGGCCGCGCCGATCAACGCCTTGAACAAGGCCGGCGTCAGCCCACTGGCCACCGCCTGCCGCGCCGCCAACTGGCCACTGGTGAAATTCCTGCTGGAACGCGGGGCCAAGCCGGCCCCGGCCGAGGGCGAACCGGCGCTGGTCGCCGCCGCCAGCATCGCCGACGACGACGTCGAAGGGGTGAAGCTGCTGCTCAAGCAGCGCGCCGCGGTCAACGCGGTCGACGCACGGCACCGGCATGCCCTGCTCGCCGCCGCTGCCGAAGGCCATGAACAGATCGCCCGCGCGCTGTGCGCCGCCGGCGCCGACGTCAACCTGGTCGATCGCCACGGCAGCAGCGCGCTGATGGAAGCGGCGCGTGCCGGCGCCGGCGGCATCATGCAGCTGCTGGCCGAGGCGCAGGCGGATGCCGGCCTGCGCGACAGCCACGGCCGCGACGCGCTGACCCTGGCCTGCCAGTCGCCACGCGCGCACGCCGACACCGTGCGCGCCTTGCTGGCGCTGGGCGCCGATCCGAAGGCCGCCGGTGGCGACGGCCGCAGCGCGCTCGATCACGCCGCCGGTGCCGGGCGCTGGGACCTGGTCGCCCTGCTCGACCCCGACACGCCGCTGCCGGCCAGCCTCAGCCATGACGTGCTGGCCGAAGGCAACGACACCCCCGCCCATCTGCTGGACGCGCTGCGCTTCGGCCACTGGGCGATCGTCTCCGGCTTCGCCGAGCGCGTGCGCGACTGGCCGCAGGCAGAGCTGGCCCGGCTGTACCTGGAACTGGCCGGGCCGGGCCACGACGCGGCGCGCCGCTGGCTGCTCGACCACGGCCTCGATGCCGAGGCCCGGCTGGAAGCGCCGCGCATCGACGACGCCGAAACCGCCGACGCACCGCATCTGCCGCCGCTGGGCCAGCGCCTGTTCGACGCCCTGCTGCCGCAGCTGCCCGACGCCACCGAGGCGCTGGACGACCTGCTGCAGGCCGGCGCCAGCCCGGCCGGTGCCGGCCTGTTGTCGCAGGCGCTGGCATATTTGAACGGGGCTGCCGAGGGCGCCGCGCTGCCGTTGAATCTGCTCGAACGCGGCGCCGATCCGTTCGGCGCCGACGCCCGCGAACGCACGCCGCTGCAGCTGGCCGCGGCCAACGCGCAGTTGCCGCTGCTGCAGGCCCTGCTGGCGCGCGGCGGCGACCCGAACACGCGCGACCGCGACGGCCGCACGCCGCTGTTCGCCGCGCTGGAGCACGGTGCGCAGGCGTTGCCGCTGGTGCGCGCGCTGATCGCCCACGGCGCCAACCCCGAGGCCACCGACGCGAACGGCGAGACCCCGCTGGGCCTGGCGCTGGAGCACCCGGCGGTAGAGCGCTGGCTGGACTGGCGCGACTGGCCGCGACCGAACCGCGCGCTGCGCGCCGACGACCTGCCCACCGCCGCCAAGGCCGGCGCGCTGGCCAGCGTGCAGCGCCTGCTGGAACTGGGCTTCGCCGTGGACACCCGCGACGAGCAGGGCGCCACCGCGCTGCTGCACGCCTGCGGCGCCGGCCACCGCGACATCGCCGCCTGCCTGCTCGGCGCCGGCGCGGACCCCACACTGCCCGCGGGCAGCGGCGTCACCCCGCTGGCCGCCGCGGTGGCCGCGCGCCGCGAGGCGCTGGTCGCCCTGCTGCTGCAGCACCAGGTTGCCGTCGACCAGCGGCTGCCGAACCAGGCCACCGCGCTGATGGTGGCGGCCGCGATGGGCTACCCGGAGATCGTCGAGCAGTTGCTGGACGCCGGCGCTGCGGTCAACGCGGTCGACGACGCCGGCCGCAGCGCACTGCATGCGGCGGCGCAGTTCGGTTTCGAGCACAACGACAGCCTGCGCGCACGGCGCCTGTTCGACCGCCTGCTCAAGCACGGGGCCGATATCAACCACGCCGACCACGAGGGCAAGACGCCGCTGCTGCTGCTGCTCGGCGCGCAGCTGCGCCCGGGCAGCGCCTGCGATGCCACCCACCTGGGCGCGCTGGTGCCGCTGCTGCTGGAGGCCGGCGCCAAGGTCGAACCCGCCGACCAGCGCGGGGTCACTGCGTTGCACGCCTGCGCCATGCATGCGCTGCTGCCGCCGGCGCGCGTGCTGCTGTCGCGCGGCGCCGACCGCAACGCGGCCGATGCGTTCGGGCGCACCGCGGCCGACGTGGCGCGGCAGCTGGGCTATGTCGACATCGCCCACGAGCTGGCTGCGCGCAGCAGCGCGATCCCCAGCGTGCGGCAAACCCTGCGCCAGCCGGCGCAGCCCTCGGACTGAACCGCCGCCGCTACTCCCCTTCCTCGCCGGCCAGCGGCGTATCCGCGTCGCGCTGGCGCTCGCGTTCCGCGCTGCGCTCGGCATCCGCCTCGAACAGCTGCTGCAGGTCGAGCATGGCCTCGCGCGTGCTCTGGATCAGCTTGGTCTCGTCGTCGTAGACCAGCGCCTGCTTCTTCAGCAGCTCCTCGTCGTAGCGGCGGAAGCGCTCGACCCGGTCGATCGCCAGTTCGTGCGGCAGGCCCAGCGCCTCCAGCGTCTTGCGGGTCATCTTGAGGCTGGAGTGGAAGGTCTCGCGCACCGGCTCCTCGACGCCCATGTCCATCAGCCGGAACACATGCTGGCGGTTGCGCGCGCGAGCGATGATCTTCAGGTGCGGATACTGCCGCCGCACCAGTCGTGCGGTGCGCAGGTTCGCCTCCGGGTCGTCGGTGGCCAACACGAACACCTCGGCCCGGTCGGCCCGCGCCGCGCGGAGCAGCTCCGGCCGCGCCGGGTCGCCGAAGAACAGGTTGACGCTGCCGAAGCGGCGTGACTCGTCCACCTGGTCGGCCGAATGCTCCAGTGCCACGAACGGGATATTCTGCGCGCGCAGCACGCGGGCGATGATCTGGCCGACACGGCCGAAGCCGGCGATGATCACGCGCGGCGTGCCGGCATCGATCGCGTCGAACTCACGCGACGGCTTGTTCGGCCGCACTTCCAGCACCTTCGCCGCCAGCACCACCAGCAACGGGGTCAGCGCCATCGACAAGGTGATCGCCAGCACCAGCGCGTCGCGCTGGACCACGCCGATCAGCCGCTGTTCGGCCGCCTGGCGCAGCACCACGAACGCGAACTCGCCGCCGCAGGCCAGCAGCACCACCAGGCGCAAGGTATCGGAACGGTTGAGCCCGCCCAGCAGCCGCCCCAGCGGCCACAGCAGCACGCTCTTCAATAGCAGCAGCGCGCCGACCAGGCCGAACATCAGCCCGGGGCGGTGCAGCAGCAGCGACAGGTCCATCGACATGCCGACGCTGATGAAGAACAGCCCCAGCAGCAGGCCCTTGAACGGTTCGATGTTCGATTCCAGCTCGTGCCGGTACTCCGAATCGGCCAGCAGCATGCCGGCCAGAAACGCGCCCAGGGTGGCCGAAACGCCGGCCATCTCCATCAGCAGCGCCACGCCCAGCACCACCAGCAGCGCGGTGGCGGTGAACACCTCCACCGAATCCGCCTTGGCCACGAAGCGGAACACCGGGCGCAGCAGGTAGCGGCCGCCGACGATCACCGCCACGATCACGCCCACCGTGCGCAGCACCGCGAGCAGGTTGAAATCCTGCGCGGTGGAGGACGCCAGCAGCGGCACCGCGGCGATCAGCGGGATCGCTGCCAGGTCCTGGAACAGCAGGATCGAAAACACCTGCCGGCCGTAGGCGGAACCGGCCTCCTTGCGCTCGGCCAGGATCTGCAGGCCGAACGCGGTGGACGACAGTGCCAGGCTGCCGCCCACGATCGCCGCGCCCTTGCCGGTGAGGCCGAACAGGAAATACCCGGCCGCCGCGATCGCCACACTGGTCGAGAGCACCTGCAGCAGGCCGGTGCCGAACACCGAGCGGCGCATCACCCACAGGCGCTGCGGCGACAGTTCCAGGCCGATCACGAACAGCATCAGCTCGACGCCGAACTCGGAGATCGTCGCCACCCCCTCGGTGTCGCTGACCAGCCCCAGCAGCTGCGGCCCGATCGCCACGCCGGCGATCAGGTAGCCGAGCACCGCACCCAGCCGGAAGCGCTTGGTCAGTGGCACCGCGATCACCGCGGCCAGCAGGAACACCACCGCGGTCTGCAGGAAATGATGGCTGTCCAAGCGCTGGCGGCTCCGGTCGGGGAGCTTCGATTATTCCACGCGGCCGGCGGCCGTGCGGGCGGCGGAGGTCACGTCCCGCCGCAGGCCAATGCCAAGCGGCTGGTGCAGCTGATGGACTGTCGCGAGAAGCTGAAGATCGACGCTATGACCCGTCATACCTAACGCCAGCTCAGGCATGAGACCTGATGTCCCGCGAGTTCGCGTGCCCGCCCTCACCGCCGGATACCCATCGTTGTCCGGAATATCGGTTGTTACAGCTCACGGGTTGCCTTTGCTCGCCTGGAAGGCCTTGAGGCGTGCCTTCCGCTGAGGAATGGGAACATCCGGATTCAACTGGATGTACTTTGCTCCCGTCCGAGCCAGTGCGCTTTTTGCTGCATCCGTATGGGCGGCATCGACCGCCACATAGACACGAGCGTCTTTCAACCATTCACGCGGCACTTTTTTCGCAAGCCGGGCCAAAACACGCACGAGGTTGTCCTGCGAGGGTGAGGCGATCATCAGTGCGCCGTCCCTGTTCAACTCGCCTCGAAGCGCATTGAACAGATGATCTACCGACGCCTCGTAATCCCCGGCTGTCGGCAATCGCAGAACGACCGTTGCCGGGAAGCCATCCTGCCAATCAGCATCAACCCGGAAGAACGCTTCCGTGAGGTAGTGCACCCAATCGACATACTCACTGCCATGCGGACTCTGCAGCGGCGCGACAAAGATCGCTTCCTCCTTCGCCCATCTTGCACGCAGCAATGCATCCACGCGAGCTGCCTTCGTCATGGCCCCGGACCAAGCCGGCTCATCAGGAACCGATCCCTTTCCATCCATCAGTTCGAAGGCCAGCTCGACGTGCTCCGCCTTCGCATCGTCCATCGCTTCCACCGTGCTCTCGGCCGGCACCACAACGCGCAAAACCAGTTGCCTGCCGTCAGCCGAGAAATGATGGCCTTCTCCCCACCAGATTGAACTGACGCTGTGCGGCAATGCTTCGATGTACTCCTTCGGCAGGAAATCCTTCAATCCCATCGCACGCACGGGCTTGCCGTGACCGTCGTAAATCACTACCACGTCATCGCCGTAACCGGCGCCGTGCCAATTGTCGAACGTCACCACGAAGCCGGAGGGTGAAATGATTGCCTCGACGGGACTCACCTCGTTGAGCAGCGGCTCATTCCAGACCACACGCCAATGGCCATGCTCCAGATGCTCCATGAATCCCTGTGCCCGCTTCTGCAGGTTGCCCGGCAATGCGCCAGCATCCTCGCGACCAGCGGCCTTGTCCTCGAAGTAGGCCAACGCCCCAGAGACGGCCCGTGGCGTCACGGTGAGCCGCCAGGTACGGTCGGCTGAGAAATAAACCTTCGTCGTCGCCGGCATCCAACTGTCAGCCAGGAGAGGCGCAACGAACCATCCTGCTCCCAGAACAGCGAAAACGATCCGTGCCCACCAGCATGCGGCATGGCGCATACCCATCCCCGAGGCAAATGACGCAGATGGTTGTACCCGTGCACATCGGGGTGGCGCAACCACCGGCCCTGCCGCGCGGGATCCGCATTCACCGGCGCGCCAAGGCCGCACAATGCAAAGGCCCGCCGAACGGCGGGCCTTTGCATCTCAAGTGCATGGAGTGTGCTTACTTCTTCGGCTTCGGTGCGTCCTTCAAGCCGCGGTTTTCCAGCATCGGCTCGATCTCGGGATCGTGGCCGCGCCAGTCCTTGTACATCTTCGCCAGTTCCTCCGTGTTGCCGCGCGAGAGCACCATCGCGCGGAAGCGGTCGCCGTTCTCGCGGCTCAGGCCGCCGTGTTCCTTGAAGCCGATGAAGGCGTCGTCGGCGAGCATCTGCGTCCACAGGTAGGCGTAGTAGCCGGCGGCGTAGCCGTTGCCCCAGATGTGCTGGAAGTAGCTGGAGCGGTAGCGCGGCGGCACGTAGGAAAGATCCACGCCGTCCTTCTTCAGCGCGGCGGCCTCGAACTGGTCGGCATCCTGCAGCGGCGCATCGGCGCCGAGGGTGTGCCAGTTCATGTCGAGCAGCGCGGCGGCGACCAGCTCGGTCATGTCGTAGCCCTTGTTGAACTTGCCGGCCTTCTTCATCTTGTCGACCAGCGCCGGCGGCATCGGCGCGCCGGTCTGGTAGTGCTTGGCGTAGTTCGCGAATATCTTCGGGTCGGTGGCCCAATGCTCGTTGAACTGCGAGGGGAACTCGACGAAGTCGCGCGCCGTATTGGTGCCGGACAGGGTCGGGTACTGCTCGTCGGCGAAGATGCCGTGCAACGCATGGCCGAACTCGTGGAACAGAGTGATCACGTCGTCGAACGAGAGCAGCGCCGGCTGACCCGCGGCCGGCTTGCTGAAGTTGCACACGTTGAAGATCACCGGCTCGCTGCCGAGCAGCTTCGACTGCGTGACCAGGTTGTCCATCCAGGCGCCGCCGTTCTTGTTGTCGCGCTTGAAGTAGTCGGTGTAGAACAGCGCCAGCGACTTGCCGTCCTGGTCGAACACCTCGAACACGCGCATGTCCGGCTGGTACACCGGGATGTCGTGGCGCTCCTTGAAGGTCAGCCCGTACAGCTGGTTGGCGGCGTAGAACACGCCGTTCTGCAGCACGTTGTCGAGTTCGAAGTACGGCTTGATCTGGTTCTCGTCGAGGTCGAACTTCGCCTTGCGCACCTGTTCGGCGTAGAAGTTCCAGTCCCACGGGGCGAGCTTGAAGCCGCCGTGCTGCTGGTCGATCACCGCCTGGATGTCAGCCGCCTCGGCCTTCGCGCGCGCGGTGACCGCGGGCACCAGGTCGTGCATGAACTTCAACGCCGTTTCCGGCGTCTTCGCCATCTGGTCGTCCAGCTTCCACGCCGCGTAGTTCGGGAAGCCGAGCAGCTTGGCCTGTTCGGCGCGGATCTGCGCCAGCCGCTCGATGGTCTTGCGGGTGTCGTTGGCGTCGCCCTGCTCGGCACGGTTCCACGAGGCCTCGAACAGCGCCTGGCGGGTGGCGCGGTCGGCAAGATCCCGCAACTCGGGCTGCTGGGTGGTGTTCTGCAGGCTCAGCACGTATTTGCCTTCCTGCTTGCGATCCTTGCCAGCCTGGGCGGCGGCAGCCAGCTCGGCGTCGGAGAGGCCGGCCAGCTTCGCCTTGTCCGCGAGCACCGGCGCGGCGTCCCTGGTGGCGGCCAGCAGCTTGTTGGTGAACGCGGTGCTCAGCGTGGACGCTTCCTTGTTGAGCTCCTTCAGCTTCGTCTTGTCGGCGTCGGAGAGCTTCGCGCCGGCATGCACGAAGTTCTTGTAGACCACCTCGACCAGACGGGCGGATTCCGGATCGAGCTTGAGCGTGTCGCGCTGGTCGTAGACCACCTGCACGCGCTGGAACAGCTTGCCGTTGAGGTGGATCGCGTCCTCGTGTGCGGCCAGCTTCGGCGCCTCCTCTTCCTGCACCTTCTGCAGCGTGTCGTTGGTGTTGGCGCCGGTGACCGCGCTGAACGCCGCCATCACCCGGTGCAGCATCGCGCCGGATTTCTCCATCGCCACGTAGGTGTTCTCGAACGTCGGTGCGGCCGGGTCGTTGGCGATCTTCTCGATCTCGGCCAGCTGCTGGCGCATGCCTTCCTTGATCGCCGGCTGGTAGTCGGCGTCGTGGATCTTGTCGAACGGCGGTGCCTGGAACGGCAGCGTGCTGGCGCTGTAGAACGGGTTGCTGGTCATGGCGGTGGCGGTGCTGCTGGCGGCGGCCGAGGTGGCCGGCGCGGGTGGGTTGGCGGCCTCGTGCGGCTGTTGCGAGCAGGCGGCGAGGGCCATGGTGGTGGCGATCATGATCATGCGCAGGCGAAGCATGCGGTCTCCCAGGTTGAGATGTGCCCGTCGGCGGGCAGGGCAAGTCGTGACCGCCGACTGTAGCGACAGCGCGGCGAGTTTCCAAACCGCAGGATCCCGCGTCGGCGTCCGCGCGCCACTCAGGCCGCGCGCAGGTCGCGCAGCTGCCACGCTGCGCCGATCAGCAGGTACAGCCGGTGGCGCACCACGCTCATCGGCAGATCGGTGAGCAGGTCCACGTCGGTGCGCAGGTCGGCGACCTTCGCCTGCACCTGCGCCGCCGGGTCGGTCGCGCCGAGGCTGGCGTCGACCGCATCCGGGTCGGGCTGCGCCGCGCGCCAGCGCTGGAACAGGGTGTCGTCGCGCAAGGCCTGCTGCAGCGCTGCGGCAAAATCATTCGGGCCGGCGCCGTCGTAGGCGAAGCGCGGATCGTCGCCGCGCGCGTGGCCGAGATCGGCAATCGAGAGGTAGTAGTGGTTGCGGGCCATGACGACTCCTGAAGTGCGGGCAGGCGCCTATCGCAGCACGCCGCGCGTGAAGTTCAGTCCAACGCCGTCACCGCCGCGCGCAGATGGCCGGCGGCCAGCGCCGGCGCCAGGCCGTGCGGCAGCACGCCCAGGCATGGCGCCGGCAACAACCGGCACAGCGTGGCCAGGTTCTCCTCCGGCGCTTCCATCGCCGGGTCGACGCAATTGCCGATCCAGCCCAGCAGGCGGCAGCCGTCGGCCACGATCGCGCGCGCGCTGAGCTGGGCGTGGTTGAGACAGCCCAGCCGCAGACCGACCACCAGGATCACCGGCAGCTGCCACTGTCTGGCGATGTCCGAGGCGAACAGCCCCGGCGCCAGCGGCACCAGCCAGCCGCCGACGCCCTCGACCACCACCGTGCCATGCGCCGCCTGCAGCCGCTCGAAGGCCTCGCGCAGCGGCGCCAGGGTAATCGTCACACCGTCGTGCGCCGCCGCCAGGTGCGGCGACAGCGGCTCGCGCAGCGCCGCCGGGTTGACCAGCGCATACGGCAGCTCTGCGCCACCAGCCGCCAGCAGCGCCAGCGCGTCGTCGTTGCGCAGACCGTCGGGCGTTTCCGCACAGCCGCTGGCCACCGGCTTCATGCCGCAGGCGTCGCGGCCCGCCGCGCGCAACGCATGCAGCAGGGTGCAGGCCGCGTGGGTCTTGCCGATGCCGGTGTCGGTGCCGGCGATGAACACCGCAGCCGTCATGGCTGCGCGTAGCACCGGTTGAAACGATTCGTCATCGGACCGATCAGGAACAGCAGCGCCAGCGTGCCGGCCATGCACGCGTACGCCAACCCGTAGCAGACGAACAGCGTGCGCATGTCCGGCGCGCCGCCAACCAGGTGGAAGCCGCTGGGCAGGCGGTCGCCGCTCAGCCAGCTGAACACTCCGGAGAACACCATGTGCAGCGGGTAGACGAAGATCATCGCGAAGAACACCAGCAGCAGCGAAAGCCAGCGGCCGGTGGCATCGGCGCGGTGGCAGCGCTTGCGCCAGCGCACGTGGCCGTGCCAGAAGAACGCGATCTGGAAAAAGCACACGGCGAACGCCGGGATGCCGCCCAGTGCCAGCAGCCGCTTGTCGGTGCTGTCGGGAATCGACTCGCCGCCGATCAGCAGCAGGGTGAGGATGAACGCAAACGCGCCATCCATGAACATGTCCAGCCGCCCCGCCTCGATTCCCTCGCCCTGCCCGGTCAGACTCATCATGCATCTCCATGCTGGTGGCCGGCGCATAATACGGGTTTTGCTGCAGGCCACGCCGCATGTTCGATCTGAAAACCCACAGCTACGCCAGCAAGCGCGAGCACTACGACGACCTGGTGCGGCAGGCGCGCGGCATCCTCGCCGGCGAGCGCGACCTGATCGCGAACGCGGCGAACTTCGGCGCGCTGGTTTACCACAGCCTGCCGCAGCTGAACTGGGCCGGTTTCTACCTGTACGACGGCAGCGAGCTGGTGGTCGGCCCGTTCCAGGGCAAGCCGGCGTGCATCCGCATCGCGCTGGGCCGCGGCGTCTGCGGCACCGCGGCGCAGACGCGGCAGACCCAGCTGGTGCGCGACGTCAACGCGTTCGAGGGGCACATCGCCTGCGACGCCGCCTCGCAGTCGGAGATCGTGGTGCCGCTGGTGAAGGCCGACGGCAGCCTGCTCGGCGTGTGGGACGTGGACAGCCCGGTCACCGACCGCTTCGACGAGGACGACCGCACCGGCATGGAAGCACTGTGCGCGGTGTTCATGGAGACCACATGCCGCTGACCACCCTTCGCGACCGAGCGTAGGAGCCCGCTCGCGGGCGATGCTCTTGGAGCCGGGATTCGGGATTCGGGATTCGGGATTCGCAAAAGCAGAGCGTCGCCTGCGGGCGGTCTCCCACGCGTCAGCGTTAGCGGTCCTGGTGCACGCCTTCGCGCGGCTGCCGCAACAGCGCCACCACCGCGGCGCGCGCCTCGTCCACACCGGTCCCGGCGGTGGAGGAGAACACTTGCGCGGTGGCGTGCAGGCCGTCGGGAAAGCTCTTGCGCATCGCCGCCAGCGCCTGCGCGGCCTGGTTGCGCGAGAGCTTGTCGGCCTTGGTCAGCAGCAGGTGGCAGGGCAGGCCAGTGGCGAAGCAGAAGTCCAGCATCATCCGGTCGAACTCCTTCAGCGGATGGCGGATGTCGGCGATCAGCACCACGCCGCGCAGGCTGCGCCGCTGGTGCAGATAGCGGTCGATCTCCTGCCGCCAGTGCTCGCGCAGCTCCTGCGGCACCTTGGCGTAGCCGTAGCCGGGCAGGTCGACCAGGCGCACCTCCAGCGACGGCTCGCCCTCGGCCTGCGCCAGCGGTAGTCGCTCCTGCGCATCCTGCGCCCGCGACACTGGTACGTCCTTGTACGGCGGCAGCGAGAACGACACCATTTGCTGGGTGCGCCCCGGCGTCTTCGATGTGCGCGCCAGGCCCTTGTGCCCGGTCAATGCATTCAGCGCGCTGGACTTGCCGGCATTCGAGCGCCCGGCGAACGCCACCTCGGCACCGCGGTCGGCGGGAAGCTGGCTGACGCGATGGGCGGCGAGCACGAACTGCGCGCCTTGCAGGGGATTGGACATGGGGTGGTTTGACCAAGCTATGGTGGCACGGGGATAATTCTGCGGTTTCTGCCTGTCACAGGCCGCGTGGCCATCATCCCTGGCAGTGTTCGCAAGTCTCTCGGGAGTCAAGTGTATGAGTTTTCGGTCCGCTGGTTTTCGGCCCGCTGTCCTCGGGTCCGCCGTAGCCCTGGTGTTTGCGCTGACCAGCACTGCATTGCTCGCACAGGACGCCCAGCCGGCCGCCGCCGCCACCGCGGCAGCCCCGACGGCTGCGGCTGCGGCTGCGG